>JBGAIN010000076.1:0-37812 GCA_044225505.1 Limisphaerales bacterium
GGGAAGCTGCGTCAGGGCGCCTAGGAATTGAATCTGGGACGCGGCGGAGGCGAGAACCGCGCGCGCGTGGCCTCGGGATTCAATCGCGGACTTTAGGCAGGCATGAGCTCGATGTGCCGCGGCACTGGCCATCTCCCGCTGGTTGGCATAAATGTTGACCCGTAGGCAATCAGTCAACAACGTTCGCGACGCGGTAGTATCGTGCGGCATAGTTTGGCGTCAGGTTAGCGGTAGGACTCCCATTCTGGTTCGTTTTCAAAGATCCAGCGATAGTAATCTGCCCCTTGGAGTTGTCCCGCGGCAGCTTCATCGACAATCACCGTACAATGATCGTGAAGCTGGAGCGCAGTTGCCGAGATCATGGCTGTAATTGGCCCTTCCACCGCCTTGGCGATGATTTCGGCTTTCTCTTCACCAGTCGCCAGCAAGACGCACCGCCGCCCTTCGAGAATCGTCCCAACCCCCATCGTGATCGCTCGCCTAGGCATCAGTGATGGATCCGTAAACAAAGGAGCGTTTTGCGCCAGCGTCGCTGGAGCCAACGCTTTGACACGGGTTCGTGATCGAAGCGCGGACAAAGGTTCATTAAATCCCAGATGGCCAGCGCGGCCAATGCCAAGCAATTGAAGATCGATGCCCCCGAAGCGTCGAATCAGCGCCTCGTAACGCGCACATTCCACGTTCAAATCCGCAACCGTGCCGTCCGGTAGGTGCGTGTTGCGAAGTTCAATGTTCACCTGCATGAACAGGTGATGATTCATGTAATGTCGATAAGAGTGCCGGTCGCTTGCCGGTAGTCCAACGTACTCGTCGAGGTTGAACGTGCTGCACAGGGAGAAGTCAAGGCGCTCCTCCCGGTACATGCGAACGAGCTTGGCGTAAACGGATTCCATGGTCCGACCGGTGGCCAAACCCAAGACCAGATGCGCATTAGCTCGCAACTCATGGCTGATAATATCGGCGACGAGCTTGGCCGCCGCATCCGCGGTCGGTCGGATAATCACTTCCACGGCGTAGGTTTTCCTTAAGTTTATGCCAGGCCGAACTCCTTCTTGTTTTGCTCGAAGGAGACGAGGACCGGCCGATCGCTGAGTTTTGCCTTTAGCAATGCTTGCTCATCAAGGCCTGTCGTTAGTGGCAAAGCGACTTGCCCGCCCTCCGCAGCGCTGCGCTGCATGGCCAACATGATCTCCGCTCCTAGACAAGCATGTTCGAGGTTGCATTGATGGGGACGCTTGCTGTCGTCGAGCCAGTCGGCCATTTCCTGGATGTAGGGCGGCATATCCAAATCGTAATTCATCGCGCCGTCGCCGCCTTGCCACCCTCCATTCTTGCTGACTGCGCGCCAACCGCCATTGGTTAAGACCTCGGCAAACCCTTCAGTCCCTTGGGCTCCGATACGGTTCTTTCCCCACCATTTGGCGACTTCCGGTTGATCGGGAGCGCCCGCCCCGCATTCATAAACGCCTCGAACACCGTTCGCAAATTGCACAAAACCACCGATGTAGTCGGGCGACGGATGGTTGTCGGAGAACTTGCTTCGACCGGCCGCTTGAGCCATCACCCAGGTGGCTGGGCTGTAGTCATTGAACCAGCAGCTGTAATCAATCAAGTGCGAGAGCATGTGCGTCATCCAGCCCGTGGCGCTTCCGTAGACCGTATGGACGCGTCCCAACGTGCCGCTGCTGACGACTTCTTTGACCTTGCGATAGTGAACCCCATAGCGGTGCTGATGACTCACCACAGCTTTTGCTCCAGCCTGTCGGATGAGGTTGCGGATTGAGAGCAGTTCTGCACTCGTAAGAGCCACAGGTTTCTCAAATGCAATCAGTTTTGCACCACTGTTCAACGCTGCTTCGATCATTGGTGTGCGCAAATTCGGAAGCGTACAAAAGCAGAACACGTCGGGCTTGACAGACTTGGCAAGGGCAGCGGCATCAGTTCCTTTGGCGGGGTTTCCGAGTTTGGGAGCCGCCGCATCCAAGCGAGCCATGTCAATGTCGCAGATACCGGTGACCTGGAAGCGAGGGTTGGAATTGAACGCGGTGGCGTGATGCATTCCGCGTTTGCCCATTCCGACCACGAGAACGGAGTATTTGTTCATAAAAACGACAGGGTCTGAAAAAGGCGAACGGCAACAGATCGCTGCCGTTCGCCTGGACGGGGATTCGAAAACTGGTTAGCCTTGCGTTTTGTCCCAATCTTTGACCTTCGCGATAACAAAGTCGACCTCTTCAGCTGTCAGTTCAGGAAACATCGGCAAGCTGACACAACTGGCCGCGTTGGCCTCGGCGTTCGCCACAGATCCCACAATGCGAGCTCCCTTGCCCCACGGATACCCAGCTTGCTTGTGGATGGCGATGGAGTAGTGCGTCTTCGCGTCGACATTGTTTTTCACCAGGAAATCGACCATTGCGTCACGCTTTCCCGCTTGTTTTGTTTCGACGACGTAAAGATGGAAGACATGATGGTACCCTGGAAGTTCGACCGGTAAGGTAATCGACTTGCAGTCCTTCAGTCCGGCCGTGTAACGAGCCGACCATTTCCGACGCAGATCGTTCCAAGCGTCAATATGTTTCAATTTCGCGCTGAGAACCCCAGCGTGCAAATCGTCCAAGCGGCTGTTAAAACCATAGCTGTGAACATTGCGCGCATTGGACCCATGGTTGCGCAGTTTGCGGACCGTGGCGTCGATCTCCGCATTATTCGTAACGAGGGCGCCGCCATCGCCGAAGGTACCGAGGTTCTTCTGAATGATAAAGCTAGTCGTGGCCGCATCGCTAAGGTGGCCTACCTTGAACCCGGGGCCCGAAGCACCAATCGCCTGCGCGTTATCTTCAATGAGGCGAAGTTTGTGCTTATCGGCGATCTTCTTGATAGCGATCATATCAGCACACTGTCCATAAAGATGCACCGGAATGATGGCCTTGGTTTTTGGCGTAATGGCGGCTTCGATCTTTGCAGGATCGATGCACTTCGTTTTGGGATCGCAGTCAACGAACACCGCGGTCGCTCCAGCAATCCAAATTGCCTCAGCCGTCGCGAAGAAAGTGTTTGGGTGAGTGATGACTTCGTCACCGGGGCCAATCCCAAGCGCCATCAACGCCAGCCAAATGGCGTCGGTGCCATTGCCCAAACCGATGGCGTACTTCGTCCCGTGATAGGCCGCGAGTTCCCCTTCAAAGCGCTTGAGCATCGGTCCTTGAACGTAATTCCCGCTCAAGAGAACCTCCTGCATGTTAGCGTCAATTTCTTTTTGAATGTTGCGATATTGGCGAACGTGGCCGTAAAATTCGACTTTCATGATGCGGAAAACTATCCGGAGTTTCGAGCTGAACTCAAGAAGGTAATTTGGAATATCCGCTTGCCAAGTTTCACTGATCTCATTGAACAATGCATCGAATGAATAGCGGAACAGTATCTGGCCGCCACTATGCCACCGGTCAGCCCATTGGTGTCACGTGGCAGGACGGGATTGTTTCCCGGGTCGAGCTCCTGCCCGCGGGCCAAGGCTCGGATTTATGGATTGCCCCAGCACTGGTTGACTTGCAAATCAATGGCTACGCGACTGTAGATTTCCAGCGTGACGATTTGACCGCGGTAGAATTGATGGCGGCAGTGCAAGGACTTCGAACGGCTGGCTGTGGGCGGTTCCTATTGACACTGATGACAGATGATTGGGGGGCGATGATGCGACGTCTCCGTCACCTGCGTGCCTTGCGCGGCACGTCGCGGGACCTGACAAAAGCAATTGCTGGCTGGCATTTGGAAGGCCCATTCTTGTCCGACAAGCCTGGGTTTTGCGGAGCTCACCCTGTCGAATGCATGACGAACGCGACGCGAGAGCATCTGGAAGAGTTGCGCTCAGTTACAGACTCCGATCCGGTGCTTTTGACGTTGGCACCTGAGCGCATGGGCGGAATAGAGGCGGTCGGGATGGCGACCTCCATGGGAATGCGGGTCAGCTTGGGCCACACGAATGCCGCCGCCGCGATTCTGAGGGCGGCCTGCAACGCTGGCGCGACCGGATTTACGCACTTAGGCAACGCATGTCCGCAGGACTTGGATCGTCATGACAATATTCTGTGGCGCGTGCTGGACGATCTTTCGTTGACCATCAGTTTGATTCCAGACGGGATTCACGTCTCCGCCGCGCTGTTTCGCTTGATTCACCGGGTTCTGCCGCCATCGAAGATCTACTATACGACCGATGCTGTCGCCGCCGCAGGCGCTCCGCCGGGGCGCTATAGTGTCGGACGACATCGCGTTGATGTTGGCCCGGACCGCGTTGTGCGACAACCAGGCAAAACGAACTACGCTGGGTCGGGGCTGCGACCGATCGAGGGCATCTGGCGAGCGGCGGAGATGCTGGGCCGACCGTGGCAGTCCGTTTGGGATTTTGCCTCGGTGCATCCGGCCGGCTTCATGGGGTGGGGGAGCGGCGTGGGAGTCGAACAATCGGCGACTTTTTGTTTGGTCCGGTCGGACGAAGGAACCGCGCCCGAGCTGGTCGAGACCATTGTCGAAGGAAGCCCTTCGTCACGCCGGGCCGTGGACTTCCATGCCGACTAAGCAAACGTCGTCGGCAAACGAGGTGTTGCCGGACGTCGCCTTAATCTCAAGCAGCAGTTGGTCAAACAGTTCTCCTGCGGAAGCGCTGGTTCGTTGACGCACCTGAGTGAGAAGCCAGTCAGGATTGATGCGGTCCTGGTTGGGGCCCTCGACGTCGTAGAGTCCGTCCGTGAAGAGCATCAACACGTCGCCGGGCGCGATGGCGCATTGCGACGTTGGATAACACGAGCCTTCGAAAAGGCCTAAGGCAGGGTGACACTTCCCAGTGGCATTGCTCAGAATCTCAACCCTGTCGGTTTGGCGATGGATAAGCAGGGGTTTGGGGTGCCCAGCATTGGCGTAGCAGATCTGTTGTCGCTCCAGGTCTACGAGCAGATAAAAGGCGGTCGTAAACATTGGTGTTCCAGATTGTCGAAGAATCGCCCGCAGGTCCTGATTGATTTGGCCCAGCAGTTGGCCAGGTTCGGTCGCCAATTCCGCGAGTTCCTCCACAAGCGCGCGCATGATGGCGGTGACTAAGGCGGAGCGGACCCCATGCCCCATGACATCACAGATGAACACACCCGCTTTAGTGTCAGAAAGTGCTCGGACATTGAAGAAATCTCCGCCCACAGCTCCGGTCGGGAGGTAGCGATGGCAAAAGCGAAGCATACTGTTCGAGGGGTCGGCTGATCGGGGGAAACAAGGGTATTGCTGCGGGATGATGGCTTGTTGAATCTCGCGCGCCATGCGCAGGTCTTCCTCCATCTGCTCGTTCTTCGTCCGGAGTTCCTCCCGACTGCGTGCGAGTTCAACCGTCGTGCGGCGCAGCCCTTCCTCGGCGCGCCGGCGCTCGGTGATATCCCAGAAAATGCCTTGGAGACCGATGATCTGTCCGTTCGCGTCGTGCAAAGGAGTCTTGCTAACGTTGACGTAAAGCTTCTCACCGCCCGGCGGAATGTGCTCTTCGACCGTTTCGAAAACTTGACCGGACTCGAGAATGCGCCGGTCGTCTTGCTGGTATTTCGCGGCCAGCTCAGGCGGGAAGAAGTCAAAGTCGGTCTTGCCGATAATGTCGTCGAGGGCTCTCCCGAGAGTCTGGCAAAAGCGCTGATTGGCGAACGTAAACCGCTCGTGCAGATCTTTGCGAAAGATGTTCTGAGGTAGGTTCTCCACCAGGGAGTGGTAAAGCGCTTCAGAATTGCGGAGTTCTTCCTCACCGCGCTTGCGCTTAGTGATGTCCTCTACTGTCCCTTCGTAATAGAGCAGTTCGTGCTGCTCACCGCGAACCGCTCGCACATTTTCGGAAATCCAAATCACTGTTCCGTCGCGCCTTTGCACGCGGGATTCGAAATCGGTAACGACATCGTGCTGCTCCATGAGGCGGACGAATTCCTCGCGGCGCTTGGGGTCGATGTAGAGTTGATGGGCAATGTCGGTCAGCTCGGACATCAGGGCTTCCGCGGAATCATAGCCGTAAATGCGCGCTAAGGCAGGGTTGGCGCCGATATACTGGCCAGTGGCGGTCGTTTGGAAAATGCCTTCGACACTGTGCTCGAATATGCTGCGATATTTTTGTTCGGCTCGGACCAAGGCGACCTCAGCGCGCTTGCGTTCAATCGCATGGCGGATCGAGCGGACCAACAGATGCCGTTTGATTTCACTTTTGACGAGGTAGTCTTGGGCGCCATCCTGCATCGCCCGCAAAGCCAGCGACTCATCATCCGAACCGCCAAAAACGATAATTGGAATCTTCGCGCGCAGCTTGCGGACGCGCTCGAGGCATTCTAACCCTTGACTGCCTTCGAGCGACAGATCGAGCAAGATCAAGGCGATCGGCTCGTGTTCCAGGTAGGTTCGACCGGAGGTCACCGTGTGCCTGATCTGGAGCTCGAACTCAAGTCCCTCGACATCGTGGAGGATCTCCTCGATCTGTGTGGCGAATTCAGCGGCGTCGGCCAGTAATAGAATTCTGATGTGCTCAGGTTGCATGGGTAATTTCAGGGGACCAGAGCTGCCGCCAGCTAAAGTCTGGACAGCGGGTAGGCGCGCTTTTCGCCCACCTGCACATCGGCATGGCGGTAGCTCCCCGCCGGAATTGGCACTGAGCTAGCTTCATGAACTAACAGTGAAAATAGACGGTTTACATTTAGGATCAAACGTAAAAACGGCAGTTGCCGTACTCATCGTCCACCGCGATGGCGCTCGACCAACCTCCCGATTGATTTCCCCAGGTTCGGGCACGGTAAAATCGTTCAATCAGTTGGGTCCTCCGTCGAGGGCCTGACGCTCGTATCCTTTCGGGAATCGAGTGTGCCAACGCCAGGCCGACTCCACGATTTGTTCCAACTTAGCGAAGCGGGGCTTCCACCCAAGTTCGCGAATGGCTTTGTCAGCCGCGGCGACGAGCCGCGGTGGGTCGCCTGGGCGGCGTGGTTTTTCGACCGTCGCAATCGGTTTCCTCGAAACCTTTTCGCACGTTTGAATGACTTCACGCACCGAGTAACCCTCTCCATTCCCAAGATTGTAAAAGCCTTGAGCTCCTGGAGTCAGGGCCAGAATGTGCGCTTGGGCTAGGTCAATCACGTGTATATAATCACGAATGCAAGTCCCATCGGGCGTCGGGTAATCCGTGCCGAAGATCTCACAATGTGATGACATCCCGAGCGGGACCTTGAGCACGTTCGGGATCAGATGGGTTTCAATGCGGTGATGTTCCCCAAATCGTTCACTCGCGCCCGCGGCGTTAAAATAGCGGAACGCGACGAATTCCAGCCGGTGAATCGATGCGTACCAGTTTAAGATTCGTTCAAACATCAGCTTGGACTCCCCGTAGGGGTTGATCGGCCGCTGGGGCAAGGTTTCGGTCATCGGGACTGTGTCTGGCATCCCGTAGGTGGCACAGGTCGAACTGAACACTAGCTTTTTCACTCCCGCGCCGAGCATTGCTTCGAGCAAATTAATTCCAGCCGCAACGTTATTGCGGAAATACTTGCCCGGATTCGTCATTGACTCGCCGACCAGAGCGTGCGCCGCAAAGTGGATGACAGCGTCTGGTTTGGAATCGCGCAGGGCTGCGCCAATGGCCTCCGGTTGATCGAGCGCTCCCCGAATGAAGTTCGCGCGTGGATCCACAGCCCCCCAGTGCCCTTCGATCAGACTATCAAAGACCGTGACGGAGTGGCCGGCGTTGGCCAGCTCTTCAACGCAGACAGATCCGATATAGCCTGCGCCGCCAGTGACAAATACTTTCATATGCCCCGGGAGTGTGTACTGAGACGCGTTATCTGGCCAGTCTTGGTAACAGCAGATAGTGAAAGGCCTTGCCGTAGCCATTCTGACCTGACGTCCGGACCCATGGGAAGAGGGCGGTGCCGTGGCGGTCCATGCTGCGAAGCGAGTTGGGGCATCACCAGCCCTGCGGCCGAGAAGCGCCGCGATTGAAATGCCAGGGTTTCTCAACTAAAATCGCCGGGTGATCGCTTTAATCGACTACGGTGCGGGTAATTTACACAGCGTCGAGAAGGCCCTTCGTTTTCTCGGAGCTGATGTCCGGCGAGTGAAAACTCCGCAAGCCTTGTTCGATGCGCATGCAGCGGTGCTGCCTGGGGTCGGCGCTTTTGACGATTGCGTCGCCGCGATGCTTCATCAAGAGTTGATTGAGGCTACTCTTTCATTCATCCGTTCCGGCAGAAGTTTCTTGGGAATCTGCGTCGGTTACCAAGCCTTGTTTGAGGGAAGTGATGAGTTCAACAGCTGCGCGGCCGGATTAGGGCTCTTCAAGGGGCGAGTCGTTCGATTTTCTGGCAGGGACGGTTTGAAAGTCCCACAGATCGGTTGGAACCAAATCGCCGTCAGGCGGTCGGAATGTCCTTTATTCCGCAATGTTCCGACCGGGACCTATACCTATTTTGTGCACAGTTTCTTTCCCAAGCCAGCGGACCCGAGCATCGTGGCGACCGAGACGGTGTACGGCGAAACCTTCGCCTCCGCGATCTGGAAGGATAACGTTTATGCGACCCAGTTTCATCCGGAGAAGAGCCAAAAGGCCGGATTGCAGCTGCTGCAAAACTTCATTGAGCTGAGCGCCTAAAGCAGAAGTCTTTTCGATTTCGCATCGCTGTGTGGGTGCGAATCGCTTTCCGTGAAAAGGCCTATAGCGCTGCAGGCTTAAACGATGTAGATTCGGTCTCCCCCTTGCGAGGGATGCTGGCATTGTCTACTTTGGACTTTGCAAGGCAATCGACGATTGCTTGACTGGGGTTAGGCTAAATTAAACAACGACCAATTCAACAACTGACATCTATGGCTTACGAATTACCGCCCTTGCCGTATCCGAAAGAGGCGCTGGAACCGACGATCGACGCGATGACGATGGAGATCCATCACGACAAACATCATGCCGCCTACGTCACCAATGTGAACAAAGCGATTGCCGGCAAACCCGATCTGGAAAAGAAGTCGCCCGAAGAGTTGATCAAAGCCTTGGATGCGGTGCCGGCAGATATTCGGGGCCCCGTCCGCAATAACGGCGGCGGGCATGTCAATCACACCCTGTTTTGGAAGATTCTAGGTCCAAATGCCGGCGGCGCTCCCAGTGGGCGGCTGGCGACTGATCTTCAAGCGGCTTTCGGCGGTCTTGATTCGTTCAAGGAGAAGTTCGAGGCGGCTGGCCTGGCGCGCTTTGGGAGTGGTTGGGTATGGCTGGTCGTCAACGGCGGCAAGCTCGAAATCGTCAGCACCGCGAACCAAGACAATCCGATCATGGGCAAAGCCGTCGCAGGCTGCGAAGGCACTCCAGTGCTTGGCTGTGACGTTTGGGAGCATGCGTATTATTTGAAATACCAGAACCGCCGCGCCGATTACCTGAAAGGGTGGTGGAACGTCGTTAACTGGGCGGCAGTCAGCAAGATTTACGAGGGCATAGCCAAGTAGTTCTCGCTTTTCCCTCGAACGTTACGACTTTGGCAACGGTAGTCGCGCGCTTTCAGGTCCCGTGGCGTGGGCGTGCGGTCTTTGCGAAGGTTTGCTAAAGGTTCGGTCCTGCGGGGCCGAACCTTTCTTGCTTCGGAATATCCCTCCTCCGGATTCAAGTTTGGAAATCACCTCTCCTCTATACACGCCGCTCAGGATTTGGTAACCTCACGCCATGGCACTGGACGACATATTGCTCGAGGCCGAGGAAAAGATGATGAAAACGGAGGAAGTGGTGCTGCACGAGTTTGCAGGCGTACGCACCGGAAAGGCTTCCCCTGGGTTGGTCGAGAACATCCAAGTCGAAGTTTATGGTTCGCACATGCGGATTCGTGAATTGGCCGGTATCACGACGCCAGAGCCCCGTATGCTTTTGATTCAACCTTGGGACGCCGCGACGGTGCATCCGATCGAGAAGGCGATCCAAAAAAGCAATTTGGGCCTTAACCCGACCGTGGATAAGAAATTCATTCGGATCGTCTTACCGGAGCTGAGCCAAGAGCGGCGTTTAGAGTTTACGAAGGTCGTCCGGAAGATGGCCGAAGATGGGCGTGTGGCCATTCGTCATGTGCGCCGAGATGCGATTGAGCACCTGAAGAAGGAGTCAAAGCAAGGCGGGATTTCCGAGGAAGATTTGGAGCACGCCGAGAAGGAAGTGCAGAAGCTAACCGATCAATATATCGCCAAAGTGGACGGGCACTTGACCCACAAGGAAAAGGAGATCATGACCGTTTGAGGTGCCCGGAAGGGACCGTTCAAGGCTTTGGTCTAGTGCGCTGGTGCCCTGTTTCCCATAACAGGCGGTTCAAATTGAATCCGAGTCTCGCCCGGCTTGATATAACCCAGCTTCTCGCGCGCAATTCGTTCCACCGCTTTCGGATCCGTTCGCAACGAACGGATCGCGGCTTCCATCTGTCGTCCGCGTTCTTCCTCCAGGCGCACTTGCTGGTTGCGCTGCAAAATCTGCTGGCGGAACTTTTCGTTCTGACGAATTAGCGGAAGATACCAAACCACCACGCCCAGGACGCCGGCGATGAAAAGTAGGAGAACCACGAGCCGGCGTAGCCTATCCCAAATTCCAAGATCGACGTTCATGAATTGACTCAATCACAAGCGCCCTGGCGACCGCAAGCTTTCCTTTCACGTTCGCCATGCCAACCAATGGTCAGCGATAGACTCTTTGCCACCGTAGCAAGCGACCGTCCGGACCGAACGTCAGGCGGAGGAATCGATCGGGCGTGGGCGGTTCGGCGTGGTAGTAGGTCGTCGGCCCGTAACCGTAAGGAGGATAAACCGGTCCGCCCCAGCCCATGGTCAACCCTTGCGCAGACCCGCGACCCGTCAACCATTCGGCGACCTTAGTGCCATCGGTGAGCGAGGCCATTCGATCGGGAGGCCCCATTTCCAGGATCGCCTGGTCGTACGTGTAGTTGCCAATCCGCTCGTTCCACTCAATTTTAGGACCGGTAGCGCACCCAGAAGCGAACGCAATCAAAATCAGTCCAACGATCGGCAAGGTTCGGCATAGCCTCAGCGCGTCAACGAGTTGGCCAATCATAGATTCAGCTTCAAAGCTAGGGCAGTCCGGCGGAAACGCAAAGAAAACCTCTCGCGGCGCGTCTGATCCTGGACTGAGGGATGGGAGCGATGCTCGGGACTCTACGCCCGCGGATGTGCTTGGTCGTAGGCTTTCTTGAGACGATCCGTTGTGAGATGCGTGTAGACCTGGGTGGTAACGAGGTGCGCATGGCCCAGGAGCTCCTGGACGCTGCGCAGATCAGCCCCAGCATCTAGCAGGTGCGTCGCATAACTGTGACGCAGCTTGTGAGGCGTCAGTTCCGGGTCGAGCTTGGCCGAGATGAGGTAGCGCTTGAGTCGAAGTTGCACCAACCGGGGGTACATCGGCCGGCCCTTCCCTTCATCGGCAAGGAACACAGGGGAACTGCCGGACGGAGGAGGGGAGCACTGGTCCCAGTAGGTGCGTATCGAGGTCAGGGCGGGTTGCCCGATCGGAATGAGGCGCTCCTTCTTCCCTTTGCCCCGCACGCGAACCACCTGGCGAGACCAATCCATGTCCTCGACCCGAAGTGCGCAGAGTTCGCTCACCCGCAAGCCACACGAGTAGAATGTCTCCAAAATCGCTAGATCCCGAAGAAACGGCGTTGGCGACACCGGCGTTTTGGAACTCGCCTGAGTTCGTTGGAAATCTGCGAGCGGCGCTTTCAGAAGTTCAAGCATTTGTTGAACAGTGAGGAAGCGTGGCAATCGCTTTTCCAGTTTCGGGAGCTGGACGTTCGCTACCGGCGACGTCATGGTGCGTCCGCGCCGGATGAGGAATCGATAGAGGGAGCGGATCGCGGAAAATCGCAGCCGGACGGCAGCCCGGCTCAGTTGATGCCGGCCTAAATAGCGCAAGTAACCGCGAAAATGATCTTTCTCCAGCTGAAGCCAGCTGGGGGAGGTTTGATGTTCGGACTGGAGGTAGGCACCAAACTCCATCAAAGCCTGGCGATAATTTCGGACGGTGTATGGGGAAACGCTCCGCTCGACCTCAAGATGTTGGAGGAATTCCTGAGCGACCGGGTCGACTGGGCTGGTTTCCGTCTGGGCCTCATGCACTCACCTAGCCTAATGAACCTGAGACGGGAAACCAAGTGCCGAACGGTTATCTAAGGCAACATGAAGGTGTTCGGCGTTGGCTTTTGCCAATCATCGGCCGTATTTAACACGGATAGAACAGGTAAATGGCATGGAATTAACACGGAGTTTACCCGTGTTAAACCCGTGTTATATCCCTGTTATGTCCGTGTTATATCCGTGTTAAATACGAACAAGTAAGGGTTGCTACGGCTTGGAAGGACTGTTTTGTATTTGCGGGCCGCCTTTCCAGCGGGGGTTTCGGATCGTCCGACGGTTGACATTTCGTCCTTTCCACTCCTTTGAGGGCTCGCGGGGCGAGCGGTCTCCCCTCGGTCGGCGCGGATTGGGAAAGAAAGGAATCGGAGCTGGCGTATCGCGCGACGGTCGCGCTTGGCTCAACGCGCCTGACCTAGGCACCCCTCAAGGATCGAAAGGAGGGAATCGGGCTATCGTGGAACGATCCCCAGGTCTCCAAAAACGGTTATTCGAGGCCTTCAGACGTGTCGCCGGTGGGGGCCGAGGCGGGGGCTGTCTCACGGGGTTCGAATTCAAACCCGACCTTGCCGCCGTCCTCCAGGGCCAGGTAAGCGGCAAACGGACGACCTTTCTTGGAGACGAAGTTCTTGAGCAATTCCGTCCGCCCGGTGGCGATGAGGCGGGTTGCTTGGGCGCGCTCGATGGGTTGATTAAGAATCGTCTTTCCGACCTTAAACTTGCAACGTTTTGTCTCCGCTTGGCTATTCGCGCACAAATATTCCGACTCTCCTTCGAAAACGGCACCACCGCAGATCGGGCAGACTCCCAGGGATTCTTGACCGGTGAAGTCCAGCTTCACCTTGGGCTCCTTCGCCTTGGCCGCGCGAGCTTTGCCCTTGGCCTCTCGGGGAGCGAACTCGAAGCTGATCGCGCCTTCTTTGTCTAAAACCAAGTGAGCTTTGAACGTGCGACCATTCCTCTTCGACACAAACTTCTCGAGGAGATCCGTTTTGCGCACCGATAACAGCTTGGCCATTTGAATCCGGTCGATCGGTTGCTGGAGGATCACTGCATTGGATCGGAACTTGCACGTTCGGTTGGGGCCGACGGCATGTTCGCAGAGGTAGTTCATTCCGTTTTCGAACACACGTCCGCCGCACTTCGGGCAGACCCCGACCGGCTCTTTGCCTGAAAAATCCACTGGCTCAGATTGTCCTTCGGCCTCTTTGCCGTTTTGTCCAAAATCCAGTTCAGCTTTGAATTCCGGGGTCAGCTTGATCATGGCCGAGAACGGTCGCCCCATCCGGCTGCGGAAACCATGGATCGGTCCGACGGCCTTTTGGGTAATCAGTTGCTCGATTTCAGGGGCTTCGAGCTGGCGTCCGGCCATGATCTTCCAAAGCGCAAACCCACAGGCCTCATTCGAACACTGGAATTTTTTGTAAGTTTCTTTAACCTCGCCTCCACACTTGGGACAACGCGCCGTAAGCGTCCCAAAATCCCCTGGGATGGTATCGTGTTCGTGCGCTTTGGCCTTTTCGACGATATCGCGCGTCATCGCCGCGATCTCTTTCATGAACTCTTCGCGCGAGAGTTGCCCATGCTCCATTTGACGCAATTTGAATTCCCAGCCCCCAGTGAGTTCGGGGGCGGTCAGTTCGGGAATGCGTAACCCTCGAAGCAGCGCCATGAGCGAGGAAGCTTTCGCTGTTGGATGGAGTTCTTTGCCCTGACGGGCCATGTACTTTTCATGAATCAGGCCTTCAATAACGGCCGCGCGAGTTGCAGGCGTGCCCAGGCCTTTCTCGGCCATGGCTTCACGCAATTCCTCGTCTTCGACGAGTTTGCCCGCTCCTTCCATGGCGCTCAGCAAGGTCGCTTCCGTGAAGCGCGGTGGGGGCTTCGTCTGATTCAGGACGACTTCAATTTGTGACGTTTGGACCGACTCGTTCTGTCGAACGGGCACGAGGTTGGCGCCTCCTTCGGTGTTCTCTGTCGGCACTTCGCGTCCGTAAACGGCGAGCCATCCGGCTTTGACCAACACTTTGCCCTCAGTCTTGAACGGCTCGTTTTCGACTCGGGTGATCCGGGTAGTGACCAGAAACTCCGCTGCCGGAAAGAAGATCGCCAGAAATCGCTTTGCGACCATGTCGTAGATCTTGGCTTCGGCATCGGTGAGATGTTTGGCCTCGAGCGACGTCGGGATGATCGCAAAGTGGTCGGAGACCTTGGCGTTGTTAAAGATTCGCTTATTCGGACGCACCCAGTCGTTCTCGAGAATCGTTTCGGCGAACTTCCCATAAGCGCCGCCGCGCAACGCTTGCATCGTTTCGCGCACAGTTGCGACGTAGTCCTCTGGCAGGGCTCGAGAATCTGTTCTTGGGTAAGTTAAGACTTTGTGCCGTTCGTAAAGAGACTGGGCCAAAGAAAGGGTTTGGCTGGCCGAAAACCCGAAACGGGAGTTGGCTTCTCTCTGCAAACTTGTCAGGTCATAGAGCAGCGGCGAGGCTTGAGTCGTCGGCTTGCTCTCTTCGGTGACAATTCCGGGTTTTCCCAGGCAACGGTCTCGGATCGCATCCGCTTGCTGCTGGTTCCAAACGCGCTCAGCCTTGAGTTCGGGATCTGGGTCTTTCTTGTCGCGGGAGAACTTTTCGTCGAACCATCGACCGGAATAAGTTCCGGACTCCGCCTGGAATGTTCCGATCACTTCCCAGTAATTACGGCTTTGGAAGCGCCGAATCTTCTCCTCTCGCTCGACGACGATGGCTAGCGTCGGAGTTTGAACCCGGCCGACCGTAGTGAGGTAGAAGCCACCCGTTTTAGAGTTGAACGCTGTCATGGCCCGCGTTCCATTGATCCCAACGAGCCAGTCCGATTCCGATCGACAGACAGCGGCGTCGGCCAAGGGTCGCATCGCGCCGTCTTCGCGCAAAGAGCGAAAGCCTTCCCGAATGGCATCGGGCGTCATCGATTGCAGCCAGAGGCGTCGAATGGGCTTTTCGGCTCCAACATGGCGAACGATGTAACGGAAGATCAGTTCGCCTTCGCGTCCAGCGTCGCAGGCATTGATCAGCGCATCGACATCCTTCCGTTTAATCAGTTTCGTCAAGAGTTTGAGCCTGGGTTCATTCTTCTCGATCGGCTTCAGGTCAAAATAGGGCGGAATCACGGGCAGGTGCGTGAATGTCCACTTGCCACGTTTAGCTTCGAATGCCTCCGGGGCAGTGATTTCGAGAAGATGCCCCACCGCGGACGAGAGGACATACCGGTCACTTTCGAAGTAATCGTGTTCCTTTTTGAAGCCGCCTAGCGCCTTGGCGATGTCGCTGGCGACAGACGGCTTCTCAGCAATGATCAGTGCTTTTCCCATTGGCTCGCAACTTGAACTGGTGTGTTTAATCGACTTAGGTCACGAGAAGCAACCCGTTTCTTCAAACCGTGCAACGTCGTCAACTCAGCGCCTAATGTCAAAGAATGTCGGAATTCCTCATGCCGCCTTAGCAAGTTCGATACCCAGAAGCCGCCGGGTGCAGCGGTTGTCCAAATCCGCTACACGTGTCCATTCCCCGGACGGAGCGGATCGTCCGGACGGTTTGTGGCCCGGTCCTGGCTTTGCATCACAATTTGTGCGAGATCGGCAATGGCTTGGTCCATCGCACAGTTCAGCCCACCCGGTCTCTGAGGGCGGCATTACTCCCGGTTTCGCCGTAAGGAGTGAGCACGCCTGCGTGGAGCGTAACCCGTTCCATCGCAGAAACAAAAGCGACTGATGGCGTTGCCTCGAGTAGCGCGTGCGAAGTTGGAAAAAAAGGCCCGCCGAAGTGAACTTTCCGTCCTTTCCGACTCATCACCAAGATCAGTTTATCAGTGTCCACGGGGAGTCGGGAAATCCCCGTCGGAAGCCTCGGCAATCGACTTGCTTGTAGGTCGAACGCATTAGAAGGAAGCGAAGCATTGACTATGAGTCTTACTGTGCCAAGTCGTTCGACTGAAACCCCTTATAAGAATCGAACGGCTTTGGTGGTCGATGATGTCGAGGATATGCTCGATTTGCTGGAGATTGCTCTCCATTCCGCGGGCCTAACAGTCTTGCGAGCCTCGAACGCCGCGGATGCAGAAGATCTGTTTGAAGCACGAGCGGCAGATATCGATTTATTAATGACCGATGTGCGGGTCGGTTCCGATAATGGGTTGGAATTAGCCAAGAAACTGATCGCGCACAAGCCGTCCCTGCATGTCTTGGCCATCAGCGGCTTCGCTATCGACGGCAAAGTCGCGATAGCGAATACGAAGATTGAGTTTTTGCCCAAACCTTTCTCAACGTCTGAGCTCAAGTCCAAGCTGGCGGCGATTTTCGCGAATGAACCCAAGCAGTTGATCGTTACGGTCACGGGGACCAGCCGCGGCAGTTATACCGTCTCCGCCTCGTGCAAGCCCGCGGAGCATCTGACCCGAGCCACCCGCAGTGCATGAAATCGAACTCGCGATTCCGGCGCGTTGGCGCTTTGGCACAATCTGGGATCGATAACGGGCTCCAGCGTGTCGTTAACTACTTTTCTTGGGGCTCTTCCCACTCTGTTCTAGGCGGTCTACCGCTCGGTTTCCCGGGTGGGGAGTCTCGCCGAATGTTGCGCGTGGCCATCTCGTTGGAAGTAATTGCATTGGCGATGAGCTTTGGATTCGGGGGAGTGGGCCCTGGGATGGCGATGCTCGTGATCACGGCGGTCCTATTTACCGTGGCGCTGCGACTGACCTGTCGACAGGGAAAACTGGCCGGAGGACGTCGTCGGCAGCCATTCGGGATGGATTCTGCTCCGGCGTTGCACGCCCCTATTTATCTCGCAACGGCGCCGGCTTCTCCTAACCGTTTGGGGCCTTGGACTAGCCAGGCGACGAGCCAACGGCGTTGGTCGTTTAATTCCCCAGAGTAGACGTTTCTCGGTTCCTTGTTCGGCCGGACTCACCGCAGCGTAGCAACTGCCTCGCGGCAGGCACCTGTCCTGGGGGTGTTCAGGGTGAAGTCAAACGGCGCCGACTCTCAAGTTCAAACAATGCTTGGGTCAAGCGCCACTTCTTACGCAAGAGAAAGAATAATACTCCCGGATCGCGTCCCTCACGCGCAGTCTCACATTCGTCCGAGACGCTCGCCAGCTCGAGCTTGAGTTTGTCGATCTCCCGCTCTAACTCAGCGGATTCTGGATGCGCACGTTTCACTGGGCCAGGGTTGCAGGCGTCCATTCGATCCAAGAGTTAATTTGAGACCTAGATCGGCGGTGTACGCCATTTGTCTGCACACCGTGCAGAGGGATGAGAGGCGAAAGTCCTGGGAACGGTTCACTCACAAAGGAAATAGACGCGAACCATCGCCGAAAATTCAATGGGTTCGCAACTCCCTCCCCCCCGGGGGGCCAATAACGACCAATTCGCTTGAGGCGGCTACCGCATTTCCTGGGAAAACTGCGCTGCGCGAGGCCAGACTACCCTAGGCGCGCTTCGCCGGCGAACCAGCCTCAGGGTGTTCGGATCGAGCGATTGGGCATGCTCCAGGCTGCCACGAACAGCAGTACGGCGCCGGCCAGATAGATCGCGCCGCACCATGCGATGGCCTCACTCATGTTCTCCATTTCAGTGGCGTGCCGGCCGTGCTTTGTGACCCACCCGACGGCTACCGGACCCAATGCTCCGCCACCCCAACCCACGGTGTTCATGATTCCGGCCGCACTCGCCCTCGCTCTCGGTTCAATTTGGTCGTAAAGCGCCGCGAAAATGTTCGAGTCATAAAACCCTTTACAGAGCCCGAAGAGGGTCATGGCCAAGATCAATGTCGACACATTGGTGGTAATTCCGACGAGCATCACAAAGACAGCTCCCAAGGCGAGACCAGCGGCTTGCACGAGAATGCGCCCGAATGCCCAGCGCTTGCTCAATTGATCGGCGAGGATCCCGCCGATCGGAACGCTGCAAGCACTTGCCAAATGAATGAAGACCGTTCCCGAAAGACCTGCAGACGTCAGCTTAAATCCAAACTTCTCGACGAGGAAGGTCGGTGTCCAGGTCAAAAAGATTGTGGCAACAAAGTTGGCGCCCAAAAACACCGCCATCAGGAGCAAGGCAGTCCGCGATCCGAAAATCGCTCCCGCCAATTCTCGAACTGGAAGTGGAGTTGAATTCTTTGATGTTGCCTGGCCGGAGGCTGCATCGGGACTGCCGCCACGTTGGGGTTCGCGCAGAAATCGATAGAGAAGCAAGGCTAACACCAGGCCGGACACGCCAAAAAAATAAAAACCGATTCGCCAGCCGTGCTTCTCTGCAAACCAGGCACCCGCCCAGCTCCCTGCGATGGTCCCGATATAAACGCTCGACTGATGAAGTGACATCGCGCGAGAACGAGTCGCGCCGCTGTGGTAATCACTGACTAACGACATCGATGCCGGAAAGTAAAAGGTTTCGCCGAACCCCTCCAATGCCCGCACCGTGACGAAGTGCCAGAGTTTGCTACACCACCCCGTCGCCACCGTCACCATGCTCCAGAATAAGCAGCCTCCCAAAATCAGGTCCTTCCTCCGCACTCGGTCACCGATATAGCCGGCGAAGGGCGCGCCGAAAGCGTAGACCCACATGAAAGCGGACCCGATCAGGCCGAGTTGCACCTTGTCGAATCCAAATTCATCTTTCAGCTTAGGGAACACAGCGAAGATCGCCTGGCGATCTGCGTAGTTGAAAAAGCAGATGAACCAGAGCATGAAGACGACCCACCACTTGTATCTGCCCGAGGCGATACTGCCACCACCAAGGTGCCGAGGTTTTGGCGTGTCGGTCACACCAGCCTCCACGCCTGAAAGAGTTCTCGCAGCTCGCTTACTAAACGCAGAAATTTCTCCCGTGTCTCCGGTGAGACAATCGGCTTGAATTCACCGATGGTCAGATCGCGAGCCTGCATGACTGCGGCGACGTCCATGGGGAAGTGCACGGCGGGGATCCGCCTGGCGATCTCGGTCATGCGCACGAGAGGCGCGGCGTCGGTGGCCATCGGAATACATCGCGCAGCGGCCAGGGCCTGAGAAACCAACTCTGGAACTCCGTTGGATAGCCCGCTCACGCAGCCGCTGACGCCCATGGGAATGGCTTCCCCTAAACGTGTGTCCGCCCCGGTTAATACGACGAAGCCTGTCTGTTTTCCCAAAGCTACCAGATCTTTATGATAGGCGAATTCGCTGCCGCTTTGTTTGACACCCACTACGGGAACCCGAGCTGCCACGGCGGCAATGGTCTCGAGGGCGATGCGGTTGCCGGTGCGCTCTGGAAAATTGTAGAGGAACAACGGCAACTGCGCGGCCTCGGCCGCTCGCACGAAGAACTCGATTAGGTCACATTGGGCAACCGGGTAGAAGTAAGGAGGCAGGAGGCTAATCGCTGCAGCGCCGCAAGCGCGGGCACAGCGACCAAGGTCAGCAACAACCCCGGGTTGAATATCACTGACATTGATCATCAGGCGCAGTGACCCGGACAGCTTTGCGACCTTCTCAATCATGGCTTGCCGTTTGGGCGGATCGAGTTGAAGAAACTCCCCGGTGCTGCCCAGAGCCAGCAGACCGTCGACTCCGCGGGACCGCATGAAATCGAGATTGGATCGCAAGGCACCCTCGATGAGTTGTCCTTTGCTGTCGGTTGGAGTCCAGAGCGCGCAGTATAACCCGTCCCAATTTAATGACATGCGACGAGGATTATGGCTTTCCATCTTATTGGAAAGTGCGAAATCCGACCTCTGACGAATGGCAGCGTCGGAAGATACGTTTAGCGGCATTCTTTGCGACTGCGCATAGGAAGCGGACGCCGAGGAGGAAACGCGGATTTAACCGATAACAATAGGTCGTCGCTGCGTTTGCGTCTTGAGTTAAGCGGCTGTTTCAATTTATACTCTGCCGATGATTGGCGTTACCAGACCCGTGATCGTCGGACGTTGGGGCTTCCTAGTAATCGTGATTCTGACAGCATTTTTGTCCGACGGACTGGGTGCTACGGTCGCGTGGAAAGCCGGATCCAGTGGAAACTGGAACGACCCTGGCAATTGGAGCGGCAATGCCGTGCCCAGTGCGGGAGACATTGTCCTGATCACCAATGCGGGAACCTACACAGTTTCATTGAATGTCTCTGCCAGCGTTAGCGAGTTAACCCTGACCGCGCCAACGGGAAAGGCATCGCTGCTCTTGAACGCCGGGACTTTAACGATCGACAATCTGGCGACGGTCGGTGCTGGCGGGGCTTTGCGCCTGGATTCAGGTGGGATCTTGAGCGGCAGTGGAGATATTTCCATCAATGAGTTTACCTGGAGTGGCGGACAGATTGAAGGGGCAGGGAAGTTGGTATTTCCAGCGGGAGCGGTGGTGGACGTGGTCAACGGAGGGCAACATAACCTAAGGGATCGAACGATCGTGAACGGAACGACGGTGAACTGGCCCAGCGAGACGCCGACTTACGTGGGTTTTGGCACAGTGTGGCAGAACCAAGCTGGATCGGTCTTGGAGATGAGTGGGGATGCGCAGATGTATTTCTGGGGTGGCAACCCTGGCTCCTTTCAGAACGCTGGCACAGTGCGAAAAAGCGGAGGAGCAGCGGTCGGCTATTTTGATTGGAATTTCACTAACGCAGGGACTGTGAGTCTGCAAAAAGGAACTCTCAATTTTCGACAGGGCTACGTCCAGACAGGTGGCCGAACTGATTTGACCGGGGGCAACTACGGCGGTGCGCCTGTTCTCATGGACATTCAAGGTGGGACATTGGAGGGAGCGGGCCTAATTGACACCGGGGTCTCGATTGGGGGAGAGCTCCGGCCGGGCAATCCCCTTGGGACCCTTTCGGTCGGGTCGAATTGGAACCACACGAACACCGTCTCGAGCCGATCGATTTTCCAACTGGGCGGGCTCGAGAAAGGAGTGAGCTACGATCATTTTGCCGTCGGTGGCGCGTTGAACATTAATGGCGAGTTGAAAATCGAGTTTGCGAACGGCTTTGAACCGAGCGGCGGAGACGCGTTTGAACTCATGCATGGAGCCCTCGTTAAAGGAACTTTTACAGCGACCAATCCGCCCTCGGGATTTGCACCAGACCTAACCTACACGACGACCAACGTCGTCTTACGATTGATAAAGACGGGCATTGTCGCGCCGCAAATCACGACGCAGCCGCTGAATGTCACCGTGAAAGACGGGCAGCCCGCGAGTTTTCAAGTCATCGCGTCGGGAGGAGGTCTCACCTATCAATGGCGGAAGAACGGCACGAATATCAACGGAGCCACTGCCGCGACTTACTCTATTGCAGCTGTCCGGTTTTCCGACACCGGCAGCTACACTGTCGTGGTGGCCAATGCTGGCGGATCGCAAACCAGCGACGGCGCGGTGTTGCGGGTTATTCCAACGAATCTCGATTCCGGTTTGGTCGCTCGCTACGCGTTCGAGGAAAACCTGAACGACTCAGTCAGCGGACGAAACGGGGTTACCAACGGCTCCCCTGGCTACGTGCCCGGCGTTTTGGGGAAAGCGGTGCGCTTAGACGGACGCACCTCGATTCCGCTCGGTTCGAACCCAGCCGAGCTCCTCGTGGATGCAAATAACGCTATCTCCGCTTCATTCTGGATCCATCCTCGCGCGCTCAAAGAAATGGTTCCGCTGAGACTGGCCACCGCATTCGGAGAGTTCGCGGTTTACCTGAGTGCGGGACCGACGGATGGGTACGGAACGCATTTTGGTTTTCGAGGTCATCTCGGACCCATGACGCGCGATCCACGAGCTACCTTTGAAAGTAAAGTGGGCTGCTGGACCCATGTGGTGGTTGTTTTTCAAGGCGGATCGCCGGACAGCCTGGCTAGCTATGCGCTATTTATTAATGGTGAGTCTGTGCCGTTCGATTCGTCAGTTCAGCTGGGAGGACCATCCAATCTCAATGAACTGGGAACTAACTTGCAGGGTGTCAACGGATGGGTGATTGGCGATATGGACGAAGTCCGTGTCTACGGAAGGGCGCTTCTGGCTGAGGAATCCGTAGTCCTCGCCGCGGCGCCGCCAGAATGCCTGCCGGAGATTGTGCAGCAACCTGTCGACGCTGGGGCTCAGTTGGGCGGAACGATCCGTCTTGAGGTGGGGGCGATCGGGGGAGCGTCGTTACGTTATCAATGGTTCAAAGGCCCCATCGCGGTTCCGAACGCGACCAACGCAGTGTATAGCGTCATCGCGGCCCCAGAAATCGAAGGAACGTATTACGTTTCCGCAAAGAACGATCGGGGCGAAGTTCGCAGCGTCGAAGTGAATGTCAATGTGGTCGTTCCGCCGCCCCCAGGCTATGCTGGCCTTACTACCGGAACTTCCGAGGCGATTACGGCAGCCTCGTTTCTCAGTCCCTTTTCCGGGTGGTATACGACTTTGGGAGGGAGTGTTTATCTGACGGGTAACGGCGGCAGCACCTGGACGTTTTCCAACACGGGCTTCAATGTGCCGCTCTACGCGATCCAGCTCGTTGGGGGCGTGGGGTATATCGCGGGCGCGGGTGGAACAATCGGAATTTCGACCAACAATGGAGCAAGTTGGATACGCTATAGCACCGGGACGACAGTGACCTTCTACGGATTGTCCTTTTACACATCGCAAAGCGGTTGGGCCGTTGGCTCGGGAGGGACAATTTGCTATTACAATGGAAGCTCCTGGGTTCCTTACGCCACAGGGACAGGGGAAACGTTTTATTCTGTCGCAGTCGATGGTGGAACCTCCGGCGTTGCTTGGGCGGTGGGGTCCAGTGGGATCATCTGCCGCTATTCAGGGGGACAGTGGATCCCGGTGCAAACCGGCACCTCAGCGACCTTTTACGGCGTGAGCTTTCTCAATCCTTCGTTCGGCTATGCGGTCGGTTCCGGCGGGACGATCTGCCGTTGGAACGGGACGGCTTGGGTTGCCTTGAACACTGGGACTACAGGTACGTTCCGAAACGTTGTTATAGTCGATGCGACGACCGCTTATGCCATCGGCGACGGTGGCCTGTTCTGCGTCACGCGCGACGGTGGCACGACCTGGACTTCTCTGGGCTCGGGCACGAAAGCGAATTTGAACGGGCTGGCCTTCAGCGGTGGGAGGTTGTTCTCCTTCGGGGCAGGCGGAACAGGGTTCTCATTCGTTTCCCCGGGACAAGTGGTAAATCAACCGCCAAACATTGCCATTCTGTTTCCCGCGCCGAATGCGTCTTTCCTCGCTTGCCTGCATATCCCGGTCACGGCGGCTGCGAGCGATCCAGATGGAACAGTCTCTAAAGTCGAATTCTACCGTGGCCAGTTTAAGTTGGCCGAGTTCACGACTCCGCCGCCACGAAATCTGCCGTTCCGGACCAGATTCGATACCACAGCGCTCGGATCGTACGAACTCCGTGCCGTGGCGACCGATAATTCGGGTGCCAGCACCGTCTCTGAGCCCGTGACGATCAATGTCTTGCCCTGGCCCTTGGACACCGGCGTCGTGGAGGACTACAACAATCCAGGAGGGTGCACGCTGTGCTTATTCGGGGAAGTTGGCGAAGATTACATCCTCCAAAGAACCGACGACATTGTGCCTCCTCAGAACTGGACTAGCATTTCGACCAACAACGTTCCGGAGCCGTTTCTCCGCGTTACGGATACAAATGTGGTTGGGCGCATTAAGCGGTTCTATCGATTCCAAAAGGTGAATCCTTGAGGGACGACCTAGGAAACGCGTCCGGACCGCAGCGGTGACTTTGGTCGGCCGCTTTGGGCTCCCGGGCTCGTCATGGATCCCGGTGGCTCGCTGTCAGTATCATCGCTTGTCCGGGGTTTAAACTCAGGGTAACGCATTGGTCGTGAATTGCGACCTTGCCAGTGGGATGCGGTCCGTCCACGCTCAAGCTCGCGGTCTGAGCTGTCGTGACACCGTTCCAGCCGGGTGGCAATGTCCAGCGCTTTGAGCGATAACCATTGCTACTGAAAGCCACGATGGTTCGGTTCAGCCACAATGCCGGAATGAAGAGATCTTCACCCACTCGGATGGCCTGAGAGCCCTTCTCTGCGTCTGAATTGTTTTGGTAGTACCAAGGCACAACGTCATGGCAGAATTTCTGCAGAAGACCTGAAAGCTGGACTGGATCAGTCTTTATTTCTGGCTCGGCCCGCATCGGAGTGCCGCAGTAAAGGCTCGGCGGGATCTCTTTGGCCGGCGGTTGATAATCCCAAGCCATGGGTTGCAGGCCGACGAACGCATCTGGACGGAGAAATGTGCTGCCTTCGCTGGTGACGTCAATGCCTCGATCTCGGAAGTAGCGAAAGATTTTTCGCTGCGCTGCGATTTCTCGTTCCAGTGAGTAACCTAAGAACGGGCTGATGCGTTGGTCCGACTTGTCTTGGTCGGGATATTTTTCTTGAGGGTAAGCGTGTGGAATTGGGCGCAGAGAGTGGAACGCGTCAATGTGAATAGTGCCCGCCTCAGCGACGGGGAGCATGTGCAGCAATGCATCAATCCGCTTTCGCGCGAGTCCGGTTTCCCACTCGCGCGCGTAGCTTAGGTAGTAAATTTGACCGATGACGGGATCGGTTCCCGGAAAGTCCTCAAACTCGCCTTTGATTAAGCGGCCTTGAGCATCTTTCGCAATCACATCTTGCGCGAGATACGTGGGCCACATTGGACTATCTTCATACGCATCGAACATGTTGATGTGAAGACTGACGGTTGTGTGATAATGGAAGCCTTCGGCCATTAACCACCGGAGGCTATCGACGGCTGTCGGATCTTCGGCGCGTTTCAGTCGAGGATTGACCACCGACCAATCGGGATACTTTGAATCGTGACCATCGTGTTGCCAGCCGACCAAGTAAACAATCTTCGGGATTCCCAAGGTCAAGTTGTCCAGGCGCCGGATGACGTCGCGCGCTTGGGCGAAGGTTAGGCAAACCTGTGATTGGTTTCCGGTTTGTTTGAGGGCTAGGAAGATTTTGGTGACGAGCGTTTGGTGATAACGGTGTCGGTAAGGTCGCTCCGGTTGCCTGGTCGCGCGCCAGTCATAATAGTCTCCGGAGGGGTCACCGAGTCCTCGAGACTCGACTTCGGTAGGGAGAAGCTGCACGGGGAGAAGTAGCGCAATAGCTGCGAGAATTAACCACCTGTGCCGCCGTGACCGTGATTTATCGAGGCTTGTCATGAGAGAGTTTCCTCAGTTCAACAAACGTCTGCGCTTCCTGCAATGGAAACCTCGGCTAGCCAGGCGCGCTGCCAAGGACCGCGGCGAATCCAAGTCAACCACGGCAGACCAGACGAAGTCTTCTGCGCGGATCTGATCTGTCTTGCCGCGGCCAACGAAGGCTCGTTCGTTTTCCTCGCTGCTTTCCTCCGGCAGACGATTGGCACGATGCGTGCATTCCACACTCAGAGCTTAACCACGGGCGTTCGGAAGCGGTGGTGAGTTGCTTCTGCGCAGCGGCCCGAAGCGCATCCAAGGTATGCAAAACTCCGATTACGAAAACCAGTTGTTTGATGAGTCGTTCTACGGTCCGGGGCGGCACGAAGAGCCCGAGGCGTTTGGCGTGGAAGGCGAACACTCCCTCTTCAGCGACACCGAGGAGACGAAACTGACCGCGGAGATGCTCGAGGTTACGAACGAAGCCGAATTGCAGCAGTTCCTCCAACGTTTAGTTGCCGGAGGGGCGGGAGAAGCCAAACGCCTGCCCGTCTTTCGTTACCTGGAACCGTTGCTTCGACAGGTTGCCGTCCAGACGTTGCCGTCGGTGTTCCAGAATGCGCAAGGCGCATCTCTGGGGACCCGCAACGGTACCGCTGGCAGCTTGGCCGACGCGGCCGGGGGTTTGTTTGGACTCGAATTGGAAGGGTTGAGCCGTGAGGACCAGGAATTTGAAGCGGCGCGGCAATTTGTGCGTTTCGGGACTGCGACCGTGCGCCACGGCCGGCGTTTGCCTGCTTCGATCCCACCGCAGGCCGCCGCGCGGCGCGCGTTCCATGCGGCAGCCAGACGTTATGCTCCGGGCTTGCATCGCGGGTTCGGGATGCGCAGGCCAGGCTATCGGGGCGAACCCACTACCGATGCGGCGTCGCCTTTCCCCATTGCGGTGACGTGTGATTGTCATTGCGGTTCGCCAGCCGCAGAAGAAAGCAGTGCTGCTGGCCAAGCTGCCCCATCTCCTTTGCCGGATAGTCAGCCGGCGAACTCAACTGACTCAAAAACTCTAACCAGTGAAGAAATCCATATGCACGATCTAGATCGCACGACCATGGAAGTGACCGACGAAACCGAAGCATTCGAATCCGAGGAATTTCAAGAATTCGAAGGTTCGGGAGACGGGCTGTTTAACGAGGACGAAGAGGCCGAGATGGCGGCCGGCTTATTGGAGATCAACGACGAAGCGGAGCTTGATCAGTTTATCGGGTCCTTTCTGAAAAAGGCACGAAGCTATTTAGGTGGGGCATTAAAGTCGCCGTTGCTGGGGCCATTAGGTGGCTATCTCAAGGGCGCTATCAAGAAGGCTTTGCCTATCGCAGGCGGGGCGCTCGGCAATTTGGTCGCCCCAGGGGTTGGTGGTGCACTCGGTTCTCAATTGGCTTCCAAAGGCAGTTCGATGCTCGGATTTGAAATGGAAGGCATCGCTACGGAGGACCAGGAGTTTGAGGTCGCCAAACAGATCGTGCGCATGGCGGCAACCGCGGCGCAGGAGGCAGCACAGTCCCCCGCAGCCACTGTCGATCCACAAGGGGCGGCCAAGACCGCCATGATCAGCGCTGCCCGCGCTCATCTGCCTGGGTTGCTGGAAGGTCAGGCTAAATCTAAAGGAGGCGGATGTCACTGCCACCGGCCGGGGGGACGTTGGTATCGCCGCGGGCAACAGATCATCCTGGTGGGAGCTTGATATGCTGACGGCGACTCCAGCATCCGTTTACTTGGGCGGGGAGGCTCGCTCGCTACTGACGCGTTTAGCGCGAGTGCGTCCGTTTTCGCTGGAGATCCCTTCGGTTCTCGCTGCGGCGGTGACTCCCCCCGCCCAGACGGCTGTGGAAGCCTATATGGCTCAAGGGCGGCGACGGCTCCGGGCGATGGTGCTTCGTTACCTGGATTGGCTCAAGGGTCCGGAGGCGCAGAGCGAGACGCCGGCAATATTGCAGGCGCAGTTCACGCTCTTGCGCTTGGAATTCAACACCATGCTCTCGCAGTTCGACATCTTCGCTGACGCGCTCGTGCAACGGACCGAGGTGGACAATGGGGTACGCCTGGCGGGGTTGGACGCCGTTGCGGCCGATGCGCTGCGATTGCCGGGCGCTCCATTCGAACCGCCGCCAGTGATCTGTTATTTGGACAGAGGGCACGGAGCGGCGATTCGGCGTGCTCGGACGCGGCTGCCTGGTGGGGGTGAGAATCCGGTGGCGATCATTCGGGTTCCTCGTGAGCGGATGATCGGCAGCGGCATTGCCTCGTCGCTAATCCACGAAGTTGGCCATCAGGCAGCCGCTCTGCTGGATTTGTTGCCCTCGTTGCGGGCCACTCTGCAGGTCCGGTCGCATCAGCACCAAGGGGAGGCGACGGCGTGGAGGATGTACGAACGATGTCTTTCTGAGATCGTTGCTGATTTCTGGTCCGTGGCGAAGCTGGGAGTGTCGGCGACGACTGGGTTAATGGCGGTCGTCAGTCTGCCCAGAGCGTTTGTTTTCAGGATCAACCTGAATGATCCCCACCCGTTTCCTTGGATTCGAGTGCGACTGAGCGCGGCGATGGGGCGAGCGCTCTACCCGCATCCTCAATGGCGGCGCTTGGAAGAGCTCTGGGGCTCGTTTTACCCGCTAGCGGGCCTCGACGAGCGCCGACGTCGCGTCATCGATCACCTCATCGCAGCGCTGCCCGAGTTCGTGCGGGTTTTGACCCAGCATCGTCCTCGCTTGTTAGGTGGCCGAACCTTGGCGGAGGCTTTGGCCGTTGCGGACCGCCAACCAACGCGTCTGTCGCAGCTCTATCGTTTGTGGATCGATTCTCCCATGCTCATGCGAAAGGCAGCGCCGTCCCTGGTCTTCGCCGTGATAGGCCAGGCGCGCGCGGATGGCGCGATCAGTCCGGAAACCGAGAGCCGTCTTCTTACGGATCTGCTGACCTACTGGGCGTTGCGCGGAACTCTGGACGCGTCGGCATACTGCGGCCGGAAACTGCGTCTGTTTCGCCGCACCTGATCACCACCGAAGCCGAATACCACAGTCACTCTAACCAAATCACACCATGAAGATACAAACCGTCTCCTTTGACACTACGCCGAAGCTCAACCTGATGCAGGGCCGCCCTGTAAAACTCGATGGCCAACTGATCGACGACAGCCAAAGAATCTTAACTCCTGAATTGTTGAAGAATTACAGGTTTCAGTGGACAATTTGGCCGAACGAGACGGATGTGCACCCAGATCCCCTCGAGCCTTGGAAGGCGCAATGGGTGCCGACGAACGTTGGAGAATACGAGATTCACCTGACGGTAAAAGACGCGGAGCCCAACGCGGGAACGTTGCCTAGTGAAGGGATCCAGTTCTCGCGTGACGTGCTGGTGCAAGCTTCGGCGCTGAGAGATTCAATTACCGTCACCTTGGCCCCATCGGGGTCAAGTCGCACCAATGATGATGCACTTTTCCAGAGCATTCGCGAGAGTACCGCGGCTCTCGATTTTGAAGCTTACCGGACTTTCATTGACAATGTCATGTGTCACGGCCCGGGCGCAATTACCGATACTCGACAGAGGAATACGTTCCAGGCGGTGAATCGGCGCCGGGCGACGGTGTTCCCCGGCATCGACGCGTATCAGCGGCTCAAAGTGGCGACCGAGGTCTACGTGATGCTGAGCGTTCGCGTCTTAACGGACTACACCTTCGCGGGGTTTGACCCCGGACTTTACAAGAACAAGCACGGCCAGACGCTGACGCTGGCGGATCTGCAGAACCAGTGGCAGACCTATTTGAAGGCAGACCACGGTGCGCTGTTGCTGCCGATCGACCAACTCATCCGCGCGAAGCTCCACGAACCGATCGATCCGGAGCATGATCACGGCGTTAGCGTCTGCCAAGGTTTGCTCCAAGAGAAGCTGCGACGCCCCTGTTTCTTTGAGTTGATTTGGTCTTACTGGCACGAGGAAGGAATGCTCGTGCAAACGATGAAGGCGATCGCCCTGCGTTTTCAGAATAAGCGCACCTCCGAGCACGACCCGCTGGCGAACTTGGATGTGAGTCCATTGCATCCGTTAAGTAACTTGCTTTGGGGTTATATCCAAGAGGAGCAACATCGGTTGACTGTTCCCAGGCGGGCGTACGAGTACGATCATCAATATGGGTTGTCGCTCGACGGCAAGGCGGTCCCTATGCTTCGATCCGCGGACAGTCGTTCCAAATTCCTCGAGGCGTTCCACAATCTTCTCCATGGCGCCTTACTCTTTTACAAGCAGGACGATGACACCACGAAACGAGCCGATGCCTTCCCAGTGCTCAACGGCTTGAAGGAAGTCCATCTCCTGCTACGCGAAGGAATGCACAATCAGTTCGGCGATCTGCCATCGGCCGCGCGCATTGAGATGCTCATGGAACAGTGGATCCTGGCCCGGCCGGAGATGAAAGAGTTTTTGGGCGGCCGTGCCATGTTGCCTTACAGCGAGGACTGGATGGATCGCGTGGATACCATGAAGAAGCTGAAAGGTTGGACCGATGTTTCGATTACCTATTTCAATGAGTTGGCTGAGTTTGGAGAGAAGCTCTTGCTCTCCATGCGGCACGGCGATTGGAGCAACATCCACGACGCGACTTTCGCGGCTCATTGGGCCCGAGAATGGCGTCCGGAAATCCAGCAGTACATTCATGCCTATCGCACCGTGACGGGTGTGGATCTCACCCCGCAGCAAGCGGATGTTCGGTTGTCGGCGGATCGCTATCTCCAACCGTCCGTGCACCTGCGTAAGCGCCTGGAATCTCAGCGCCACCAGACGCCGAGCCGAGCAGGCTTCGGGTCGCCACGCCGCGCGGATTCCGCCATCCCAGCTGGCCATGCGCACAATGGCAACTTTGTTACCGACGCGGACCGTCCTAATTCGCGGCGCGAAGCGTTGGAATTGTCCGACGAACTCTAACCCTTAGTCACTCATGCCAGCTTGGCCTGGCCCTCGAACCACGGCGGCGGGCGGGGCTGGCGCAACTTAAAACTATCGAGCTATGAATACACCCTTCACCTTTGATACTGAAACGTTCGAGTGGATTGCACCCGAGCCCGAAATCCCACTGGAGTTCGAAGAGGAAGTTCCGCCGCAGGGACCCGTACCGCTGGTTCGGAATTTCTCCAGCTCCGATGCGGATTGTGCGGCTGCCTTGCGAAGCGCTGGAAAGAGCAAAGCTCAGGCACTGGCCTTGATCAATGCGCAGCTGCGGTCGGCCATTCACATGCTTCGTGTGGCCTCGAACAAGCTGAAACCGGGCGTTCGCACGGCTCCAACGGACAACTTGTTCAAAAAGATCTTCCGGGTGCCTCCCACTTTTGTCCCGACGTGGCTCAAACCGACGGCGGCGATTAAGAACCGTGGAGATGTCGTGGCCGTTCGTTGCCGTCGGGTCGCGGACCTGCTCGCCAGCGGTCGGATTCGGTTCTTCTGTTCTATCAACTCGGCAAACTGCCCGGATTGCGGCAATGACAACTCCGACTTTGCCTGTTCGAGTTGGGGAGACGAAAGCGTTGCTCCAAATCGAAGTAATGTCATTTGCCTGGGCGCTCCGTTCTGGGATGACATGAAGCGCGGCAATCGGACGTCGACTTTATCAACGTTGATCCATGAGCCTTTTCATATCTACTTTGGCAAATACGTGACCGCGCATGCTCGTCCTGGAGGCGAGTCCGTTGGAAAATTCGGTGGGATCAACTGCATCGTTCGCTTCGTGTTTGAAGTGAACGGCCTGACTGCACCTAAACGAGTGGTCGACCGGTGCGTTGGCACCCCAGTCCGAAGTGCCGCCACCGGCTTCTGATCCAACGCCGACGATTCAAGCCAACCGGGGCGAGACTCCCTGAGGTTGGACGGATACCGCCAAGAGTCTTGACGCAAAGTGATCGGGATTAACTCGAGGGCTCCGGCGGTATCGATACGGAGTTTGGGCATTCCCGCTTACTGTTTTCCGAGGAGGCCTTCCTCAAGGCGGTGGCGTTGCGCGCGGATGTCAAATCGGCTCGTCTTGGATCCCGTTTTTCGGGATCAAACCGCGCCTTGGTGAGCTCCATACCACTATTCTTGAACGTGCCTTCGAGGTGGCCATATGCTCAATACTCGCCTGAGCACGAGTTGGTTACCGTTGTGCTGGTTCCCTTGTTTCGCTCTTCGTAAGGCCTCTATGGGTTGACCCACCGCGGTTCCTTCGCTTCTGACCCACTGGTAACCCACTGCGGAGTGGGTTACCAGTGGGTCACCTGCGACAGAAGAGCGGCAGAAGACCGACTGGAGCACCTCGGAAGAACACTATCGTCGTGGCTTCAGGCAAGACAACAGAGCGTCCTCGAATCCGTCGGTAAGGCCTTGATAACAAACGCTCTGGATGCAATTTGAGAGCGATCTAGAATTACGGTGCCGCCATGGCAGTGGCTATTTCGCTGGAATTTGTGTCCGGGATCGCGTCCGGTTGTTCAAAGCAGGCGATCTGATCCTTTTCAGCTTGCTGGCGTCGAGCCGCACGGCGCAATTGTAATGCCCGATCAGTAACCTGGAGTCTTTTGGCAGCTCGCTGGAGATTGCCGTTTTCGTCGTCCAAGGCCGTTTGGATGGCGAGCTCCGCGGTCAGATTGTTGATCCCTCTAAGCCCGACGCCCATCGCCAGCGCCCGGCGGATGCCATCCTGGAAATGGCTGTCCTGCCAAGGTCGGCGCAGCCCGTCCGTGTCAGCGATTCGTTCTTCGGGAGGAACGTCCCCGACGGTGAGCGGACCATCCCCCACATGTCGACTCAACATCCGCGTTACCAAGTGGCGCAGCTCCCGAATGTTGCCTGGGTAATCGCGCGTGAGCAGGTAATCGCGAACGGCCGCATCCGGTTCGGGCGGCGGTGTGTGCCCGGACATTTGTTGGAGAAAATGTCGACTTAGCGGCAAGATATCCTGCCGACGTGCGCGGAGCGGAGGCAGAGCGAAGGTCCAATTGGCGATCCGATAGTAAAAGTCGCGACGGAATGCGCCACGGGCTTCTTCCTCGATCAAGTTCCGATTCGTCGCGCAGACCAGCCGGAAGTTGACTTGCCGCCAAGTGTTGCTTCCCACCCGCTTGTAGACCCGCTCTTGGATCACCCGCAACAATTCGGCTTGGAGAGCGAGTGGAAGCTCTCCGACTTCATCCAAAAAGAGCGTGCCAGAATCGGCTAGAGCAAAAGCCCCGTCACGGGACGAAATCGCGGACGTGAAGGCGCCACGCTCGTGTCCAAAAAACTCACTCCCAGATAGTTCAGGAGAGACCGTCGTGCAGTCCAGCACGACAAACGGCCCTTTGTTAGGACGCCGATCCAAGCGGTGGACCAAGCGTGCGATCAACTCCTTGCCCGTGCCGCTTTCTCCCGTGATCAAGACGGAGCTATCGCTGAATGCCGCCACCTCCACCACTTGCCGAAGCACCGCGAGCCAAGCCAAGCTTCCACCGGCCAGTTCTGACTGCAGCTCAGGGGATTGAACGAGTTGATCCACCATCGCGTAACGCTCGAAACGGGCCGCCACCGTCGCGGCGGCGTCGGGCATGCTGTCCCAGGCGAACACGTCCGCAGCGCCGGCTTGGAGCAAGCGCCAAACCGAACCTTCGCTCAACGTTTTGGCGGCGGTCCCCACGGCCAGCACTCGGTCAAAGCCTTGTCGTGACGCTTTTTGCAGCCGATCGCAAAGCGCTGCGTCGACCCGGTCGAAGATGACCATACCCGGACCGCCGGGCGGGTCCTTGGTTGGCGAAACGAGATCGACGCCGCGTTTTCGAATGGCTTCGATAATGGCGTCGCCGTGAGTGAATCCTCCTGGGAGGTAAGATTGAAACCAGCCTTGGACTTGCGCGATACGGGAACACGACTCCATACGTAAGACTACGAATGAGACACGAGCAATCTTTCAGATTTCTTTCGTTTATGTTCGCTGCAATCTGCTGACCCCCAGCGCGAAGGCGGGGCGTGGGAGCGTCGCGAGCGGATCGGGCAGAGTCTCAGCCTAGAAGCGTCTGAGGCCGAGCACGATTGAAAGTGTCTTTATCCTAGGCTCGCGCCGAGGAAGGCGCTCGAAGAAGAGACGTCACGCGGTCGGGTTTCGCACTCATGAACGGCTAACGAAGCTCGTCCAGTTATGGCCCAAGCCCTGCTCACCAGCTCGTTTGGTAGAATGCGTTTCACCTTTTCCGGGTCGTGAGCGGTTGGTGCGCACTCTCCTAGCCTATGAGACTTAGGTGGTGCTGGTTATTATTATGCCTGGCGATGTGGCGAGCGACCTCTCCCGCGCGCGCCGAGTCCGCGTCGTGCGCTGGCGCGGGCTTGAGATGCGTCTTCCTGGTCGAATCTTCGGCTGCGATGGCACCGTACCGATCGCAGATCGGGGATATTGTCGCTGGCTATGTCCTCAACGGCCTCGACGGCCAATTGCGCGAAGGCGATCTGCTTTCCATGTGGGTCTTGGATCCGGCACTCCCGTCCAACCGTCTGCTGCCGTTGATCTGGTCCCGACAAACCCGCGAAGTGATTGCGGTCCATTGTGCCAAAGCCATCCAGGCCTGGCCGGTCCAAACGTCAGGCGCCCATGAGATCGGCGGGGTCCTGCAGGACGCTCTCCAGTGTGCTGCTCCAGGAGAAAAGCAGCACTTGATGATTATTCATCGAGGCCAGGACTTAACTGGGACGGGCGTTGACCGGAACCTGAACGCAGCTTTCCGGTCGGCGCGCACAGCGCGGAGTTCGCCCGGACTCTATGTGACGACGTTGCTGGCGGATACAGGCAAGGTCGTGGCGTGGTCGACCGAGCCTCAGTTGATAGACGTTGCGGAACCCGCGGCGCTCGTCACTGTTCCCGAGAGTCGCAGCGCTCGCGAGCCCGGACTGGCGCCGGCAGTGGATGCGTTGATGCCTGTAACACCGGCGGTGACGCGACGTGAGCTCAAACCTGGGGACGCACTTCCAGAGCCGGTCGCGGAACGCGACGTCACAAGTGTTTCTGCAAATCAGAAAAGCGACGTCCTTGGAACTCACGCGCCGGACGCAGCAGTCAAAGAAGCTCTCCCCATGGCGCGCCCGCGCCCGGAGGATACAGTGCGTCCGTCCACAGTGACCGTTCCAGATCAGGCTTTGACGGATTCTGAGATGAAAGGGAATGGCGAAGGCGACAAACCGACACTTTCGGCCTCGCCAGAACCGACGGGCCTCACGGTGACGCGGGCTGAAGTCGCTCCCACACTCGCGGTTCCGACACCCCAGGCTTCCGCGAACCAAGTTCCGCTACCTGAGCGCACCGTCCGGCCAATCGACGAAATGGTGAAATCAGCAGTTGCCGTTTTGTCTCCGACGGCAAGCGTTACTGCCACAAGCTCGATCGCCCAATCCAATAACGTGTGTATGGATTCGGCCCCACATCGGAAAGCTACCAATGTGGTCGCCGCGCCAGCGACTGCCGTCCCGGGACCGAGCGGTCAAACCAGTGGAGCGCTTTACCTGGCTCTGGGGCTGGGGCTGCTTGGAGTCGCCACACTCATGCTTTTGTATTTTGCCAAAGCCGCTCCGAGCGGACAGCATGCCAGCTCGATCTCACAGTCTTTGGATCACAACTGAGTCTGACGTGGACTGGACGGCGCTCAGTCGACGCTCACCCACACTGTCTTGAGATGAGCCGGTTCATTCCGGCTCGTTGGAAAATCCAGCGGTTGCGGAGCATACAAATGTTGACGCACGTTCCGTGTATTTCCAATGGTTCGAAGCACCATCTCTTCGAACGTGGCAGGCTCAAATCCGCCGGCATTGGTTGATGCGAGGAGCGTACCTCCGGTTTTGATCAACGGCAAAGCCGCTTGCAGCAGCCGTGGGTAGTCTTTTTCGGCCTGGAAGGTCCCGAATTCCCGCGAGCGCGAAAAGGTCGGGGGGTCCAGGATGACTAAATCAAAGGAGCGACCTTTGCGTCGGAGTCGCTCCATCCAATTGATGGCGTCGCCGAAAATGAAGTCGTGTCGCTGCGGGTCCAGTCCGTTCAAAACGAAGTTTCTTTTTCCCCATTCCAAATAGGCTTTGGATAAGTCCAGGCTCGTGGTCTGCGCTCCGGATTTGGCAGCGGCGACGGAGAAGGCGCAGGTGTAGGCAAAAGTATTCAGCACTTGGGCGGAGCCTGGCCCGTTGGGAAACAATGAGAAATCGCGAGCTACATAATGAGTGAGGAGGCGACGCCGGTTATCGCGCTGATCGAGAAACAGACCCATCGAGTATCCCTCTCGAAAACTCAGGGCAAACGATAGTCCGTTCTCGCGCACTGTGCACTCTTCTCCAGCGAGGTCGCCGTGAATGAGGCGAGGGGAGGATTGTTCCGGGGCGGCCTGCCCGGGATTCTTCTGCAGCTGTTTCCAATACACGGCTCGCGCTCGGTAGCGGTCCTGGAATTGCGCGAGTCGTGCCGCGACGCTTTCCGACGGCGGCGCAGGGTGATTAGAACTGGCGAGCAGGACGTTGCCCAAGCGATCCAGATACCAGCGCGATTCATCGTCGCTGAGTCCGTGGATAAGGCGGTAGCAATTCGTTTCATCGGCGGGCCAAAGGGCTTCACGCAAGGCAGAACGTGGATCCTCTTGGAATCGGTGAGGAGCCGTGAAAGTCACTTGCTGGCCGTGCGTGGGGTGATGAAAGGTCAAGGCTGCCGCGTGCAAGCAAACGCGGCGGAAGGGGCTGCCCCCGTAGGTGACATCGCCGAGAATTGGGATGCCCAGGTCAGCGGCATGAACTCGAATTTGATGAGTGCGTCCGGTCTCGGGAGTGGCTTCGATCACAAAATAGGGCGGGAGGGAGTCTGGAAGGGAGCGGAAGGTCGTCCGCGCTTCCGGGCCTGCGCCGAGTGGTCGGCTGATATACTTATCCCCAAGGCGAATGAGCTGAGATCGACACTGAATCTCGGTGCGAGGCAATGGCCGGTCGGAAAGAAGCAGATAAGTCTTCTGGACGCTGCGCTGGGTGAATTGTTCGGTTAAAGAAGCGTTGGCGGCGGGGGTTTTGGTAAAGACCAGGACACCGGAGGTCTCTTTGTCGAGCCGCTGAATGATCGCTAAGCGTTGCCAGCGAAGGTCTCGATGCCGCAGCCAGTCGTAAAGGCCTTCGCTCGCGAATGGGGCCGGCGAATGCGTGTTCAGCCCCGCTGGTTTGTTAACCACCAGCAGATCGTCGTCTTCATGGAGAATGCAAGGCGGAGATGAAATCACCAGAAATGCCAGGCTCCCCGGCTGATCACCCAGCACCCAAGCAAGAAGTTTGTAATTGCATGAGCGGTCATGGCATCGCCAAGGCGATCTTTACGGATCACTAAACCTTGATAGACCATGCCACAAAGGATTCCCGGGAGCCACTCGTAATGTGCCAGCCCGAAAATCGTGGAGGTTACCAGGAAGGGCATCCAGGCAAAGTGGCGTAACGCCATGGCTAGGAAGTCCTGTCGGGCGATGTATCTGTAAAGGAACGAGCGGTAGAACACCTCTTCCAAAGGAGGCACGACAAGGGTCGATCCGAGCAAGCGCGCGATCGCGAAACCCCAGGCCAGCGCCGGCCCAAATTGTTGATGCGGGTTCCAAGGGGCGGGCGTTTCAACGGGCGTCACGCACCATTTTTCGAATCCCAGCGGTTTGAGAATCGGACACAGGAGCGTGCGTCCGAGGGAATCGATGGAAGGATAGTATCCGTCTAAACCGACCCAAAACGCGAATACACCAATGCCGACAACGACAGCCTCCCAACTCCATTGCCAACGCAGCTCTTTGATCCAGGGTGAAAGCGACCAAACCATGGCGGCTCCCACTAGAGTCTTCGCGAAGTAAACCCAGTAGCGCGACGCTTCTCCGAATTTGCCTTGGCAAGCGGTGAGGAGCACAAAGACAACAAATGGGGCGGCACGAACGAGCGCGGGTTGGGTGCGCCAGTCCTTCGAGGAGGAATGGGTCATGGAACGCGAGGGGAATCCGACGGATTAGCGAAGTTTCAGAACCGCCGGACGCCCGCCTTTTACTAAACGAACTTGCTGGCGTTCAATCGCGACGATTTTAGCGCCGTCGATTTCGTCCCCTACGAAGACGGACTGACCATCGATGAGCGCAGATGCCCTGGATGATCGGTAAAAGATGCCCTGGAGTTTCATGCCCAGAGCGATCGGTTCGACGTTTGCAGGGGGCGCAGACTCGACCGCGACGGGCGCGGGTGCCGGCGCTAAGCCCGAGGTCTGACGACTCCCGCTGGATATGACGCTTACCGTCTTGTTGGACAAGGGCTCCGAAAGGGCCGGAGCCTGGACGATGGGTGCTGGAGAGGCATTCACTGGAGCAGATAAAGCCTTAATCTCCGCCTCCGATGCGAGATTATTCGACGCCAAGGCGTGAAGCACGTTGGTGGCTTTCTGGAACGAGGCGACGAATCCGTTGGTCGCACGATGAGGCGGGTTCAGGC
>JBGAIN010000315.1:0-4423 GCA_044225505.1 Limisphaerales bacterium
GCTGAAGCCGACCGGAGATCTTCGATAACGCTCTCCAATCCACCTCGTCCACATCTCCATCAGCTCGCTGTCGCGCTCCTGCCTCGCTCCAGTGTCCATAGTGCGAGTCCGTGATAAAACCATCACCCCGGCCTCCGAAGTAGAGTTGGATGAGGCCCACTCCGGAGATCCGCCATCGAAAGCTGTGGCCAGCAATCTTGAGGGCAATCCGCTCCAAACCCATGTCACGCATGACGCTGGCGGACCAAAGCTGCAGAAGAACCGCGTGCCCACCTCCATGCGGGTCGTAACCAAGTTGAAACCCCTCGGCCAACTCTTCGAAAGAGTGAAACTCGCGCAACTCCTCGTCATACCGGGAATAGGACTCAAAAATCCTGGCGTCGGTCTCATCGAGGATGAAGTGCACCAGGTCGCGGATATCGTCTTCTAGAGCGTAAAAATCTAAGGACGCCATGAACCTGCTGCTGCCGTTTAGCGGTTTAACAGTAAGCCGAACGACTGCCGCTGACAACGCCAGCCTCGCAACGCCCAGCAGGTTGGGATTTTGCCAGCGTCTTCGACCCGAGGCGAGCCGCGGTAGCTCGTTCCGGCGACTGGTTAAGCCGTTGCTGCTTTCTCAAATCCATACTGAGAAATAAGAATGGCTGCTGCCTGGTCCAAGCAGTGCTGCTCCGAACCCAAAGGCTTGCGGTCGTCTCTCGCCACCTCCCAAAGCCGAAATCCCATGCAGCGACTGCAATGCAAAATCCACTCAGAAACTCCGTCTACCGTCCGCACCGGAATCAACTCCAGCAAATACTTGCGAGAGTCCGCGCCGAAAATATGAAAGCACCAACCATGTGAATCCTGAATCAAATTCGAGCACACAGTCTCAGCCCGTGCCATCATCTCACGAAGGTCTGACATCACCTGCTTGCCCGGCAACTCGGCTGCATCCTCAAGATCAATATCTGGGTCGAACAACATCTTTCGGTGGATGAGATCCTTCGCAGTCATCAGTGCCGGCTTAACAGAAAACTGAGCGACTGGCGCTGGAAAGGCAAGCCCGAGCGCGAATGAGCGGATCAAACTTGCCGCTGCCGTGAAACGGATTGGTGCTGCGCCAGCTCGTCTCCTGTGTCTGGTTCGCCCTCACACGACCTCCATAATGGCGGCGATCTTTGATTTCTGGAGCCCCGAAGCAAGCCTGAGCCACTCCTCAAGATCGTGCCCGTGTGGCCACACTCCACCCGAAGCGCCGTGGGTTTTCAGGAGTTTTACGAACGGAAGATGGCCCTTATGTGCGGCAAGCGAGAGAGCAGTCTCACCGAAGTTGTTGAGCGCCCCGAGGTCTGCACCACGTTCAAGCAGCAAGGAGCCGATCTTTGTATTGCCTTCAAGCGCCGCGAGCATAAGCAGCGTCCAGCCGAGCCGGTTCGATGCATTCGGGTCGATACCGGTCGGGATTGCCTCTTCAAGAGCGGCCATTTGCCCGCGCTTTATTAACCGATGTGCTTGCGCGAAGGTCATCTTGGCGAACGACCAAGAGCAACGACGAGCGGCAGTCTGCGTTGCTCAAATTCAATGTTGATGTTCCCGCCGCTCATTCGTTGCCTCGACTTGTTCGGCGTCCTCATGCCACTTAGGCAAACTCGTCAGCGTCTATGACGGCGTGCCACCGAGACGATCAGCAGTCCCAAACCAATTACAAGCAAGCCGATCACCGGCGGTTCCGGTATAAAATAAATCCCATCGACTTTGGCATGTCCGCTGAACGGGATAGGGGTGAATACAACCCGCAACTCCACGTTCTTGCCAGCAAATTCCTCAATCGGAATCGCCACTAATCCGGCGAATCCGGGAGCGTAGGGATTCTCAGGCCAAACCCAAGCCACTGGCGGCGACTTTCCGTCCAGTGTTACTCCGATATTATTCGCAAAGCCTTGCACGACCATAGCAGTCGCGTTCGCGGGCACATCTCCTCGTTGAACGAGGGAGAAGGATTCCGGCCAATCCTTAGCCAGAAGGGAGAAATGGCCGAGCATTTGGAAAACGGTGCCTGCGTCTGGATCAAACGCAGGCTCAATTACCGAAAGTGCCGAGAGAGGCTGATTAAACGGAATTTGGGTCAACGGAGAGTCGGTCGAGTCCACTACGTGCCAACCCGGGAGCAGGTCGTTTACCGACCCGCTAGTGATGCCAGTTGTCGGATCATAACTAAGGCGAGTCGTGTTGGCGTTCTCAAAAAGCAGATTCTCGAATGGAGCTGCATGGCATTGAAAAGCGGCTACTAAGGCCGCTAGCAGAAAGCTGTGATCATGGGTCGCCAGGTGATCTCTAATGCGCATAAGATATCCAACTCGAGCTGCTGAGGGCCGCCGCATTTGTGCAGGTTTACTCATTCCTTTTGCCGAACACCAACTTGAGCGACTGCCGCTGTAAACACAAGTTACGACCTGAAGAAAGCTGCCGAATTCCCTGAGGCCTTCGACGCAAAGCGGGCGGCGGCAGCTCGTCTCTAAGGTCGGGTTAGCCAATTTTGCTCCCACACTCATGTTTCCAAATTCTGCACCGCCTGTTTTATCGCTTCGGTGAACTCCTTAATCTCGTTGCCGGCGAGCACGAAGTCCACCAATTGACCCTGTCCGTGGGCTCTGAGAAAGAACCTATCACCAAACTCATCGTCCTTGATAAAGCGCACTGGCGCGTTATGAAACGTTCCGGCAATGAGCTCGGAAAACTCCAACGCCCCTGTTTTCAGCCGTAGGAACGAATGGATTTGCTCCACGGTGCCACGTTCCGACAACTTGAATCGGAATTGCCACATCGGCGTGCGAATGGCCAACTGAATGTCGCATGGATCCTCGAAATTCTCATCAACGTCGACATCGAAACGGCCCGCACTTCCAACCGCCGCCAAACCGTAATTCTTCGTTTGATTGACTGACATAGCGACGCGTGGCGTCGACGGCTAACGATGAGCTGACCGACAGCCGCCGACAAACCGAATTCGGGAGGAGACACTCTGGCATCCGACAACCGGAGCGCCTAGGCAAATGCTTCGACTAGCGGTTGTTCGGTCCAACGATTGGTTCGTCGCTTTCCTCATTTCTTCCCACTTGTGCAAGGCGGACCGAAATCAAGCCGTCCGTTGCCGCGCAGCAACCAACAGAGCGCCCAAAGATCAGTGTTGCAGATTTCTAGAGCCGTTGGTGTTTACCACGGACTCGACTTCAATTGCACTCTCGTCACGGTAGGCTGGACGAACCGTCATCCGGATTGCACCGTAAACTCGATTACTCCGCGAGCGGAAATAAAACTGATTTCGCAAAACGCTGGTCCAATTTGAATCCGCTGGGTCCATCGTGATTTTCAATTTCGTTTCGTATCCCGTTTCCGGCGCTTGAAATAGGAACTCGTCCGTGGCTTCTCTTATACCGCCGTCAAGAGCAGCAAGCTCAAAATCCCACGAGTAACGGTCTCGCGGTTTGATTCTGTTCGGTCTTGAGATCCGCACCGTAAGATCACCGTCTCCGCCAGAATCCACATTTTTCTTGTTATTGATTAGATCTAAAGTGTAGGGCCTGCCGTCAGGAACGAACCCGAAAAAGCCTGTATTCGAGATCGTGCTCTCGCGCGGTCCCAACCGCCACATGCGGATTACGACGGGCTCTGCTGGATTTGGTATGAACGTTTCAGGGGAATTCCCGTATGAAAATACACAGCGCGCACCGGGGGACAACTTGTAACCTGCCTTTTCTACAGCTGCAATCTCCAAAACATCACCGGTTCGTCCGTGCCATTTGAACCGGCCGTCTCTGTCGGAAAATACTTCGACCTTAGCAGGCGTTGCAGTTGGTCCGATAATCGGGATGAATTCCCAATGGCGCACCCCCGCCAAAAGTCTTACTCCGGCGATTGGATTTTTGTCTTGGTCGATAATGCGGCCCCAGAAATCAATCGGCACGTTCATCGATGTCTGATTCCTGCTGAGCTGCCAGCTAAGTGCGCCGACGAGTATGAAGCCCCAGATTAAAAGGATTTGCTTCTTCTCTTGTTGGCTCATTGGCGCCCCTTGAATTAAAGTGATAGAAGGATCTGCTCCAACAATGCCCAGCGCTTCATGGTCGTCGAACAAGGAGCCAAGCGACTGGCGCTGGAAAGCAAAGCTGAAGCGAAACCATCGCTTCCGATTTGTCTCCCAGCATGGAGCGGGCTGGTGTCGCGCCAGTTCGCCTTCGGCGTTTGGTTCGACTCTTTCATTCGAGATCTGCAAAATACTGCTTCACGTCGTAGTTTCCGATCAGCCGTGCCAGGCCAACTGGCGTTTGACCATGTTTGTTCGGACGGTTCGGATCCGCACCTCGAGAACGGAGGAGTCTTATCGTTTCACCTCTACCCTTCGAGTCGAAGACCGCTCGCCCTAAGGGCGTGTTTCCGTGAG
>JBGAIN010000077.1:0-36632 GCA_044225505.1 Limisphaerales bacterium
AAATCATCACTTCGGCCGCCACGCACGCCTTTCTACCGCTACTGCAAAATCATCCCCCATCCATCCGGGCGCAGATTTTGGTGGCCCGAGATCATTACCGGAGCTGTTTCGGGCGGGATCCCAAGGGCATCTGGCTGCCGGAGTGTGCCTATGTAGAAGCGGTCGAACGCACGCTGCAAGAGATCGATATTCGCTGGTTCATCACCGAGGCCCACGGTTTACTGCACGCCCAACCGTTGCCGCGCTACGGGCTGTTCGCCCCAATTTTCACTCCGAATGGATTGGCCGTTTTCGGGCGAGATCTCGATTCTGCAAAGCAAGTCTGGAGCAAACATGAGGGTTATCCAGGAGACCCTAGCTATCGGGATTTTTATCGCGATATCGGATATGACCTGGACTTTGATTATCTCCAACCGTACCTGCCAGCGCCGCCCCACCGGAGTTTCACAGGAATCAAATATTATGCGATCACTGGCAATCCAGTTGAAAAGAAGCTGTATGATCCCGCCACCGCCTTGGGGACAGCAGATGCTCACGCGGAACATTTCTTAAACGAACGGGTGCGACAAATAACCCGTCTGGCCGGGATCATGGACCAGGCGCCGATCCTCGTAGCGCCGTTTGACGCTGAGCTATTTGGACATTGGTGGTACGAAGGTCCGGAATTCCTCGATTTCTTCTTCCGCAAGGCGTTTTACGATCAATCAACGCTCCGGTTCACCCATCCGGGCGCTTACCTGCAAGAATTTCAAACACACCAAATTGCGCGGCCAAGTGAGTCTAGTTGGGGCGAAGAAGGTTACGCCAAAGTTTGGCTCAACGAAAAAAATGAGTGGATCTACCCCCACTTGCAGGTTGCGCAAGAACGCATGAGCTCGTTGGTCCAGAGACATCCCCATCCGACGGAGCTTACCGCACGTGCGCTCAAGCAAGCTGGACGAGAGCTGCTTCTGGCCCAAGCCAGCGACTGGCCGTTCATCCTTCGGACCGGCACCAGCCCAGAGTATGCGACCCAACGCATCAAGGAGCATCTTCTCCGATTCCACGCGTTACATGAACAGCTGACGACTACCCGGATTGACGAACCGTGGCTCGCTCGGACAGAATGGCTCGACAATGTCTTTCCAGGAATTGACTATCGCTATTGGGCGTAACGGACGAAAACCGATTTCGGCATATTAACGTGGAGCTGTCAGCTGTGAGGTGCCAAACCCGAGTGGCTCACTCGTGCAAGATCGGGCGCATTTGGTAAAAAACAACTGTGCGCGTGAGCTGAGCCATGCCCGATCCTGAATTCACCCTGGAAGCGCTCGGTTACGATGCGTCGATGCAAACGCACCTGCAACGCTTGTTTCCCGGAATGCTCCCGGGACGCGTCGCGGTCGAGGATAAGCATTACTACGTGGTATTAACGATTGAGGGCGAACGGACCGGGCAAGTGACGGGCAAGTTTCTCCATGTGGCAGCCTCCCCCGCCGCGTTACCGAAGGTAGGCGATTGGGTAGCGTTTACCCCCGTGACAAGTGAGGTCAAAGTTCTGATTCACGGCGTGCTTCCACGCCGAACTAAACTCTCTCGAAAAGTCGCGGGACGAGAGGTCGACGAGCAGGTGCTCGCTACCAACATAGACCTGGCGTTCGTTGTCCAGTCACTAGATGCCCGGTTCAATCCGGCGCTACTTCAACGTCATTTGGTTATGGTCCTGGAAAGCGGCGCCACGCCCGTTGTGCTTTTGAACAAATCGGACCTGTGTGACGACATTCCCGAGAAGGTCAAACTGGCGCAAGAAGTAGCGCCGGGCATTGAACTCGTGGTCGTGAGTGCCAAAACTCAAGAGGGAATCGAGCAGCTCGCACCGTTCATTCGTCCGGGCGCGACGATCGTATTCATCGGCGCTTCCGGCGTCGGGAAATCCACTCTGATCAATGACCTGTTCGGCGAGGAAATCCAAGCCACGTCCGATGTCCGCGAGAGAGATTCCAAAGGCAGGCATACCACCAGCTGGAGAGAACTGATCGTGCTTCCCAATGGGGGGTTGGTGATTGACACGCCGGGAATGCGCGAATTTCAAATGTGGATGGCTGGTGAAGGCATGCACGAAGCATTTGCCGACCTCGACAACTTGGGAACACAATGTCATTTCCGCGACTGCTCGCACACCGTTGAGAAACGTTGCGCCGTAATCGAAGCGGTGCGAGCGGGGACGATCTCGGATGAGCGATATCAGCGTTATCTCAAGCTAAAACGCGAACTTACCTTCCTGGGTCAAGCGCATGCGCAACGCGGCTGGTCCAGGCGCCGACGCCAGCCGCGAGTCGGCCAGCCAGCCCCCGATCGAACACGACGGAAGGCGCGCCGAAGATGAGTGCGCGTCCGCAATCCCCACGAACTCAATCTCCGGAGGACTGCTCTGGAGCGGGATGGTTTCTTCGTTGGCTCCCATTAACAACCGAGAGGCACGGACCGATTCAAACCAAGCCGCTCACCCCCTGGGTTTGGGTCGCTTGCCTTTACTGTCTCGCTTGCCTCCTGGCCGGCGCGACAGAATCATGGGCGGCGGCCTCGGGCAGCGTCTACATCGTTCAGCGCGGAGATACCATGAGCGGAATCGCCCACAGCCAGGGCATCACCCTCGCTCAATTACTTTCAAGCAACAAACTAAACACCAAAGACCGCATTCGTCCCGGGCAGCGGTTGGTCATTCCAGCCTCCACTCGCACGCCTTCTCATGAAGCACGCGCGCCCTCGGCGAAAGAGTTGCCCACGGCTGTTCGCGAAGCCATTGACGAGGCGACGGTCAAGCCCGGGCGCTGGAAATACATCGTCATCCACCACAGCGGCGTAAACACAGGGACGCTCGCCGGAATGGATCGCTACCACCGCGAAGTCCGCCACATGGAGAATGGATTGGCGTATCATTTTGTCATTGGAAACGACCACGGACTTGGGGACGGCCAGATTGGCGTCGGATCGCGCTGGACCAAACAATTGGACGGCGGGCACCTGATCAGTGATGACCAGAACCGGGTGAGCCTTGGCATTTGTTTGGTCGGAAACTTTGATGAGACGGAGCCCACGGAGCGCCAATTGGCACGGTTGACAGCACTTGTTCGAGCGCTCATGGTGCGTTGCCGTTTGAAGCCCGAGGCCATTAAGACGCATCAACAGATCAACGTGGTTCATACCCGTTGTCCCGGACGCCGCTTCCCTTTAAAGAGCTGGCTCCGGAGCCTGGATTAACCCAACGGGTGGGCAGCCCGGCGTTTTAATCGGGTGCACCCCGAGGGTCCGACCAAGGGTTGCCAGGCGCTTATCGGATGTCTAGCCTCCCTCCCCTATGTCAGACCTCTGGTCATCAGTGCAAGAGGCGATTCGTGGCAGTAAGCAGGATTTTACGGAGGTTCCTATCCGCCGCGCTATCTTGTTGTTGGCCATACCCATGATTCTCGAAATGGCGATGGAGTCGCTCTTTGCCATCGTGGACATTTTCTGGGTTTCGCGGCTCGGGGCCGACGCGGTCGCCAGCGTCGGCCTGACCGAGGCGATGCTCACCATCATTTATACCATTGCGATGGGGCTGAGTATCGGCGCGACGGCAACGATCGCGCGCCGTATCGGTGAGAAAGACCCCCACCGGGCGGCCACTTCTGCAGTCCAGGTCATGGTGCTGGGAATTCTGCTCGCGATCCCGATCGGTGCCTTGGGATCCATATACTCGGCCGATCTGCTCCGATTAATGGGTGCGTCTCCCTCCGTCATCGCGCTCGGCCATCGTTACACGTCGATCATGCTGGGAGGAAATGCGACTGTGCTGCTCTTGTTCCTGGGAAACGCCATCTTTCGAGGCGCAGGCGACCCGGCAATCGCCATGCGTGTGCTTTGGCTGGCGAACGGTCTGAATATTCTGCTCGGCCCATGTTTTATTTTTGGACTGGGCCCCTTTCCTAAACTCGGTGTCGAAGGCGCTGCCGTAGCCACAAATCTCGGCCGAGGCACAGGCGTGATTTATCTGTTCTGCCGCTTATGGCGCGGCGGCGCCCACTTCCACCTAAGCCGCAAGGATGTGCGGCTCGAGCCGAGCACAATGTGGTCGCTCATACGTCTCTCCGGGACTGCTATGATCCAAATGCTCGTGGGAATGACCAGTTGGCTTGCGCTGATTCGTATTCTTTCCGGATTCGGGAGCGCGGCACTGGCCGGCTACACAATTGCCGTCCGTATCATCATATTTGCCCTGCTTCCCTCGTGGGGCCTGGGAAACGCCGCCGCCACTTTAGTCGGTCAAAACCTCGGAGCGGGCAAGCCAGACCGGGCCGAGAGTGCTGTTTGGAAAGCCGGGTTCTATAACATGCTGTTCCTTGATCCGTCGGCATGCTGTTTGTAATTTTCGCGGAAGGCCTTATTGGCTTGTTTACGACCGATGCGGCGGTCGCACCCTTCGGCGTCGGATGCTTGCGCACCGTAAGCTTCGGGTTTTTGTTTTACGCCTACGGCATGGTGATCAGCCAGGCGTTTAATGGAGCGGGAGCAGTGTGGACGCCTACCTTGATCAACCTGTTCGCGCTATGGTTTCTGCAGTTGCCCCTCGCCTACGGTCTCGCGCACTTCGCAGGTTGGGGCCCACCCGGCTTGTTTGTTGCGATCACAATTTCCTGGTCTCTCTACGCGGTCACCAGTGCGGCCATTTTCAACCGCGGTCGCTGGAAGCTGAAAAAAATCTAGGTCCGAGCGCAACCATGGCAGCCCTAGCGTCTCGATGACGCCGCGCCGCCGCGACCAACCGAACCAGCACCACCACGCTGACCACTATTTCATGCGGTTCTGGTGAATCAGAATATCCGCGATGTCCGCGAACAAGGTGGCGAATTGGCGGGCGGCAATAAGCGCGATTGAAGCCATGAGAAAGATGCCAAGCACGACTACGAGCTGGACCGTACTATCTCCAGGGGACGATTTTCCAACTTCCAAATAGGTCAGGCCCGCGATAGTCAGCCACGCTGCCCCACTGGTGAGGTCGATAAACAATCGCAGCGCTTTGTAACACGAGTTCTGACGCACCCCAGCGAGAAACGCACCTGGGCTTTGCTCGATGCGCTTCGACAATGGGTCCGTAAAAACATCCTCCAATAGCTGCCATCGGCGCGAGGCGCGTATATCGTCCGTGCTTCGCCCGGTGTCCTCGATAGCCTCGAAATCGTTCGTGAATCGTCCGCCCGCGACCCATCCGCGTAGGGCTTCTAATTCAAACGGACCTTCGATCTCAGACGCAGCGTCTTTCCGAATGTAATATCTCATAAGACGCGTAACAATGGTTCGTTCGGCGAGGATCACTGGTGATTTGCCCAAAACGCCGACGCCGAACTGCTGGCTCTTTAGCTCCGACGCTTTCTTGTAAATCCCCAACGGTGAACGGGAAAGGAAAAAGCGATGGGAGCGGCTAGACGCTTTGCCTTTAGAGAGCAAACGGCGGTCCAGCGACAATATAAGACGTTGCTAACGAAGCAGATTTGGACGGGGCTGAAAGCTGAAGACCAGCGCGAGCGCCAGGCCTCGTTACGCGTTTGACTATCGCTCACGCACCATTTTAGATTAGAATTGAGAGAGTTCACTCAATTATCCCATTAGTGGGGCGTCTCCACCCCCATGCCCCATTATGTAGTGGTTTTAGCTTTACTTTGAGACGCGTATCTCGTTTGCTCCTGTCTCGTCATGTATCTCAAGAATCTGACGGCGCTGGGCTTTAAATCCTTTGCCGATAAGACAGCTCTGAATTTTCTTCCAGGCGTGACCGCAATTGTCGGCCCGAACGGTTGCGGAAAATCCAATATCTCCGATGCGCTGCGATGGGTCCTAGGAGAGCAATCGGCTAAAGCCCTTCGCGGCGGCGAAATGGCCGACGTTATTTTTAATGGCACGGACGGACGCAAACCGTTGGGGATGGCGGAAGTTTCTTTGACCATCGGCGACGTCGACAGCGATCAACTTCGGGCGGCCGGGGTTGAGATTGGTTTCAACGAGGTCACGATCACACGGCGAGTTTTCCGCGATGGCGGTAGCGAGTATTTTATAAACAAGGCGGCCTGCCGGTTGAAGGATATTCAGCAGTTGTTTATGGGCACGGGGGTTGGACGGACCAGCTATAGCATCATGGCCCAAGGGAACATCACCCAGATTCTGTCCAGCAAACCGGAAGAGCGCCGTTTAGTGTTTGAGGAAGCAGCCGGCATTACCAAGTTCAAGGCACAGAAAAAAGAGGCGCTTCGCAAACTGGAGAACACCGATCAGAATCTCCTTCGGGTCACGGATTTGATCAAAGAAGTAAAGCGGCAGATTGGGTCGTTGCAAAGGCAAGCGGGGAAGGCGCGCCGATACAAGCAGTTGATGCTGGATTTGAAACACTTGGATACCCAACTTGCTCGTCATCAGTTTGACGTGCTCCAAGGCGAACTGAGACAACGCGAAAGTCTTCTGGAAAAACATCAGACCGATCTCGTTGATCTCGGCGAGAATGTCTCTCGGGGCGAAAGCCAGCTTACTGAAGTTCGCTCATTGCTGTCCCAACTCGAACTTGAAATCCAGGAGATCCAGCGTCGGGCCCATGAGCTTCAAGTGCAGATTGAGCGTCATGACGGCCTGATTCGCTTTAACCAGGAGCGCCTGGGCGAGTTGGACACCCAGAATTCCAAGGCGCTGAGCGACATTAGTCAGGCCGAGGAGCGCCAGACTGCGGCTCAGGCAGAGCATGAGGCAGTCGTCCAAAGCCTCCAGAACTCCACCAACGCGCTCAGCGCACACCAGCAAACTGTCCAGTCCAGGCGCGCGGCGGTGCAGAAGATTGAATCGGATCTGGCGTCCCAGCAGCAGTCTCTGCGAAACGCCCAAACCGAGGCCTTTGCCGCCGCTCAACAGCTTACCCGCGTCCGCAACGAGATCAACGCCCTGGACCTGCTTAAGAACGGCAACATCGTCCGCTTGGAAAAGCTCTCGGCCGAAAAGATCCAAGTGGAAGAGGAACGGAACCGCCTTGAGAGCCGCCTCCAAGATTTCTCCGCCGGAGTCGAAGCGGAGAAGCAATCGATCCAAATGTGCCGAGGCACAGTCGAAGAGCGGCAACAACGCCTGCGTGAGATTCAGGAAGAGTCCGTGAAAGCAACTCGGACTTTAGACGATCTCCTGCGCAAACAGGCCGAGAATCGATCGCGCCTCAGCTTGCTGGATCAACTCCAATCCGACTACGAGGGCTTCAGTGCTGGCACTCTCGCCGCGTTAAAGGGTTCGCACCGGGGGTTGGGATCTCTGACTGACCGCATCCGCGTTCCAGACGAATATATCACTCCGATCGAAGCCGCGCTTGGACATCACCTGCAATTGGTATTAACGGAGCAGCCCGAAGCGGCCCTAGCGATTTTAGCCGAGCTTCATTCTCAAAAGAAGGGACGCGCAAGTATCGCGGTGTTGTCGCTGACAAGCACGGCTTCGCCCGCGGTGCCTCCGCCCCCTGAGAACACAATACCCTCACTATCCGTTGTCAATTGCGATGAATCCGTCGTGGCGCTGGTATCCCGTTTACTCGAACGCACCCTGATCGTCGACAGCTTGGACGCTGCAACTGTCGCGTGGCGCCAATGCGAAGGCGCATTCGATTTTGTGACCAAGACGGGCGAAGTGCTCAGCCGCCACGGAGTTTTCACGGGCGGCTCCGGTAACGGAACCAAGAACTCCGTCTCCGCACTCGCGCGAAAAAACCAAATTGCGGAACTTCGTGCCACGACAGCCCGTTTGCAGGAAGAGTTGGAAGCGGCGAGCCGGAGTAAAGGGGCTTTGCAGACCGAGCAAACGAGCCTGCAAGCGAGTTTGCAGCAGGCTCAAACGGAACTTCGCTCGCAGGAAGTCGCTATGGCCAGTCGAGAAGGCGAGTTCAAGGCGTTACAAGCCGCTTTACGACTTCTGCACCAGAAAGTGGATACCGTCGCCTACGAAATCGAAAGCCTCGGAGGCCAGGATTTGGAGGCCGTCCAGAAGCGCGAACGTTTCGCTCAGCAAGCCGCGGAACTGGAAACGCGCGGTCAAGCGCTGCAACAGCAAGCAGCCGAAGGGACCGCACGACTTGAGAGTCTGCGTCAGGAACGCGATGCCGCGAACGCGACCTTGACTGAGGTGAAGGTCTCGCTCGCGTCCGAGGAACAACTCTGTGCGTCATTCCGTCAGCAGCAGCAAGCCTTGCAGTATCGCCTCCGCGAACTCGGTCAACTGCTCGACAATCGTCGCGCAGAGACGGCGACTTTTCTCGACCGACGCTCTCGCTGCGAACGAGAAATGGAAGAATCGCGCGGCCGTATCGAAGGACTGCAGCACGAACGCCAGCAGGTCAACGACCGACTCGGCAATCTCGGTGGACAAAAGGACGCCTATGAGGCCGATATCGGGAACCGCGAAGAAGAACTGCGCGGATTCCGCCGACGGCTCGGGGAAGTGCAACAACTCCGGAGCGCCGTCGAGGTGGAATTAGCCCAAAAACAGATGGGACTGCAAAACCTTCGCGAGCGCGTTCGAGACAAGTACCAGGTCAATCTAGACGACGTCCAGAGCGAATGCATCACCATCACGATCGCAACCGAGGGGCCGCCGAGAATCCAGACGCTGACACCGGACGAAATGGCTGCCAGCGGCGGCGCCACGGATTGGGACGCGGTTGGGGAACAAGTTACTGCTTTGCAGCGCCGCATCGATGAGATCGGCCCGGTCAATCTCGTCGCCATCGAGGAATACGAAGAGACAGAACAACGCTATCAATTCCTAACCGCCCAGCACGACGATCTCGCCAAAGCGAAAGAACAGTTGTTAGACGTGATCAATCGCATCAACGATCAGACTCGCGAGATGTTCACGGAGACTTTTCATAAGATCCGAGAGAACTTTCGCAACATGTTTGTCGAGATTTTTGGGGGAGGCAAAGCCGACTTGATCCTGGTGGAAGAAGGGGATGTGCTGGAGAGCGGGATCGACATCGTCGCGCGTCCGCCGGGCAAACAATTGCAGAGCATCTCGTTGTTGTCGGGTGGCGAGCAAACCATGACGGCCGTCGCCCTGCTCTTTTCGATTTATCAGGTCAAGCCCAGTCCTTTCTGCGTCCTGGACGAATTGGACGCGCCGCTCGATGAATCGAATATCAATCGCTTCATCCGAGTTCTGCAGCGGTTCCTGCAACATTCTCAGTTCATCATCATCACCCATAACAAGCGGACGATTGGAATGGCCGACGTCCTTTATGGCGTAACGATGGAGGAACACGGCGTAAGCAAACTCGTGAGTGTCAAATTCCATAAAGCGAACGAGACCGCGCCGACTCGCGAGACGGCACTCCCGCCGTCGTCCAGGCCGACCGAAGCGGTCGAACCCGCCGCGGAAGCGCCTCTACAAACGCCACCTTCGGCAGTACCTCCCGACGACTTGGAGGTGGCCATGGCCAAGTAAACCCGTGGCTCGAGGGCTGGGCGGCGAAGGAGCGTCAGCGCTCCGGGGCTTGCCAGCCCGCGACGGTCGCCAGTCGAAGCGCTCAGCAACGCGCTCCGTGTCAACGCGAGTTCGATGCATTGCTTTTCCTTGGGTGATTGGCTGCCGATTTGAAGAACTTCCTTTTCAGCGTCGTCCAAAGGGCTCACATCCAGTGAATGCCCTGTTGACAGCACCGAAGCCAATCCCCTATAGCTGACGCATAGCCTATGCAAACTCATCGCCTCGATTCTCCCCTCACCCGTCGTCAATTCTTAACCCGAAGCGCAACAGCTGCTGGTGCAGCCGCACTCGCCTTTCCCTTCGTGGGAAATGTGCTTGGCGCGAACGACAAGATCAACGTCGCGTGCATTGGTGTCGGAGGCAAAGGCGACAGCGACAGCAACGAGGTGGGACGCTGCGGTGGGAACGTGGTCGCGTTATGCGATGTGGATGAGACTTCCTTGAGCAAGAAGGCCCAAAAATATCCTGACGCCAAAAAGTATCGAGACTATCGAAAGCTTCTCGATGAAATGGGCAACGACATCGACGCGGTGACCGTATCGACTCCTGACCACAATCACGGAGTCGCGTCTCTTCGCGCCATGAAGATGGGGAAACATTGCTTTTGCCAAAAGCCGCTCACTCAAACCGTGCGTGAAGCCCGTTTGATGCGCGAACTGGCAAACGAGAAGAAGCTGGCCACCCAAATGGGCAATCAAGGGAGTGCAGAAAATGGACTTCGCCGCGCTGTCGAGGTGATTCAAGCAGGGGTGATTGGCAAGCCCTTGGAACTTCACGTGTGGTCCAATCGCCCGGTCTGGCCTCAAGGACTCAGCCGACCGGAAGGCGAAGATCCAGTGCCGGACAATCTCGACTGGGATTTGTGGCTCGGGCCGGCGGCGCGACGGCCGTACAAGGCGAAGACTTACCACACTTTCAATTGGCGGGGATGGTACGACTTTGGCACTGGCGCTCTAGGCGACATGGCTTGCCATACGGTCAACATGCCATTCCGCGCACTGAAGCTAGGATACCCCAACGTCATCGAATGCGAATTAGCGTCCCGGATTTACTCGGAGACATTCCCCAAGACGTCGCGCCTTCGATTCGAATTCCCGGAACGCGACGGTTTGCCCCCGTTGAAATTCTGGTGGTATGACGGGAATCCTACAGACACCCTGAAGCCCATCCGACCGGATTCGGCCCTAACCAAGGAGATCGTCTCCCTGCTCGGCAAGCTCCCAGGAAGCGGTGCCCTGGTCGTGGGAGAAAAAGGCACTCTCTTTTCGCCAGACGACTATGGTGCGAGGTTCTACGTGCTTCTGAAGGGCGAGGAAGAGTACGTCACGGGCGATAAACACGAAGCCTGCAAAGCGGTCGAGCAGACGATCCCTCGATCCCCGGGGCATATGCAGGAATGGTTCCGCATGATGAAGGAAGGCACGCCAGCCTATTCGAATTTCGATATCGCGGCCTACCTCACGGAGATCATTTTGCTTGGCTGCATCGCGCTGCGAGTTGGCGAAGGAACGCGTCTGGAATGGGATGGCCCGCATATGCAGGCGGTCAATGTCGCCGAGGCCGCTCGCTTTGTTTCCAGGACTAATCGTGAGGGGTGGTCCGCTTAAGTGCTTTCCTGATTTAACGCCAAATCCGAAGCCTTATGCCATACTCAGCTCGGCGACTTCTGTCGAACGCAACGGTGCCATTCTTGACCGTTGCTGTCACCACGCTCTCTGCCATGGGTCAACCCGACCCGAATTGGCTGGAGCATGATCGCGCCCGCCCGCAACCCCCGACGGTCGTTCCGGGAACTTTCAGTACCCAGGACAATCCCGGCAAACCGCCCGGCGATGCCACTGTTCTGTTTGATGGCAATGATCTCTCGGCTTGGGTTGGAATGGATGGAAACCCCACGAAATGGATCGTACGTGATGGTTATATGGAGTGCGTCAAAGGGAGTGGGTACGTGCGCACTCTCCAGAACTTTGGAGACTGCCAATTTCACGTCGAGTGGGCCACACCAGTGCCGGCGCAGGGCACAGGGCAAGGTCGAGGCAACAGTGGGGTCTTCTTTGGCCGAGAGCAATACGAGATTCAAGTGCTCGATTCTTACCAGAACGTCACTTATGCGGACGGCTCCGCCGGATCGGTTTATGGCCAGTACAGTCCGCTCGTCAACGTGACCCGTCCTCCCGGTGAGTGGCAAGTCTATGACATTGTCTACACAGCTCCAAGGTTCGAACCTGACGGCAAGCTTTGTTCCAAGGCACGATTGACTGTTTTTCATAACGGAGTGCTCATTCAAAACAACGTGGAACTGACCGGTCCAACCTCTTGGCTGGAACGTGCCCCCTACAAGGCGCATCCGGAAAGGATGCCGATATCACTCCAGGACCACGGCAATCCAGTCCGTTACCGAAATATCTGGGTGCGAGAACTTGGCAAACCTGGCCGGAAAGAGTTCACGCTTGCCCCAGCTTTGCTTGACCGCTACACCGGCTCCTATGAACGTGAACCGAACAACTTCGTCCAGATTAGCCGCGAAGGAAGCCAACTGGTTCTCACGATGGATCGAGTCCGATTCTCCCTGTTCGCCGAATCGCCAACGCGGTTCTACGCCAAGACCACGGACGTGCAGTGCGAATTCCAACCGGACGACCGCGGGAATGTGGACAAGGTCATTATCTCGGTTGGCGAAGGCGGGATGACGGCACGTCGGAGGTAAGAAACTTACTCCCTCGCTCGTTTTGATTCACTCAGCCTCCGGGCTTCTCGATTCAGAGTCCCGGAGGCGTACCCATTTAAAGCGCGGAGCCTGTCTCTTTGGAATTGCGAGCCGCTTTGCCGAGGGATCGGCGATTTCCTAAGCAAGCCCCTGCCAATTCCCCTCCCGCTCTTGCCGAATTCCGCTTCCGGTGAACATTATTAGGATGAGAACGGGTCGGAATATCGCCACTAAAGGGAAAAGCTTGCTGCGGCGTCGTGCCTACAAAACAGTGCGATATCGGCGGCGCGACATCCTGACTGCAGCACGATTAGAAGCAGACGGGAGGAGGTTGCTTGCGGTTCACTTCACCGGTAGTGTCGACGCCGCTAAAGATCAAAATCATGGCCCAAACAGTCCGAAATCTGCCAGCTAGCTACCCCCAACCTTTGGGATCTCAAATCTTAAAGGCGGACGCTCAACGTCAACTCAGCATGGTCCGCCAGGAGGTCGTGACTGACCTTCTGACCTTGCTCACTTCCGTCCGCGACCCCTCCGTGCGCGAACGCCTGGTAAAACTCCTTGAAGCCCATTTAAAATCTGGCATTAGCGCTGCCCAACGTTCGCAAGACCTTTGGCCCGAAGCCGAAGCCGTCAAGAAATTGATTGAGTCGGACGACAAGCGGAAACCAGCCGCGTCCAAGAAATTCCTGAGATTGTTCGAGCAGTATGACCGGGTTCAGCGCCGTTCTCTTGCATTATTGGAAGAGTCCTTTGGACACGCTCGAGTCATTCTGGATAGAATTCAGCCCGTGGAGCCTGTCAGCCCGCCGCCTGCGGTGGCCCCACCTTCCGCCAAAGTTCGGAACCCGTCGTAAAGCCAGCACGAGAGTTGCCCTCTCCAAGCCTCAAGACTAACGGAGCCGATACGTGATCCGAGCCTTGCTCAGATCGTACGGTGACATTTCCAAACGCACTCGGTCGCCGACGGTCAGGCGCACGAAGTGTTTGCGCATTCTTCCAGAGACATGAGCTAACACCTCATGCTGATTATCGAGCCTTACCCGAAACATCGTCCCGGGCAAAACACTCGAAATTGTTCCCTCAACTTCTATCGCTTGCTCACTGGCCATGAGAGCTTTTAGCCTACCCTTTGTCCGTGGTCAATCGAAGCTGTAATCAGAGTAAAGCCATCCCGTGGCGGGGGTTACCGTCGACGACCGGATGGAGGAGCGTTGAATTCCTGAGCAAAAACGGGGCACCGATGAGACATCCTGGAGGGTTCCGACGCATTTAACACGGCATTGACATGGTATTTATACGGAAATCACTCGGATTCTACCCGAGTTAAATCCGTGTTAAATCCGTGTAATCTCCCTGTTTAAGCCGAAGGACGAGCGCAACCCGACCTTTCCGCCGGCCGTGCCAGGGCGCTGAAACTCGTGAGCTATTGCGCCGTTCAGCTTCCCAACCTGCTGATATTTAGCCACCAACAAAGGGCTTCGCTTCGTGAACGAAGATCTCAAAACCATCCTCCCCTCCAGACCAAGCTCCCTTTCCCCTTTCTTGATACCTTTTTTCGAGCAAGACTGGTGGGCCGAAAGATCTTCGACTATCTTCCCGTGCCCGTGCGTGCTGGTTCCCCGGCGGAATCCAGGCATCGCCCGAAGTTAGGAGGCAACCCGAACGCTTTAGCTGTGAGAATGCCATTCGTTTCACGCCAGCGGCTTATTCAAGCCTTGGGGGGGCTATTCTTAATAACCGCGGCGGCATTTCTGACCATTCCATTTTGGATGCGTTGGCTGCTTCCGGTGGCGCTGGGCCATTTCGGGGTTTCCTTTCGCGTTTACGAATCCTTGCCTGGCCAGCGATTTGCCCTTCGGAACGTCGCCTATCAAGGGAATGGGGTCGAATTCACAGCCGACCGCGTGGAAGTTCCTCCGCCATTCGACTGGATTCGCGGCAACCGGGGCGGATCCAATCGCCTGTCGGGCATCCAAGTGGAGGGGTGGACGCTGCGAATTCCCAAGGCTCCTCTCTCGCCCTCCAAGGCCTCGTCAGCAGCGCCAGGAATCCAGAAAGCAACTCCTCAACCTTCACTGGCGGGAAGCCTCGCCTCAGTTCAAACGAATCTCAACCTGGTGAATCGCTGGCTGCCGCGCCTCGAGATGACGAAGGGCCAAGTGATACTGCCCTCAATCGAACTCCAACTCGACCAACTTCACTGGCAAGCCGGACTGCTTTCGCTGCAAGGGAAACCAGCGCCTTTTGCCCACACGATCGTCGTTGTCGCACAACTCCCACGCGCGATGCCGTGGTCGGTCGGGGCGCACGTTCCAGATTGGAATTTGACGCTCACGAATCACTTGGTTCTGTCCAACTCGAACTTACAGGTCCGAGGTGAACTCGTCTGGATGACGAACCAAGTCGTGCTCGCGGCGGATTTTCCGGAGACCGGTTGGATCCCGACTCAAGCTTCCGCCGTGGCCGATTCAATCCGTATCTCGCCGGACACGCTGGGATTGGGTCGTTACCGAACGGTGGAAGGATCCGTGGATTTCCACTGGCTGGAGAATCGTTTTCGCGCTGAGCTGCACGGAACAGCGCAACCCGACGGGCCGGACCAGACGGCCCCTCCGGTCGTCTTGCGCTCCGTGGTCCACGGAGATCTAACCCTGGCGGAGATCGATGAACTGACGCTAGAAACGCCATGGCTAAGCGCAGCGGTGACCTCAGGAACTAAGTTCGATTGGCAAGGCCATATGATCAGCAAGGCCGCGGATGTACATTTCAAAGGTCGCTTGGGGAACCAGGGTTGGATCGCGGCACGCGGGCAACTCGAGGGCACTCTGCATTTAACCTCGACCCAGGGGAAGTATCCCAATGCTGAAATTTCCTTGGCAGGCCACGAGTTGACAGCCTACGGAGTTGACCAAGGCCAACTTCATTCGGAAGCCACCCTGCGTTGGCCGTGGCTGGAAATCACGCGGACGCAGTTACGCGCGACGAACACCTTGGCCTTGGATTTGATCGCCAGCGTGAACCTCCAATCCCGCCAGATTACAAACGCTGTCCTTCACATTGAACTGTCTGGCACCAACTCGCTGCTCCCTGGTGGAATCGGCTATGGCCAGGCGGTTCTCCACGCCGATGCCCATGGGAGTTGGCCTGCCCTGCGTCACCAAGGAACCGTCGAGATTAAGCAACTGCAAGTGCCGAGACTTCGGGAGGTTGATTTCCAAGCAAACTGGGCTGGAGCCTCCACGACGCTGGACCAGTTCCACGGCGCCGCCGTTTCCGGCGATCGCGCCATCGTCTTAAGCGGTTCCGCACAAGTGGCCGAAGTTGAGGGATTGAAAATTGAGGAGTTTAGCTTGCTTCAATCTGGCGCGCCACGGCTCAAGCTGGAGCAGCCTTTTGCCATCTCCTTCCAAAGAGATGCCAAGGATAAGGCTGAGCCAGCGCACTGGCTCTTGCAGATTCAGCCTTGGCACTGGAACGGTCCTGGGGGGCGTCTGTCGCTCCAGGCAGACATTGCTTGGCCGTCGCGCGGCACTCTTACCGGCGAACTTGAATCGTTCGATTGCGCCGAGGTCTTGGCTTGGCTCGAGTCACCGCCTCCCGGATTCCAGATTGACCGGTTCTCCGGCGGGGCGCATTGGAACCGCAGCCCTTGGAGCTTTGAATGCGATCTCAGAACGCGATTGCCTGAAAAGCCACTTCTGCCAAATGCCGTCCACCTGAATGCCACTGGGAATGGAGAGGGCCTTATTCTTCGGACGATCACACTCACCGCCGCGTCGAATGCAGTTCTGTCAGCGCACGGCCGATTGCCGTTCCGCATTGAATCTATCCCCGATCAACCGCTGCTCGATTGGGTTCCGGGGCTTCCCCTGGAACTCCACGCTGTGACAGCGCCTAACGAAGTGTTCTGGAACGAACTGGCTCACCTCGCCCATGTCGCAATTGTCGAACCTACACTCCAGCTGGATATCAGCGGCTCCCTCACAAATCTGGACGGAAAAGTCAAAGTCGCGGTGCGCCGTGTGACCCCCGTGGTTACAACGACGAAACGCGAACTGCCACGATTGGAGGATTTGACGGCTCACATTCGTCTGACGAAGGAAGCGCTCTGGCTTAGCACTCTACAGGCTTCAATAGAAAGCCAGCCCGTCAGAGCTTCGGGGAAGATCCCGCTTGGGAAGGACTATTCGGGCGGCTGGAAGAAGCTCCTTTTGTGGGAAAAAGCGACCGGCAATCTGGAAATTGCCAAGGCGGACGTGGCACCGTTTGCCCGCTTCGCACCTAAAGTCATCGGCCCTCAGGGCACGGTTAGCGCAGCGATTGACCTTCTACCAAACGTTCAATTCGGAGGTGAAGTCAAAGTTTCGGATATGGCGCTTCGTCCGATTGGCTCGATTGGAGCAATCGACAAGTTGAGGAGCACCGTTCGCTTGGCCGGACGTGAAGTGCAAGTAACGGAATCGAGCGGCCTCCTCGGAGGCCAGCCTTTCTCGCTGGCGGGCAAGCTCGATCTCGCCAATCTTCACCCGACGACCGGCCTGCCCCAGGCCGACTTCCGACTCCAAGGCGAAGGGCTGCCGTTGGCGCGCCAGCCGAATTTGATTCTGCGCGGCGATGTTGATTTGAGCTTCCTGGTGCCAACCAACGGGCGCCCATTGGTCCGCGGCACCATCCAACTCCACGATAGCATTTTTCTGAGTGACCTCCGAGATCTCAAGCCAGGGAAGATATCTCAACCACGCCAGCGACCGCCTTATTTTAGCGTGGATATGTATCCTCTCTCCGACTGGGGAGTGGACGTCCGCGCCAACGGAAATCGCTTTCTGAAAGTCAGAACCCCCTTCTTCCGAGGTGAAATCTCGTCCGGGCTCAAAATCGAAGGGACGTTGAAAGAGCCTGTGGCTCTGGGCGATGTGTCTATCAGCTCGGGCGTGGTGCAGTTTCCCTTCGCGAACCTTGACGTTAGTCAGGGGTTGATCACCTTATCGAGTGCCGACCCGTATCGGCCCGCACTCTACGTGCGGGCTGGCGCGCACGCACTCGGCTACGACGTCCGAATGGAGGTGTCCGGCAGCGCCGAGTCGCCAGTCATAGAGTTCACATCAACCCCTCCACTGAGTTCAGAACAGATCCTACTGATGTTAACCACGGGTGAATTACCCAAGCAGCAAAACGGATTCTCGACCGAACAGCGAGCCGGTCGTTTGGCTCTGTTTCTTGGGCGCAACTTGCTTTCCGAGTTCGGGGCGGGCGCTGGCACAGCCGACCGATTGACCATCCGATCCGGCGAATACATTTCGGATCAGGGGAAGCCGAGCTATTCGCTCGAATACAAGCTCACGGACCGATGGTCGGTCGTCGGTGAGTACGACCGCTTTGGCGCTTTCAATGCCGAGCTCAAATGGCGGCTTTTCTCCAGGTGAAGTCCATTCTACGTTAATCATGGGGAGTAAGTCCAACCCACCTAATCATTCGTTCCACCCGGTCCTCTGGGGGTTGGTTGCGTGGATTCTTTCGCTGGCGGCAGCCCATGCTGTGCCCCCCACCGCTGAATTGCAGGTCACCGGCTACGGTTTCTTCGGTAACCGCAATCTCAAAAAGTCATTGACGCTACTTCAAACGCCTGGCGGCCCGGCAGAATCTTTCAGTGCCAACTTCGTCGAGGACGGGGTCTTGATCCTAATGTCTCAATTAAACCGAGACGGGTATCTAAAGCCTATGGTTCGAGCCGTTGTCACGCGAACCGACAGCCAAGTTGAAGAGTACGAGTGGACTAAACCCGTCGCGGACCAACCGCTGCCTCGACCACTTGAGGCGAAGAAGGTCGAATTCCAAATCAACGAGGGAGTTCTTTACTACTTTCGCACCATTCAATTCCAGGGGTCTTTACCGATATCGGATAGACAGGCACAGGGCTACTTTGTGGAGGCAGGCGGTCTGCTCTCTCTAAAACAAACCCGAGTTTACTCCATAAGCCGCCTCCAGCACGGATTAAGTAGTCTCGTGGAGGTTCTCAATCGCCGAGGTTTCGAGAGCGGGCTCGCCGAGGTCACATCTCAGAACATCGACGATCATAGCGGTGCAGTGGACCTGACAATCAGGATCGCCCCTGGCCCACGATCTCTGGTCCGGACGATTCGTCAAGAGTACTTCAGTGAAGGCGCTGATAAACCTGGGCGAGTCAGCGTCAGCCAAACGAACGCGCCGTATTCGCGGGTCTGGGTTCAGGATTTTGCACAGCAGCTTCGAGCCACTAATTTCCACCTCGGCTATCCGGACACACACGTTGAGATCAGCCAAACGCACCGGGAAACGGTTGGCCCGCTTGTCTACATTGATTTGCTCGCGCAAGTTCGGAGCGGTCCACGAATTCAACTGCGGGAGGTCCATTTTGAAGGACAGAAAAAGACAAAGCTCAGGGTGATGGAACGTCGGGCGCGACTCGAGGAAGGAGAGAACCTCGATCGGATCGAAGTGGAAGGAGCCCGATTTCGCTTGAGTCGACTCGGCGTCTTTAATTCCGTTGACCTTTCTTATTCGAACATAGACGAACACACGCGTGACGTCACCTATCAGGTCACCGAGGGGAAACGAATTGATTTCAGCTTGCTGGCCGGATTTGGAAGCTACGAGTTGTTACGTGGAGGGCTTGAACTGAATCAGAATAATGTGCTCGGCCGCGCGCACCATGCCCGCTTGCGGCTGATCCAGTCCTTCAAAGCGTCCTACGGAGAGTATCTCTACACCATGCCCGAGTTTGTGGGTCGGGACCTTGACGTGTTTTTCAATGGCTCGGCCTTGCGTCGCGAGGAAATCGACTTTACGCGTGAAGAGTTTGGCGGAGGATTTGGGGTCAGCAAATTCGTATCAACCCTCGAAAGCGACGTGCGCGTCCGCTATCACTACGAGGTTCTTAATGCCGCGGCCGCGGAACTCACTGGCGAAGAAGGCCTAACCTCTGCGAACGTCGGGGCCTTCGTCGGTGAGATTCGACATGATCGCCAGGATAACCCTCTCTACCCAAGGCGTGGATACAAGATTTTTGGAACGTTAGAACTTGCCTCGGATTACCTCGCAGGCGACGTCAATTACCAGCGGTTCGAATTGAACACTGCGTATCATCAACCCCTCGACTCGGGGCGCTGGCTGCACTTGGGTCTGAGCCATGGGGCGGTGTTCACTTTGGGAAGTCCCGCCGAAGATCTTCCCTTCAATCGCAGGTTCTTTCCGGGAGGCGATACCTCGATCCGAGGATATCAGCAAGGCGAAGCAGCTCCTCGTAATGCTCGTGGAAAGCTCGTTGGCGCGGAAAGCTACCTCTTCGGGAGCGTTGAGTTTGAACAAGCCCTGACGACGGCTTGGTCAGCTGTGGCGTTCCTCGATACTGTCAGCTTTGCCCAACATCTCCATGATTATCCCTTTAACGAAACCCTGTTTTCGGTCGGCGGCGGGCTGCGGTGGCGAACCCTGCTAGGACCTATCCGTCTGGAATACGGCTACAACTTGAACCGCCGAGAACGGGACCCAGTCGGAACAATTCAAGTCTCGGTAGGATTTCCGTTCTAGCTCCGCTTTGCTGGCTGGACATTGACACAGGATTCATCGCAAAATCCGCGACTGCTGTTCTCATTATGCAACACTCGCTCTCACGCCGACCTGACCGATGGCCGCTGCTCGTTCCCATTTTGGCCCTGTGGACTGCTGTGTCCAGCCCCGGGGCGGATCATCCGGAACCCAAAGTGATTAACCCGGGCCCCCCCCCTTCGGACGCGATTGTCCTATTTGATGGGAGCGACCTGTCAAAATGGGATGGAGAAAAAGGTGCTCCTCCGAAATGGGTAGTTAAGGATGGCTATGCCGAAGTTAACGGGACGGGGAGTATCTCGACCAAGGAGGAGTTTGGAGATGTGCAACTCCACGTCGAGTGGGCTGCCCCTGAGAAGGTCGTCGGGGATGGGCAGGGGCGTGGCAACAGCGGGGTTTACCTGCAAGGCCGCTACGAGATCCAGGTCCTGGACTCGTTCCAGAATAAGACCTATGCCGACGGTCAAGCGGGCGCGTTCTATGGCAACTTTCCTCCTCTGGTGAACGCCTCTCGCAAACCTGGTGAATGGCAATCTTACGACATTATCTTCCAAGCACCTCGACCCTCTGCCGACGGTAAGGGCGTTGAACCTGGCTACTTTACCGTCCTGCACAATGGTGTGCTGGTGCAAAATCACGTGCTGGTCAAATCCTCCACGACGGCCGCCGCGTTCCACGGCGCGGTGCTGAAAGCGCCACTAATTCTCCAAGACCACGGAAACCCAGTCCGATATCGGAATATTTGGATTCGTCGATTGTAGTTCGTTTGCCAGTCCACTCCATTCAGCTGATGCCCACGATGAAAAGGCGCAAGTTCATCAAATCGGCACTGGTCGCCACCGGGTTGGCCGCCGGACCGCTAACAGCGCAGCTACGCGCACACAATTCCGAAGCTCCGGGGCGTGAGTTTTATGAACTCCGGCTATACCATCTTCGTCGCGGTCCGAAACAGAAGTTGTTCGACGACTTCTTTCGTGAGGCCTCAATCCCAGCAATGAACCGCGCCGGATTGGGCCCGATTGGCGCATTCAACGTCATGGCAGGGCCCGATAGCCCTACCGTTTATGTTCTGATTCCTCACAAGACAATGGAATCGGTTGCCACCGCTACGGATCGTTTCCGATCGGACCCTGACTATGTGAAGCTTGGGGCCGAGTTCATCGAAGCAACCGCCGCCGACCCTGCCTACGTGCGCGTCGAAAGTTCCTTGATGATCGCGTTCGAAACTATGCCAAAATTGGAGATTCCCGCGAACACAGCCGAGAAAAAGCCGCGCATCTTCGAACTTCGGACCTACGAAAGCCACAGCAAAAAGGCGAACAAGAAGAAGATCGAGATGTTCAATCGGGGCGAGTTATCGCTCTTCCGGCGTGCCGGGCTAGCACCGGTGTTCTTTGGCGAGACTTTGATCGGGAGCAAGCTTCCCAATCTGACTTACATGCTTGCGTTCGATGACATGGCAGCCCACGACAAGAATTGGAGCCGGTTTGCATCCGATCCCGAGTGGAAGAAGTTGAGTTCCACTCCAGGCTATACTGACGCAGAAATCGTAACCAATATTAGTAACATTTTTCTGCGCCCGACGGCTTACTCTCAACTCTGATCGGACGAACTACGAAGTGCTTCTCGAATTGGCAGCAACACGCGCGCGCTTCGAATGGACCTGATTATCATTCGAGATCTCGAAGTCTCTTACCACGTGGGCATCTCCGACCGCGAGCGCGACCGCGCTCAATGTTTGTTGCTCACGTTGGAGATTGAACATGATCTGTCCCCCGCAGCGGAATCCGACGACATCGATAAGACCATCAACTATTATGACGTCTGCCAGCGGCTCATCCATTTCGGTGAAGGTCGCAGCTGGAACCTTATTGAATCGTTAGCCCGCGATCTCGGAATCCTGCTGGCAACGGAATTCGGAGCACTCAAGAGCACCGTCGAGGTGAAGAAGTTCATCATCCCCGAGGCACAATACGTTGCCGTCCGAATGGTTCACTCGGTAGAAAAGTAGCGCACTCCGAACATTGACCGGGTGGGGCATCTTCAAAGACCATTCGACATTGTCGCAATCTCGTAACCTTGGGCGGCGGCCGTGGAATGTCTCCCGCTCAAACTCTCCGCCAACTCTAAACGCGCCGTCGCCACGATTCGGCCCTTCACAAGGAATCAGGGTTCTCTAAAATACGGTTGAGATCGTGCCTGTCGAACTGCCTCACAGCAGGTCAGAGCGGCTGTGCATAGTTTCAGCCAATGAACAATCGGCACGGGGCCAAGAACAACATTCGCAAGAAGATCCACTCCATGCAGGGAAATAGCTGTGCCACCGGCGATCCCAACCAACGATGTCAAGCCAAACAAGGTCGTTGCTTGGCCTCGAAGAACCTCGGACCGAATACTCGCGATCAACAGACACAATAGCCCCACGCTCAGAATGAAAGTGACCAATGTCTGCGCGAAATGACGTCGTTGATAAGAGTCGTGCGCGACAGAAATGGCGCGCGCGGCGTGAGCGATTCGGAAATCAAACTGTCCGCATTCCCAAACCGCGGCGCCGAGGCACAAGAGTGCGATTGTTCTCCCAATCAATCGTTCAGATCGCGACTCCAATCGCACTGCCGGCGCCCAAGGTCGCCGCACCCAGATAAGTCCACTCCCAATCCAAAAGCATCCGACCAGCCATCCAAACGCGGTCGAGACAGAAGGAACAAAACTCGGCCTTTCTGGTTCAAAAACCTGTAAGACCCTCCAGGACCCGAGACGCTGCTCTCCAGGAAAGACGGGAATCGACTCAGTCGTAACAGACCACGCGCGATCGTCCCAGTTGTCCGTTTCGCCAGCCCAAATTACGCCGTGGACAGATCCCAGATGCGGCCGGTTAGGCAGCGGCATGTCGAATGAATACGCATGACCAACTTCTTGAATCGCCTGCGGCGGGCTCAAGCTCAAAAATCCGCGTGATTCACGATGGGTATCTTTCCAATGAAGATCGAGACGAAGAAAGCCTCCTGTGAGTTGAGTCCGGACCGTCACGCGAATGGGCAAGACATGGTCAATCTGGCCATGGGCGGGAGCTTCCACCACAAGCCATGTGGCACGGGCTGGCTGTCGAAGTGACCCAACAGCCAAAGCTCCTAGGACTAGCAGCGTCAAGCTCATGGAGGCCCACCATAGTGCAGTCGACAGAAAACGGTCGTTCAAGGAACGAGAGAATTCACTCCTATACCTCGTCCGTCAAACCTAGATTGCCAGCAGAACGTCCCAACAACAGGCCTGTCTAATCGACTGATGACGACGAGTCCCTCTAACAAGTCTCAAGTCCTGGCTGTGGCAAGTCTAGTCTTAGGTGTCGTTGCAGTGATGTGCTTTGGACTGCTTGCCGGCGTTCCCGCCATCATTCTCGGACACATGGCTCATCGCCAAATTCGCCGAGACCCGGACCGATATGGCGGCCGAGGATTAGCGATTGCCGGCTTCGCTTTGGGCTATTTGAGCATCATCACCAGTCTGATCCTGGCCGGTTTGCTCTTGCCAGCTTTGGCAAAATATAAGGAACGAGCTCAATCGATTGCCTGCGCGAACAATCTTAAACAATTGGGCCTGGCATTTCGCGTCTGGTCAAGCGATCATGGAGGCAATTATCCATTCGCGACGTCCACCAACCTTCCCGCCCAAAACCTAACATCAGAAGAGCGGGCGGAAGACTCAGAAATCCAAGCTCTTTCGGCATTGAAGCGACTGACCGCGGAGATTCCTGCCCCTGGAATACTCGTTTGTCCGGCCGACGGTTCAAAGCGCCCAGCGGCGAGCATGAGTCGGCTCACCGGCGCCAATGTCAGTTACGAGATTGAATCCGGCCCTGACGTAAACGAACGTAACCCAGGACAAATACTCGCGCGTTGCCCCATCCACGACCACGAGCTACTCTGCGATGGCAGTGTCCAGTACGGCCGTTGACAATAAGCAGCCACTGCTGAAGCGGCAGTTCTGCCAGGGGACGGGCGACAATGGCCACGCTATTTCTCCTGAAACGAGGCGGTCGCCTAAGAGAGGACAATTTCTAGCACCTGTCCAGCCGTCAGCAAAACATCGGCCGCGAGCGAAACCTCAGCGCGTGTGCCAGTGACGCGCAATGAGGCTTCCACAGTTTTACCTTGCGCCTGAACTTTCGCCGTCGTGGCTGCAATTCCAGCCACCAGAGCGAAGGAAAGGGATTTTATGCGAAGCCTGCCCCATTTCAATTCGAGTGATTCCAATTGAACGGTCCCATCCAATCTCTGCGAAAATGTCCCCCATCCTTCGGCAACGGTGAAAGGTGCACGAAAATCCTCTGGTGTCAATCGAGGGGCAAATCCAAGGTGCCCTTTCGGGCCATGATATTCGTACCCGCACGCTGCTAGGAATACTCCGTAACTCATCATCGCTCGTGAATAGTGATCCGAGCATTCCACTTCGTTATACGGATTGCGCTTGGAAGCATTATATCGGTCGTGGATCGTTCTAGTGACCGCCAACGATTCAAGAATGAACCCCTCCCACATGAGATGCGCCGCGACCTGGTATTCAAAACCGGTCATGCACTCATTGAAATACCCCACAAAGGTCGGGTCCCCTCGCCCGGGCGCTTTCTCTCCTCCCCCTTTGGGCCATGTGCACATCAGCAAACCGCCTTCGCCAGGCATAGCGTACCAGCGTCCGCTCGTAATCGCTTTGAAATTCTTCCGATATGGACCGATGTCAGGAGTGAAATTATACCGCCAAAGAGCTCGCAACGCCGAAACGCATTCCTTTTCGGGGACGACTCGTTCTAATCCCAACTGCCAAGCGTAGCTCTGTCCAAAGACCTGGTCGATATGACACCCCTCGTTGGTGTTGATTGCTTCCGGATGCGCCGGATCCGGCTTATGAATGAAATACTCCCCGTTGAACAGCTGCTTGACCAGGTTTGCTCGTCCTGCGTCCAAAATGCGGGAGCACCGCTTAGCCATTTCTTCGTCCGCCATTTCTAGCGCCATGCTTCGCCCTGCGGCGAGAGCAGCCAGGTAGAGCGAGCTGATCCAAGCCATGGGCCCGTACCAAGCCGCATCAAGAGTATTGTACTGTTCACCCTCGATGATACCGTTGTCATCCTTGTCCTGTGCGATTAAAAACTCGATTGACTTGCGGACACGCGGCCAGACGCGTCTCAAGAAGCCGCTGTCCCAAGACGTCTGATGTTCGCGGTAGACCCGAAGCAGCGTCCCCGCGAATCCATCGTGGGCGACATTCTTGCCATTTTCTGCCCGGTAGTCCATGGCTCCGTCCTCGTGCCAAGCTAAGCCGAAGTCAACTCTCTCCCGTAAATCTCGCTCCAGCTGGGGAAAGATTCGCCCCATGGACTGGGCGTACTGCCAGACATGCTGGCAAGTTCCAGGACAACAATCCACTCCTTCCCAACCGTAAAAGCGGCCGTTATCAAACCAGTGGCAGGTAGTGGTCGCCAAGGTGTCGATCGTCACAAATGTTCGATCCAGAAACCAGTACGGCAAGGTGGAGTCATACCAGGTCTGGTTCCAGAGCCGAGTCTGAGCGGAGAGCGAATCGAAGTGGCGTGTAACGTGCGACGCCACGTCCCCAGCCGAGCTGAAGTGCTTGCCGTACCGGCGCCGGAGCTTAGCGATTTCCGGAATAGCCGCCATTTCGCCAGTCGCCAACGCATACGATGGAAAGTACCAGGTCAGCAGAAAGGTCACCGTGGCATTTTCATTAGGCTTGAGCGCGACTCGCCGCCCCAAAGCACCGACTAGCTTTTGCCCAAAACGCGTTGTCACGGAAGGGGCTGGATTCCGGTCATGCAGAGCGCTAAAGACAGTCTCCGCCGTCACTGGCGTCCCCACGGCGGCCACGCCGGCATCGCCTCGTTGATTTCCGAGCATTGCCAACGAGAGCGATCCGAATCCAGGGAGGTGATCCAAGCGCTTCCCGCTAGGCACCTCGTCTGTAAAAACAATCTCGTCGACTCCGATATTCCCCCAACCGCCCCGTTCCTGGTCGACAATTTGCAGCTTTGCAATTTTCCCGAGCCAGCCGCTAACATCGAAGCAATCGCGTCGCATTCGGTTGTCGTTCTGGCCGGTCGCCGTAGCGACGACAACACCATCAACGATTAAGTTCAGGCAGGTTTTACCCGCATGATTGCCACCACCGATCGAAAAAGCGATGAAATCCCTTTCAATGGTAAACGCTTTGCTCGTTAGAGTCCCGACATGCGCATCGCCCTGCGAGACATTCTCACCTTGCCGGACGTTATGAGAATTGACGACCCGTTTCCCCTGCCCCCCCACATCCCCTTGGTAGCGGGGAATCTTGTTTTTCTCGACCGGCCCCACGCCGAAAGCCGTTCCTTCTGAAGTCCAGCCTTCATACGATTCTCGCTCGAAGGATTCGAAAGTGATATCGGGTCGCCTCTCGCGTCGTCCGCGAGCGGGAGGCGGCTCGGCGCTGCATTCCAGGAGCAAGGCACGATCGCGGCGGGAAATGCGATTACGGCGGATACCCAAGGCAGGCTGATCGTCGAACGGACAAACGGCGTTCTGCAACCAGCCTGCGATTTCGACTTCGATTTTATAGGCACTCGTATTCTTAAATGTGAACTGCATGACAGTTGCCGGCAGGCTTGAGGACTCTGGGTCTAATGGAATAAACGGCGAGTACGCCTCCAGATCGACACTGACCGGCAAGGCGGGATCCCGATACTGGATTCTCGCCACTGGATACTCCCCTCGAAAGGAAATCTCGGAAAACCCGCCTCGATCCAGTTCTCGAAAGACTTTCTTGCCTTCGGCACTAATCATGAGTGCGAATCCTTGATCGACAGTGGAGACGGGCTCCATCGGTTTGGCATAGTGCGCCCCGGTTGTAACGGAAGCGTAATCTGTCGAGTAATTTGGCTTGAAAATCTGCCAGCACCAAAGCTTGCCCTCGCCGCCGAGGTATAACTGTCCGCAACCAATCCCACCGATTGGCATCCCAATATAGCGAAGCTCCGATTTTCGCCATACCTGCGGTTGGCCACGATCGAACAAGGAGTTGACCCAGTCGCGGTTCAAGCGTTTGTCGGACGGGACGAGTTTTTCAAAATCCTCGGCCGTGAAAGGTCCTGCCGCCGCGGCGGACCAGGGAGAAAAATGCAGCCCCAGCGCGGTCAGTGCAGACGCCCGGAGGAAGTCACGGCGCGGCATGGCCTCCGCGAAAGGCTTATTTCCAGAACACTGGCCATCACGAGAGCTTTCATTCTGCTTATTCAACGGTTGCCCTTTGTCACGCATCAAGAATTGAGTGTGACAAAAGGATCGACCGCTGTCACGCGAGTGGTGGCAAAAAGCCGCTACGGAACATCCAACGGAGTCGCTGCGCTGGCCAGGTAACGCCAATTGCAGCGGAAGCGGTGCTCTGGGGCAGGATTGTTAACGGTCGCGGCACCCGCAGATTTCCTCAATGCTGAGCCGAAGAGCTCTTACCACTGTCCCCAATTGTCCTGGGGTCATACAGTAGGGTGGCATCAAGACGATGACATTGCCCACGGGGCGAGTCAGGACGCCGCGTTTGGCCATGGCCTCGCAAACCCGAATACCAACGCGTTCGCGCAGGTCATAAGGCGCTCGGGTTCGCCAATCGCGCACCAGTTCAATTCCGGCCACGAGCCCGACACATCGAATATCCCCGACCGCGGACAAAGACCAGAGGTTGTCCAGTTCGCGGCGAAGGACCGTGGCCAATTCAGCACGCGCACGCTGCAGCCTGGCATTCCACAAGAGTTCGATGCTTGCGAGAGAGGCCGACGCGCCGAGCTGGTTACCCGTGAAACTATGACCGTGAAAGAACGTTTTGAACTCTCCATACTCGCCAAGGAAACTAGCAAAGACGGTCGACGTCGTGAGGGTAGCGGCCATGGGAAGATAGCCGCCGGTGAGCCCCTTCGCCACGGCGAGAAAGTCGGGACTTACTCCCTCCTGCTGACAGGCGAACGTACTGCCCGTCCGTCCAAATCCCGTCATCACTTCGTCTGCGATCAACTGAGCGCCATCGGTTTGAAGGCGCTCAGCAACCTGCCTGAGCCACCCCACCGGCTGCGGGATCATGCCGGCGGCGCCTTGCATCAACGGTTCGACCACGAAAGCTGCGAGTGGGCTGCCATTTCGACGATACAGGGCAAGCTTCCTTTCGAGAGGGCGAAGGCATTCCCAACGGCACTTCCGGTATTCTCTCGCATCGGCTCGTTCCGGACGACTCCGGTTATAGGGACACCGATAGCAGTAGGGAGCTGGAATAGAATCCGATTCAAAGAGCAGGCCGGAGTAGGCTTTGTGGAACAAGTCGATGTGTCCGAGGCTGACGGCTCCTACAGTATCGCCATGGTAAGCGCCGGCGAGAGAAAGAAACCGGGGACGGGAGCTGCGGCCAGAACGACGCGCGAACTCATACGCGAGTTTGAGGGCGACCTCCATCGCTGTTGAACCGTTATCGGAAAAGAAGACTCGCTCCAGGCGCCCCGCCCCAACCACTGGCGCGGCTGTCTTCCCTTGGGAGACGACACGAGAAGTGCTCGGATTGGCAAGCTTAATCAACTCCGCAGCCAGTTTTGAGGCAGGTTCGTTCGCCAAACCCAGTGCCGAGGAATGCGCGATTTTGCGCAACTGTTGACGAATGGCCGCATTAATTTTCGGATGCGCGTGCCCGTGCAGGTTAGTCCAGATAGACGCGTTTGCGTCAAGATACTGTTTCCCGTGGATATCTTTGAGGATGGCGCCTTTTCCGGAAGCGATCAGTATGGGTTCCTGGCGCAACCAATCACGCATTTGAGTAAAAGGATGCCAAACGTAGCGAAGGTCCAACTCGGCGAGTTTGTGCATAGCTAATTGTCCCCTCCATCGGTGGGCTTAGTCTGGCGCACCGTCCCAAACGCGCAAACTTCGTTCCGGTTCGCGCAGAGTCGGGTCAGGTGGAATGCGTCACAGAGGGGAGGAAGAGCGTGTTTCAGATGTTCCAACAGCGGGTATTGACTCGTACCTTTGAACTTGAGAGTCACGACAAACCGACGAGCCCGGCGTGAGCGCACCCAGTCCAAAAGCAATTCAATACTACGCTCCGGAGCAGCGATTACGTCGCAGAGCAGCCAATCGACTTTCTCCGAAGGCACGAACTGGAACGCATCTCCAGTTTTAAAAGACATCTTCGGATGAGATAACAAGTCGGGACGGAGTGGCGCGCGATCGACAGCGTATACCCGGGCTCCGCGTTGCAGCGCTACATAGCTCCAACTACCCGGAGCGGCACCCAAATCCACACAGGTCTCCTCCGGACCAATCTTGAAACCAAGGCGTGCTTCAGCCTCGAGCAACTTGGCAAATGCTCGAGATGGAGCCGCGAGATCGCGCGCGACGGTAATTTCGCCTTTTGGAAATGGCGAGACTAAGCTCTGGAGTGCCGACGGTTGAGGCGCGGTAGCGATCGAGAGGAACGCTTGCTCTGGAGCCATGAGAAGTAATTGAACTAAAGAATGGTCGGTGCCGAACGGCACCGGGCTCGTTCGTTTGGCTTTCCATAGCCGCCGGTGCTGTCGTCGAAGGAGAACCTCGAGCGCCGCCTCAATCAAGCGGCAACGGTTATCCCCCGCGCTGCGAACAGAGTAGTGCGGGATCACATGCAGCCACCACGGGCCGGCGTCAAGGATCCTCCCCTCCAACTCCGTCGCTAATAACTCCGCCCAGGCTTTTACACTCGCCGCTTCCCGAGCGTGAGCGTCAGGTAAGGTTTGATGAGCGAAAACGAGCAGTGGCGGCGCCTCAGACTGCAAGAGAAACTCACTCCCCACCAGTCCGGGCAATTGGACGCGATGCGCATCGCGGGGAAACGCACGGCGAAGTTCTTGGATCAAGAACGGCTCACTCCCACGATCGCAGAGAAAGAGGTGCATATGGCCAAAGCAAGCGTTCCGCCATCACCGTCGATTCCTCTGAGAAACTGAGGCAACCACCAGTGAATGAAAGAGCCGCTCCGGTTTCCCGGAGCGGCTTCAAGAGTAACTGCCTTTAAGAAAGGCAGCGCTTCCATTGGATACGGTCTCTACTTTTTCTTGGCAGCCTTAGAAGCTTCTTCTTCCAAGGCGGCCTGCGCTGCCGCCAGACGCGCCACCGGAACGCGGAACGGCGAGCAGCTAACGTAGGTTAGTCCAATGCGATGGCAGAACTTCACAGAATCAGGATCGCCACCGTGCTCACCGCAGATCCCAAGCTTAATCCCGGGCCGGGTGGTTTGCCCCTTCTCCACCGCGATCTTCATCAATTGGCCAACGCCGCTCTGATCGATCGAGGCGAAAGGATTCTTCTTTACAATTTCGAGCTCTTGGTAAGGCGGCAGGAACGACCCGGAGTCGTCGCGGCTCATTCCAAGGGCTGTCTGTGTAAGGTCATTGGTGCCGAAGCTGAAGAACTCGGCGGTTTGAGCGATCTCGTCCGCTGTAAGAGCGCCGCGAGGCACTTCGATCATCGTCCCGACGAGGTAGCTGAGTTTCACCTTCTTCTCCGCCATGACTTCCTTGGCTACGCGGTTGACCAATTCCACCTGGAGATCAAGCTCTCGCTTGAAGCCCACCAGAGGAATCATGATTTCGGGCTTAACCTTTACGCCTTGTTTTTGCACTTCCGCTGCCGCCTCAAAGACAGCACGGGCCTGCATTTCCGAGATTTCAGGATACACCAAACCCAACCGGCAGCCGCGAAATCCGAGCATCGGGTTGAATTCATGCAACTCCTTGACCCGTTGAGCAATCCGCTCCGGTTTAATGCCCATCTTCTCCGCCAGCAAGCTTTGGGCGGGCGCATCGTGCGGCAGGAATTCGTGCAACGGTGGGTCAAGGAAACGAATGGTGGCGGGCAGTCCCTTTAGTTCTTTGAAGATGCCGGCGAAGTCTTCCTTTTGGTAAGGAAGGAGTTTGGCGAGCGCCTTTTTGCGATCATCCTTGTTCTCCGCCAGAATCATCTCGCGCATGGCGTCAATACGATCCCCTTCGAAGAACATGTGCTCCGTTCGGCACAATCCAATGCCCGTTGCTCCGAAAGCGACAGCGTTGGCTGTCTGCTCGGGAGTATCAGCATTTGTCCGGACCTGCAGTCGCGTCGCTTTTGCGCACCAGCCCATCAGCTTGCTGAACATCTGATAAGTCGTGCTTTCCTTGGTGCTCAGCGATTGTTCCACCAGCACTTGAACGATCTCCGACGCGGCCGTCTTGAGTTCGCCAGGATAAACCTCCCCTGCGGTTCCGTTGATGGAGATGAAATCTCCTTCCTTATAGGTCGTGCCGTCCACCGTGACGGTCCGCGCATTGTAATCGATCTGGAGCGCGCTGGCGCCGCAGACACAGACTTTGCCCATTTGACGAGCCACCAATGCCGCGTGCGAACTGACACCGCCTTTGGCGGTCAGAATTCCTTCGGCCGCAATCATGCCTCGAAGATCTTCCGGCGAGGTCTCGTTGCGGACGAGCAGCACTTTTTCACCCCGGGCGGCAGCTTCGACGGCGCGCTCGGCATTCAGGTACATTTTGCCGGACGCGGCGCCCGGGCCGGCAGGCAATCCACGGGCGATGCACTTGGCGTTCTTGACCGCTTGCCGATCGAACACAGGAGCGAGCACCTGGTCCAACTGGTCCGCAGGCACGCGACGGATGGCTGTCTTCCAATCGATCAGGCCTTCCTTTTCCATTTCGATGGCGAAACGGACGGCCGCCAAGCCAGTTCGCTTGCCATTGCGGGTTTGGAGCATGAAGACTTTTCCTTCCTCGATCGTGAACTCGAAGTCTTGCACGTCTTTGAAATGACGCTCCAACGTCTTGCGGATGCCTTCCAATTCGGTGAACGCAGCGGGCAAGTGCTTCTTCAATTGAGCCACTGGTTCCGGGGTTCGGATTCCCGCCACAACGTCTTCGCCTTGAGCATTGATCAGGAATTCTCCATAAAACACCTTCTCGCCTGTCGCTGGGTCGCGGGTGAAGGCAACGCCGGAGCCAGACTGATCGCCGGTGTTGCCGTAGACCATGGCCTGGACGTTCACCGCTGTTCCCCATTCCGACGGGATATTGTATTTGCGGCGATAAACGATCGCGCGGTCGTTCATCCAAGAGCCGAACACTGCACCGACCGCACCCCAAAGTTGCTTCCAAGGATCTTGAGGGAACTCCTTGTTCGTACGTTCTTTGATGAGGGCTTTGAAACGAACGACCAACTCCTTGAGATCATCGACGCTAAGCTTGGTATCCTCGATGTCTTCATGGTGCAGCTCGTGCTTGAGCTCATGAATCACGACTTCAAAAGGTTCGTGGTCTTCGTTGGGGCGCTTTTGGACGCCCATCACCACGTCGCCGTACATCTGAATGAACCGGCGATAGCAATCCCACGCGAAGCGCTCGTTATTGCTGCATTTCGCTAACGCCAACACGGTTTGGTCGTTCAGACCAAGGTTCAGGATGGTATCCATCATGCCCGGCATCGAATCACGGGCGCCCGATCGGACCGAAACCAGCAGCGGCTTCTGCATGTCGCCGAACTTCTTTCCCAGGACTTTCTCGATGAACGCAATTCCGTTCTTGACTTGTCCGTCGAGTTCTTTGGGATAGGTCCTCTTATTGTCGTAGTAATAAGTGCAGACTTCAGTCGTAATCGTAACTCCAGGAGGCACTGGCAAACCGATTCGGGTCATTTCGGCGAGATTTGCCCCTTTTCCGCCCAGGAGAGGCTTCATCGAGCCGTCTCCGTCCGCTTTCTTGTTGCCAAATAAATAAACGTATTTGGACGTTTTCGATGTCGTAGCCATAAGCTCTGTATTCAGTGTCTTCGGTTGCTGGATTTTGTTGGGAGAATCCGCGAACCCGAAGTCGCGAATTTAACAGAGGTCGGGGGGGTGTCAACGGTTTGTTACCCCCCGTAATTGGCGAAAATTAAGCAAATTTTGGCCTATTTTGGCGCTTTTTCGTGCCGCTGAACCGTGCGTAAGGCTCACCTGCCCGAATGCCTCAATGCTTCTCCCTTACCTAATTGGAAGTCTATTCCTTTAACGTCAATTCTCGATTTTCTCCCGAATCCAGTTGGCAAATCCAGGACCTACGGTAGCGTTTACCCGCAGATCCCATGAAGTTCGTCCGCCTAACCCTCGCGCTTTGGTGCGCATGTCGATGGATCGTGAGCGCCGCCGAGCCGACGCCAGATGCAGCCTCGAGTCCGATGCCGCCGCAAGTCGTCATGGTCGTTCCGGCGCCTGGATTATCGGTGCGTGAGTTGTTCACTCTCGAAATTCAGTTCGAAGCACCTGCACGGGGTGTAGACGCGGCCGATCTCCTCGTTAATGGAGCACCCGCCACGAACGTAACCGAAGTGGCGGCGGGACAGTTCCTTTTCAGCTTTCCCCAACCGCCCGAAGGCGAGGTTTTGATCACATGGAAGCGAGACCATGGCATCACGGACGAAACGGCGACGCTTCCATTTGACGCACCGACTTGGAGCTACTCCCTGGACATCACCTCGCCGGCACCCGACGTGCAGATTACGGAGTTCATGGCCGACAACCGTTCTGGATTACATGACGAGGATGGGGACAACTCCGATTGGATCGAGCTCTTCAACGGAGGCGAAACTCCCATCGCGCTGGACGGCTGGTATCTCACCGACGACGCCAGCAGCCCGACCAAGTGGCGTTTCCCCAACGTGACGCTGAGTGCGCGCGAGTATCTGATCGTCTTCGCTTCGGAAAAGAATCGCACCAACGTCCCTGGGCGTCTGCACACGAACTTCAAACTTTCGGCCAACGGCGAATACCTGGCTTTGGTGGCGCCGAACACGAATATCCTCTCCGCGTTCGGGCCAAGCTATCCGCCCCAGAGGACCGATGTCTCGTACGGTCGCGTGGCGGGCACGACCGATGCGGTGGGCTATTTTGTCCGTCCAACGCCTGGCGCCCGCAACGCGGATGGAGGACCGGGATTTGCTCCACCGGTGCAATTTTCCGAGAGCAGCCGATCCATCGTGGATCCGCTCCTATTAACGCTCTCCGCCGGGAGCAACGAGGCGATCGTGCGCTATACCCTCGACGGAACCATGCCGACGAATACGTCGAGCTTATATCAGGCGCCCATTCCGATCACCACGAGCCTTCAGGTGCGGGCACGGGCCTTCCAGAACGGCCTGCTGCCAGGCCCCCCGCGGAGCGAGACTTTCCTGCTGTTAAGCAACAACGTCGTTAACTTCAGCTCTGATCTTCCCGTGGTGGTGATTCACAGTTTGGGGAAAGGCGCTCCGACCGCCAGTCGACAGAACTTTGCGCAGATCACGGTTTTTGAGCCGGTCGCTGGGCTTGCCTCGTTAACGAATCCGCCAGCTCTCGCGACTCGTTCCGGGATTAAGCTGCGGGGCTCCAGCACCGAAGGTTTAACCAAGAGCAGCTTTGCCGTCGAGTTCTGGGACGAGTTCAATGCGGATACCAAGCGCTCGATTTTAGGCTTGCCGGAAGATTCCGACTGGGTGCTATACGCTCCGAACATTTATGACCCAGTCCTGATTCACAATCCGTTTATCCATCAGTTGAGCCGAGACATGGGGCGCTATTCCTCTCGCACGCGATTTGTCGAGGTCTATTTGAATCGCGGGAATGGGCCGATCACGGCTGCCAACTACAATGGGATCTATGTGCTGGAAGAGAAGATCAAGATCGCCCCGCACCGGGTGGCGATCGATGCCCTGGAACCGGAGAACCTGACTGCTCCCGACGTGACGGGCGGGTACTTGCTTAAAATTGACCGGCTGGATCCAGGCGACAGCGGCTTCTCCGCAGCGGGCCAAACGGTTGCCTATGTTGATCCGAAGGAACGCGAGCTCGAACTACCTCAGCGGGATCCTCAAGAGCAGTACATCAAGACCTACATGGGTAATTTCGCACGTGCCCTCAATAGTGCGAGCTGGCTCGATCCCAATACCGGTTACGCGGCCTATATCGACGTCGACGCCTGGATTGATTTCCACGTCTTGGAACTGCTCAGCGGCAACGTGGACGCCATCGTCCTCAGCACTTACTTCCATAAACCGCGCGGCGGCAAGATTGTTTTCGGGCCCCATTGGGACTTTGATCGCGCCCTCGGCTCTACCGATGGGCGAGACGCCAACCCGCGCTCGTGGACGACCGGACAGTTCTTTGCCAGTTGGTGGGGACGCCTTTTTCGCGATCCAAACTTCTGGCAGAAGTGGATCGATCGTTACCAAGAGCTGCGCCAGTCGCATTTCTCGCAGACCAACATGAATCGACTCATCGATCAACTCGCGGATGAGGTGCGCTTAGCCCAACCGCGCGAGCGACAAAAATGGCGAGTCAGTCCCCGCGGCGGCAGTTATCAGAGTGAAGTGAATCTGATGAAGAACTGGCTCTCGAATCGAACCACGTTCATCGATCGCCAGTTGGTCATTCCGCCATCGCTGAAGGCACCGTCCGGTCGCGTCACACCCGGGTTCCTCCTGCCAATGGCCGGACCAACCAATGCCGTGATCCTTTACACGTTAGATGGTTCAGACCCTCGCCTTTCGGGAGGAGGGATTTCCCCCGTCGCACGCGTTTATAACGGTCCCTTGGAAATCCAAGAGAATGTTCGCGTGGTCGCCCGCGCGCGCAACGTGAACCAACGCCAGGCGGGCGGACCTCCAATCTCCAGCCCATGGTCCGGACCCGTCGCCGCAACTTACACGGTATCCCCCCCTGCCCTGCGGCTCACGGAGATCATGTTCCACCCGGCCCCACCGCCCGTGGGCAGCACCAATGCACCGTCCGATTTTGAGTTCCTTGAGTTCATGAACGTTAGCGCCGCACCCGTCGAACTCTCAGGGTATCGTTTGGTTGGGGAGGTACAATTCACTTTTGCGTCGGGTCAACCGGTCTCTCGACTCGGCCCCGGTGAGCGCGTGCTGATAGTGAGGAACAGGCTGGCCTTTGAAGCCCGCTATCCGGGCGTGGCCAACGTTGCGGGGGAGTTTCAAGGCACGCTAGACAACGGCGGGCAACAACTGACCTGCACGGGCCCGTTGCAGGAGCCGATTTTCGATTTTCGATACCGCGATTCGTGGCACCCGCTCGCTGATGGATTCGGCTTTTCGCTCGTCCTGGTGCAGGAATCAAGCCCTTCCATCGACATGAGCGTTCCGGCCAACTGGCGGCTGAGCGCCCGCGAGGGCGGGTCGCCAGGAAAAACTGACCCCGACCCAACCCCCGTTCCCCACGTGGTTGTCAACGAGCTTCTCGCCAACCCTATTCCCCCTGAAAATGATGATGTCGAGTTCTACAACCCAACCTCCTCCCTGGGGAACATCTCAGGTTGGTTTCTGACCGACGACTTCCACGATCCGAGAAGGTTTCGACTCCCTGACGGGAGTGTGGTGCCCGCGCTTGGTTATGCTCGACTCAGCGCCTTGGCCGGAAACCAGCGGCCTTTCTCGTTCAGTAAATTCGGCGAACAGATCTATCTTTTTTCGGCGGATGCAGCAGGCAACCTTACAGGGTGGCATCACGGGTTCCAGTTCCAAGCCGCAGAACCCGGAATTAGTTTTGGACGCGTGCTGACGAGCACCGGCAAGGAACTCTTTCTCCCGGATCAAGCCGCCACGCTTGGCGCTCCGAATTCAACAACCCGGGAAAGTGCCGTCATTATTTCGGAAATCATGTTTGCGCCGGATGCAAGCGCGGACCTTCGGACCCATGAAGCCGAATACGTGGAGATTGCTAACGTCAGCAGCAATCCCGTTTCGTTGTTCGATCC
>JBGAIN010000077.1:36641-38003 GCA_044225505.1 Limisphaerales bacterium
CGAGTTCGATTTTCCGCCGGGACTCTTCCTCGCCCCAGGCGCATTCAAAGTACTGGTCGGTTTCGATCCCGAGAAAGATCCGGCCGCGCTCATCCGGTTTCGGTCACGGTATGGAGATAACGCCACAGCCAGCTTGCTGGGCCCTTGGCAAGGACATTTGGGGAACCGCTCGGACCACATACAGCTCCTGCGGCCACTCCCAGGTTCCGCAACGACCTCGCCGACCTCCAGCAGCAATACTCCCCATAGCGTTGTTGAAGATGTCGTCTATTCGGCTGACGCCCCGTGGCCAGCCATCGCTCCGGGCTCCGGACTCGCGCTGCTAAGGACCGAACCGCCCGGAATCGCCGATGACCCGCAGCACTGGGCTTCAGCCCTTCCCAGCCCTGGAGATTCCGACACAGACGGCGACGGACTCCCAGATGCCTGGGAGATGCGCTACGGTCTGAACCCGCATTCGGTTCTAGGAGTAGACGGGCCAGAAGGCGACCCCGATAACGACGGCTTCGACAATCAACTAGAGTTCCTCAGTGGGACAAGCCCGCGAAATCCCAACAGTTATCTAAAATTCTCGCCCCTGCAGCGCACCAGTGGCACGACCCAGCTCACGTTTCGGACCGTTCCGCAACGGAGCTATACGATTGAGTATCGCGACACGCTATCCAGTGGGGCTTGGAGGCCTTTGCAGAGGATTTCGTCAAGCAGCGAGGCTGCAGAAATTCGGGTCACCGATGTCTTCTCGGGCACTCAGCGCTTTTACCGTCTCACCACCCCATAGCCCGCCGGGAGTATTTCCACTTTAACCGACCTGGCCTGGGACGAGGTGGGCGACCAATTCGTCGAGCTGCCGATCTGGCTTCGATCACCGTTCTATCAAACGACGATCCAGATCAACCGCGGACCGAATTGTGGTCGACCCCTCACCAAAACCTGATCATCGCGACAACAAAACTTGATCGAACGCTGATCGAACGCTGATCGAACGCTGATCGAACGCTGATCGAGACCTGATCGAGACCTGATCGGCTGGTGACATACTGATCATAAGCAAATGCCTGGCAAGGACTGGTCAGTTCCAGTGCTTCACTCTCCGACGGGAAGCGCTAGCCTAAGTTCCCGAACATTTCGAGCGAAACATCAACTTTGTTGGGGTTTTGGCAAATAGTGTAGCAAGTAATATATTGATACGGACCGTAATTGTCTTTGACATAGCTGAATACGATGTCTACTCTGTAGCCCGTGTTCGTCCAAGCCACGACTTCATCGCGCAAGAACGGCAAAACCTATGTCTCTTACCTAGTCCGGGAGTCCTTCCGCACCCCGGATGGCCCTCGCTCCCGCACGATCTGCAACATCACCGAT
>JBGAIN010000078.1:0-31197 GCA_044225505.1 Limisphaerales bacterium
CAAAGGGGATGGGCTGCTTTACTCTCCCAACCCCTTCTTTGTGGGCTCGGATCGGTTTACTTATAAAGCGGACGACGGCGATCTGGAAAGCAACGTCGGCACGGTCTCACTTACTGTTGATGCGGCCAACCATCGGCCGGTCGCCACGAACCAGGTGATCACCGTGTTGAAAAACATGCCTTCGCCAGTTCGACTCGAGGTTGTCGATCCTGATGGTGATCCCCTAAACTGCCCGATTCTGAAAGGACCCAAGAACGGGCGTGTGGCTGGCTTGGGAGCCGAGTTTGTCTACACGCCCAAGCTCGATTTCACAGGCACCGACACGTTTACTTATAAAGCTTGGGATGGGCAGACTTACAGCGTGGAAGGGACCGTCACGGTCAATGTGGTCACGATACTCCCGTCCGAAACCATCGATTTCTCGCAAGTTGTGCGGCAATATGACGGATTGGTTCGTCTGAGCTTGAACGTCCCCGCAAATCGAGTGGTAGAGGTGCTTGTCTCGTCTGATCTCGTTCAATGGAAACCGCTGGGTATCGACCCGGTGCGCGGCGGGACCGTCGTCGTCGTCGACCCGTATTCTCTCTCCGACAGCACCCGCTTTTATCGGGCGCGCTTGATCGAACAAGGGCCCTAGTTTAGAGGCTAAGACGCAGGGGCTCCGGGATTGGCTTGTCCCCAGTTAATCAGTCGCGGTGTGAACCAGCTCAGTCAGATTTTGATCCGAAACTGTTCTCCGGGCGCCAGAGAGAGCGCGAACGCAGCCATCAGTTGCGGGATTTGTTCCAAATCCGCCAGGCTCACCAGCTCGACCGGGGAGTGCATGTAACGATTGGGCAAGCTGATCAGCGCGCTGGGAATGCCACCTCGGGTCCAAAAGATAGCGTCGGTATCCGTGCCGGACGTCGACGAGACAGCTTCATGCTGCACGGAGATCTTCTGTTGTTCAGCGACGGATTCGAGCCGGGCGACCACTTCAGGATGGCTGGAGCCGCCATGGGTGAGAGTCGGTCCTTTGCCGATTGAAATGTCGCCATGCTGCGCCTTATTGACGGTGGGATAATCGGTCGCATGGGTGACGTCGACGACCAAGGCAACGTCCGGCTTGAGCGTGTAGGCAATTTGCCTGGCGCCGAACAAGCCGACTTCCTCCATAATGTTGGAAACCACGTTCACTTCCGCGTTTAATTTCCCTTTCTGATCGCGCAAAAGCCGCAGCGTTTCCGCGACGGCAAACGTTCCAATCCGGTTGTCGAACGCCCGGGCGATGGCAATGTCGTTGCGGAGGAGTTCGAATTCGTCGTTTAGGGTGATGGGATCGCCAATGCGCACCAACTTCTCCACCTCTTGCTTGGACCGAACGCCGATATCAATAAAGAGATCGTGCATCTTGGGCGCTTTGCGATCCTGATCGTCGCCTTTCATTAAGTGGGGCGCGACATTCCCGACCACGCCTTTGACGGGGCCGCGCCGAGTGTGAATCGTGATGCGCTGCGCTTTCGTGATGGCCGGGTCGACGCCTCCCATGCGTTGGACGTAGATGAAGCCATTCTCGTCGATATAATTCACGGTCATGGCAATTTCGTCGGCGTGCCCGGCGAGCATCAGACGAGGAGAGCCACCTTTGTTTAGAATGGCGACGGCGTTACCGTGAGCATCCGTGAAGGTTTCATCCGCTTCTGCTCGGACGTAGTCCAGCCAAACGCGCTGCCCGCGCGCTTCATGCCCAGGCGGGCTGGGCGTATTTAGTAAGGTCCGTAGGAAATGGAGCGATTCTTCGCGCATGGCGGGTGACTATGGGCCACTCGAGAAGTGAAATCAAACCCAACGAATCTCGACAGGATACCGTCCCTTTGCTAGGTAGCGGAGATGCGTCGAGAGTTGCTGAAAGATGTGGGGCGATTGGTTGTAAAGTTCGGCACTGGTGTCCTAACGGATAGCCGGAAGCAGCCCGATCTCGCTCAAATGGAACAGTTGGTCGCGCAAATTGCGGGGCAGCGCCGCGCTGGGCGTGAAGTTGCCATCGTCACCTCAGGCGCGGTCGGTGCGGGGATGGGTGTCCTTGGATACGCCAAGCGTCCGGCCGAACTCGCGGAACTGCAAGCGTGCGCGGCCGTGGGCCAATCACGGCTGATGGCTACCTACGAAAAGCTATTTGCACAACATGACTTGCATGTTGCGCAAGTCCTCCTCACGCACGACGACCTGGAGCACCATGACCGGCATTTAAACGCTCGCAATACCTTGGTCACCCTGTTGCAGCGCAACCATGTCATCCCCATCATCAACGAGAACGACGCGGTGTCTGTCACCGAACTTCGCTTCGGAGATAACGATCAGCTTTCCGCTCTTGTCGCCTCGCTCTTGCCCGCTGACCTTCTTGTGATCATGACGACGGTGGATGGCGTCATGGAAAACTTTGGCAAATCGAACGCCCGTGTTCTCTCGGTCGTTGAAAACATCAGCCAGACTGTGGAACGTCTGGCCGGGGGAACCGATAGCCCGACTGCGGTTGGAGGGATGGCCTCGAAGATCCAGGCGGCCAAGATCGTGATCCGCTCCGGTATCCCACTCGTGATCGCTAGCGGACGGCGCAAAGATCTGCTCGCCCAAATCCTGGCGGGCAAAGACGAAGGCACCATCTTTGTGCCTCGACGCGACAAGCTTAAGGGCCGCAAGCGGTGGATCGCATTTTTCCACCGGCCGAAAGGGTCGCTCTTCGTCGACGCAGGCGCCAAGAAGGCGTTGCGCGAAGGTGGCAAAAGCCTGCTTCCTCCTGGAGTTAGCCGGTGCGAGGGGCAGTTTGCGGCCGGTGAGATTGTTCGTATCTGCGACTTGGAGGGGACGGAGTTTGCCCGCGGCATCTGCGATTTTGATTCGGATTCCATTCTCGAGAAACGTACGCCGCGGCGGGAGTTGGTGCATCGGGACAATCTTGTGATCCTCTAGCTCACGGTTCGGCACGTACTAACGGACGCCCTCCTGACACCTCATGAAACGAAAAGCTGCGATCGATGAACTCCTAGCGGTGATGGCCAAGCTCCGCGCGCCCGACGGTTGTCCCTGGGATCGGGAGCAGGACCATCGCTCCCTTCGATTTCACGCGGTAGAGGAGGTTTATGAGTTATTGGACGCGATCGAAGCTGGCGATGACCATGAGTTGGAGGAGGAACTGGGGGATCTGCTGCTCCAAGTGGTATTTCACTGTCAATTGGCCAAAGAGCGTGGCGCTTTTGGGTTTGAGCAAGTCTGCCAGCGGATCGTTAATAAACTGGTGCATCGGCATCCCCATGTCTTTGGGACCAAGAAGCTCAAGACCGCCGACGCTGTGGTCACGCAATGGGAACAGCTAAAACGGGCTGAAAAACAGGGAACCCGCCATGAACGCGCCTCCGCTCTGGATGGGATTCCCAAGCATCTTCCCGCACTAATGCGTGCTCAGGAGCTCGTCAAGAAAGCCCGCCGTGCCAAAATAGACTTGAGTGTGTCCAAAGTGCTGACCTCGGGCCGGCGTTCCAAGCGGGAAGTCGCGCAAGAGCTCTTTGACATCGCTGTTTGGTGTCAAGAACACGGTTGGAACGCCGAGGCATTATTGCGGACAGAGGCAAGTCAGCGCGAACGCGTGTGGCGTCGCGCGGAACGCCGGTCGAAGCACGGATGACCCAGGCCGATCGGCCATATCTCGATCCGCGATTTGCTTCGTCTTGGAGCCTCAGACCCGAATGGGCGCTGAAGCGGCTGCTGAAACAAGGGAAAATGTGGCGGAAGTGGGGTGTCCTCGCTAGAACCCGCTCGACAATCGGCTGATCCTGGATAGCTTGCTAGCACTTCGACTTATGACTGATCCGCGATACCGAAAGCTGGCAAAGTTGCTGGTGGAATACTCAACGGCCCTCCAAAAGGGGGATCGAGTGTTACTCGACATGATCGATGTGCCTGAAGAGTTCTGTGTGGAATTGATGCGTGCGGCCCGCGCTGTCGGCGCGGTTCCGCTCATCGAAATTCGGCGGACAAGGGTCAATCGGGAGATTGTCCGAGAAACGAGCGCGGAACATGCGGCGCTGCTCCGTGACATCGAAATGTTCCGGATGAAACGGATGCAAGCGTACATCGCGATTCGGGGTAGTGCAAACGCTACGGAGAATGCCGATGTCCCAAGCGAACAGCTGGCCCTCTACTCCAAGACGCTCCGGCCGGTGCTCAATTACCGCGTGAATCGGACGCGTTGGTGCGTTTTGAGATGGCCAACGCCCAGCATGGCGCAAGCCGCAGGAATGAGCACAGAGTCGTTCGAAGATCTCTATTTCAACGTCTGCACCATGGATTACGCTCGCATGGCCAAAGCCATGACGCCCCTCGAAAAACGCATGCGCATGACGGACGCCGTTCATATCAAAAGCCCTGGCACTGACCTGACGTTCAGTATCAAAGGCATCGGTGCCAAGGTGTGCAAAGGAGATCGCAACATTCCGGACGGTGAGGTGTTTTCATGTCCGGTCAAAGACTCGATTAACGGCGTCATTCAATTCAATACCCCAACGCTCTACTCTGGCACTAAATTCGAAAACGTGCGGTTGGAGTTCCAGTCCGGAAAAATCGTCAATGCCACCGCCAACCACTCGAAACGTTTGAACGAAATCCTCGATACGGATCCTGGGGCACGTTACACGGGAGAGTTTTCCCTCGGGTTCAACCCGTATATCGAGAATCCGATGTGCGACATCCTTTTTGATGAGAAGATCGCCGGTTCGTTACACCTGACTCCTGGTCAAGCGTATGAAGAGTGCGATAATGGGAACCGATCTGCGGTGCATTGGGACATGGTTCTGATTCAGCGTCCGGAATGGGGCGGCGGCGAGATCTGGTTTGACCAGGAACTGATCCGCAAAGACGGCAGATTCCTTCCCAAGGATCTGAAGCCGCTCAATCCCGAGAACTTGAAATAGATTCTGACCGGCTCCTTCACGGGACCGCTCGGCCTGCTGCCGCTGCCATGATTACCGAGACTATTTCCAATCTCGCGGTCAAGATTCTCGATACCGCTGGCTACTCTGGCGCCGCCGTGCTCATGGCGCTGGAAAGCATGATCGCGCCCGTGCCCAGCGAAGCCGTCATGCCCTTCGTCGGCTTTCAGGTCGCAGACGGGAAATGGAATTTGGCCTTGGCTATCCTCGCGACCAGCATTGGCTCGATGGTGGGATCGCTTGCCTCGTACTACATGGGCTACTATGGGGGGAAACCTTTGATTTTGAAGGTGGGAAAGTACCTGTTGCTTAATCGGCACGACCTGGAGTTGACCGAACGGTTCTTTCAACGGCGACAAGGCGTATGGACCGTTTTTATTGCCCGATTTATTCCAGTCGTGCGGCACTTTATCTCCATCCCAGCAGGCATGGGAAGGATGCCCTTGGGAAGTTTCACCTTGGTTTCAGTGATCGGCGCCACACTTTGGAACAGTTTCTTGCTCGGTTGCGGGATGAAGTTGCGAGAGCACTGGCACGTCGTTCAGAAGTATTCGCATCAGGTGGACATCGTCATCGTGGCCGCCCTCGTCGTCGGTGGAATCTGGTTCGTGCGAGTGCGATTGCGCCGCTTGTCCGGTGCACCGGCGTCTCGCGTGTCTGCGGACAAGCTCTAAATGGACATTACTCCCTGGGGTGGTGCGCAACGAAAAAGCGAGGAACTGAAGTTCCTCGCCTGACCTCTCCTGAGTCGGCTACCTGAGGTTATCGAACCTCAGGCGCATCGGAGCGGATAACGCTGTGCGCATAGTAACTTCCGTTCTCTTCGTGGAAACCCACTGAAACGGGGTAACCTACGTGAATATCCGTAAGACTCGGATTCCTGTTATCTTTCAACGTGATGGCCGGATGTTCCGTGAACTTGAATTCACGGGTTCCAGCGGGACCTTCCACCGTCATCGTTCGTGTCGTAGGATTAATCGCGGTTACTTTGCCCCGGAAGGTATTTCGCTCGCTCGGCAGCGCCGTGGTGTTATCCCGATCGACTTTAGTGCCAAGCCTCGAACTATCGTCCGTTCGGGCGGTGCTCAACGCATCGTTTTGGAGACGACGATCTGCACCTATAGGGGAGGTACCTCGGCCCGTCTCCGTCGCTGTGCCCGAGCGAATTGCACCCGATGTGCCTTGTGCCGCAGGTTCTGATAACCAGTAGGTCGACTCGGTACTCCAAGTTGGGCTGTTCACTTCGGGCCAACTGCTTTTGGCAAAGCCTGGAGCATTTTGAATCTTCGCTTTGTCGGCATTTAGGGTCAGTCGGTCTTGCTCCACGGCAACACTGAATGCGTTAACCGGAACAGCCACGTATTTATCCCCAATGCCTAGAAATCCACCTACCGATAGCACTGCGTAGGCAATCTTTCCGCTCTGGAGATCGACTACCAGATCTTTTATTTCGCCAAGCTTTTCGTTTTGGGTGTTTCGAACGTCCATACCAATTAAACTGCTAGCTTTATTGACTTTGCTCACAGCGCCGGGGTTATCATTCAAAGAGGCCCCATGCCGCGTGGCATCTGTTTGGAGTGTTGTTCCGGCGGTGTTCTCCCGCAACGGTGTATCACTTTGGATCGTCTGCGCTTGAGCGCCGGCCGCGAGTCCTAAGCTCAGCAGTGCGGCCGCTGTGCTGCAGCGGAATGAACTGTGTTTCATAGTTGTAGTTTTCATGTTTATTTCTAGGTTTAAAGAACGCACACCGGTGTACGAATTCCTAGGTATGTGAGAGCCTGTATTTCCCATCAGTACCGCTCTGACGTCACGACCGGGGACACAAGGTGAGCCGATCCGAATTTGGCCGATTGGAGTCGCGGGACCGAGCGCGTGACAATTTGTGCACGAGTCTGGTTTTGAAGCTTTCATTCGGATGGCCAGCGCCGCATTCTGCCGTCATGAATTTCCGCGGGTTAACAAGTCGAAGCATGGTCCTGGGTCTTCTGGGCTTGAGCGTGATGCATTTCGCCGTTCGGGCAGCGGTCGACGAGCCCGAGGTGGCTGCCGATGACCTGCCGCGCGTGGCGCCCATCGCGAGCGATCAGGTTTTGCAGGCTTTCCAAATCAAGGATGGCTTCCAATTAGAGCTCGTTGCTTCGGAACCCTTAGTCATGGATCCGATTGCGCTCTCGTTCGATGAGAATGGTCGCTTGTTTGTCGTCGAAATGCGCGATTACTCGGAGCGCCGAGACGAGCATTTGGGCCGGATTCGAATGTTGGAAGATACGGATGGCGACGGTCGTTTCGACAAGGCCACGGTGTTTGCTGACAACTTGGCTTGGCCGACCGCCGTCCTTTGCTACAACGGTGGAGTCTTTGTCGGATCAACACCGGACATCCTTTTCCTCAAGGATGAGGACAAAGACGGCCATGCCGACACTCGAGAAGTTTTGTTTACGGGCTTTGGCAAAGGTGTGGAGCGTCTGAATGTCCAACAATTGGTTAACAGCTTTGCCTGGGGATTAGATAATCGTGTCCACGGCGCCAACGGAGGTAACGGCGGCTCGATCTCCTCTCCGACCAAGCCCGGACAACCGGCCCTCGAACTCCGCGGTCGCGACTTCTCGTTCGATCCTCGAACCCACGAGTTAAGGGCCGAGAGCGGGGGAGGGCAATATGGCCTCACCTTTGATTCGGAGGGGCGCAAATTTGTGTGCAGCAATAGCAGTCACATTCGCGCGGTCATGTACGACAATCGATATAGCGTGCGAAATCCTTACCTGACCATGCCTGCGCCAGCCTTGGATATTGCCATCGATGGACCCGCTGCTGAGGTCTACCGCATCAGTCCGGAGGAGCCTTGGCGTGTCATCCGCACGAAATGGCGAGTGGCCGGTTTAGTGCCGGGACCGGTTGAAGGGGGCGGCCGGGCCTCGGGCTACTTTACGAGTGCCACCGGCATTACCGTGTATACGGGCGACGCTTGGTCTGCGGAGTATCGCGACAACGCCTTTATCGCGGATTGCGGAAGTAATCTGGTTCATCGGAAAAAAGTCGCAGTCGATGGCATCGGGTTCAAAGCGGAGAGACCGCAAGGTGAGGAGAAGGTCGAGTTTCTTGCCTCTCGCGATCTTTGGTTCAGACCAGTTCAAATGGCGAATGCGCCTGATGGCACACTCTACGTGATCGACATGTATCGCGAAGTCATCGAGCACCCCTGGTCGTTCCCTGCCAGCATCAAGAAGCATCTCGATCTGAATAGCGGCAACGACCGCGGTCGCATCTACCGCATCGTTCCGAAGGGATTCCGCCAGCGGCCCTTGCCGCAGCTAAGCCAGGCGAGGCCGGAGGAGTTGGTGAAGACGCTGGAGCATCCGAACGGATGGCATCGCAACACGGCCGCGCGGCTGCTCTTTGAGCGGCAGGATGTTCGAGCCATCCCTCTTTTGCGCGAAATGGCGCGATCTTCACGATCGGACCTGGCCCGATTCCAAGCTCTCTGGTGTTTGCAGGGCCTCTCGGCCTTGCGGGCTGGCGATGTGGCGGCCGGACTATTAGACCCGGCGCCTTCCGTCCGTCGACACGCGTTGCGGTTACTCGAAGGATTGTCGGCCGCGGAGCAAACGCAGGCGACCCCGGGCGACACGCTCGACCGACTGGTAATCGATCCGAATCCCGAAGTGCGCTATCAACTCGCTTTTACTCTGGGCTCGCTTGCTCAAACCAACCAGCTGCCCCGCTTGCTCAAACTGTTTCGATCGGATGGGGACAATCTCTGGATGCGCTCTGCGGTCTTGAATACGGTCAACGCGCAGGCAGCGGCGCTTTTCGAAGCTGTGACGTCGGATCCGAGCGCGGCTGGCATGCGGAACCTGGAGACTCTGCTTAAGCCTCTGCTGACGATCGTCGGTGTTCGCAGCCAGCAAGATGAGCTAAACAGGGTCCTCACTCGTGTTCAACAATTCGAATCTTCGGAATTGGTTTGTTCGCTAGCGGCCGCGCTGGGTGAAGGGGTGCAGCGCGCGGGCACTTTCCTCTACCGCGTCTGCGATGCGCAGCGACTGGATCCGATCCTTGCGCGCGCTCGACAGACTCTGGCTGAACCTGGAGCCAAACTGGGATTGCGGCTGGCGGCAGTGCGTGTCTTGGGGCAGGGCGCGCTCGATCGCGTTCGCGAGCCATTGATGGCGGCACTCGAGCCTGAACAACCGGGAGCTCTACAACAGGCGGCGTTGGAGCGACTGGCAGCGTTTCCTGATCCGTCCGTGCCGGGGGACCTTTTGAGTCTTTGGAGCCATCTGACGCCAACGTTGCGCGCGCAAACGATCGACGCGTTGCTGCGGCGACCGGAACGTGTGCGAGCTTTGCTTTCTGGTCTGGAATCAGGAACAATTCGACACTCAGACTTGGCGGCTAACCAGGTTGAATTCCTTCGCCGTCAATCTGGGGACGACCTTCGCGAACGTGCGGTTGCTCTCCTCGGTCAGGCACCTGCGGGAGCCCGTCAAGGGGTCATCGCGGCGCGACGCGGCGTGCTTACTCTCCCGGCCGTGGCGGCGCGCGGGCGCGACCTCTACCTGGAACGTTGTGCAACGTGCCACCGACTGGCGGGGCAGGGGCATGCTTTGGGTCCAGATTTGGAAACGGTCCGGGCCAGTGGCAAGGAGATGGTTCTGGCTAACATAATCGATCCGAACCGTGAGGTGACACCGAAGTATGTGAACTACCTCGCGGAAACACGCGAGGGAGACAGCTTCACGGGGTTGGTGGGCCTTGAGACCGAAACGAGTGTGGTTTTACGTCAAGCCAGCAGCGTTGAGGTCACGTTGCTCCGATCGACCATTCGCCAGTTCCGCAGTCTTGGACAATCCGCGATGCCTGAAGGGTTGGAGGAGGGATTATCCGACCAGAACCTGGCAGATCTGATTGAATACGTTCTGACGGCGACGCCCAGCCCTTAGAGATTACGGAACACGCCGCACTCGAAAATAACGTGTTCGCGGCACGGCGGGGGTTTCAAAAACTAGTCCGGACGGTCCGCGGACAATACCCTCCACGACAGGCCGCCACGAATCGGGTTGCCCAGGAGTTTCGGTGCTTTCCAGGGAGGTCGGAATGATATCCGCTGGCCAGGTGACCGTCACGGCGCGGTTCGATTGTGTGATCTTTAGCACGATTGTCGGCCCAAGCTCAGGGCTGATCGTTATCACTCCATTCAGAGTGCGGGTAAGCCCCTTCGCTTGAACCGTCAATTTCCACCGGTATTCGCCGGCGGCACTGTAGACATGGCAATACTCTGGGGTAGAGCGATGAGGGCTACCATCGCCGAAGTCCCAATCCCACGAAAACACGCCAGTGCAGCCTCCGAGTGACGCATTGGCTCTGAATGCGACCGGGTGATTGGGGAGCGCAGCTGCGGGAACGGCTGCAGTGGCTGTCAAAACGCAATCGGCCGGGCTGACCGTAAGGCTGACGGTTCCCAGATCGGAGTCGGTCGATCCGTCCCACGCAGCGTAGGTAAACGAATCCAATCCGGCGTCTGTGGCACTCGGCCAATAAGTGGCAAGCGCACCATTCAACGCAACGGTGCCGTGGGTCGGGGGCGTGACGATCCGTAGCGCGAGGACGTCTCGGTCCGCATCGGAAGCGAGAAGTGGAATTGTCACCGCTTGTCCGGACAGGGCACTGCTGCCAAGGTTCTGCACCACGGGGAAGTGATTCTGGAACCCATTTTGCGTGTCTCCTTTCGGACCATCGTGGCAGTTGTAACATCCGATTTGCGAGCCGCCCCAAAAGATGCGTTCGCCGCGAGCTTTGCCCAGAGCCAAGGACTCCGAAGCTTGCTTGAGCGACAACACAGTTCCGCGATAGTTCGTTCCGTGACAACTTTGACATTCGGCGTTTGGTGTCGCTGCGGCGGAGTGCGCGTTCATCCACGCGAGCCCCAACGGATGCAGACCGTGCGGGCCACCGTTGTCGACCTTTGGAACGACGAGGTGGCAGGCAGTGCAGTCCGAGAGCACTCCGATGTGATTCTGCAATCGCTGACTCTGTTGATTCTCAAATGGCTCTGAGCTACTCAGTTCGGCATGTGCCGTTCCGTGGCAGGCCGCGCATTGGAGGCCGCCATGGCCGCTAGATTGTCGAAATAGGCTCGGTGAAGTTGACAAGACGTTTGTTTGCGTTCCAAACGTTAAGTTGACTGGGACGCGAGGTTGTTGCGGGCTGCTAAAGAGGTTTGTATACCGTATCTCACCGTTATTGCGCGCTGCCGTTCCCGTATGACAGTTCTGGCAACTCGGCTGGTCCAGCCAGCCGCGCCGAGTCGGTGCCGCCAAATCACTCAACGTTCCATGGCAGTCCTGGCAGGACATGGTCAACGTTCCATCCGAATGAACGGCTTTGCGGTGCGCTCCCCGCAAATAGCGGCTTTCCGGCCCCGCATGGCATCGCAAACATGCAGCGCTTGCTGTTGAGTCGTTGAGAGATACCCCAACCGAGGCGTCGTGAACTGAGGCATGCTTGCGATGAATCACTTGGGTGAGCGACGCGATTCCAACCGTCCCAGGCTGATTGGGCATCGCCTCGGAACCGTGGCACCGCAGGCAGAGGACTGGTTGGCTATCGACGAGGACGGTTGCCGTGAGCCCGTTCGGGTTGTAGCCAACAGCGCGAAGGGCGGCGACATAGGTCGACGACCCGGCGTGGTTGTCGTCGTGCGATCGTAGGATATTGAGCTTGAAATCGACCGTCGCTTCACAGTCCCAGATCCACCCTGAGGCCGGTCGCCCTGCGACGGGAGACCCGGAGGCGTGGCACGAAATGCAGTCCATTTCATCACTGACTGGCATCACCACGTCCGTGCTGGCAATAACGGATCCGGTGGTGTCACGCGCGATCAGCCGCATTAATGGAAACGGGTTCTTCGGACTGCCGGCCTCATCGGGATACGGTAGCAAAGGAATTCCCTCGGCGGAGAACCAATCGTGCGTTGCATCAAAAGTCATCGGTTGAGGACTGTTGAGGGGTCCTGGCATGGCGAACCCGGCGAGACCTTCATCCGGCCGAAGGTCGCGCCCAAAGAGCGCCTCGACGTGTTCGTAGAAGTTGCCCTTGGTTTGCGACGTTGCATTGAGCAGACCGGATGAGTCAGGAGCAGCTTCGTAAGTCACAGAGATTCGGTCCGCGCTGGTTACAAGCTTCCCGTTTAAAACAAGCTGAGCACGAACGGTGTTGAATGGCGGCACCAGGGAGTAGATCGAATGGTCCGTGCCATTCATCTCATGCAGACCGGTGTCGCTCCAGCCCAGCAGCACCGCCTTGCTGGCGACGGACGCGATCTGCACCTGGAGCAAAACGCTGGACGAGTTGGCTGCGGTTTGAGCCGAGTCGTAGGCTTTCGCAACCCATTGGTGGACGCCGTTCTCAGCGGCAGTGACCGCCCAGTTGAATACGAAAGGTGGAGCTGTCTGGGTCGAGCGCAATGTGCCGTTGTCGTAGAATTCCACTCGGATAATATCGAGACCACCCGTTGGTTTCGCTTCGATCGGAACGTTCTTCGAAATGGTAAACGTTGAACCGCTCGTTGGAGAGCTGATTGAGACGGCCAGGGGATCCGCCGGGCCGACAGTCACAGTCACTGGTGCTGAGAGTGCGACGTTCTCAGACAGGTCGTAGGCCTTGACTGTCCAAGCGTGCGATCCGACATCCCCAGTGCCAACGATCCAACTGTAGGTATACGGGCTGGTCGATAGACTACCTTTCAAAAGATCGTTGTCGTAAAACTCAACCTTGGAAAGACCGACATTGTCCGAAGCGGAAGCTTGGACGAGTACGATTTGCCCGGGCTTAGACTTGCTTCCATCCGCGGGGGCGGCGATTGAAACTGTGGGAGGACCAGGATCGATGTTGACTCCTAGCGTGAGCGCCACTTCGCTGACGTGTTGGGACGTATCAAAGGCCTTTGCCACCCAGATGTGGGAACCATTCTGAGCTGGCGTGACGAGCCAAGCAAAGTTATAGGGCGAGCTGGTTTGGCTGCCCTTGAAAATTCCGTCTTGATAGATATCCACTCGGGCGACAGCCACATTGTCGGTTGCTCTCGCCTGAATGATGACCGCTTGAGCTGTGTAAAAGACGGTGCCGTCGCTCGGTGAACTGATCAATAGTTGAGGGGGCGTGGCGTCAATCGTGACATTGAGGGTGGTTGGATCGGAGATCCGAACATTCTGAGCAGCGTCGTAGGCCCTTACCGTCCATCGGTGCGAGCCGTTGTCCGCAGCGGTCAGCACCCAATTGTAATTGAACGGCGGATTCACAAGCGTCGCCCGGAGTCGGTCATTATCATAGTATTCCACCTTTGTTACACCTCGATCGTCGAAGACATTCGCTTGGATGACCACCGTCTGAAGCGATGAATACGTGCTTCCGGTTTCCGGCGACGCGATTGAGACCGTCGGCGCTTGGACATCAATATTGACCACCAAATTGATCGCTGCGGACAAAGATGTGTTGCGCGCCGCATCATATGCTCGCGCTGCCCACTTGTGAGTGCCGACATCCGCTCCGGTAATCTCCCAATCAAACGAGAATGGCGCAACCATGCGGGTCGCTTTGACCAGTCCATTCTCGTAAAAGTCGACTTGGGTCACACCAACATTATCGCGTGCGTCCACTTGAATCGAGATCGTCTGCGGTGTGGAGTAAACGGTTCCGTCGTTTGGAGCGATGATTCGGATGGTAGGCGGGGTTGCATCGGTAGCGAGCAGTGAGGCCGTCCCGGTCGCCAAGCTCGCCAAGGGTTGAGTGGACTTCGCTCCCAGGGTTGCCCAGGCCAACTGCTGCTGCTGGGTGGTGCGGGTTCCGAGCGTATTTGCACTCAGTGCGGTCTGCGCCCAGGCGTGGGCAGCGACCCACGGAGCGAGCGCAAAGCTGAGAAACTGAATTGCCTGAAACGTTCGATGGTTCATGACGTATACCCGCACAGTCCGCGAAATCTTGGCGGTGTGATCTGCAGTCTAGGTTGAACTCCAAACGAGCCTCAACCGACAGCAGCTTCAATACCGACAGCAAGCCTGCTGCCAACTAATCCGCGGCTCCGCCCATGGACGCTGGAGAGCCCGCCTTTAGCCATGTTAGTCGTTGAACGGCAGAATTTTAAGGTGTCAATTCTGCGGTTCCTCAGCGAGAAATGGCAACGGCTGGTCCTGGGTCCAATTCCTAGCCAGGGTCCTGCGCTTGCCAAGCTGCGAACCTGCTATTACCGTTCGGCCACTTTATGGAAAAAGTCGTTATTATCGGCACCGGTTGCGCAGGGCTCACGGCTGCAATCTACACCGCACGAGCTAATCTGAGCCCATTGGTCTTGACCGGAACAATGCCTGGGGGCCTGCTGACGACAACCAGTATTGTGGAAAACTACCCGGGCTTTCCGGAGGGTATTGATGGCTACGAATTAATGACCCGAATGCAGAAGCAAGCCGAACGGTTTGGCGCGCGAATTCAGTTTGGAACCGTCGAGGGAGTCGACCTATCAGGCCACCCATTCTCATTAAATGTCGATGGCGCGGCGGTTCAAGCCGAGACCCTGATCATCGCAAGCGGGGCTGGGCATCGGCACTTGGGCTTGAAGAGCGAGCACCTTCTGGAAAAGAAGGGCGTCACTTATTGCGCTACGTGTGACGGAGCTCTTCCGATGTTTCGCGGAAAGCCGTTGGTGGTGGTCGGAGGGGGAGACTCCGCTTGTGAAGAAGCTATCTACCTGACCCGGTTTGGCTCGGTCGTTTACCTGATACATCGACGGGATACGTTGCGGGCGTCACGGATCATGGCCGAGCGGACGTTAAATCATCCAAAGATCAAGCCGGTCTGGAATTCCGTCGTGGTGGATATTCTCGATCCAGTGGCAGACAAAGTCACCGGCGTTCGCATTAAAAACTTGAAGACAGAAGCCGAATCCGTTCTCGACGCAGAGGGCGTTTTCATCGCGATCGGACATGTGCCAAACACTGCGCTGTTCAAAGGTATCATTGACATGGATGAAAACGGCTACATTTTGCCAAAAACCGGCACGCAAACGAATATTCCGGGCGTCTTTGTCGCCGGAGACTGCAGCGACAACGTGTATCGGCAAGCGATTACCGCCGCTGGACTAGGCTGCGCGGCCGCAATTGACGCCGAACGGTATTTGGCGAGGCTTAACCAATAGGTTTCGGCGAAAAGCACGCACGCAGCCCCTGCGAGCTGGGGTGTGAAGTGCCGAGGCTCGATGGAGCCAAGCTCAAGTGGGCAGCCCAATCGGCGCGCGCTGGCCTTAACGCTACGGGAATTTCGCTCTGGTTTTGTCTTCGAGAAGTGGTAATCCTCTCACATGAAGGTCCGGACAGCGCAGGTAAAGCGCTTCACGAATGAGACTCAGATCCTGATCAAGCTCAAGATTGAGGGGTCAGGAAAATCGTTGATCCAGACGGGAATCCCGTTCTTTGACCATATGCTTTGCCTATTTGCGAAGCATGCCGTCGCCGATCTCACGCTCCAGTGTGACGGCGATCTGGAGGTCGACGCCCACCACACGGTCGAAGACTGTGGCATCGCACTTGGCCAAGCCTACCTTCATGCTTTAGGGGGAAAGCGAGGCATCCGAAGATACGGGACGGGTTTTGATCCTCGAAATCCTTTAAGCGGAGAGGCTTACGTTCCAATGGACGAGTGTCTCGCCAGATGTGTGATCGATTTCAGTGGCAGGCCTTACCTGGTCTGGCGTGGCCTGGAAACGCTGTCGTTTCGAAAAATCAGCAAACAAGAACGGGGGCAAGATATGTCATCGAGTTTCCGATTTGGGTTGGCGCGCGAGTTTTTTCAAGGATTTGCCAATGAATGCCGCTGCAACCTGCATCTGGAGTTGCTGTATGGAGAGGAACCGCATCATGTGGTTGAAGCTCTCTTCAAAGCATTTGCGCGAGCCGTAGACGTTGCCTGCCGACAGGACCCTCGGATTCCAAACGTGTTGCCGAGCACCAAAGGAAAGCTGTGAGACAACTGAATAGTGGCGCCTTCCGCCCCGTCCATTAGAATGCCGACGCAAAAGAATTATGCAGCGATGACCGATGAGGAGCTTGTGGCTGCGGCCCAGTTGGAGGACATGGCGGCCTTTGAGGAATTGGTAGCGCGGCATCGCGACAAGATTTACGCGCGCGCGTTTAGTATGATGCGCAATGAGGAAGCAGCCATTGATCTTTCCCAGGAAGCCTGGGTGAAAGGCTGGCAGCGGTTGCGGCAGTTTCAAGGCGAAGCAAGCTTTGTAACTTGGATGACTCGGATCGTGATCAATCTGTGCCTGGATCAGCTGCGGAAACAAAAGCGTTTGCGTGCGGATTCAATCGATCAATTAGATGACGAGGTTGGCGGAGTTGAGCGACAGATGCCGGTGGTGACTCCGAATCCCACGGAGCGTCTCGAACAGTTGGAACTCCGGCAGCGGATCGACCAAGGCATGGCTCAGTTATCTTATGAGCATCGCACAGTGCTGATCCTCCATGAATTTGAAGAACTTGAATACAAAGAGATCGCAAAGCGGATGGAATGTTCTATTGGAACAGTGATGTCGCGATTGTTTTATGCCAGACGCAAATTGGCGTCCCTATTGGCGGGACTGAAGCGTGAGGAACTGAAATAATGAATCCGGAAATACAGCTCAAATTACAGGCGTACCTGGATAATGAGTTAGGCGACGCGGAAGCCCGCGAAATGGCTTCCCTGCTGGAGAGCGATCCGGACGCCCAGACGTTGTCGGCTGAACTCCAGGCAGTGCGAACTTTGTTGAACGGGAATGAGTTAGAGGCTAAGGTGCCGGAGTCGCGCGAGTTTTATTGGTCGAAAATCGACCGAGCAATTCAGCAGACGAGCGACTTGCGCGAGGCGAGCGCTCGCGAAGTCCGGGCGCGCGTTCCTTGGTGGGTCAAGGTCTTCGCGCCAGCTTTGGGCTTGGCAGCTGTTCTTGTGGCTGTTTTTTCGTTGGGCCGATTTTCGAATGCTCCTGTGAAGTCGAGTTATTTGCACGAGATTGAAACGCCCTTGGATGATACGGGGGCGATCTCCTTCCATTCGCAGACAGCGGGGATGACGGTTGTTTGGGTTCAGACCCAACCTTATTAAACCGAGAATGCAATTTGAAGTTCGTAAACGTTACCCTTGAATGATCACGCGTAGCTTGTCGGCGGTCTGGGTCGCAGTCGCTCTCTCAGTCATTATAGGCACACCGGGAGTGGGCTTGCGAGAGGCTTTGGCTGCAGCAGAAACGCATTATCAGGTACAACTCATTTGGGGTACTGATAGCGAGAAACCGAAAGATAAGCCATTGCAGGAAGTGGACGCCAAACTCCAAGATAAGCTTAAGGGCATCTTTAAGTGGAAGAACTACTATGAGGTGAGTCATAAACCGGTTGTGGTCCCGAAAGACGGCTCGCAAAAGGTCAAACTGAGTGATAAGTGTGAAATTCAGGTCCAGGACGTGGGCAATTCGCGTGCTGAGATACGTCTGTTTGGAGAAGGGCAGTTGGTCGTGAAAAAGGTTCAGGCAGTGGTTCCTGGAGAGATGATTGTCCTCGCGGGCAACAGCAAAGATGACACCGCTTGGTTTGTCGTCCTTGTCCCGACGAAAACGTTAGACAAGTAGCCCTCATTTATCGGTGCCCGACGCTCGAGGCGTCCTTCTGTTGGGCTGGGTCCATCTTCGTCACACCATTTTGGAATCGTTAGGACTCTGGCAGAGCCGGGACCGGGTTGGTTCCTAAATTTCCTTTTTGCGGTGAGGGGAAACTCCGCGAGCTGATCCAGGTCTTATTCGCGAGGTTTCAAGGAATCAAAGGCTTCCGTTCGTGTCTCCGACAGATCGCTTAAGGCTGAGTTGGCAGACTTGTCTTTAGGTCTCAACGGGGACCAGCTTCCCCAATATGTTTGGCTATTCGATACTTGGTCCCACAATCCGTAGTGTAGTTTACCCTGGTGAATGTGGAAATAAAGGTTGTCGTGCGTATTCGGTTCGATTACTTTATTGCCTGCCTTTCCAGCACGTTCTGAAGGCTCCGGTGGACTGGCTAACCGTGGCTCAAAGAAGCGCCCTGAGGGAGAAGTGAATTTATGCCTGCTGCTCCAGCCGAAGAGAAATACGACGCATCAAAAATAGATAAGTTGGAAGGTTTGGAAGCCGTCCGGAAGCGCCCTGGCATGTACATTGGTGATCCCGACGAGCGCGGGCTTCATCATTGCGTTTTCGAAGTTCTCGACAACTCGATCGACGAGCACCTGGCCGGGTTTTGCGGCCAGATCGATGTGACAGTGCACGTGGATGGGTCGGTGTCCATTCGCGACGATGGGCGCGGCATCCCGGTAGATATCCATCCGAAGTGGCAGATCCCTGCCGTGGAGTTGGTTTTGACCAATCTGCACGCGGGCGGAAAGTTTGGACAGGGGGCTTACAAGTATTCCGGTGGTCTACACGGAGTTGGCGCGAAATGCGTAAACGCACTTTCTGATTGGTTCAAAGTAGAGGTTTCGCGGGACGGCAAAGTCTACTATATGGAATTTGCCCGCGGCGTTACCACCCAAAAGCTGGACGTGATTGGCAAATCCAAGAAGACTGGGACGCTCATTACGTTTAAGCCCGACGCGACGATTTTCACGCTGACGACGGAGTTTAAGTTCGAAATTTTAGCCAACCGGTTGCGAGAGTTGGCCTTTTTGAATCCTGGCGTTGTCATCACGCTGACGGATGAGCGGGTCGAGAACAAGGTGGAACGATTCTTCTACAAAGACGGGATCGAAGAATTCGTTAAGCAACTAGGCAAGAACAAGCAGGTCATCCATCCGAAAGCGATCGTCTTGAGTCGTCAAAAAGATGAAGTGTTTGTGGATTGCGTGCTGCAGTACAATGACTCGTACAACGATCAAATCCTCTGTTTTGCTAACTCAATCCCTAATCCCGACGGTGGAACTCACCTGACCGGTTTTCGGTCTGCGCTCACACGGGCGATCAATCAATATGCCAAAGCAAACAGTCTTCTGAAAGATAAGGACCCAAGTATTTCCGGGGACGATGTGCGCGAGGGGTTGGTCTGCGTCTTAAGCGTGAAGCTGCCGAATCCCAGGTTTGAATCTCAAACCAAGGTGAAGCTGGTCAATACGGAGATCGACGGTGTGGTGTCGTCGGTAGTTTACGAAGGGCTGATGACCTACTTCGATGCTAACCCGCCTGTGGCTAAGAAGGTCCTCGATAAGGCACTGATGGCGGCGCGCGCTCGTGAAGCGGCTCGGAAAGCACGCGAAACAGTGCGCAAGAGCGCGATGACGGGTGGCGGGCTTCCTGGCAAACTCGCGGATTGTTCGGACCGTGATCCGGCCAATACGGAGCTTTATATCGTCGAAGGTGATTCTGCAGGTGGATCCGCGAAACAGGGGCGTGACCGGAAATTCCAAGCCATCCTGCCGATCCGAGGCAAGCTGATCAACGTGGAGAAGGCTCGGTTGGATAAGGTGCTCCAGAACACGGAAATCCGGACGATGATTACGGCCATCGGCACGGGTATCGGCAGCATGGAAGGGGAAGGTGCGTTTGACCTCACCAAGCTACGCTATTTTAAGATTATCATCATGACGGACGCCGATGTCGATGGATCCCACATTCGGACGTTGCTTTTGACTTTTTTCTACCGGCAAATGCCAGAACTTGTGAAGCAAGGGTTCGTCTATATTGCACAGCCTCCGCTCTATCAGATTGCTCGTAAGAAAAGGGTGGAGTACGTCGATGACGATGCCCAGTTGAACAGGATTCTCATTCAACTGGGGACGGAAGACGTGCGCCTCCGCAATCTATCCGATAATAAGGAGATTTCAGACAAACCGCTCGCGGAGATTTTGGAGTTGCTCGAGTCCTTGGATAAATATGCGAACGCCCTCCGGCGGCATGGTGGCGATTTTGCCGAGTTCGTGGAACATCGGCATCCGCAGAGCCTGGAGTTGCCCAGGCATCTGGTCAAAGTGCGCGACGGCAATAATGAGACGGTGCACTACTTTCACTCGGAAGTGGAATTGGCTCAGTTCGGGACGGAGAATCCTGATTTGGGCTTATTTGGCGATGAGGAGAGTGAACCTACCGCTCCGGAGAAGAGCCGGAACGGTCCGACGCGGCGCGGTCGGCACGTCGAGTTGCACGAGAGTAAAGCGATTGCGGAATTGCTCAGTAAACTGGCCAGAAAGGGCTTCAGTCTGGAGCACTACTCGGCTCAGGACAAACCGTTGTTTGAAATCGTTGAAGGCGAGGGCGAAAAGCAGGTGAATACGCCGCTTTTTTCCATTCCGGAGATTCTCTCGGGCATCAAGGGCGTGGGGCGACGCGGCCTGCAAATCAAGCGTTTCAAAGGTCTTGGGGAAATGAATCCTAAAGAGCTGTTCGAAACCACGATGGATCCTCAGAAACGGAAGCTACTTCGGATTGATTTGACCGATGCCGTCGAAGCCGAAGAGATGTTCACCAAACTGATGGGCGACGAGGTTGAACCACGACGCCAATTCATTGAAGATAACGCGTTGAACGTGCGCAACCTGGACGTTTGATCGGAATGCCAACCCGACCGCGTGCGAGCGGCGGATCCGATATTCCTTTTGCAATATTGTAGCGTATGCCGGAACCCAAAGACCCTAACGCCCCGAATCCTGCGCCTGAGGAAAAGACGCCCCTTTTCGCCGCCAATGAGAAGGTGGCCAAGGTCAACGTGGCGGAGGAGATCAAGAATTCGTTCTTGGACTATTAGTGCGCCCGCATCGTCGGCGAGACAATGGGTAAATACCATCCCCACGGCGACCAGGCTATTTATCCTACCCTCGTCCATATGGCGCAGCCGTGGGCGATGCGCGAGACGCTCGTGGATGGACAAGGGAACTTCGGTTCGGTAGAGGCGGATCCTCCAGCGGCGATGCGGTATACGGAAGCGCGTCTAACGCATTTGGGTGCGGTTTTGATGGTGGATATGGACAAGGCCACGGTGGATTTTGTTCCGACATACGATGAGGAACACGACGAGCCGGTAGTTCTGCCCGCCGCTTTCCCGAATCTATTGATTAACGGCGGGACGGGAATTGCTGTCGGCATGGCCACGAACATGCCGCCTCATAACCTGGGTGAGGTTGTGGACGGCATTTGTGCGCAGATTGACAATCCTGCCATCACCAACGCTCAGCTCATGAAGTTTATCAAAGGCCCGGATTTTCCCACCGGGTGCATGCTCTGCGGCGTGGATGGCATTCGGCAATATCTCCAAACCGGGCGAGGCAGTCTTAAAGTCCGTGGAAAAGTGGGATTGGAAGAACTTAAAGGCAATCGTGAGCAGATTGTCGTGACGGAGATCCCATACGGCGTGAACCGAGCGTTGTTGGTGGAGCGAATCGCGGAGTTGGTCAACGAAAAGACCCCAGGTTTGACGGATATCACAGCGGTTCGCGATGAATCCGACGAGAACACCCGCGTGGTCATTGAAGTCAAGCGTGACGCTGTTCCCAAAGTGGTCATTAACAATCTCTACAAATTCACACAGCTCGAAAGTTCCTTCGCGGTGAACATGCTCGCCATCGACCATGGCCGCCCGAAAACGCTGAGCTTGCGTGAACTGATTAGTTGTTACATCGAGCACCGCCGTGAAGTTGTGCTGCGTCGGACGCGCTATGATTTAAAGAAGGCGGAAGAACGGGCCGAGATTCTCGAAGGGCTCCTCATTACGCTCGGGAATTTGGACGAGTTTATCCGCATTATTCGAACCTCGGCCAATCGTGATGAAGCCAAGGTGAAGTTGCTCGCGTTTGACTTTGTCCGAGCGACGGTGGAGCGCTGGGGCGTTCTGGTGCGAAGTGAGGCCCGGTTAACCAACGGCCTTTATGCCCTGAGCGAAGTCCAAGTTAATGCGATTCTCGACATGCGGCTTTACCAGCTCACCGGCCTAGAGCGTGACAAGATCAAAGCCGAATACACGGAATTGTGGGAGAAGATCAAGGATCTGCTCGACATCCTCGCGCGAGAGGACCGAGTGATGTCGATCATTAAGTCGGAGCTTCTGGAGATCAAAGAGAAATACGCGACTCCGCGGCGCACCGAGATTGTGCCGGACGAAGGCGAGATCGCGATCGAGGATTTGATTGCGAACGAAGGGGTCATCATCACCATCACGCATAACGGCCTGATCAAGCGGACCAATGTCAGTTCTTATCGTGCTCAGCGGCGGGGAGGCAAAGGAGTGATCGGGATGACAACGCGAGAGGTAACGACCGAAGGGGAGGCAGAGGATTTTGTTGAGCATCTTTTTACGGCGAGTACCCATGATTACCTGATGTTCTTCACGAACACCGGACGCGCTTATGTCGAGCGTGTCCACGAGATTCCGGACATGGGACGAGCTGCGAAAGGGCGCAGTATAGCGAATCTGCTCGAGTTGCAGTCCGGCGAAAAGATTGCCGCCCTGATTCGTATTTCAGCCAAGTACGGCCCGAATAAGGAAGACATCACGTGGGAGCAAACGGCGTATCTGTTCTTTGCGACTCAGCAAGGGACGGTTAAGAAGACGGCTTTGGCCGAATTTGGTAACGTCCGTAAAGGGGGCATCATCGCCATTAGCATTGAGACGGGCGATGCGCTGATCGACGTTAAGCTGACCAGTGGCGCGGACCAGGTGGTGATGATCACAAGGGAAGGCCAAAGTATTCGGTTTTCCGAAGAGGACGTCCGTTCGATGGGCCGTCCGGCCGCTGGGGTGCGCGGAATCAGCCTGGAAAGCAGCGACGCAGTTGTAGCGCTGGCCGTGGTTGTAGCAAATGCGACGCTGCTGGTTGCAGGCGAGAATGGCGTGGGTAAGCGCACCAATTTTGACGAGTACCGGCTCCAGTCGAGGGGTGGGAAGGGTATCATCACGATGAAGACCACCGACAAGACCGGTAATGTGGTAGGTGCTTTAACCGTGAACGAGTCAGACGAGATCATGCTGATCACGGTGGGTGGGCAAATGGTTCGAATTGAGGTGAAAGGCATCCGCGAAGCCGGGCGCAACACACAAGGTGTCAAACTGATCAATTTAGACTCTGCGGACAAACTCAAGGCGGTCGCTCCCGTGATTAGCGAAGACAAAGCGGATGAAAGTGAACCCTCTGCGCCGGAGCCAGACCCAGGCGCGAGCACGCCGGAGTGATTCGGCGCGGACTCCGCGCAGACGCTGGATTGGGTATCGCCCTATCCAGCGGGATACCGACCTATAGAATCCGTGCTGTGCGGGGACCCGATCACCGGGCTGCGATTTGCGAACCGGGCTGAAAACGGTTTCCAGCCCAGTTATTCGAGGTTGCGTCCTCACGGATAGTTCCTCCGCGTTCCTCTTCTCCGGGAAATCCTGCCAGCCGAGCGGCCGTGACGGCGAGCATTGGCACGCAGCGTTGCGGCCAGAGGGCGTCAGTGCAAGGACATCATCTCCAGGGTTGAATTCCTCAGCGCTTTCGACGACAAATGCCGAGCTGGATGGAAAGTCGTATTTGGACCGATGCACAAGATCGAGATGAGTCCTTTGCCTGGCGAACGCATGGTGCGCTTTGTCGGGGATTATGTTCGTTTCTCACTGCGGACCCGCGACCACGGTCGTTCGCCTTCTGGCCAGGCATTCCTGCGCACGAATTTGGGGCGGGCAGCGCAGGTGCAAGATGAGGTGATTCGTTCCTATGCGAACAAGCTTCCACTCGCTGGGGCGGCCTGGCGAGACGTTGCCATGCATGGAGCGGCAGGCGACTGGTGGATTGAGCTTCCCTTAGCGGAAGTCGGCTTTTTCCAAGCGAAAGCCTACCTGATCGATCTGGAGGGCCGACAATTTTGGCCGGAAGGTCACAACTGCGGTATCACCGTTCACCCAAATCACTATCGGACGGCCAATACGGTCTATTGTGCATTTGCGCGTATGTTTGGCGGCCGTCCTGCTCCGGATTCAGGCGGGAGTCCTGCGATCGACGCACAATTGGCGCGGTTGGATGCTCTGGGCTACGCAGTCATTCCTCCGTCGGGAAAGCTGCGGGATTTGACTAAAGCACTGCCGCATGTCATCGAAACGTTGGGCTGTCGAGTCCTGCACTTGCTACCGGTCAATCCGACTCCGACGACCTACGCTCGGTTTGGACGATTTGGCAGCCCGTACGCCTCGCAAGATTTGCTCTTGATCGATCCTGCGTTGGTTGAATTTGATCGTCGAACGACGGGAGTCGATCAGTTTCGGGAACTGGCCTATGAAGCGCACCGGCGTGGCGCCCGGGTATTTCTTGACATTGTTACGAATCACACTGGTTGGGGATCGACCTTGCAGGAGCATCATCCCGAGTGGTTTTTGCGAGAACACGACGGCAAGTTCGCTTGTCCCGGGGCCTGGGGCGTCACTTGGGAAGACCTGGTTGAATTGGATCATCGCAACCCAGCTTCTTGGGAACATCTGGCTGAGGTGTTTTTGACTTGGTGCCGTCGTGGGGTAGATGGCTTTCGTTGCGACGCGGGCTACAAAGTTCCCATGGCAGCGTGGAGATATATCACGGCCTGCGTACGGCGAGAATATCCGGAGACCGTCTTCTTGCTGGAAGGCTTGGGCGGATCTTGGGATGCGACGGAGAGCTTACTGACGGACGGTGGAATGCAATGGGCATATTCCGAACTTTTCCAGAACTATTCGGGTTTGGAAGTGGCCAATTACTTGGATTACGCGCATCGCCAAAGCCAGCGCGCCGGTCTTTATATCCATTACAGCGAAACCCACGACAATGACCGGTTAGCGAAACGCGGCCGGCTTTGGTCGCTGCTGCGAAACCGGCTTTCCGCCCTCGCGAGTGTCAGCGGTGGCTACGGGTTTACGTGCGGGGTAGAGTGGCTCGCGACCGAGCAAATCAATGTGCACTCCAATCGCAACCTGAATTGGGGAAGCGCCAACAACCTTCTCCCAGAACTCGCACGGTTGAATCGGTTGTTAGCGGAGCATCCCTGCTTTTTCGACGGAGCCAAGCTGATGCGCCTGAGTTCGCCAGATGCCAGCGTCTACGCTTTGCGGCGCGATTCTGAAGAAGGGCTCGATCGTGTCCTGGTCTTGGTGAACACAGATATCGAGCGTGAGCAAGTGTTCTTGCTGATTCCGGAGCAGGCGTCCGAACTCGGCGAGTTGAAGGTGGATTTACTCACGGCGGCTGTTCCGCCGGCCCACATCAATGCTTCCGGCGAGGTGAAGATCCGTTTGGCCCCTGGGGCTGCGCATTGTCTCAGTTCGACGGCCTCACCGGAGGGCTTGAGCGGAGAGAATTATCGCCGCGCTCGGGCTTGTGCGGCCTTTGCCATCGAGGCGGCGAACCAGTTGCTTCCGGTCGAAGCACTCGGTCGATTTTCATGGCCGGCTCTGGCGCGCCGAGTCGATCGCGCCCCGGAGAGCTTTTTAGCAACATTGTCCTCGATTGTTGCCGCCGCCCGGCCGGCTGCAGAAGCGCTCACGGCGGCGGACGAGGTCTCCCTGGAAAGGACCTATCCTCAAGTTGTCACTTGGCAATTGCCCGATCGTCGACGGATTTTCATGGTGCCGCCCAATCACTGGTTGTTGATTCGTGATGACTGTCGCTTCCGGGCGCGTTTGATCCAATCGCAGACGCATGCTCCGGTCCATCAGCATTCCACACAAGTGGCGCAGGGATATGTCGCTTGTTTTGCTCCGCGGTCTGCTGGGATCGCCCAGTTGTTTCTCGAGCGCTACGCTCCGACTGAACCTCAGGTGCACGCGGTCGTTCGGTTTCTTGGGGCTGGACCCGATCAGCAAAGCGAGAAGATTCTAAGCGAAGCGGAGCAACCTTTGCGACAAGAAGGGACGATGTTGCTACTAACCAATGGTCGTGGAGGGATGGCCAGGCTTTGCGCGGACTTAGGCGGAATCCGTTCGAAGTATGACTGTTTGTTGGGAGCGAACTTGCATCCAGAAGTGCCGACCGATCGTCATATCTTTGCAAAGCGTTGTCGCGTCTGGCTGACCGCGGATCGGTTTATCACCCCGCTCAATCAAGGCAACCTGGTCGCTTGCGAGCCGGGTCCGCCTGCGGCCTGGCGGTTCCTGGGCAACGCTGGGGACGGACGCACAGTCGAGGTCGAGCTGGAAGTCGACATGCTCGAGGGGTGGAATACCACGGTGCTATGCTTTCGTCGGCATGACATGGCTTCAGCAATGCCTTCACCCACCCAAGCTCGGCTGACCGTTCGAATCGATCTCGAAGATCGTAACTTTCACTCCGAGACAATGCGTAATGGAGGAGCGGATTACCATTTCTCGAGCCATTGCCGACCACTGAGCGGACGCGTTGGCTTCGAGTTCACCCCCGCGACCGATCGTCAATTGCGGGTTTATGCGAATGCCGGGTTTTATCATCACGAAGGGGAATGGTCGGAGCGCATTCCACATCCCGTTGAGCAAACCCGTGGACAAGTGGGACACGGCGACGCCTACAGTCCTGGTTGGTTCGACTTGCCCCTCGCGCCCGGAGAGCCGGTCTTTCTGGTCGTTTGCGCTGACCCAGTCGATCCTTCCGAGGAGGCGATTCGCCAATACCAAGCCAGCCGGGCAAGCCTGAACTCCAGTCGCCTCGCCCTGGCTGGATTGGCCAGCAACGATCTGTTCGGCCGACGATTGGTATTGGCTTCCCACCAGTTCGTGGCGCGCCGCGGTGAGGGGAAGACGGTCATCGCTGGGTATCCCTGGTTCTTGGATTGGGGCCGAGATACTTTGATCTGCGCGCGGGGCTTGGGGGCCGCGGGTTTGTGGGAGGATGTGCGTCGAATTCTGATAACGTTTGGCCGTTTTGAATCTGGCGGCACGTTACCGAATAGCATTCACGGTGAGGACGCGTCGAATCGCGATACTTCCGATGCGCCGCTTTGGTACGGCGTGGTTTGTGCCGAGGCATCGGCGGGAGGTGCGCGACCTCTCTACAGCCTGGTCGTTGACCGTCAGGGGCGGACCATCCTTGACGTGCTTCGGAGCATCGCCAGCCATTACCTTCAAGGCACGGCCAACGGCATCCGGGTTGATATCGAATCTGGGTTGGTCTGGAGCCCGAGTCATTTCACATGGATGGACACCAATTACCCCGCTGGGACCCCGCGTCAAGGGTATCCCATCGAGATTCAGGTTCTCTGGATCCAGCTCCTCAAAGTGCTGGCTGAGGCTGATATTTCCGGGCGACCTCGATGGACCATGCTGGCTCAACAAGCGGAAGCGTCCGTGCAGAGTCTGTTTTGGCTCGAGTCTCAAGGATACCTCGCGGACTGTCTTCTGGCGGGGCCAGGCCAAGCCGCGAGTGCCGGAATTGTTGATACAGCGTTGCGCAGCAATGCGCTCTTTGCTGTCTCCTTTGGAATCATCACAGGCGAAAAGGCGCGGCGCGTCGTGAGTGCGGCGCAGGCACATCTTGTGGTTCCAGGCGCGCTCCGATCGCTCGCGCCGCTTCCGGTTTCGCCGCCGTTGCCGATCGTCGGGCCCCACGGGAGCCCGCTAAATAATCCACGGGAACCCTATTGGGGGGAATACTCGGGAGATGAAGATACGCGTCGCAAACCGGCTTACCATAATGGGACCGCGTGGACGTGGACGTTTCCGACGTTTTGCGAAGCGGTGGTCCAGGCGTGGGATCGCCAGCCCTCTGCGATCGCCGCGGCCAAGGCGTATCTGGGAAGCCTCGATCATTTGCTTGGCGAAGGGTGTCTCGGCCAATTACCGGAGATAGTGGATGGAGACGCTCCGCACGCGCAGCGTGGCTGCGACGCCCAAGCCTGGGGAGTCACCGAAGCTCTGCGGGTCTGGCGTTGGTTGCAGAGCCTTTGAGTGCCGACGGGGAGCGTGGGCGGACGAAGTTTTCTGTTCTATCCGCGATTCCGTTTGTGAACAATGAGGCTGTTGCCGTCCGGATCGTAGATCGCGGCCATCTGGCAGACGGGAGTTGGGAACGGTTCGATTCGGAACTTCACCGCATGCGCTCGCAGTTGTTGGATCGCGGCGTCGAAATCGGCTACTTCAAAGGCCACGGAACAGCCATCGGCACTCGGCTTGAACCCGGGGGTGCACCCGAGGCTCAAGGTATGCGGCCCGATTTCATATTCCACCCACTGTCCGTTGGGCGTATTGACGACATGAGTCGGCGCTAGATTCAGAACTGTTTCGTAGAAGTGACGTGCTCGGGGCATGTCCAGAACGGCGTAGCATGAAAATGCGATTTCGTTTACTTTGAGCATACAACCTTGTCAGTTTATTCCCGAAGACTAACGAAGGCCGACGATGGCGGCAACTGTTCAGCCTCTCTGATTTGCCTGAAACCATTGCGTGCGCAACGCCTGGCTAATACTGACAAGCGATGCGAAAGTGCTCGGTTTCACGATGTAGGAATTGGCCCCGAGTTGGTAAGCCCGCGTCACGTCCCGTTCGTTGCCCGACGTGCTCAGCACGATAAATGGGATTTTGCACAGGGCAGGGTGACTCTTGACAGCGTGCAAGAGTTCAAACCCGTCCATGATCGGCATTATCAGATCGCAGACAATGCACACCGGGAGCGTGCCGCTTTGTTCCGTTCGGATCAAGTAGTCGCGAGCGTGTTGACCATCACACTCGCGGTGGATCGCGGCCGGCATTCCTACTTGTCGAAACGCGCGCTCCAGAAAATAGAAATCGTCCGCGTTATCTTCTACCACCAGCACGGATGGAAGTAAGGTGAGCTTCGGGTCTGGGTTGTTAGGCAGCGCCGTTGCCATACACCAGCTGGTTCAGTCCGTTTCTAGTTCCTGCGTCATCGGCCAAGGGTGGCTTGCCCAATGTACCCCACCATCATCCGATCACTCGCCTGAGTCAAGGTTTCAGCACGATTCGTGACGAAAGGTTCGACAGTCCATCGGTTTTGGCCCAAACTGCAGCATACTGCGAGACAACGATAATTGCCTATGAGAACGTTACTCCTCGGTATCGACAGCGGCACGCAATCGACTAAGGCCCTGGTAGTTGACGCCAAGAATGGCGCAGTCATGGGCTCTGCGGCCCAAGCGTACGACTTGATCCCTGATCTACCCCCCGGTGCAAAAGAACAGCACCCCCACACCTGGCGCGATGCGACGGCCAAAGCGATTCGGCAGGCGTTACGCCTCGCGCGGGCCAAAACCGGGGAAGTTAAGGCGATTGGCGTGAGCGGCCAGCAACACGGATTTGTTCCGTTGGATGAAGACGGCGAGGTCATTCGCCCGGCGAAGTTATGGTGTGACACGTCAACTGCGGAAGAGTGTGCGGAGATTACCGAGCAGGTGGGCGGACTCAAAGCCACGATCCGGTCTTTAGGGAATGCGGTGTTGCCTGGCTTTACGGCGTCCAAGATTCTCTGGCTAAAGAAGCATGAGCCCGAAAACTACCGGCGTTTGGCCACCGTGCTCCTGCCTCACGATTACCTGAATTATTGGTTGACCGGCGAGAAGGCAATGGAATATGGCGATGCCAGTGGCACGGCGCTGTTGGATGTGAAGAAGCGCCGCTGGTCCCTGGATGTGTTGGAAGCGATCGATGTTGGGTTGGCTGGAAAGCTGCCGCCGCTCATCTCGAGTGATCGACCCGTCGGCACGCTTCAGCCCGGGACGGCGAAAGACCTGGGCTTGACCACCGACGTCCTGGTGAGCGCGGGGGGGGGCGACAACATGATGGGCGCGATTGGCACCGGAAACACTCGCGAAGGGGTCATTACCGCCAGCTTTGGCACGAGCGGCACGATCTATGCCTGTTCGGAAAAACCGATCGTTGATCCGAAAGGCGAGATCGCTGCGTTTTGCGATTCGACGAATCGCTGGCTCCCTTTGCTCTGCACCATGAATGTGACCGTTGCCACCGAGATGGTCCGACGGGACTTCAATTGGACGCATCAACGCATGGATGCTGCCGTTGCCAAGGCGCCCCCTGGGGCCCGTGGACTCTTGCTGTTACCCTACCTGGAAGGAGAACGGACCCCGAACGTCCCCGATGGGAGCGGGACGTACCTCGGAGTCACGCCCAAGACGTTCAATGCGGAATGTTATGCGCGCGCAGCGATGGAAGGGGTCACCCTTGGGATGACCCAGATTCGCGCGACCGGTGGCGGCGCCAACTCGAAAATCTGGCGGCAGATAATGGCGGACGTTTTCAACGCGGAGGTTGTGACGTTGAAAGTGGGTGAAGGAGCTGCGTATGGTGCGGCGCTGCAAGCCCTCTGGTGCTGGCGCCAGCAGCAAGGGGAGGATGTTTCGATCGCCGACATCACGGACGAGTTTGTCCAAATCCACAAAGCTGAAACTGCCGAGCCCAAGAAAGAAAACGTCCGCATCTACGAAGAGTTGCAAGCGATCCAGGACGAGATGTCCGACGCCCTTCGCGACGTCTTCACCAAGCATCGGCAGTTCGTGCTGCGAGAAGGGTAATCGTCGCGCGGGCCGTTTGAGCAGTTTTCGGAATCGACAGGCGCGTCCGTTCTGAGTAGCTCTAATCAGAACATGCCAAAGAACTGCGCCCTCTTTTTGGGAGTTGCCCTGGCAACCGCCTGCACCTCTGCCCTTGCACAAACAACCCCGCCAGCGACCAATGCTCCTTCCGCTCGGCGCGAACGGCCAGCACCGGTCATTTCGCCCGAACTGCTCGCGGATAATAGCGTGGTTTTTCGTCTCGATGCTCCAAAGGCGTCCGAAGTTAAGGTGGTCGGCCAATTCGGGGCTGACACCGCCTTGGCCAAAGACGCCAAGGGGTTGTGGTCAGTGACGATCCCGAGCGTGAAGCCTGGCGTTCACGAATACCATTTCGTGGTCGATGGATTGAGCGTCATAGATCCGCAAAACTCCTGGGTCAAACCCCAGCGCTGGCCGAGCGTCAGCATCTTGCACGTTCCTTCGAACCCGCCCGTTCCCTGGGATTTGCAGGACATTCCGCATGGCGTGCTGCATGAACACACTTACAAATCCAAAGCTCTGAATGCCTGGCGCCGCCTTGTCGTTTACACCCCACCCAACACCACGCGTCGGTTGCCTGTCCTTTACCTGTCTCATGGTTACAGCGACAATGAAGCGTCCTGGTCTGTCCATGGCAAAGCGCATTGGATCATGGACTCGCTCATCGCCAGCAAACAAGCCGTGCCCATGGTGGTGGTGATGATGGACGCTCACCCGATTCCGCCG
>JBGAIN010000078.1:31245-37702 GCA_044225505.1 Limisphaerales bacterium
AGTCGAACGAAAACCTCAAGCCCGCGCGTTTGCAGGGTTATCGATGGGAGGACACCACGCGTTGACGGTCGCCCTGAACCATCACGATCAATTTCGGTGGATTGGCGCATTCAGCTCGGCGCCCCCGTCGACCAACAGCGTCGCGGCTGCCCTCAAAGACGGCGCTAGCGTGAATCGCGACCTCAAACTGTTCTGGATCGCTTGCGGCCAGAAAGATTTCCTCTTCCAACGCAATCGCGAGTTTGACGCGCTTCTCAAAGCCAAAGGTATCCATCACGACTTCCTCGAAACGGAAGGGGACCATTCCTGGCCAGTGTGGCGTCGATACCTGGTGGAGTTTGCGCCCAAGCTCTTTCGGTAACCTTTGGCATCGATCCAGACCCGATAGCGACTTGGGTTTCGTGCCCGCATCGGTCTGTAATCCTTCGCTCACACTCCTCTATGAAACCGATTGGACGCCGCAACTTCGTCAAACAAGTGGGCCTTGGCTGTCTGGGCACGCTGGCCGCTCGCTCCAGCCGCGCGGCTGAGCCGCGGATTGAAATACTGATCAATGAACCAATCGGCAAGATTTCGCCCGATATCTACGGGCACTTCGCGGAGCATATTGGCGGGGTGATCTACGATGGCATCTGGGTGGGGGAAGACTCCAAGATCCCAAATATCGGCGGCATTCGAACCGCCTTGGTCGAACATATGCGCCGAATCAAGCCAGCGGTCGTGCGTTGGCCAGGGGGCTGTTTTGCCGATTCCTACAACTGGCGCGATGGGATCGGACCCCGCAGCCAACGACCCCGGCGCACCAATTTCTGGATTAACGACGACTTCCTGCGCCGCGCGCCGGACGGACCGCAGAAATATGACCCTAACCAGTTCGGCACGAATGAGTTTGTCCACTTTTGCAGGCTGGTTGGAGCGCAGCCCTACTTGGCGGCAAATGTGCGTAGCCTGACCGCCCGTGACTTTTATGAATGGGTCGAATATTGCAACGCCCCTGCTAACGTCACCACGCTTTCCGATCAGCGTGCCGCGCAAGGAGATACCGAGCCGTTCCAGGTTCGTTATTGGGGCGTTGGGAACGAGTCGTGGGGTTGCGGGGGGAACTTCACGCCGGAGGAGTATGCCACCGAGTTTCGGCGGTTTACCGCGTGGGTGCCCGATTACGGAACGCCGCTTTCGTTCATTGGATCGGGCCCGAGCGGTGGTGACGTCGATTGGACACGCCGCTTTCTGACGAAGCTGACGGAGCGCGACAAAGGCATGCTCGGTGTCATGTACGGTTGGGCTATGCACTATTACTGCGGGACCTCCGGGAAAGGACAGGCGATCGACTTCACAGAGCAGGATTGGGTGGAATTGCTCGAGAAGGCCGTTCAGATGGAACCACTCATTCAGCAGCAATGGGCAGCCATGGGTGAGATTGATCGTAACCACAGGATCAAGCTGATCGTGGATGAATGGGGCGCCTGGCACCGCGCCGGAACGGAAGTCCATCCAGCTCACCTGTTTGGCCAGACGTCCACCATGCGCGATGCCCTGATCGCGGCGCTCACCTTGGACATTTTCAATCGACACGCGGATAAGGTCGTGATGGCGAACGTCGCCCAGCTCATCAATAATTTACATTCTCTCTTCCTCGCTCGGGAAGATCGATTCGTGGCGACGCCAAACTTCCATATCTTTGAAGCCTATGCCGCCCACCAAGGCGGACAGTCACTTCGGACGGTCTTTTCTGTCCCTCGCATGCGCATCCGCACGGGATCGCAGGTCAGCCTGGCGGCACTTTCCGGCTCCGCCTCGCTCCACGACAAACAGTTGGTGCTGACGGTGGTGAACCCGGATCCAACGCAAGCTCAAGAAGCGGAGGTACATATCCCAGGTGCTAGAATCCAGTCCGGCCAGATCCGCACTTTGGCTGCGTCAGATATCCACGCTCACAACTCGTTCAACGAACCCAATCAAGTCCATCCTACGGATCGGGAATTTCGTGGGAGCGGTTCAGCCTTTGTCCATCACATTCCGCCCGCTTCAGTGACTCGGTTTCTGTTAACACTTAGCTAAGTGGGAGTGACTGCGGACGGACGGTCGTCCGCGGCAGAGGTTTAGTCCTATTTCTCGAGAATCGAGTCCGTACCAACCCTCATCCAACTGTTCGAGTGCGCACGATCATCTGCCGCTGACTCACAGGTAACCCATTTCGGAGTGGGTTACCTGTGGGTGACCAGCGAATGAACGCCTAAGGACGATTGGACGAGCGCGGAGAGGTTTGGCGACGAGTTGCACGACTCGGAAATTTGTAAATTATTCAACTGCAATTGTATAAGTCCTAATCATTCTTGGAGACAATTGTCTCCAACGTCTCACGGATTGGGGCCGGTCCGTTCCCAAAGAAGCGTCGCAGACCGAGATTTGTTGCACACTCCGTTCACAAATTGTGGACTGCTCAACCTGTCCTGTCTTTGAAACGTAGGGGTGTTCGTCGCCACGACTCAGCTTCACGAGGCTCTTCAATACGCTGGCGCACAACCACTAAGCTACGAACTCAGTTTCGTTATTGTTCCATTCATGCGGGGGTCGATCAGAATGGCCAGAATGCTGCTGAAAGACCTGTCGCTCGTCAGCGATACGAGGTCGAGAGGCGACCCCCCAGGGCTCGCTAACAAGCTCGACGTTCTGGCGTGCATGGGTCATTAGAATTCTGCGCAGTTGGTCGCTTCGGGTATTAAGACCGTGCGGTGTTGCGGCTGGTCTATTCCGAAAAATGCCCCACTTAGAAGCCAGCTTCATAGAGTGCGATAGACTGGTCATTCGGAAATCGGCATGTACTCCATAGATTGGTCCAGAGTGTTCTGGAGAAAACCGCGGGGCAGCTTCGCTGCGCGCAGGGAACCTGCCAATGAACGTAAGGAGGGCGCAGCGACGGGTTGGCTGCCGCCGGTGAGCAAGACGGTATGGGCGTTAGGTATTACCAGTCTTTTCACGGACATTTCGTCGGAAATGGTCGCCAGCATTCTGCCGATCTATCTGGTGCTTCACCTTGGGATAAGCCCGTTGGCTTTTGGCATGTTGGATGGCATCTATCAGGGGGCTGCTGCGTTGGTCAGTGTGGCAAGCGGCCTTTGGGCTGATCGTTGGCGAAGACACAAAGAAGTGGCGGCGCTGGGGTACGGCCTTTCTGCGGGCTGCCGGTTGCTGATTCTTGTGGCGGGAAACGCGTGGGGAATCATTACCGCCATCATCACCTTGGATCGCATCGGGAAGGGCATCCGCACTGCGCCGCGCGACTCACTCATCTCCCAAAGTAGCGCCGCGTCGGGATTGGCCACCGCATTTGGCGTTCACCGCGCGATGGATGCGGCGGGAGCAATGTTAGGTCCGGTTCTCGCTTTCGCTCTGCTGGCAATCATGCCGCACCGATTTGACGTTGTGTTTGTGGTTAGCTTCGGCGTTGCCACCATCGGATTGGGGGCGATCACATTGCTCGTTCCCGCCGTGGCACCTGGCGACCAACCGACCTCCGCGGCATCGGATGCGCTCAAGCAAGCCGGTCAACTGCGGGTGCGTTGTCCCCGGTGCCCGACGCCTCAATTGCAGTGCGGGAAATCAGTCTCGTTCAGATCGGCGATGCATTTGCTGGGCGAGGCCAGGTTTCGCGGCCTAGTCGTGACCGGAGTCATTCTTGGACTTGCGACCATCAGTGAGAGCTTCATTTTCCTCATTCTACAGCGACGGTTCGATGTCGGTCTTTCTGCCTTTCCCTTGCTCTATGTCGCGACGTCGTTGTTCACGGCAGCGTTCTCAATTCCGTGCGGCCGACTCGCGGATGGTTTGGGGAGAACCCACGTACTGCTGGGCGGCTATGGAGTTCTTGCCGCGGTCTACGGGGTTTTGCTCTTGCCCGCCAGCGGCGGGCTGTTCGTGATAACGGCTGCCGTTCTGCTGCTGGGAGCTTTTTATGCGGCGACCGATGGCGTGCTGACCGCGATGGCGGCGGCCGCGCTCCCTCTAAATCATTCTGGGACCGGCCTGGCCGTGCTCGCGACAGCGACTAATCTAGCGCGGTTGACAGCGTCGGTCTTGTTTGGATTATTATGGGCACGTGCCGGCATCGGCCAGGCGACCGTCTGCTATCTATTGGCGCTGGCGGTCGCCATGGTAAGCGCGTTCTTTGTATTAAACCGGCCTAGCTCAGATGCCGCCTAATCAACCATCAACCCCGCCGTCCGACGTGCCGCCCAACGGCCGCAACTCGTTCCTTTTTGCGCTCGTATGTGTCGTGGCGATCGTAGGAATCGTTGGCTACGTTTTTTATTCGCGCGACCCGATGAAACCGCGCCAAACCGCCGGCACGCCGACGGTGGTGGAGGAAGGCCGGCAGCTTAACGATATTACCCGCCAACCGCATCTCTTGTTTCGCAACACCGCGCTCGGTCCGTTGTACGGAAGGCTGGTCGTGGCTCCACTCGACGCGCCAGATGGTAGCCGTTACATGACCCCGCTCTCCTGTGAACGGGTTCATGGCATGGGCAAGTCAGGGATTTGCCTTCAGGCATCACGGGGAGTCATTACCACCTATCAGTGCGTGAGTTTTGACAGCAACTTTCAGGTTCGAAACACTTTCAAGCTGGCTGGAATCCCAAGTCGCACACGTGTTTCGCGGGATGGTCGCCTGGCAGGCGTCACTGTGTTTGTCGCGGGCGACTCCTATACTTCCTCTGGTTTTTCCACACGCGCGACAATCTTCGACCTTGGGTCGGCAAATGTCGTCGGCGATCTGGAGTCCTTCGAGGTCCGGAAGAACGACCAGCATTTCAAAGAAGTGGATTTTAATTTCTGGGGGATAACTTTCGCCAAGGACGGCGACCGGTTCTATGCGACGCTCTCGACCGGTGGCAAAATGTTCCTCGTTGAAGGCCGGGTTTCTCGTCGCGCACTGACTGTCATCCGAGAAGGGGTCGAGTGCCCTTCGCTATCTCCTGACGGGACCCGGGTGGTCTTCAAATCACGTACGATTGTGGGCGGGGGACGACTGGTTTGGCGGCTGCATGTGCTGAACCTGAATACGCTAACGGAGACTTCCGTAAACGAGATACGCAGCGTGGACGATCAGAGTGAATGGCTGGATGATAGTCAGGTGTTGTACACCCTTCCGAGAGGCGTCGACGGCGACGGATCGTCCGATGTCTGGGTCGCTCCGGCCGACGGCACGGGAACCCCGCGTGTGTTCGTGCACAATGCGACCTCACCGTGCGTTGTTCGTCCTGAATGACCGCGGCTCGAGCAGCCGAAGGGAAAATACTGACAAGGTCATCACAGCACGCTGAAGTGCATCCTTGCGGTGGCTGGGTGCGACCGGTTCCGAAAGACTGGTTGAATGGAGACGAGGCATCCCGTTCGCTGGCCATGAGGGAGACGGACGGCGTGTGCTGGACGGGGTTGCCGTCGCTCGATGGGAACAACACGTTTGGAGGGAGTCGGTTGAGAGAGCCAGCTTCTACAGATGAAATTCGTCAGCCGTTTTCGCCCGCCATCGCTCCTCGGCGCTGCACACTCCTTGCGGGAACCACGCGCGAAGTTCCCGGCTTCGGCGAACCAGTTCCCCGAGCGGTATAGCTGGTGGAAATGATCGGAAGCGGTCGCCCGACGGTAGATCTAAACCGCTGGGCGCGAGCGTGGCTCCGTCACGGACTGCGCCAGAGTCGAAGAAAGGACTCGTAGATTTCTCTCGTTCCATACTCTAGAAATAACTGTTCGTATTGGGACTGACGGAGATCAATGGAGTTGCGTCGAAGCAAAAGTTCAACATCTTCGGCATCCTTGCCAGTTCGATGGGGCAGAGCTTGCTTCAACGCGTGAAGCTTAAGCGCGAGGAGATGGTCCAGACAGGGGACGGGGGCGTGGCCGCCGCCAAAATCACGTTCTTCCGAGGCGTGCCAAATGGGATCAAAGGTGGATTCGTCGACGAACATGAGGTCCAGTCCGTCACCCGGAGTGGCCTGGCTGAACTAGGCGAAGGCACGGGTCTGGCCGAACACCGTTAACCCCTTTTGCGTGAGCCGATCGAACCAGGGATTGCGGTCTGCACGCCGGACGAGAAAGTCGACGTCGAATGTCGCTCGCGTGTGACCGTGGGCAGCCACGGCGTAACCACCGATGATGAGAAACCGGAGCGGCGGCGCTACTTGTCCAAGTCGAATAAAATCAACTAGTGTGGTGACCGCTAAGTCCTTGCACTTTCGCGGCGAGGGTTTTTTCGCGCCCGCAAGGCGCGAGCGAGGCGCAGACCCGTCCCGACAGGTCGGGATAACGAGCGAGGAACGCGGCGGGCGCGCGAAAGAACCGCCGCCCAATGGGTTGCGCTGAAAATGGGTCCTGGCTGCGTGGCTCCTCGGTCATAGAGCGCGGCGGCAATCATGGGTCGTCGCGCCTCGCCAGGACCCATTTTGAGCGCAACGAA
>JBGAIN010000316.1:0-4267 GCA_044225505.1 Limisphaerales bacterium
TAGCTCGGCGTTTTAACGCCGAGCTTGAATGGGCGCGATTCCAAGTCCCGACGGGACGGCCGAGGACGTGGCATTGAACGGAAGAACCGGAGATTAAGCGGATCACAAGGTCGTAGAACCCAAACGCCCTTTCTCGCCGCCCTCAGTCGCCCCTCCGGGGCTTGGGCCCTCTCACTTGAGCACCCGGCGCTAAAGCGACCGGGCTTCTCTCATTCTGTCCCTTCCGGGACTGAATAGAATTACCGAATGGCATTAGAATAAATTCCGCGATCCGGTCATTGGGAATATGGCGCCATTTCTCTCCCCTGGTCGACGCTTGACAAGGGGGGTGCCAGCACGAATACTGCTCACACACCATCCGCGCTGGGCTGTCATCGCCAGCTAATAACAGGTACCGCTATGCTGACGCTATTAGGCAAGCAATCGTCTTTCTGTGATGGCATTTCCCGGCGTAACTTTCTAAAGATCGGCGCACTCGGGTTGGGCGGGATCTCGCTGGCGCAGCTTTTGCATGCCGAAGCCGTTGCGGGAGTAGGACGTTCCCATAAAGCGGTGATCATGGTGTTCTTGCCAGGCGGCCCGTCGCATCAAGATATTTTCGATCTCAAGCTGGAAGCGCCAGCGGAGATCCGGGGGGAATTTAAGCCGATACGCACGAACGTCCCTGGAGTGGAGATATGCGAGCATCTGCCCAGGCTGGCTCGTTTGGCGGACAAGTACACGATCATTCGCTCGATGGTTGGAGCGGAGGATAATCATTACGCGTTCCAGTGCTTGTCCGGACGCCATATGCGCGGGCAGCCGCCCGGAGGTTGGCCAAGTATGGGCTCGGTGCTCTCGAAGCTAAAGGGTCCGGTCGACAAGGCCGTGCCGCCTTTTGTGGGGTTGTCGCCCAAGATGGGACACGCGCCGTGGTCAGACAACGGCTTTGCCGGCTTCCTGGGAATCGGGTATGCCCCGTTTCAACCTAATAAAGGGGCTGGGAAGGACGATATGGTCCTGCAGGGCCTATCACTGGAACGTCTGGCTGATCGGCAGCGGTTGCTCGCCAGCTTTGACACGCTTTGTCGCGACGCCGACGTCCAAGGGTTGATGTCGGGCATGGATGCTTTCAACCAACAAGCCTTTGGCATTCTGACTTCCAGCCGCTTGCGGGACGCGCTCGATATCGAGAAAGAAACTGCGTCGGTGCGCGAGCGTTACGGCAAGGGCGATCCAAGAAACCGCGATGATGGAGCGCCCAAACTCATGGAGCATTTTCTGGCGGCCAGGCGGTTGGTCGAGGCGGGCGCGCGTTGCGTGACGTTGGCGTTCAGCCGTTGGGACCATCATGGCGATAATTTTGGTGCCTTGCGTCAGGATCTGCCTTTGCTCGACCAGGGCCTGAGTGCCCTGATCGAGGACTTGCACGAGCGCGGGATGGATAAGGACGTGTCCGTGGTGGTCTGGGGCGAGTTTGGCCGAACGCCGACGATCAACAAGGATGGTGGGCGCGACCATTGGCCGCGGGTTTCGTGCGCATTGCTCGCGGGCGGCGGCATGCGCCACGGTCAAGTGATCGGCGCGACTGACCGACTGGGAGGCGAGGCGACCGAACGCCCGGTGCAATTCGGCGAAGTCTTCGCAACCCTTTACCAACGTCTTGGGATCGATGTGACTTCCACCACGGTACCAGATCTGACCGGGCGCCCGCAGTACCTCGTCGACAACGCCTGTCTGCCGATGCGCGAATTAGTCTGATCCTGGCCATGGGGACGTTTATTTCCAGATCCGCCCGGATTGTCTGGACATCGATTCTGCCTTGGCAAAAGTTCCTCTCCTGTTTCACATGGGTCTTGCTGCTGAATGTGATCGCTGCGGTCGCCCAAACGGATAGTTCGGACCCAGGGCCGACGCCGGTTACCTTAAACCTCCAGTTTAGCCCCGAACAGACATTGCTGCGTTTGCGCGGCAAAGGCGCGGGGCAGCAACTGCTCGTCACAGCCAAGTTCGCCTCCGGCGCCGTGCGTGACTGGACACGAAACGTCGCGTATGAATCCGCGCCGCCCGGCATTGTTACGGTCAATTCAAACGGGTTAGCCCGCGGCCAATCGGACGGCGCGGCCACGATTCGCGCGATTGGCACCGGTGGGCTCGCTGCATCGCTCGCGGTTCAGGTCGAACAGTCGGCGCGGTTTGCGGCGATTAATTTCCCGAACCAGGTGGTGCCCGTGTTCACGAAGTTGGGCTGCAACGCGGGGGGCTGTCACGGCAAAGCCAGCGGTCAGAACGGGTTTAGGTTGTCTCTGCTCGGCTTTGAACCAACGGAAGACTATGAACATCTCGTCAAGGAAAGCCGGGGCCGGCGGCTATTCCCCGCAGCTCCGGACCGGAGTTTGCTTTTACTTAAGGCCACGGGGACGCTGCCTCACGGAGGAGGCACGCGTATCGGACTGGAATCGGACGATTACCAATTGCTTCTGCGCTGGATTTCGGACGGCATGCCTTACGGCCAGGCGAGCGATCCGGTCCTTTCCCGAATCGAGGTATTTCCCAAGGAACGAATCTTACCGTTCTACGGGCAACAACAATTGATCGTTCTGGGCCATTACTCGGACGGATCGATCGAAGACGTGACGGGTAGTGCGCTCTTTGAGCCGAATGACAAGGACATGGCGAAAGTGGATCCATCAGGCTTGGTGACAGTGTTTAATCAGCCAGGCGACGTGGCGGTGATGGTTCGCTATCAAGGGCACGTCGCGGTGTTCCGTGCGACGCTGCCGCTCGGCGCACCCCTCGCTGAACTCCCGGAACCGAGGAATTTCGTCGACGACCTTGTGTTCGCGAAATGGAAAGCCATGGGGCTTCCACCATCGGGTGAATGTGACGACGCGACTTTTGTTCGGCGGAGCGCCTTGGACATCGCGGGGCGGTTGCCTTCGCCGAGTGAAGTGCAGCGAGTTGTGAAGTCCGAAGATCCATCCAAACGAGACCGTTGGATTGACGAGTTGTTAGCCAGCGAGGGGTATGCGTCTCTGTTTGCCACCAAATGGTCCGCCCTGTTGCGGAATCGCCGAAACACCCCCACTCACGCACGTGGCAATTACCTTTTTTACGATTGGATCTGGGAGAGCTTCCGCGAAAACAAACCGTATGATCAGTTTGTGCGGGAGTTGCTCACTGCCTCCGGTGACATGGCGGAAAATCCGCCCGTCGCATGGTATCGCCAGCTCAAAGATCCCCAGACGCAGTTGGAGGATACCGCACAACTCTTCCTGGGGATGCGCATGCAATGCGCCCAATGCCACCATCATCCGTTCGAGAAGTGGAGCCAGCAGGACTACTTTGGCCTCGCCGCATTCTTCTCCACGATCGGTCGCAAACCCGGAACGCAACCGGGCGAAGAAATGATCTTTGTGAAGCGAGCGATTCCATCTGCTGTGAACAAGAAGACCAAACAGCCGGTCAGACCCGCTGGGCTGGGCGGAGCGGTCGTCGCTGTAGATCCTGACGTCGATCCACGCGAGCTACTGGCCGATTGGTTGACGGATCCGAAAAACCCGTACTTTGCCCGAGCGCTCGTCAATCGTTACTGGAAACACTTCTTCAATCGTGGCTTGGTCGATCCAGAGGATGACTTGAGGGAAACCAACCCTCCGAGCAATCCAGCGCTCTTGGACGCTTTGGCCGAGAACTTTGCCCGCCACGGTTACGACCTCAAATGGCTCGTTCGGACTTTGTGCCAATCCCATACTTACCAGCAGAGCGCGCTGCCGAACGCCTGGAATCGCGCGGACAAACAGAACTTTTCGCGATTCTATCCGAAACGATTACCGGCCGAGGTCCTCCTGGACGCGGTCGATCTGGTCACGGGTCGACCGACTAAGTTTGAGGGGATGCCCGTCGGCACGCGCGCCACGACCCTTCCGGACAACAGTTTCAACACGAGTTCCTATTTCCTAACGGTCTTTGGTCGACCGGAGAGCTCCAGCGCTTGCGAATGCGAACGGTCTCAGGATGCCAGTCTGTCGCAAAGCCTGCACCTGGTGAATGCCAAAGATATCCAGGAAAAGCTTGCGGCGGACGCAGGGCGGGCGGCGCTCCTGGCGAAAGACCGTTCCCGGACAGATCGAGAGAAGGTGGTCGAGCTGTTTCTCCTGGCGTACGGACGCGAGCCAGCATCCGCGGAGCTGCGAACGACCGAACTCTACTTGTATCAACATTCCGGCGATAAGATTGAGGGCTCAAAGAACCGTCAGCGTGCCTTGGAGGATCTGATTTGGGCCAT
>JBGAIN010000079.1:0-36443 GCA_044225505.1 Limisphaerales bacterium
ATGAGCACTGGCGTCAAGGCGTTATCTGGAGACGATCGCATCCATTTCAACACTTGCATTCCGTCGACCTTTGGCATCATCAGGTCGAGAACGACCGCATCAAAAACCTCTTGCGATAAAAGCTTGATCGCACCTTCGCCATCGGCCGTTTGCTCCGTCAAGTACCCCTCCCGCCGTAGAATGCTTTTATACAGCAGGCTCAGACAAGGATCGTCTTCGACGATCAGAACCTTGGCAGCGCCCTCAGCCGCCTCCGGAGCTTCTGCGGCCGCGCTTTTGTGCGGATGAGGTATTTCCGATGCAGAGTTCATATGCAACGCCGATCAGGCGAGAAGCACTCTACGTGCCCGAGCTTCATCTCCTCGTCAGACTGCCAACTTTAAGAAGATGTACCGGCGCGAATCTGGACAACACGAGGCAAAAGTGGACAGCGCCCTAGGGCCTTCCACCGGTCGCCGCAGCCCGCTTTCAGGGTCCCCCCCGATTGATTACCGCGGCCACCGCCGCTACATGAATTCGTATGATGACACGCACAATCATGTTCAAACGGACGGTGGTCGCACTCACCCTTCTGGTGGCTGTGACGGTGTTCACCGGCTGCCGCAACACCGCCCACGGAATGGGTCGAGACGTCGAACGCGCCGGCGAGAAGATCCAGGAAAAAACGGAATAAGGCGGCGATTGCGCGCCTACTGGATGCACCGCTCGTTATCAGGCTTGCGTGGCGCGTGACACCGCGCAAGCTGATTGTCTCAATCGCAGACAACCGCTCGAGACAGGCCCAGGCAGAGGAGGCTCCGTCGCTTGCCTGCAAGCCTCTGTAAACGGCCTGCCGTATATAACTATTCGCGCCGTGAAGGTTTCCATGCCGGTTCTCAGGATTGCGTCCGCGGACCCGGCACGTAAGTTGCCTTGGGTGTCCAAACGGCACACGTATGCCTTCATACACCTATCTGGCGCGAGAAGCAGGCACGGGACGAGAAGTCCGAAATTCACTGGAAGCAGCGAATGAGCAAGCCGCTATTGCCGCGCTTCTCAATCGCAATCTCCTGGTCGTCTCGATTCAAGAGAAGCTTCGAAAGGCGGGGAAGACGTCTGGCGGCAGCGTGCCGCTGGCCGACTTGGTCGTGTTTACACGGCAGTTGGCGACCATGGTGGACGCTGGCCTGGCCGTGGTGCAATCGCTCCAAGCGCTTGCCGAACAGACCACGAACAAAGTCATGCGCGACGTCATTCGTGACGTTTGCGCACGCGTCGAGGGTGGCGACAGCTTTTCCGCAGCGCTTCAAAAGCACCCGAAGGTTTTCATTCGACTCTATGTCTGTATGGTCGACGCTGGCGAAAAAGGCGGTCTTTTGGCCGAAATCCTTGCTCGCCTAGCGACCTACCTGGAAAACACCGCGCGCCTGCGAAAGAAAGTTAAATCGGCCATGATGTATCCGACGGCCGTAACCTCAATCGCGATTGGTATCACCGTCTTCCTGTTGGTCCGGGTCGTTCCCGTGTTTGCGGATATCTTTTCGGGATTCGGCGCAAAGCTACCAGCTCCAACGCTATTCCTCATTAATCTCAGCCGGTTCGTACAAGCTTCCCTCATCTACCTGATTCCGGGTGCGGCTTTGGTTGTGTATGGCTGGTTTTCTTATATCAAGACGAAGCAAGGTCGGGAGTTTTGGGATCGCACACGAATCAAACTGCCGATCTTCGGCTCAATTGCCCACAAAATCTGCCTCGCTCGTTTTACGCGGACCCTGGCGTCGTTGATTCGTAGCGGTGTTCCCATCCTGGAAGTCCTGAACATCGTCGCCAACACCTGCGGCAATGTCATTATGGAGAAGTCGATCCGCACTGCCTCCGGAGATATCGAACGGGGCGAGGGCATCTCCACGGCGCTTTCGAAACATCCCATTTTCCCCACGATGATCATCCGCATGGTTTCTGCGGGTGAACAGACCGGCAAGATCGATTCGATGCTGGAACGGGTCGCAGATTTTCTCGATGAAGAAATTGAGACGACGTTGGCAGGGCTTACCTCGCTTATTGAGCCTTTGCTCATCGTATTCTTGGGCGTTGTGATCGGCGGAATCGTGATTTGTATGTTCCTGCCAATCTTCAAACTGGCGGATGTTGTAAGCGGCAACCGATAGGAGTAACGATGGCAAAAGTTCTGTTGCTGGACGAAGAATTGTCGGTGGTGCAGATGGTGGGTGAACTCCTCCGTTCGGAGGGGCACCACGTGGTGCCATTTACGACCGGCACTGCCGCGATCGAAGGATTGCCCACGGTCGCGCCCGATTTGGTGATTGCGAACGTTACGGCCGAACGGACGTGGGCGACCGCGCAGCGCGTTCTGCAAAAGTCACGTTCGCTCAATCCGCCTGCCCTGGTGATCGTCATTACGGCTCCCGAAGCCACAGCCAGTCCGGTGGAAGCCATAAGACGCGGCGCTTACGACTACCTGACCAAACCGTTTACCCTGCATGAGTTGAAGCTCCGTGTGCAACGGGCGCTATTTTACCAGGCCGCGTTCAGCGAAAACGTCAGTCTTCGCAAACAGCTTCAATCCAAGACCCAGTTTCGCGAGATCATCGGGCAATCCAATCAACTGCAAGACGCTCTCTCTGCCGTGGAACGGGCTGCTGATTCCGAGAGTTGCATCCTGATCTACGGCCAAAGCGGCACGGGCAAAGAGTTGATCGCACGGGCTGTCCATTTCAAAAGCCGGCGACGACTTGCTCCGTTTGTTGCCGTCGATTGCGCGATCATCCCGGAAAGTCGGATGGATGCGCAACTCTTTGGCCAGCGTAAAGGCTTAGTCGGTGAAGAACATCCCGGACTGATCCAGGAAGCGGACGGGGGCACGCTTTTTCTCAATGCCGTTCACGCTTTGCCGATCGAGTTACAGACACGCCTATTCGAACTGCTGACCGATCGTCAAATCCGCCTCTCTGGAGATTCCGTGCCAGTCCATCTCGATGTTCGTGTGCTAACGGCCACAAATGTCCCCTTGGACCAACCCGTCGCCCAAGGCAAGTTTCTCCGGGATCTTTTCCAGAAGTTGAGTGAAGTCGCGGTCATGCTGCCGTCGCTCCAGGAGCGATCGGAAGATATTCCCCTTCTCATCGCTCATTTCCTGGAAGGGAAAGTGCATCGGCGCTCTGGTCACGCTTTCACCATCACACCGGAAGCGGTCGAACTTTGTTGTGGCTACTCGTGGCCTGGCAATGTGCGGGAACTAGAACAGGCTATGACCCACGCCTGCAATGTCAGCCAGACGGGCAGTATCCAAATCGTCGACCTGCCCAGACCGATCCAGCAATTGCATAGTAACGGCAAGTGTGCGCTCCCCGATTCCGCTCTGCTACACCAGGACCGTTCCGAATGTGCAAGCCGCGTCCGCTTTGAGGAAACCAAGCCCTACACAAATGGCCACGGGCCGGAACTCACGGATGGCCCGGTACCTCTCAAACAGTTCCTCCGAAACCAGGAGATCTCTTACCTCCAGCGGACACTAGCCCATGTGGGCGGGAGCAAGGAACGCGCGGCCGAACTTTTGGGCATCAGTCTGGCAACGATGTACCGGAAGTTATCCGAGCCGGCGGACGGCCCCGAGGGTGATTGACCCGCGGCGCTGGCTGGCGGATAAAAGCCGCCCCTTTTCTCAGGTTCGGAGGGCGTGTAGCCTTCGCTGAGTCCCTCCCACTTCAGCTTCCCTGGGTCTGGTTGTTCATGGACTAACCCGCGGGTGCATCTTGACTGTACCACCATGAGTGCATAATGGAGGGATGCATCGATCCAGTTCCGAGCTCGTGAGACAAGCAGGCAAAAGCCCATGATCCTTCCAAATAATAATAAGCCCCAACGAGAGAACCGACTGATGCAGATCGAGAGGGAAGTCAGTGTCGAGGCGCGCGAATGGGAACGGCAGAGACTGGAGAAGAGGCTGCAGGAAGAGGCCGACCGCGACGGCCGAGTTTTCCCCCCTCAGCCAAAAAAAGGCGCAGCAACGGCGAGACACAGTGATAGTGCTAAGAAGCGGCGCCGGCATGGTTAAGGTGATTGCCTCCTATGGCTGGGAACCTGGGCGGGGACGGTGGGGATGCCCGATGCGAGAACGCTGGGGCTTAGAGCCACGCCAAGAGCTCACTCCTAGCCTGGAAAAGCGACTGGCCTTCACCCTCACTGCCACCGGTTCTTTTAGCGACGCTGCGGTCGTGGCCCAGAACTGGATGGAGCAGCCGGTCGATGACACGATGCTCCACCGCCTGGCCCAACGCTTAGGCCAACGAGCTGAGGAGCAACTGCAAGAGCGACTCAAAAGCGTGCCCCAGGAGCTGACCCCGCAGCGGGCTCCTTCGGAATTGGCGGTCTTTGAGTTAGATGGTTGGCAAGCCCGCTACCGGGGGCCTGGATTTGGAAAGAAGAAAACCAAGAAAAAGCGCGTGGAATGGCACGAAGTGAAGTTGGGTGTTTTTTTCTTTCAGGAGCAAGCGGCCCACATGGGAAAGGACCGGGGACTGCTCAGTGAGAAGGTGGTGGTCAGTTGGGTCGATGAGGGTGGCATGGAGTTGGGACGGCGCCTACATTGGGAAGCGATGCGCCGAGGAGTGGGACGAGCCAAACACATTCTGGTGTTGGGAGATGGCGCGCCTTGGATTTGGAACGTCGCCAAGGATCGCTGGTTAGGGGCCACCGAACTTTTGGACTTCTACCATGCCAGCGAGCATGTCTGGGCTCTGGGCAAGGCCCTCCAGGGAGAGGACAAAGCCAAGGAGTGGGTCGAAAGCCGCTTGCACGAGCTGCGCCACGGTCAAGAGAAAGCGTTTCTGGAGAACATTGCGCAAGTAAAAGTGCCCAGGGGCGAGCGTGGCGAAACGGTCCGAAAAGAACGGAAGTATTTTCCCAAACGAGCCAAGCGCCTAAACTACCAAGAGATCTCGGAACGAGGCTGGCCCATCGGCAGTGGAGCCGTTGAGTCCGCTTGCAGTGGCCATCAGGGCCGCTTCAAACGGCGGGGGCAACTTTGGACCAAGCCCGGGCTTCGAAACCTGGCTGCCCTCAAGCAGGCCCGCGAAAACAATTACTGGGATGAACTCTGGTTTGCCGCCTAAGGGTGGTACAGAAAAGATACGCCCCTAACCCGCAGTAAATCATTGTTGCTTGTTGACGCGGCGCTTTTTCGCAACCATAAGGAATTGACATGCGTACTCTCATCAAACACGCACTAGCCGCTGCCGCTCCGTCCGAACAGGTGCAGATCGCTGGCTGGGTCCGAACGCGGCGAGACGCCAAAGGTTTTTCCTTCCTGGAAATTAATGACGGATCATGCTTGGCCAACCTCCAAGTGATCGTCGATACAACCACGGAAGGGTTCGCTGACTTGGCCCGATTTACCACGGGCGCTTCGACCGTGGTGGAGGGAAACCTGGTCCCCTCCCCGGCCGCCGGACAGAAATGGGAACTCAAAGCACGCCGTCTCGAGTTGGTGGGCGAAGCCGATGCAAGCTATCCTCTGCAAAAGAAGGGCCATAGCATGGAATTCCTTCGGACGATCGCGCATCTTCGCCCTCGGTCCAACCTCTTCGGAGCTATCTTTCGCACGCGGAGCCGGCTCGCCTTTGCGGTGCACCAATTCTTTCAGGAACGCGATTTCGTTTACGTCCATACCCCAATCATCACAGCGAGCGACTGCGAAGGTGCCGGCGAGATGTTTCGAGTGACAACCCTCAAAGGCCGAGCGGACGAAGACCCTTCCAAAGATTTCTTTGGTAAGCCGACGTTCTTGACGGTCAGCGGGCAACTGGAAGGTGAGACCTTCGCATGCGCCCTTTCAAATATTTACACATTTGGCCCGACCTTTCGCGCGGAGAATTCTAATACCGCCCGCCACGCCGCGGAATTCTGGATGATCGAGCCGGAGATGGCGTTTTGCGACTTGCAAGGAGACATGGATCTGGCGGAAGCCTTCATCAAAGGCATGGCGCGTTATACGCTGCAGCATTGCGCTGATGACCTTGCGCTCTTCGCCAAGTTTGTCGACAAGGGCTTAATGGAGCGGCTCCAATTCGTGGCGGAACGCCCATTTCAGCGGATTCCCTACTCGGAAGCCATTGCCATCTTGAGCAAAGCTTCCAAGCCATTTGAATACCCGGTGCGCGACGGGCTCAATCTGCAGTCCGAACACGAGCGCTATCTGACCGAAGAACATTTTCGATGTCCCGTGACGGTGTTCAATTACCCTCGCGCGATTAAACCGTTTTACATGCGAGCGAACCCGGACGGGCAAACGGTTACCGCTATGGATGTCCTCGTCCCTGGGATCGGAGAGGTTATCGGAGGAGCTCAGCGAGAAGAACGGCCCGGCCAGTTGCGAGAGAATATGCAGTTTCACAAGCTGCGCGAGGAAGATTATCAATGGTATATGGACTTGCGCCGTTACGGAACCGTCCCACACGCCGGTTTTGGGGTGGGTTTCGAGCGACTCTTAATGTTCCTCACGGGCGTAGCCAACATTCGCGACGTGATTCCATTCGCTCGCACGCCGGGTAACGCGGAATTCTAAACCGATTCACCGAGCTATGATGCGTCCCGTCCAAGTTTCCTACTTCATTCTCCTGCTCCTTTTTGCGTTGGTCGCGTGGCTTGGCTTGGCGACCCCATTCATTACCGTATTGTTTTCCTATTTCGCACTTCAAAAACTGGCCGTTCGCGGCAGCAAAACGGTTGGGATATGCCTGTTCGGCTTGTGCGTTTTGGCAGCGGCCTATATTTCCGGTTACTTCTTTAATCAGGCGCTGCACGCCTTTCCAAAGATCGCTCAAAACGCCATTCCGGCGATCATCCGTTTTGCGGAAGAGCACAGTCTGGAGTTGCCGTTCACCGATTTAGAAAGTCTCAAAGCGCTCGCGATGGACACGGTCGTGGAGCAAGTCCGCTACGTTGGCAAGCACGCTACCCTCGCTGGCAAACAAGCGGTCCTGTTTGTCATTGGCCTCGTCGTCGCAGTCAGTCTTTTCCTGAATTCGCGCTTGGACATCGAGCAGGAAGGTCGAAGTTCGGACAATCTCTATTCATTGATTTGTCAGCAGATCGAGGCGCGGTTTCGAGCGCTCTACCAAAGTTTCACCCGGGTTATGGGGGCGCAGATCACCATCTCGACGATCAACACTGGCTTGACGGCTATCTTTATCACCTGGATGGCCTTACCCTACGCTGGGCTCGTTATCGTCGTGACGTTTTTTTGCGGCTTGCTTCCGATCATCGGCAACCTGATCAGCAATACCGTCATCGTCAGCATTGCGTTTACAATTTCGCCCAGAATGGGCGTCACCGCATTCGTGTTTCTTGTCGTCCTACACAAGCTCGAGTATTTCCTGAACAGCAAGATCATCGGCGGTCGCATCCGCAATCCGATGTGGCTGACTTTGCTCGCTTTGATTGTGGCCGAACGCGTCATGGGAATTCCCGGAATCATCCTCGCGCCGGTGATTCTCGACTTTCTCAAGACGGAAGCTTCCAAGACTCGAATCGCGTCTCCGGTCGATGTGCAAGCTCCTACTTGGACCAACGCGGCGTAGGGGTGCAAGTCGCCGCGGCTTGGGACAACCACGCTCGGAATGGTCCTGGGCGGAGTTTGGACGCAGCCGTATTCGTCTTGAAGGCACGGTTCCCTTGCTGTTTCATACTGGCCATGAACCTGCGCCTCGTTCTCTCCGTCATCCTGGCCCTCTCGGCCATGCCCACGATCTCGATCGTGAGCGCACCGGCCAGCGGTAAAACACCGTCGACCAAAGAAGCGCTCGTCTACTTCGGCACCTACACTGGCGAGAAGAGCAAAGGCATCTACGTCTCCCGGTTCGACTTGGCTTCGGGAAAGCTAAGCGCCCCGCAACTCGCGGGAGAAGTCAACAGCCCTTCTTTCCTCGCAGTTCACCCGAAAGAGCCCTGGCTTTATGCCGTCAATGAGATCTCCAATTTCCAAGGAAAGAAAAGCGGCGCCGTCTCGGCATTCGCGATCGATGCCAAGACCGGTCAACTCAAGTTGCTCAACCAGCAACCGTCGGTCGGCGATGGCCCTTGCCACGTCAATGTCGACCCATCCGGAAAAGCGGTTTTGATTGCCAACTACGGTGGCGGAAGCTGCGCAGTGCTCCCAATTCAATCCGACGGCAAAGTCGCGCCGGCGTCGGCATTCATTCAACACCGTGGTTCGAGCGTCAATGCCCAAAGACAGGAAGGTCCTCACGCCCATGGCATCTACGTAGATGCCAGCAACCAGTTTGTCTTTGTTCCCGACCTGGGCTTGGATCGCATTCTCATTTACGGATTCGATGCGGCCAAGGGCGCCTTGACCCCTCATATTCCGCCGTTCGCTTCGGTTAAGCCCGGATCCGGTCCGCGTCATTTTGCATTCCATCCCAGCGGCAAATACGCGTATGTCATCAATGAGATGGCCTGCACAATCACGGCTTTCCGCTATGATACCGCCACAGGTGCATTGGAAGAATTTCAGTCCGCCTCCACTTTACCTGCTGGACAATCGGTCCTGCCCGAGTTCAGCACCGCCGAAATCGCGGTGCACCCGAGCGGCAAGTTCCTTTACGGCTCCAACCGCGGCCACAATACGATCGCTGTTTTTTCAGTAAACCCAACGACTGGCGAAATTCGGCTGCAGCAGAACGCTTCGACTCAAGGTCGAATTCCACGAGGCTTCGGCATCGATCCGACCGGCCAATACCTTCTGGCCGCTAATCAAGACTCCCATAACGTGGTCGTCTTCCGGATCGACACAAACACCGGGCAACTGAACTCAACCGGTCACTCGGTTGAGATCGGCAGTCCCGTCTGCGTTACCTTTCTGCCCCTGCATTGACCCCCAACACCGGCGGACGCCGCGGACCGGGTTGCGCGTTCTGGATTCAGCAACGCCGCAGCAGGTAATTTCCGCTTGAAGCCTCGGGCCCCGGCGTCCATTGTCCGACCATGCTGCGCCCGGGCAAAAAATACTCCGTTTACGATCTGCGCCAACTAAAAGGCAAACGGTGTTTGACGCATATTCACGTCAAGTCACCAGACGAAGCAGCTGCCGCTGAAGCCGTCGGTATTGACCTGCTCAGCTGCAGCTTTGACTCCCCCGCCTCCCAAGCTCGACTCCCCTTGCTCGTCGAAGCTGCCCCGAGAAGCTTTATCTCTGGCGCCACTCCCCATGGGCTTGCCGCACCCGAGGAAGCCATTCGGATTGGCTTTCGCGCCCTCGAACTAGGGGCGAGCTCCGTCTATTGTTCGGCGAGCCCGCGAATGATCGAAGCGATGGCGCGCGAAGGAATTCCTGTCGTTGGACACCTGGGCATGGTGCCTCGTCATGCGACCTGGACGAACATTCGGGCGATCGGGAAGACAGCTGACGAAGCGGCTCGCCTCTATGCCCAAATGAAAAGCTTGGAAAATGCCGGAGCCTACGCTGCGGAACTCGAGCTGGTGCCCCATAATCTAGCCAGTTTTCTATGTCGCAAAACGTCGCTCCTGCTCATGTCTTTAGGCTCCGGCAGCGGATGCGATTCGCAGTTCCTCTTTTCCGATGACATTCTGGGCGATTACGACGAGCGCATTCCCCGGCACGCGAAGGCTTACCGTAATTTCCGCAAAGAATATGAGCGCCTGCAGAACGAACGAATCGCCGCTTTTCGTGAGTATGCGGAGGATGTGACCAGCGGGCGGTTTCCCCAAGCCAACCATCTGGTGACTATGGAGGAAAAAGAATTGCAGCGCGCAATCGCGGTGATTGACCGAGCCACCGCCAGCTGAACAAACGCACCGAACCCGAGCGCGAGCCCTCGGGCAACGCGAGCCGCGTCTTTAGTATCCCGTCCCGAGGGTTGATATTTTCGTGGATGCGGCCAAGCTCAGATGATGCGCATCTTGCCTGGTATCCTAGGGCTGACCTTGTGCTTGACTGCACAGTTGCGGGCAGGAACTGAGGAGTGGCCCATGCTGGCCCACGACTCGCAACGCAGCGGCGCCACCGTCACCGAAATACGTCCGCCATTCACCCGCAAATGGTACCGCCTTTTCACGGACGAAGGGGTCATGACGGGGATCCAGCCGATCGTCGCCGAAGAAACAGTGTTTCTCGGCACCCTGCGCGGAGTCTTTCACGCCATTCACGCCAAAACAGGTGCCGACCGCTGGAGTTACAACGCCGAGGCTGCCATTCTTCAAAGCGCAGCGGCGGCCAACGGCCGTGTCTTCTTTGGCACCGCTGATGGAACTATCCACGCGCTTGACATTAAGTCCGGGGCCAAGCTCTGGGACGTTCAAACAGGCTCGGCGGTGTGGAATGCGCCGGCGGTGCAGGACGATCTGGTCCTGATCGGCAGTCGCGATCAAAGGCTCTACGCCATTGAGGCCGCCACCGGCAATGTCCGGTGGGCTGCGCCTACAGGCGGCCCTCTCTTGGGCAGCCCCGCTGTCGATGTGGCCCGCGGGCGGGTTTATATCGGGGCGGAAGATATGTTCGTTTACGCCTTCGATCTAAAACAAGGGGAACTCGTTTGGCGCGGCCCAAAGCTCCCTGGCGTAAGTCTCCGAGGATATCATCCGGTCATCGCGCCAGATGGGTCGATCTTGATCACCACCGCGCCCGGAGTCAATTTGGACACCTTCCAGGATCTGCTGCTTCAACTTGCGAAGGACGTATTCGGAGACTTCGCGAGTTGGCGGCACTCCAAAGAAGCGAACGCCGTGCTGCGGGAAGAGAACTTCGCCGTCATGGCCAAACCCGAGACTTATGCCCGACAGATGGACTTCCTGCGCAAACAGCTGACAGATCAACCAGCGCTGCAGACCTTTTTCGTTCTCGACGTCAACACGGGAGTTCCGAAATTCGTCCCTCCTATTGTCTACTCCGAGAGCATGAACGGCCCGGGCGCACCGGCCTTAGTCTCGCCGGACGGCGAAGTGATCGTGAAGTTCCAAGCGCTGCTCCGCAGCCGCTACGAACATTATTCTCCGTTTCTCAACGTTGGCCGTCTCAATACCACCACGGGCGAGATCGAGCCGATCATGGATCAGAGCCGGGTCTACAATTGGTTTGAAAGCCTTTTGCTGGTGCATGACGAACAATGCCAGCTCAGTTTGTCCGGCCGTGTGCTGATCAACACGCACCAGAGCGATGTCAACGCGTTGGACCTGGTGAACCTCGAAGGGTTTCCCGATCCCTTCTGCCGCAATGTGCACGAGCCCAAGCCCGGCGAAGCCCTGGCCATTTGGGCAAGTCTCCTTCGAGGCGAATCACTGCCACCGGGAAAAGAGTGGTTGGCGCGCGGAACAGCGGTCTACGGAGGAGGCTCGGTCCTCGATTCGAGCATCTCCATCGCCGGTGACAGTTTCTATTACCTTCCCACTCACGAGCTCAATTCGGGAGCCGCCTTGATTGCCTATCAGATGAACCTCGTCGGCGATGCCAGCAAAGAAAAACTCATGCCGCCACCGACGCTCAGCTCGAACGAATGGGCAAAGGTTCAAGCGCTGCCCTGGGATTGGGACTCGCTGGAAGACCGACGGTTGACCAACCTGCTTCAGTCTCTGCCCGGACCGGTCGCAGGCACCCGTGCAGCACCACTCAAAGCCGCTGCCACCAATGTCGTGGCGAGAATTCCAGACTCGGCATTCGATGCGATTCTGTGGGAAAGCCCCCAACCCGTTTCCAATTCTATCCCGACTGTTTACCTCAAAGGAATGGTCCGCGACCTGGCCCGCGCTGTGGACGAACTCACCACGAATATCTGGCAGCCTTTGGTATTTCCTCCAGGCAAGTTTCCCGAACACGCCTACCGTTTTTTCACCGAACCTACCGAGACGCTCTACACCTTGGCCTTGGTCTACCCGCTGCTCGACGCCCAACAACGGGACCGACTCAAAGCACAGGTAAAGCGCTGGAGCGCTCCGGGCGGCCCATTGAGCGGACCGGTCGGGCAACGAACCGTTCCCCTGGAAACGGGTCAACAACGGTCCGCGTATGATCCGGCGCCAAATTCGCTGCTAAAGTTCCAGGAAGACGTCCTCCGGACCTCCCTCGCTCGGCTCTATCCGCTTTGGCTGTGGGCATTTCGCTCGGGCGATTGGTCGAAGCTCGAGCATGAGTGGCCGCAGCTCGCCGCCCTCATCAATCAACGTCCCAACCCCATGGAAGAGGATTGTCACAATGGTATTCTGGCGGGCCTGATCGCTTACTGTCGTATTGCAGACCACATGAACGACTCCGCGGCCGTCGCTGCCGGAACCGAAGCGGCTAAAGCGGCGATCCGCGATCGTTTGGCGTTCGAACTCGCGCATACCGAAGGCGGGCTTATCTGGCAGGTTCCCCGCCTGCGAAGCATTCTGGCGCGCTGGCGGTTTCTTACTCCTGAAACAGGACGTCTGCTCGGCCAGTTTGCGCGCCCAATTCACCAGCATCTTATGGAGCGCTATATCGATTACCATCGCCCCACCTGGTGGCTCGCTTGGAACGTCGAGACCCTGGTCCGGAATGAATGCCCTTACGAATTCCCAAGTATGTCCGCGGAAGTGTTCGCCGCCCGGCGCTTGATCCTGGATGAACCCGCGGCCAAACTCGCGCCGTTTATTGACCGCCCCTGGTGTCACGCCGACCTTTACTACATCCAAAAGCTCGCCTGGACCATCGAAGCCGCCCGACCGTCGCTGTGGGTCGATATCCGAAAGGTTCCACCTTCCGCCCGCCAACCAGCTCAAGCAGAAAATCGCTTGAACTAACTCCGCAAGTCAGGCATGAAAAACCGCAGTCCATTCGGCTTGTAACCATGAACCAACTCCTCCACGTTCTGCTCCTCTGCGCGTTCACCGTCTGTGAAACTCTTCGCGCGGCCGAACCCGCCCCCGCCGCCTCCGTCTTCCCGGATAAGAAGCTGGAAGCCGTTGTGCGCAAATACGTTTTTGAAAAACGGGATACCGACAAGCCGCTGACCGAATCGGATGTGGCGAATATCTCGACCATCGAAGGCAAAGGAGCTGGCGTTGCCGACCTGACCGGACTCGAAAAGTGCATCAGCCTGGCCTCGCTCGACCTCGCCGGCAACAGCATTCAATCCCTGGCCTCGCTCAAAGGCTTGGCCCGCCTTCAATTCCTGAACGTCGCGAGCAACCGGATCGAAGACATCTCCCCTTTAGCAACCGTGCCAGCGCTGCAATACATCGAATTATCGCACAACCGCGTTCGTGAAGTGGAGCCGCTCAAAGGACTGACCAATCTTGCCTCGCTTTACCTCTCCGACAATCAAATCTCCGAAATTACCCCGCTCTTCGGGTTACCGAAACTCGTCTCTCTCTACCTGGACGACAATGCGATCAAGTCCTTGGACGGCGTCAACCGTTTGAAAAGCCTCGCCACGCTCTCTGCCAAAGGCAACGCGATTTGTGATCTCACCCCGCTGCAGGGACTCCAGGGGCTCTCCTGGTTGTTCCTTGAACGGAACAAGATCCGGGATTTGGAACCCCTCGTTCAAATGGCCCAGAAAGACAAAGAACAACGCTTTGCTCCTTTCTGGAATATTTATCTCGCTGGCAATCCACTCGCCGCGGAATCATCGAATCACGTGGCGGCCTTGAAACAAGTGGGAACTCGAATTCACGTGCCTGCGCTTCCACAGCCCTGACCGAGACTCCGTCGTCGCTTAAGCACTGGGTTGCAGGCCAATGGGCGCGCAGCCTGCGCTCGCCCTTCGTCCCATTCTCTCAATGACTCCAGACCCTAACGACCTGGCTAAACCGGGAGCCGATCCGAGTCTGTGGCTGCTCGATCCCGCCCTGGCCTTCCTCAATCACGGCTCGTTCGGTAGCTGCCCTCGCGCTCTCCTCGGTTATCAGCAAGCGCTGCGCGACCGCATGGAACGGCGCCCCATTCAGTTCTTAGTCCGTGAACTTGAAGCCTTGCTCGACGCCGCTCGTGATTCGGTGGGGCAGTTCGTCGGCGCCTCCCCGGACGACCTGGTCTTCGTGCCAAACGCGACCGCGGGGGTCAACACCGTCCTCCGTTCCCTCACTTTCGCGCCCAATGACGAACTCATTGTTACAGATCACGAATACAATGCCTGCCGCAACGCCCTTAACTTCGTGGCGGAGCGCTCAGGCGCCCGCGTCGTCGTTGTCCCAGTTCCTTTTCCGGTCGCTCATGAAGATGAAATCATCGGCCCGCTGCTCCAAGCCGTAACGCCCAGGACACGCCTGGTTTTGGCCGACCATGTCACCAGCCAGACTGGCTTGGTCCTCCCCATTCAACGGTTGGCCAATGCACTCACCGCCCGCGGTGTAGATCTGCTGGTCGACGGCGCCCATGCTCCAGGGATGATCCCGCTGCACCTCGCTGAACTCGGAGCTGCCTACTACACGGGAAACTGTCACAAATGGCTCTGCGCCCCAAAAGGCACGGCCATCCTCTACGTTCGCCGCGATCGGCAATCTGAAATCCGGCCGCTGTCGATCAGTCATGGTGCGAATTCGCCGAGGAAAGATCGGTCCCGGTTCCTCATTGAATTCAGTTGGACCGGCACGGCGGATGTCACGGGCTTCCTCACGATTCCCGAAGCGATTCGATGGATGAGCTCCCTGCTTCCAGGGGGCCTCACCGAGGTGATGGCACGGAACCGCCGACTCGCTCTTCGTGCCCGCCAGATCATCTGCGAAGCGTTAGGAATCAATCTTCCCTGCCCGGACTCAATGATCGGGTCTCTCGCCTCAATTCCCATCGCCGCTTCCACGGATTCGACACCGCCAAGCTCCCCGCTCTACGCAGATCCCCTGCAAGACTGGCTGCGCGATCAGCATGCGATCGAAGTCCCCGTCATTCCCTGGCCCGCACCGCCGCGCCGGTTGCTGCGCATTTCCGCGCAACTCTACAACTCTCTGCCGCAATACCAACAACTTGCCATCGCCTTGCGCGAAGCCGGAGTTTGACCCGATTCGCGAATCCAGTATTTTCTCGTGCGAGGCTTTCGTCATCACGGGTAAGGGCAACGGAGCCGCGGCGGCCAGGTCTGCAAATTTCCCCTGGGGCTAATATGTGTAAGACACCCACCGCAGGCTGTGTTTTCCTTTTCAATCCGGGAACGGACACGCAGAAACAAAAGCGGTGTTGAACCGCCGGGCGACTTTCCCAGCGACCCGCCCGGGACTCTTGCGGTTGAGGCGGACACAGCGCCGCACCGCCTTGCGGGCGAACGTTCCAGCTGCGCATCCGTAACCGAGATCCTTGGCCCCGCACGTCCATATCCTCCAGTGATCCTCCAGTGATCCTCCAGTGATCCTCCAGTGATCCTCCAGTGATCCTCCAGTGATCCTCCAGTGATCCTCCAGTAGCCCGACGTGGATCTAGCCTGGATCTCCGTAACGTCCCAGAGGGCATGACAGCGCGCCCGCGCCTTGGGGTGCTTCCGTCCTGCGCTCTCTCGCGTTCGCCAAGGCCTCCACGAAAGCCCCATATACAACTCTAACAGCCTCCCCATAAGCAGCTTGTTAACGTTCCAAGAGTGAAGAGCATGCTCAAAATAACGCCACCCCCATCAATACAACGGCCAGGAAACGTGCAGGCGTCCTGACCAGATCAGTCGCCGTCAGGTGGGTCGCTAATGTTGATGTTGCGGGATCCCGGTCGCCAGGAGGTGTGGACCGCGGTCGGATGTTCAAGATAGGCGGCCACGTCTGGGACCACGACCAACTCGCCAAACATCGTCTTGAAATGTTCCGGGTAAGTGCAGAGGTAATCGTAGTTTCCCGCTTCCTTCGGAGCCGTAAAAGACAACGTCTCCTTCTGTCCCGCTTCCAAGAGCGACGACCGATGACCTGTTAACCCATTCTTGGGAACCATAGATCCGGCCTGAGGAATCCGGAACCGGCATGGGTACAAACGGGGGCCAATTTCGTCGCACTTCGGCCTGCAAAACCAAGGTGTGCGGCATCATGTCAGGTTTCAGTGGTCTGAAACGGTTTCCAGCTGACAATCACCAATTGGGTGGTATCTGCGCCGCGTTGCTCGCGCACGGTCTTGATCACGAACACCCGGACGCCAAGACTCAGCAGCGCCTTGCGGATGCGATTGGCTTGCGCGGCTGGAAGCAGCGAGGCCATCTCGTCGCCAACCTGAACCGCTTCAATGAACTCTTGCATCGTCCGCCGTTCTGTCGGAACGTTTAGCCCAGGTGAGCACCGCTTCCGCCGTTTTGTCCGGCGAAGGCAGAGTCCCAAACTTGCCGAGGTAATTGCGTAACGGCGCGAGCCGCGGTGGCCAGGCTTTGGTCTTTCCGCATGAATTCGGTCAGGATCGCAAAACTTTTGCGAGCGGCGTCCGTGCCCATGAGCGGCAACGCTCGTAAGGCCGCCTCACGGACCACATCGGGAAGGTCGGGCACCTGCAGTGCCGCGGTCAACAACGGCTCGAACAAAGCGCGCATCGCTGGATCAATCAGCAGCACGATGGCATCGATCAAGGTCGCCCGCGCATTCGGGTCCGCTTCCGTTTGGCGCCCAAGGCATCGGGTTGGCCATCCGCCGCGACAGAAGCCGCGCTTCGGCTCTCCGGGCTTCCGGCCGCTGGCCACCAACGGCCAACTGGGTTAGGGCTTCGCGCGCCGCTGTAAGATCGGCAGCGGAGTTTGCGGCCAGCAGAGTGCCCAGGTCGGCGAAGGCCGGCAGTGATCCACCCTGCGCGTCCAATCGGCGCAACGCGGCCAGCGCTTCGGTGACGCGGTTGGTCCGGTGCCGTTCGGCAAGCAGTTCGAGGGCGCCACTGCGCGTGTTGAGATCCATCCCTTTGCGCTGTAATCGCTCCACCAGGACAGGCTCCACATCGGAAGCTTCCTTGATTTGCGCATCGGAAAGACGGGCGACTGTTCGGGCCAAGGCTTTCGGATCTTCCGGCAGGAAGATGGTATTGGATTTCTGCAACTGCCGAAGCGTTTCGTGGAACGTATAGTCGAGATAATAGTCGGTGTCATGCTTCAAGACCTCATGCGCCACTTCGAGCGCCTCTCGGCCCAAGAAGAAGCTGGCCACGCGCACCGCTTCCAATCGCACCCGCGGCGCAGAGTCGTGGGCAGCGGCGGCCCGAAGTGTGTGAGGCTGACTGACGCGGTCACGCCAGTAACCCAGCACTCTCACCGCTTGGGCGCGCGCCCGAGGTTCGGGAGACTGGAGCAATTGTCGCAGCAACGGTTCGTTCACTACGTTGTGCCATTGGTAGACCCACAGTCCTTCCAGCCAATGATGTTGGTCTTCCATTTTCGTTCGATCAAACTGGCGCATCCAACGATCCACGGCAGCCAAGACAGTCTGGGTGTCGCGGGTTCCGAGCTCGATCTTGGCGCGGATGCGCACATTGTTTTCGGGAGTCTTAAGAAGTTCGAGAAGGCTATCGATTGACTCACCCGCGATGCGGGCGGGCGGAAGCAACGGTCTGCCATCGTAGGTCATGCGGTAAACTCGGCCGTGGCTGTGATCGCGACTGGGATCTCGAAGATGATGCTGAAGGTGACCGATGATCGGGTTATGCCAATCAAGGAAGTAAACGGAACCGTCTGGAGCAACATCCACCGCGGATGGACGGAAGTTGGGGTCGTCCGAAACCACCAGCGGCGGTTCGATCGTCTGACCCGATAATCCCGAACCCTCTTCGCTCACGCGCACGCGAAAGATCCCCTGAAACCCGATCACATTACAATTGAGGAAGTTATTCTGGAACTCTTCAGGGAAGTGTCGACTGGAGAGCATGCCCGTTCCTGGGCAAGGCCGGGAGGGGCGATTCCAGAACTCTTTCATCCCTGAATGCTTGTTCGGATAGTCAATCTTGCCGCTAAAGGCGGGGCCAAAGTAGGTGTTATTGCCGGTCGCGTCGGTGACCAGGTCGTTGCCCCAAAAGTCGAACACGCGTCCGTGCGGGTTGGCGAACCCATACGCAATGTGCGTCTCGAACTTGCTGGAGCGCGGTTCAAAACGGAAGATGGCAGCGTCCAGGTTACGCACAGGCGGAGCCCACGGCGTCTCGATCTGCGTCCGGTGGAAGACACCGTCGCTGAGGTAAATGGCGCCGCCGGGGTCCAGGACCATGGAATTCGCTGTGTGGTGGCTATCCGCCGAGTCAAGGCCGTTGATCAGAGCTTCCTTCCAATCTGCTTTGCCGTCGCCGTCGGTATCGCGCAACCACCAAACTTCCGGTGCTTGCACGAGGATAATGCCGTCTTTATAGAACTGGAATCCCGTTGGAGCGTTCAGATCTTCGACGAAAGGAGTGCATTTGTCGGCTTTGCCATCGCCATCGGTATCTTCAAACACCAATAAGCTGTCGCCCTTGGTGCTCTGAGGGGTACGCTCGGGATAGTTCAACCACGCGGCTACCCAAAGGCGCCCGCGGGTGTCGAACGCCATTTGCACGGGATTGACCAATTCAGGGAATCGTTCCTCGGATGCAAACAGGGTGACGCGACAGCCCGGTGGCACTTTCATATGCCCAATCGCCTCCTCGCCGCTTAGGAAGTTATAAGAGCCGTCGGGGTTGGGGCCGGGCTTATTACTCGGCACTTCGATGGCCGGAGGCAGGTTGCTATCATCGACCTTGAGAGATCCGCCCTGCGCGACAGCCCAAACCCGTGCGTCACGATTGGCTGTCATCACATCTCGCATCTCCATTTCGCGTTGCATGGTGTCGCGGTTCTTCACCCCTTTGTATTCCATGTAAGAGCGTCCTCCGTAGACATTGTAGCCATCCACCGTCCGGTAACGAGAGAACCAGACGGCATTCTTCTCGTTCACGGCGGCGCGAAGCTGATCGAACGAAGCGACATCAGTCGCCCTGGGAACGCCCTCGCCCACCAGGAGTTGAAACATGCCAGGAGCGAGCAACCGATAACCTTCGTCCGTGAGATGCACACCGTTGATGGTCAGCGGTTGCTTCGATTCTGCATAGACCCGCTGCGAAAGCTGGAATAGGTCAACAAACGGCACATTATTTGCCTTCGCCACTTCGGCCATGGCAAAAGTGTAAAGCTGGAGGTTGGCGTTGAGATCTGCGGGATTGCGAAAATTTGGATCAGAATGACGTTCGGCCGCGATCGGAGAGAACAGAACGAGACGGGCGGTGGCCTTGCCGCTGTAGTTCTGACTGAGCGTCTGTTTGATGAACGCATCCAGATCCTTCCGGAATTGAGGAAGTCCTTCGACACCTTGGAATGCTTCGTTGTATCCGAAGAAGGCAAACACGACATCGGCCTTCTCTTTCTTAAGCCAGTCTTCAGGCGTCCCGAATCCCTCGGATCGCAGGCGAGTGGTCAATTCATCCCCGGAGAAAGCGAGGTTCCGAAAGACTAACCGGTGGTTGGGATAGCGCGTGTAGAGAAGACTTTCGAGCCATCCCGAATGCTGCATACGATCCCCCAGAGTATTGCCAATGACACAAACACGATCTCCAGGATTTAATTCAAAGCCTTCGGCTCCGTGAGCGTGGACGATGACAAGGATAGCGACGATCCAATGAACCAGGACAAGCTTTAGATTTCTCATTTACGTCTTAGAACTGAGCGGGTCGCCTGATCGCATTCCTCACTCCCCAAATCCGCACGCACTGCGTGCCGCAAGATCCGGAACCAGGAGGACTGTGACGCAGAGACCTCTAGGTCTCTTTCGGGAACCGACCCAGCTTACGTCAGGGGCATGGCGAAGCAACCTGGATTTTCAGAGAATCCGCAGGCGAGTCGACGCCGGCTCGCATCGCTACTCCTGAACGGCCTGGGGCAACGGATCGGAGGCGTTCGCATGCCGCGGCTGAGCAGGCAGGCATTGAGTCCGTAGACTCGCCACGTTGAGCCGACGCCCGCGCAGTGCAATCGTCACTGAGGCGAGCGCGGCTAATCCGGCCGCAAATAAGAATGTGGCGCGGAGGTCGAAGCCGAAACTGCGAGCCAAGCGGTGCGTTACGGCATTGGCAAAGAGAGGACCAAGGCCCTGACCGAAAAAGAGCAATAGTGTTTGCGCCGTGGCCCGAACCTCAGGCGCTGCCAGAGCGTTCACCAACAGGCTGACTCCTTGAATATAAAACACCACGACTGCCCCCGCGAGCAGATAGCTTCCGGCCAGAATCCACGCGTTGGCAACGAGCCCAAAGAGCAACTGCCGAATCGCCAGGCACAAACATCCCGCCAGAATCACAGCGCTGAACTTCCATCGGCGGACCAGCGCCGGCTGCCATTGGAACAAGGCCACCTCAAACAAGACGCCGATCGCCTGCACGGGACCGATCCAAGGACGCGGCACCCCCGCATCCTGCAGCATTGCAGGTGAATAATAAGTCAGCAACGAGAAGGATCCGGCCATCAGGAACATCGATACCAAGAGCACGACATAATTCGGTTCCGTCACCAGAATACGCAGGGCATGACCATAGACATTCTTGCGCACTGGCCCTCGGCGCGCGTGGGGATCCGCTGCATCGGTCCTGGCTCGAGAACGTGCCCCTGGAGCCGTATGCGGAAGCCACAAACTAACTCCCGCCATCGCGACGCAGCAAGCGATCCCCAGATAGAGAGCGAAATCCAGGTCCGTCCCCGGATCACGCGCTAGCCAAAGAGAGATGGGCAAGAACGGAAGGGTCCACCCGAGCGATCCCCAGGCACGAAGCCTACCGAATTGCCGGGGTGGATTCGGGAGATGATGAAAGCTCAGGGCATTAATCAGATACAGAGTCGGATTGAAGCACGCAAAAAAAGCCGTGTAACTCAGCAGCCAACCTGTGAAGTTCCTCTGCGCTAGGAAAAAACAGAGCGCCAGTCCGGCACCGACGTTCAGCACCGTAAACAATCGGTTCAACGGCAACACCCGGTCCGCCAGCATCCCCCACAGGAACGGAAAAACGAGCAACGTGGCGGAACAAGAACTGAAAATAAGACTGGTCTGAGCCAGATCCAATCCTCGATCGCGCATCAGAAGCGTAATAAACGGGACCACCGCGCCGCCCGCCGCAAACTGCGCCAGCATGCCTAACCGCAAGCAAAGAGGCAGTGCTGCATCGTCAATCCCTGCGCCACGCTGAAGCGTGCCCGACTGAAGTGGAGTCATGAGTTAAGCACTGACTTGTGGTCCAAGTCGCCGGACCGACTCCACCCGTGAGTAGTCATCGCCACGCCCGGGCTTACAAGAAATCTCTCCTCGGGGAAAACACCAATGGATCGAGCAAAGCATAGCTCGAGCGAGCAGAACAGAATGCCCTGCCGGGGTCGAGCTTTGCCTCCACTGGGGGTGTGAACCGTGCGGTGCGGGAAGGAGATAAATCTGCAGGCGGCCTACGAACGGCGGGCTTTAAACGCTATCGACAGCGCGGACGCCCCCGTGCTTCAAAGTAGCTCTTACGACGCTGACGCTTCTCCGTTCGTTCCCGTCACCGGTGAGCTGGCATCCTTTGGCCTGCTCGAAGTTCCAAAGGACGTGACCGATTTCTTTTTCTTCTTGGAAGCGAGCGCGACCGGCTTGGAGCTAAGATTGACGGCCGAGGGGGAATTATCTCCCTTGGACGAGGACTTTACGTTTTTCTTCTTTTCCTTCGCAATCTTCTCCAAGCAACTCTTGAGTGCTTTCTGAGAGTGTTTGGCCTCTTTGATCGCTTTCTTAGCTGCTTTCCTGGCAGATTTGAGGTCGGCCTTTGCCGCTTTGAAGCCTTTCTTCGCAGCTTTGAGCTTTGCTTTCATAGCGCGAGCTTTGCTTTTGGCAGCATTGGCCTTCTTGTCTGCTGCAAGAGCTTGAGCCGTGGCCGACTGAAGTTTAGGACTAGACGGAGTTAAAGTGACATTTCCAAGAGGAGTTTTCATAGACCATTGTCTCACTCGTTCAACTGCCCGAGGCCCATTCACCGGCACGGATGAAGACGCCAGCGTTACCCAGCCGACACCCATCCGCAGTGTATGGCCGAAATGGGAAACGGAAAGCCTCGAATTGTTACAAATTTGTGACAATTCCGCAGCGCGCCGCGTCCCTCACCGGTCTGGAAACTCCTACTTTCTAAGTCGGTAAAACTTCTTGGCGAGAGTCAACGAGACATTGAAGGGACTTACCGCTGCGGCCACGCTCGTCCAAGGCCCAATGACCGCGTCGGCTTGCTCGAGTGCCCCCTCTGTCCAGCTTAGGCTCACGCTCGAAGCAGATTTTGCGAAGGCCAAGCGGGGACGCTCTGCGACGCGACCGATTACCTCCAACTCGGTCATTTGCAGCGCGTAGTCCTGAACCGGATTCTCGAGCGACTCAATCCGAACCCACTGGCCCTGAAACTGGCCGGATGGATTCAAGTCTTTGGTTAAGGTAACCATTACGCCCTGCCCCACCCCAGGATTACTTCCGTCTGTGTACAGATCAGCACTCCAAACCGTGTCACCGATAACACCTCCATTGTCCTTGTGAACGGAAACGCGGAAATTCGTTAGTCGCTCAGGGCAACAGCTATCTTGTCGCGGGTAAATGTCGATGTGATCGATGGTGACTAATTCCCCCATATTGACTTCGTAAGCGAAGCCCGGGGCAATCTGGGCGTCGCCGTGAAAGACTCCTTTTCGGTCGCCATCGACAAGCCAACTGATGGGCCATCCTGCATACAACGGCCGATTCGAACTCGCGGTTCCCCCTCGGGCATAATTATAGTCGAAGACCAGCGTTGCCGCTTTGCTTTCGACACTCGTTGCCCCTGGGTAAGAGACAACAACGCTGAATTTGGCGTCTTGATCAGCCGAGACGAGGACAGGTGTCGTATACTTGTCGGCGTTCGCTCCTGGAATCGCCGTCCCATTACGTTTCCATTGATACGTGAGGAGTTTCGGATCGCCATTCACCACGCTGGCGGTGACGCTAAACGTTGCGACCCGCCCAGGAGCTCCTAAACCATTCGCCGGTTCCGCATTGATCGCAACCTTTGCCTGCGTCTCGAGCAAAGTGCCAAAGACGACAACCTCGCTCATCTGCAGCGCATAGTTTTGCACGGGATCTTCTAACGATAGAATGCGAATCCATTGTCCCTGAAATGTCCCCGCGGCGTCCAAATCCTTGGTCACTTTGACAACAATTCCTGGGCCCGAGCCTGGATTCGAACCGTCGGTGAACAGGTCCGTATGCCATACCGCGTCTCCAATGGCACCGCCATTGTCCTTATGGATGGAAACGCGGAAATTGGTGAGCCGCTCCGGACAGCAGCCATCTTGACGCGGATAAATCTCGATCGAATCGAAATTCACCGGTGATCGCAAATTGATGTCATAGGCGAAACCCACCGCGAGATCCGTATTGCCGTGCAGGACGTTAGCTAGATCCCCGTCGACCACCCAAGTGATCGGCCAACCAGCATACAAATCGCGATTCGAAAACGCCAGAGCGCCCAGCGCATAGTCGATTTTCAACCCGGCCTCTTTTGATGTCACCGGAGCCACTCCGGGATAGGAGGCGATAACTCGGTATTTGTTGTTTGCGTCGGAGAGCGTGATGGCCGCGGTCGTGAACGTGGCATTGGTTGCGCCGGGCAGATCGACGCCATTAAGTTGCCATTGATAGCTCAAGCGCGCGTTGTCGCCATTGATCAAGTTCACCGTCGCGGAATACTTGGCATTCCCGCCCAACCCGACCAAGGCAGAACGTGGATCTTGTGTCAGAACGAGCTTAGTCCCCGCCTCCGGAACCCCAAACGCCTCGAGTTCGGAAATCTGCAAGGCGTAACTTGAGATAGGGTTTTCCAAGCTGGCAACTCGAATCCACTGTCCTTTGAACTGTCCTGCTGGATTCAGCGCCGCCTGGATGACATCTTTGGCGCCAGGTTCTGACCCCGGATTGCTCGCATCCGTGTGCAGATCCGCCGTCCACACGGCGTCACCAATTGCCCCATTGTTATCCTTATGAATCGATAGCCGATAATTCGTGAGCCGTTCCGCACAGCACCCGTCTTGTCGGGCGATCACATTGATATGATCGAAGGTCACCGCGGTTCCGAGATCAATCTCGTAGGAAAATCCTGGATCAATCGTTTCGGTTCCATGGATAAACGAGCCTCGGTCGCCGTCTACCAAAGCACCCGGGACTTGCGTCCCAAAGAGCGAACCTTTAACCGCCACACGAGCACCGGCAGCGCGGTTTACTTGCTCCGGCAGCACCGTTGCCAAGACCTCTAGCTCGGTCATCTGCAAGGCATAGGCTGGCACGGGATCGGCCAGGGCTAAAACGCGGACCCATCGCGCCGTCTGAGCTGCGGGAAGCGTCACGATCACCAACGAACCAGCGCTCGATCCGGCGTTCGTCCCATCCGTAAATTTATCTGTCCCCCAGACTTCCGTTCCAATCTTCCCGGTTCCATCGTCATTGTGAACGGAAACATGTATCTTGCTGAGTCGCTCTGGACAACAGCCGTCCTGGCGCGGATAGATTCGCAGTTCCGTAATCTCATACGGCTTTCCCAAATCGACGGAATAAGCAAACCCTGCGTCTAGAGTAGCGTCGCCGTGGAAAACGCCACTGCGATCGCCGTCGATCAGTTTCTTAATGTCCCAATTGCCTGGGCCCCAGAGCGGGCCGCTGGCGAAGGCGGTACCGTTGGGAGCTACATTCGCGGTTTCGGCCATACCGCTAAGTTGGAGCATGCCTGCCGATGCAAGAGCGAGGAGAGTTGCGATATTACGCATAGAATCCAAGGTCGAATAAACGTTAAGGTCGCCTTTCGAGTCTCAAATCCAACCCCATGGAAAACGAGACTCGCGGATACGTCGGTGAACTGGTTGAAGCGGATTTAAGAGACCAAAATCGTGGTTGGCAAGATGAATCACTCTGCCACCAGTAACCGAAGATAATCAGAGTGGCAAATTGTTGCCCGCTTTTCGAATAAGCGCGGCCACACCGAATCCTACGGCCGGGCCGATGCTCAACGTCGAGGCGCTTTGCGGGCGAAGGTCCGGGCGCCAACCCAGCGGGTATTGTATTTCTTCATCCACCAGGTTCGCTCCTCGGAGACGGCGAGCGTCTCGGCGTAGCGCTGGTCGTCCATGCCGTGAAATGGCATTGGCTCCACAGTCGTCCCGGCAAGCACATGAAAATCGGCGTCCTTGTCCCATCCGACAGAATACAGGAAGTAATCGCGGACATACCCAGCGGGCTTTGGCGGGAGAGTTTTAATGGCGAAAGACAAGGTCAACTCGTCACCGCCGTTCAGCAGAACCAAGGCATCGTCGCTCTTCGCAACCAGTTCATCGACCGATCCGTAGCGAGTACACCAGCCTTCCGGAGTAATCAACCATCGGGGCTGGGAATAGCTTCTGCGATAGTCCGGCGTTAACGGCTCATACCAAGGGCGGTCCTCAAATTCGCTGAATCCACGCCAATGCAAATCAGTGCCGGTGGGCGCGATGAATTTCGTCAGCGCCGTTGTTTGATCTCCACGGTCGAACAGCGCAATGCGATCCCAGTGGATTTCAAACGCCGCGGTGAGCCGGAGTCGCTGGGCACCGACCGGGAGTTTGCCTAGCAGATCCACCAAAATCGTTTTTGTTTTGCCGGCGGGAGCGCCCACCTGCACGTCGACTTTGTGCCACTGTCCATCCGCTGTCTCCACTTCCAGCGTTGGAAAGGGAAATGGCAAATTCGGATCGTGCGATGCCGCGATATTCGCCGTTCCACCGCCAAAGCGGAGCCACCCGGTCAGCGCCAGGACGAGCGGACGATCCAAAGCGAGCGACCCAAAATCGAGCGTGACACCATGCGGCTCGGCCAAGCCGCGCAACTGGGGGACGCGCAGTTTCTGAGGGGAAAGTAATCTGCCATCCGTCTCTCGAACCAAGTCCGTCACATCCAAGCCGTCCAATCGACTTGCCTGACGGAGGGGATAGCGATTCGCCAAAAGGCGGAGTTCACTTGGTGGGAAGGGTTTTCCGGGAAGCAGTCGATCGGTGGAATGCACCTCGGTCGTCGCTGGATGGTCGACGACCACCAACTTGGCTTCGTCCAGATAGAGAACCTCCCTCAACTCTTCCGTGATTTGAAGTTCAATGTGATCGCCGCGCGGCTGAACCATGCCGTCGTTCCCGAGCCAAACGAGTTCATCGGGGTCCGCTTCGATCATCCGCCCCTCAGCGACGGGAAGCCCGGCAGGAGATGCGCCCAAGATGTCGGTGACAAATCGAAAGCGCTGTCCATCCCAAGTGTACAGATATGGGCACGACCCAGTCGGCAAGAGCAACTCGAGCATGACCAAGGGAGAGCGGGAATCGACTGGCACTTCCGCCGACGGTGCCGCCACGTCCACCCAATGAATATTGATGGCATCCACCTGCTTCCTCGGGCCGACACCAATTTCAATCGGCAATTCGGAAACCGTGCGAATCGTGCGCCACTTCCCAGCGGTCACTTCCACACGCACGCCCAACCCGCTGAAATTCGAGCGGTTTCCGACGAGGCGCAGCTTGAGTTGTTGATTGGCATTGCCTCCTTCGTTGCGCAGCAATTGCAGGCCACGAGCGCCGAGGCTCGCTAGGAAATCGGTGTCTCCATCGTTATCAAAATCCGCGAACACGACTTGATCGACCGTGCCAGAAACCAGCTTGTCCAACCCCAATTCAGACGTCATCTCCTTGAATCCCGCTTGCCCGAGATTTCGCCAGACGCGAATCCCATTGCCCCGAGCGCAAATATCCAGCCACCCATCGTTATCATAATCGACCAAGCTCAACCCACTCACCGCGAAACCACCTGTCGTTAAGGTCAGTGAGTTGGTAATACCGCCAAACCGACATTCCAAGCCCCGGTCAGTGGCAATGACGACGTCGGTCCGCAAGTCATTGTTGAGATCGCCCATGGCCGCCGCCGTCCCGGCACTCCAATTGGCCGGTGAATTGGAGCTGGTCAACGTCCCCCCGCGCTGTTTGAGCAGGAGTAACGGGGATTGTCCCTGGCGCACGACCAATAAGTCCATGATGTCGTCGTTATTCCAGTCATCGACAATCAATTGCTGGGCGCTCGTCACGGAAGCGGGAACTCCCGAAGTGGCTGTGGTGTCCTTGAAATACATGTTCCCAAGGTTTCGCAGAACGCGGACTGTATTCGTCTGCGGCGTCACCAGCAGCAAGTCCAGCTTGCCGGTGAAGTCCAGGTCAACGAGCGCTCCATCGATTCCCGGACAATCCTTCAAGTTCGAAAAAGCCGTCGCCTCGGTCGCAGCCCCGTTGGTTGCAAATCTAAAGGCTTGCAGGCCCTTATCCCCGACCACGATGACATCTTCGAAACGGTCGTTGTTCAAGTCCCCCACCAGACAGCGCGAATAGTGTGCGCCCGGCACCGCGGGCAACAAATCCCCTTCCACTTGGAAGGTTGAATTGCTGTTGATCAGCAATCGAAATCCGGCATCGCCCTCCGCGACGAAGATGTCGTTTGAGCCTCGATGGTTCACGTCGAGAATGCCAATCGGACCGCGGAACGTCGACGCGCCCTCGCCAAAAAAACTCCGAGTTGAGTCGGTGAAGCGAACAGAAACGCCGTTGGCTGGAGGTTGCTCGATATCGAACGGCACATGCACTTGGGTATAAACGCAGCGTTCCAGCGCGGTCACATCCGCGGAATAGTTCGGACGCGCCGCGATCAACTTTTGATACTCGGTCAGGATTTCATTCGCCTGGTCGGTTTGGCCGAGTCGAACTAGCACCTGGCCGAGGCTATAATGCGAGGCGAGGTAAAGCGGAGCGCTATGATCTTCAAATTGGATCACCTCACGAAATTGTTCGGCAGCTTCATCGAGCTTATTCCATCCTTGGAACGCCCGGCCCAATTGAAAGCTAACCGCATTCACCTTCGGGTCGATCTCCTTGCAGACCTGAAGCTCCTGGACAGCTTGTTCGAACTGGCTAAGCCGGAGATACGCACAACCCAAAATGTAGTGAGCCGCTGCCGAACCCGGGTCCAGTTGCAGAACTTCTCGAGCTTTCGCCGCCGCTTCTTCAGAACGTCCCGCCAGGAGCAATGCATTGGCTACGTTCACCTGGAGGTCAAGCTGGACCGGATCCAAGGCAGATGCTTTGGTAAACGTCTCCAGCGCCTTTAGAGCATTCCCTGGTCATAGTAGTTCTTGCCAACATTCAGAAGGCGCGTGAACTGGTCAGGCACGCGGGCGAACTTGCCAGTAGCCGAAAAGGAATGCGACAGCCACCGCGGCAAGAATCGCCGCAAAATAACAGAGTGTCCGCGAAGTCGATGAACGCGAGGGGCTCAAAAACCCACCCTACTCTTTCTTGGGCTCTTGCTCGTCGAAAAGGCCGGGAGCAACCCGATGCACGAGAGCTTTGGCGCGGGCGAGAATCTCAGTGCCAGACTCGCAGCTCAACCCGAATTCCGCGAGGCTTTGTGCTTCACTAAGCTTTAGGCGCCGGATCAAGAATTTAAGCTGGGGAATAGACGGTGGCGACGCACTGAGTTCGTCGACCCCCAACCCCAATAACAACGGGACGTAAACGGGATCCCCTGCCATTTCGCCACAGACGCTCACTCGAATATCCTGACGATGAGCCGAATCTACAGTCGTCTTAATGAGGTTGAGAATCGCAGGATGCGCTGGTTCGTACAGGTGAGCGATCTTTTCATTCAGACGGTCCACCGCTAACGTGTATTGAATCAGGTCGTTCGTCCCAATGCTGAAAAACTTGGCCCGCTTCGCCAAGGCCGTCGCGGTCAACGCCGCCGACGGGATCTCGATCATGGCTCCAACTTCGAGTTCTTCGTTGAAAGGCACTTTCTCAGCGCGCAATTCAGCCCGGCACTGGTCGAGCAATTCGTTGGCCTTGGTCAACTCATCCAAACAAGAGATCATTGGGTACATGATCTTCACCGCACCGTCGACGCTGGCACGCAGGATCGCTCGGAGCTGATCGCGGAATAGGTCTCTCTCTTCGAGGCAAAAACGAATGGCGCGCCAGCCCAAAAATGGATTCATCTCTGGTGGCAACTGAAGGTGCGAGAGGAATTTATCGCCGCCAAGATCCAGAGTCCGAATAACGACCGGATGAGGCTTTAGAGCCGCCGCCACTGTTTTGTATGCCTGGTATTGCTCTTCTTCGCTCGGAGAAGTGTCGCGATTAATAAAGAGATATTCGGTTCGAAATAGGCCGACGCCGTCCGCCCCGTAAGCAGTGACACTTTCCGTATCGCTGGCTTGCTCAATATTGGCAGCCAATCGCACTCGGAATCCGTCCAACGTCACGGCTGGCTTGTCGATGACTTCGCGAAGCCGATCTTGTAAGTTAATCCGGCGGCGAACTAGTTGACCGTATTCAAAAAGAGTTTGATCTGTCGGATTGACCACCAGATAGCCGTTGAACCCATCGAGGAGGACGTAATCCCCGGTGGCCAGATGGCGACTCGCGTCGTGCAAGCCGACTACAGCCGGAATTTGCAGCGATCTTGCCATGATCGCCGTGTGGGAAGTCGTGCTCCCGATGTCCGTCGCAAATCCGAGTACCTTGGTGCGATCGAGCGTTGCGGTCAGCGAAGGCGATAAATCGTAACTGACCAATACGCAGGGCTCCTGCAAATGGCGCAGGTCCATGTCGTGGGGCCGATTCAGCAAATTGTTCAAGACCCGCGCGGTTACATCCCGCATATCCGACGCCCGCTCACGCAGGTACTCGTCGTCGATCGCCTCGAGAGTCGTGGCATACTTTTCTGCCACTTGATGAAACGCCTGCTCCACATTGATCTTCTGACGTTCCATCAACCGAGTCACTTCATCGATTAGGGTCCGATCCTCCAAAACAAGTAAGTGCGCATCAAAGATCCCAGCATCCTCCGCACCCATCGCCTGACCGACTTTCCGCTGCACCTCGAGAATCTGATGCCGAGTTTGGACAAGCGCCTTCTCCAAGCGTTGCCATTCCCGCGGCAGATCCGCCTCCGCGATGGAATGGGCAGGGAGTGCGGTGCTGCTCTTGCCTAGAACCAGGATCTTGCCTCGACAAACGCCAGAGGAGACGGGAATTCCCCGTAACACTCGTTCCCCCGCTTTTGAGGAGTCTGGCATGAAAAATTATTAACCACGATCGCTCCCTTTGAAAATCAAATTCTTCCCCAGGTGAAGAAATCGCGTGCCCCCGTGGCTGGATTAAGCTAATCCAGACCAGTGCAAGAGCTCCGGCAGGTCGAAAACATTGCATTGGTAGGATTCATGGGGACTGGCAAAAGCTCAGTCGGACATGCGATCGCGAGTATCCTCCACTTTCACTTTGTCGACACAGACGAACTTATCGAACGTCAGCTTCGCAAACGAATCTCCGAGATCTTCCAGGAAGAGGGCGAAGAACAATTTCGCAAACACGAGCGGTCCGTCGTCGCGGGCTTGGAATCGATCCAGAAACATGTCATTGCGACCGGGGGAGGTGTGGCTGTCGATCCCCGCAATCTTGTGAGTTTAAAGCGGCACGCCCTGATCGTCTGCCTCTGGGCATCAGCCGAAACCGTCTGGGAAAGAGTCCGTCATCAGAGCCATCGCCCCTTGCTCAACGGCGCCGAGCCACTGCTTAAAATTCAACGGTTGCTCGCCCAGCGCGAACCGTTCTATCGTCAGGCGGATGTTCTCGTGAATACCGAATTACGTTCCGTCCGGGAGGTTGCTCTCCAAGTTGTCCACCAATTTCGGCTCGTCCAAGACCGCGCTGCCCATGAGATCGATCGTCCAAGCCCTGGCCCGTGAGCTCGGGTTTGACGCCTGCCGCGTCACCACTGCCTCCACCCCGGAAAGCGCGGCCCACTTCGAGCGCTGGCTCGAAGAGGGGTGTCATGGAGAAATGGCTTATCTGCAACGGAATGCAGACAAACGAATCCACCCTCAGAGCGTACTGGCAGGCGCCAAGTCGATCATCACCCTCGCGGCGAGCTACGGATCCCCGGAACCCATCTCACGGCGCCATCCGGGCACTTCCATCGCCGCAGATTTCCCAGGAATTCAGGAAACACCACGGGCGCCACATGGCGTCATCGCTCGCTACGCCCGGTATTCGGACTACCACGACGTCTTGAACGAGCGGCTTCGAAGCCTTACAGAAAAACTCAAGGAGCTAGGTGGGCCTGAAACCAAATCGTTGAGTTACGTTGATACCGGCCCATTGCTGGAACGAGACATCGCCCAGCGCGCCGGAATAGGCTTTGTTGGCAAACACACCAACCTCATCGGCCGACAACTGGGCAATTGGTTCTTCCTCGCAGAAATTATTACAACCGTTCCACTTGCACCCGATTTGCCTGAGAAGAATCGCTGTGGTTCCTGCGTACGCTGTCTGACCGCATGTCCCACCCAAGCGATTACTCGCCCATTCCACCTCGACGCTCGACGCTGCATCTCCTACCTAACGATCGAGCTCAAAGGGCCGATCCCGGTGCAGTTCCGACGGGCCATCGGCAATCGAATCTTTGGATGTGACGACTGTCTGGAAGCTTGCCCTTGGAACCGGTTCGCGCGTGCAGCCAAATTGATGCAACCCCATGCACGCCCTGACTTGCAGCAACCTGAGTTGTTCGAACTGCTCCGCCTGGATGACGCCGCATTCAAGAGCCGCTTCCGTGGGACACCCGTGGAACGGAGCAAACGCCGCGGTTTGCTCCGTAATGTCTGTGTGGCTTTAGGGAACGTTGGGAACTCGTCCGCATTGCCCGCACTCGAAGCGGCGGCGCAAGATTGCGAACCTCTGATTGCGGAACACGCCGTGTGGGCTTTGAGCGAGATCCGGAGTCGACTAAGCCCTATCAACCATGTAAATCTGTAACCCAGACCTCGATCAGCTCGATCCGAGGAAGTTTCCGACAGCACGAAGCCCTATTCCGGAACTTTCAACAACTCGTCCGACGTCCACTGGCTGCTGCGCGACGCCGTTTCCGCACGAACGGCTTTGACCTGCTCCGGTGTGATTGCCGGAGCTTTATTGCCCCACGCCTGACGGACGTAACTTAGCACAGCGGCCAGGTTCTCGTCATCGCTGAGCGGCGGTCCGCCGCCAAACGCCGGCATCTGGACACCCGTCCAAACCTGCCCTTTGACCTGGATATTCCCGGTCAGCCCATGCAATGGAATACGAATCAACCGATTTGGAGAGCCTAGAACCCACTCGGACCCGACCAACGGTGGAAATTGACCAGGCGCCCCAAGCCCGCTTTGCTGGTGGCAAGCTGCACAGATCAAAGCGTAAACCGATTCGCCTTTGGCGACCAACATTTCCGAGCCCGATTTTGGCTGAAGATCCGAAAGTTCCTTGAACGATCGGTATGGACCGTAAACCCGATTGTTGAATCCACCGCCGTACCGGTCGAGATGGAGCATCCCCCAGTAAACGAGCGCAATCATCAGAACGAACAGCCAAGCGGGCATTGCTGCCGAATCCACTTGCGGCTCGATTTCGTCGATCGATGCCAAAGACTTTGCCTGCACCACCGAGGTCGGAGCGGGTGCAGCGCCATTGCCACCGGGACGTTTGTTGTCAGGTTTCTGCTTCATGGCGGCCCCCCAGGACTGGCAGCTGGGCCGTTCGTAACCGTTGATACCGTATTTGTGTCAGCCGCCGGGCCATTGGTCGTCGAGGAAGATGATACCAACGGCGGAGCTGGCGCCTCAAACAGGGGCATTTCAGCACGCAAACTCAAAAGGTAGGCCACGAGTGCCCGGGCCTCCCGGGTGGGGATCACTTCGCGGTCCCCCGAGATCGGCAGCGCCTCTGAACTCGGACGGGAACCGCGCGGTTTGATCGTAAAAAGGTACGGATATCGAGGCATGATCGACCCGGCGACCTGCGACTTGGGATCATAAAGATGGAGTAAATGCCAGTTCGCGTCTGGCTTCCGGAGCCCTACGTTGGTCAGGTCAGGTCCGAGCCGAGCCGAGCCGAGCATTAACGGAGTGGCATATAGGTAATCGCACGCGGGGTGGCATATAGGTAATCGGCACCGACGGACAAGCGGGTTCCCCATCCACGCTGAATGTCAGGACCGGTCGGAATGACTCGAATGGCCGCCTCTGCACCCGCCGTGCTTAGGCTCTTCTGGGCTGCGTCAGCAGCCGCTTTCCGGGTGACTCGCAACACCGTCGCCGGCCGGCTGCTCAAGAGCCGCTCCGCCTCACCGGCGGATAGACCACTCCGGAGTTGCACGATCGCTTCGATCACCGCGGGCTGATTCGTGCCGGGGTCCGTCACCACGACTGCCAGTTCTGCGCCCTCCTGGCGAATGATCTGGGTGTGGCAATAGGCACATCCGTTCGCACGATAAACTTCGCGACCGAGCGCTGCGACACCGGGAGTCGCCGTCGGATACAAGACGTTCGTTGGAGGAACATTAGTGGCCTGTTGCCCACCCAACTGCAATTGAGGCGTAACCACCATGCCTAACCAAGATAAGGCCATGGCCCCAAGCAAACCCAAAAAGATAAAGGGTCCAAACCTCATGCCGAACGCCTCCCCGCGCGAACGGGAGTCGCGCGACTTCCGGCGTTTGACCAAAGCGCACAAACGGGACAACAGGCCATGAGAATTCGCAGAAGCTGAACAAAAAAGATAACGTACGCCACGAGCAAGAGCAGTACCCCGAGAGAGTTAATCCCAAGGAATGGCACGGTTCGGCGGACGACCTGGACAAAGTCGATTCCAGGATCGTTGATACCCGTGCCCTGGAGCAAGCCTCCCACGAGCAAAGCGATCCCACTCGCCGCAGTCCCCACGGTGGCCATCCAAAAGTGCAACCGGGTCGCTGTAAGACGAGGAAGCTCTGGGCATCCCGCCACTTTCGGAGCCACATAGTAAACTGCTCCGGCCAGCGCCATGGCCAAAAACCCATGCAACCGAAGTTGCGTGACGCCTTCATTGTAAATCGTAAAAGAGGTCAACTGGCTTACTGCTGGGTGGGACGCAGCCGCTGCCAACAGAGCGACCGCAACATAAACAACGGCAGCCATCAGCGTGAACCGGAGCGTCGGGTCTGCTTTTTGCAGCGACCCAGCCTGCGCCGTCTGGAACCAACTCAAGCCAAAGGCGAAGATCGGCAAAAGCAAGATTACCCGCGCCACCACCCCAACACTACCCATCCAATTCGGAACGGGCTCCCCGACGCGCACTCCTCCCCAACCGCCAAGCAGCACGAAGAACCAAAACCCGAACAGAATCAAACCGCGACTGTATAATGGTCGTCCCGTTAGTTTTGGCAGGAAATAGAAGATCGAGGCCAACCCGAACGAGGACGCCGCGACTTCAAAGAGATTGTGAGCATACCATCCATTAACGACCGCTTGCATGACCCCTCGAACCGGTGCCATGACCAAAAGAATCTGTGCGGTCGCATAGATCCACGGAAACCAGAGCAACGCGGCGAGCAGAAACCACTGCGAAACGAATAAGTCCCGGTTGTTCCGCCCGTGAAGATTGATCAGAGCCCAAGCCGCCACCAGGAGATAGGCAAGAAACATTACGGGAGATGCCGTCCTGGGGATTTCCATCCATTCGTAGCCCGTGCTGTCCCCTGCCAAAATCGAAATCAATCCGATCGCCAACCCTAAATTCCAAAGGACTGTTCCAGCCCCAATGATCCAACCGCCTTGCAGTCGATTACGGCCTAGTCTTGAGGAGATCCAAAGCGCGAGGCCTAATCCCGTCTGAATAACAAAACCGTAGATAAACGCATTGCTGCTGAACGGGCGTACCCGGCCGTAAGTCAGCCAGGAAGCTCCTGCGATAAAGCCTGACGCATGATTTTTGATTGCGGTCAGAAGTCCAAACAAACCGCTCCAGGCTAGCCAGCAAGCGCCAGCCGCAAAGAGCAATAACACTGGCCAACGGCAGGAACGATCAATCTCCCCCACCGTCAAAGTCGTGACGCCCCCTGCCGAGGGGGAAACGACTGTCGAGGCCAGAGGTGATGAGGGAGAACTCATGAAACAAAGACGCACTATCCGGTAACAACCTATTCAAATGCCGACGGTTTTTCCGGCTCTTTCGGTGGCGGCGGCGGATTGGCCTTTTCGACGCGCGCCAGCAGATTAGAACGCCCCACTGACGGGTTCTTCCATTCGCGGACGACGAGATCCATCGCCCGTGCAATCGGCAATCGGACCAATCCTTTTGTCTGATCTTGCCAGCCGTAGTTATTGAGCGCCTCCGTGCCGGCCGCGTTAATGTCCCGCAGGTTTTTGATGCGCTCATCTATCCGGGCCTGGTTGACCGTGGCCGGTTGGGTGCGGACGTACAACAGCCAGGCCAAGGCGCCCACAATTAACAGCGCGCCTAACACGGCCACAAAGTAAACCGCGACAGAAATGATCCTTGATTCAGGTCGAGAGTTCATGTTCGTCACAACTCGATTTGCCAGGCCACGCGACCGCGCCAAATCACTTGCCACCTCCACGTGCCGGCAATGGCTGCGCGGAAGCGCTGACAGGCGGGACATATACTTTCATCGTCTCTGCAAACCGAGGATCTTTCTGCGGGAATGCCGGATGCGCGGCAAAATAGCGCAAGAAGACCGTGGTCAAAACCCCGCCAATAAAAGCGAGACAAGAAATATCCAGCCAATGCAAAACCCAACCGTCTGGATGGAGGACAGGCATGATGTTGAACGATAAATCGGTGAAATGCATCAACCATGCCCAGACAAAAATAAAGCCCATGACCGACAATTTGAGTTTAAAATCAATCCGCAGCAACAAGAGGAACGGCAAGAAGAAGTGACCAAATATGATCACCAATCCGACATACCACCAACTCCCCTTTTCTCGCACCACATACCAGAAGGTTTCCTCTGGCAGATTCGCGTTCCAAATAATGAAATACTGGGAAAAGTGGATATAGGCGTAAAACACCGTAAACGCCAATTGCAGCGATCCCAGAAAGTAAAACGTCTCCTCGTGCACCACTTCGCGCAACGGGCCAGTCCGCTGCAAAACGAGGGTAATCATGTAAACCGTGGCAATCGTTGTCCAGACGCTTCCAGCAAAGTAATAAACGCCATACATGGTCGAGAACCATTGGTGCTGCAGCGCTTTCATCCACATGATCGCCGCCAGGGTCAATGTGATCGCGAAGAAGAACATTCCCACCGCAGACCATTTGCGGAGCTTAAAGGTGCACAGCGCGGCTCCTGTCTCGTCCTGTCGCAGTGACCACGAGCGAAGCTGATAAGAGAAGAGGGTCCAGACGCCAAAACAAAATGCGGCTACGACATAGAACATCGTCTTCGTAAACAAGGGCTGCTTCGCGTGCAACGCATGGTCCAGGTGCGGATTCAGATCCATCCAAGGATAAATCGGAATCGCGGGTGCAAGCAGGGCAATGGGAATAAACAGAACGGCCATCACGGGTAGAAGAAACGCCATATGCTCTTCCAACCGCCGGATCGCCACTGACCAACTGGCGTCAAACAAATGATGG
>JBGAIN010000080.1:0-37741 GCA_044225505.1 Limisphaerales bacterium
CCCGCGATTCCCAAGATCGCCGTGATAATGAACCCTCCCGGATCTTTTCCAGGCATAAGGAGTTTGGCGACTAACCCGACAACCAATCCGATAATGAAGGTCCAGAGTAGAGACATACTAGGTGTAGCTCCTTTTGCCAAAAAGGATTGACCCATTGGCGAGAAGACGCAATGAGGTGGGCCCCCCGCTTCAGGCCTCAGGGGCCTCCGCCGCGGCGCACTCCGGTTATCGCCCAGGCCGTTCCTGGCAGTCGGCCTCGGAGTTATGGACCTTCGGTCGGGCTACCGACCCGGTTCAACGTAATCAACGTCTTGCAATGGCAGCGGCCCAGCCCACGAATCGACTGAATACTGCTTCATGCGCGCGCAACCGGAGAGGAGACCGGCCGCTAGAAGCAGCAACGACGAGTAGAGCAAAGCACGCCCCAAACGCGACGCTGCGGCACGAGAAGGAGCCTGTTGGGAGTTCATACGCGGGACTCTATCTCACTCTTGCGGCCAGATCAATGCCGAGATTTCTTCTTTTCATGTTCTCGCATCCCACTAATGTTTGGGAGTGGCCAATGAGATTTCGATTATCGTTCCCGTTCACAACGAGCAAGCCAATGTCTTGCCGTTGGCTGAAGAAGTGGGAGCGGTCTTCGGGAAAGGCCCTTGGAATTATGAACTTGTCTTCGTTGACGATGCGAGCGTCGACGGCACTTGGAAAGCCATCCAAGAAGCGCAGATGAAAAATGGGCGCGTGCGGGGCGTGCGTCACAACCGTCAAGCCGGGCAAAGCGCAGCCCTTTGGACTGGGATTCAGATCACCACCAGCCCGGTTTTGGCGACCATGGATGGCGACCTCCAGAATGATCCCTCCGACTTTCCGGCCATGCTCGAGCGCTTGGACGATTACGATTTTGTCTGCGGTGTGCGGGTGCAACGGAGCGACCGTTGGATTCGGAAAGTCTCAGCTAAAGTCGCCCGGGCCGCGCGGCGCAGAGTGCTGCGGGTGGACTTTGCGGATACTGGGTGCGCGCTGCGCGTTTTCCGCCGATCGACGCTAGACAACCTGTTTCCATTCAATGGTTTGCACCGTTTTCTGCCGATCTTGGTGCACGGCAATGGCGCGCGCACGCTGGAAGTCCCGGTGAAGCATCGACACCGCGTCCATGGCGTCTCGAAGTATGGAGTTTGGAACCGCTTGGGACGGGGAATCGCCGATCTCCTGGCGATTGCGTGGTATCAGCGCCGACGACTCAGTCCGGTCCCCTACACGGAAAGCTGCGCCTCGACCACGGCCCCTCTTCCTGCCAAACAAAAGCCAGCGAACGCGCGCACTGCTGGTTAACCTGAGGAAATTCGTTAGCACCCGGCCAAGCTTCGACAAGGGTGCACCGCTCGAACTCGCAACGTCCGCCAGGGCGATCCGAACGGTGATCCACTGTGAGAAGGGCTGCTGTGGATATTGCGACCAGAGTTTCAGTCACGGGCGTTCGCTCTGGAAAACGCTCGAAGCGATCCCATTCGTAAAGACTCAAGCACCAGGCTGGGGAGGCACACCAAGTTTGGTCACACGCCACGCAGAGCGGCTTCTTTCGCTTATAACAGGGAGATCACACGGGTTTAACACGGATATAACAGGGATTATACCCGTGTTATCTACCTGTTTATTCCGTGTGCATTCCCTTTTAATCACGAAGACACTGCGCCTGGACTTCAGCGATATCCCCCGGTTTTCGCGTGCGCTGCAGTTGAAACATTCCCCAACGGCTATTACGTTCCTCGCATCAAAGGAGAACCAAACGTATGGCTGATATCATCCGAACTGGATCCGCGTCGTGGACTGGCGACTTGCGGGATGGCAAAGGAACGACTTCAACGGGCAGCGGAGGACTGCGCGACCTGAACTATTCCTTCCGTTCGCGGTTTGAGAATGGGGCTGGGACTAACCCGGAAGAGCTCATTGCCGCGGCGCATGCTGCATGTTTCAGCATGGCGTTGAACAAGATCCTGGGAGATGGCGGTAAAAAGCCGACTTCTATTGCCACCAAGGCGAACTTAACGATGACAAAGACGGGGGGCGGCTTTAAGATCGCGAAGGTGCATCTCCAAACGGAGGGGCGAGTACCCGAGATTGACGAGGCGGCGTTTCGCGAAGCAGCGATCAAGGCCAAAGAAAACTGCCCGGTCTCCCTGTTGTTGAAGCCAGGTCTCGAGAGTTTAACGCTCGAGGCCAAGCTGCTGCAGTAAATTGCCTGCCCTTTTAACGAGCTAGCCTGCGGAGTGTGCACCGACTGCTATGAGACCCTACCCTTTGGATACCAGCGTCCCCCGGACACCGGTCAAGGTGCTTCTGGTGGACGATGACGAGAATTCGTTTCTTCTGACGCGCCGCTTGCTCTCCAAGTTGCAGGGTTTTTTCCAGGTCGAATGGGCGCCGAACTACTCGGCTGGTTTAGGCATGATCGCGCGCAAACAGCACGACGTTTACCTGTTGGACTACCGGCTCGGCGCCTATAATGGCCTCGACTTGCTGAAGCAAGCGCTCGGGCTGGGATGTGAAGCGCCCATGATTATTTTGACGACTGAAAATCCGGAAGTCGACGCGCGCGCGATGGCCCTGGGTGCGGCGGACTTTCTGAACAAGGACCGGCTCGATTCCGCACTGTTGGAACGGTCGATTCGGTATTCGATCGATCAATTCGCCACCTTGAGGACGTTGCGGGAACGCGAGGCGCAGCTGGCTTCGTTCATGCAGAATGTGCCCGGGGCGTTTTACATGAAAGATCTGGAAGGCCGTTACGTCTACGTGAACGAGACCTGGTCGAAAGTGTTCCATCGGAAGAACGCGGATTGGCTAGGGAAAAGCGAGGAAGACCTTTGGCCGAAGTCACTAGCGCAGAAGTTCAAAGAGGCTAACCGGCGTATTATTGCGGAGAGAAAGGTCGTAGAGACGACCGCCGCCATTGAGCAACCGGACGGAGTCCATTACTGGCTGGTGACCATCTTCCCGATTCTCAACGAGCAAGGCTTGCCGATCATGGTCGGTGGCGCCGCGGTGGACATCACGGAACAGAAGCGGCTGGAGCGCCAGATCCAGGAGGTGAGTGAACAGGAAAAGCGGCGCATCGGCCAGGATCTCCATGACGGCTTGGGGCAATACCTCACGGGCATCGCGTTCATGTCGCGCCTGTTGCAGCGCAAACTCTCTGAAAAGAACCTTCCCGAAGCGGTGGATGCGGAGAAGATTGCGACGCTCGTCAATAAAACGGTCTTTCAAGCTCGGGACCTGGCGCGAGGCCTGTGCCCTGTCGAGCTGGAGAATAACGGACTCCATGCGGCGCTCCTGGACTTATCTGCCACGACGGAGAAGGTCTTCAACATCGTGTGCACGGTGGAATGCGATCCGGGCGTCCGGATCGGCGATAACAACACCGCGTTGCACTTGTATCGAATTGCGCAGGAGGCGATCAACAACGCCATCAAACATGGCAAAGCACAGCGAATCATCGTCGCTCTGCAGGAAACCTCCGGCACCATTTCGCTGGCGATCCGAGATGATGGGATTGGTTTTCCGAAAACGGACGGCAAAGGGAATGGCATCGGTCTGCGGGTGATGAATTATCGCGCCGGGATGATCGGAGCCGCGTTGACCGTCGAGAGCCAGCGCGCGGGGGGAACGATGGTGAGTTGTCAGTTACCCAAAGTGCCAGCCGGGAAAATTGCCCCCAAGAAGAAAGGCCGAACTCCTAAAACGGCGCGGGTGTCCGCCGCGGGAAAAGGCTAACCGCCCCCAGCGCGGGAATGGATCTCGGCGGGCGCGGGGATTACCCTGGAGGCCGTTGATTCAACGATAGCCAGTAGTTATTGACCACCGTGATCATTTCCAAGAGATGGTCAAAGCCGACTGGCTTCACGAGGTAAGAATTGGCTCCGGCGTCGTAGGCTTGTTCCATATCCCGGTCATGGCGCGACGACGTGAAGATCGCCACTGGGAGACGTTTGAATTGCGGTTGTTGGCGGATCCAGGAAAGGACCTCAAAGCCGGACTTTCGAGGAATCTTCAAGTCCAAGAGGATCAAATCGGGCAATGGGAATTGCGCGCGATCGCGGTAGGCAGAGTCGCCTCGAAGATAGGCGATCGCGGATTCTCCGTCCGATACCGCGGTGACCGCGACCGCCAGATTGGCCCGCTGCACCGCACGTTGCAGCAGGAGAACGTCATTCGGATCGTCCTCGACATGCAAAATCGTGTGGCCTTTTAGATTCACAGAAGTGGTGTCGCTGCGATGCTTCCGCACACTCTCGTTGCCATTCGTGTCAGGAGCGTAACGGCAATGCAAGTCGATTAGGCGTCCGCCGCGGGCAACTCCACCCAAAAGGTGCTGCCTTTGCCCGGTTCGGATTCAAGCCCCACCCGACCGTCCATCCGCTCAACCCCTTTGCGGACAATGGCCAGCCCAATCCCAGTACCCGGAAAAAACTCATTGCTATGCAGTCGCTCGAAAACACGGAAAATCCTCTCGTGATGTTCCGGGTCGATACCTATCCCGTTATCCTGACAGAAGACCCGGACATGGGTGTCCTTTCGCTCGGCCCAGAGTCGGATTTCAGGACGCGTGCCGGGCTCGACGAATTTCAGGCCGTTGCCCACAAGATTTCCCAAAACCTGCTCGAGAGTCGTAAGGTGGGCTTTGACGTGAGGAAAAGGCCGGTGAACGTGCAACTGGGCATCGGTTCGCTTGATTTCGGAACCAAGCGTCGATAAGGCGCGGCTGACCGCAACGTCGAGATCCACCCGCTCAAAAGCGAAGGCAGCCCGGGTGAGGCGGCTGTAAGCCAGGAGATCTTGGATCAACGCGTCCATCCGTTGCGCGGCCGAAATCACGCGGGCGGCGTAGTCACGTCCTTGATCCCCGAGTTGGGCGGAAAAGTCTTCGATGAGAGCCTGGGAGAAGCCCTGCATCGCGCGCAGGGGAGCCCGCAAATCGTGCGCCACGGTATAAGTGAACGCTTCCATTTGCTCGTGGCTCTCCTGTAAAGCAGCCGTTCTCCGTGCGACTCGGCGTTCCAAATCCTGGTTCAAATGCGAAACTTCCTCCTCCGCCTTCTTGCGGTCCGAGATTTCTTGCTGCGCGGCCCGGAAAAGCATCGCTCGATCGACCGCAAGGCCAGCCCGTCCCGCAACACCCTCAGCCCAGACCAAATCATCTTTCGAAAAAGCCCGCCCTGACTCGCCGGAGACGAAGGCAATGGTTCCGAAGATGCGATGATGGGTTTTGAGGGGAACGACCAAGAGCGAACGGAGATCCAGTTGGCGCAAACCGTGCAGCGTCGTCGCCTCGAGTGCGTCCTGGCCAAGCTTATCCTCGCTCAGCGCATTCTGGAAGGTCGCTTCGCCTGAGCGCAGGACTTCTGAAACCGCGGGAAGGATCCATGCAGTTCCTGGCCCAGGCGTTCGCAAGGCCTTGGCCAGGGCGAGCTTTTCCAACGTTAGGCAGACCGTCGCCAGGGCTCGAACCGCGCCGGACGAATCGACGAGATCCACGAAACAACCGTCCGCCATTCTTGGAACTGCCAACTCTGCCAGGGAGTTCAGGCTCTTTTCATAATCCAAAGACTCGCTCAGGATCCGTCCCGCTTCCGCCAAGAACCAGGACGATTCCTCGGCTTTTTTCCGAGCGGAAATATCCAACGCGGTCCCCGTGAACCGAACGGGCCGGCGGGCATCTCCTTTGCCTTCGAAGAAGACGCGTCCTTTCGTGCTGATCCAGCGAATGGTGCCGTCAGCCCAGCGCGCGCGGAAATCGACCTCGTAATGGCCATCTCCATCACGATGGAGCGCTTGGGCGATGCGACTCTGCACCGGGCCGCGGTCTTCCGGGTGCAGCCGGGCGATGAAATCATCGTAGGCGACAGTGCTGGAAGGGGACCCGCCCAGGAGCTCTCGCGTTCGGCTTGACCAGTGGACATTCAAAGTGTTCAAGTCGAATTCCCAGGTGCCCAATTCCGCGGATTCGACCGCCAAACGGAGCCGCTCTTCGCTTTGGTGCAACGCTTGTTGGATCCGTTTGCGATGGAGACCATAAGCGATCAAATCGGCGATGCCATGGACAAACGCGACTTTGTCGCCGGTGACAAATTCCTCGCTAAAAAGGCTGATGACTCCGAGCACTCGGCCTTCCACGGCCAACGGGCACACGAGCCAGGCCCTCACACCGAACGTCTGAGTCCAAACGGCGGCGCTCAGTTCAGGGTCCGTGAGGGGATCGTTCGTGACGAATGGCTGCCCAGTTTGAGCGACACGGTTGATTTGTCGCATCGTGTCGGCCAACTGCGCCTGGATTTCTGACGGTCCCCCAGGGAATCCAGCCGAGGCCTGCAGCGTCGGTTCGGAGGTTTCTTCGTCCCGGATCCATGCGCCGGCAAAGATGGCTGGCAACCGTCGCACGAGTGCTTCCATGCAACGCTGTAGCGCTTGCGTCCCCTCTTCATCGGCGCCCGTGAACGCGGCGCTGGTCTCCGCCCGGAGCGCGATCTGAGCATTCTGTCGCTTTTGCAGGATCTCCGCCTTGCGTCGCTGCGAGATGATCGCGCGGTAAGCCTGGCTTTGAGCGGCGGTGAGCTTGAATAAAAGCAAGCTGACCGCGAGTCCACCCAGGCCGATGAACGGAACCGCCACCAGACCGGAGGTCGATTCCAAGTTAGCGCCGGAAGCGAATTCCATGTGCCAACGCCGGCTCGCCACGGTAAAAGAGGAATGCCGGAAGAAACGCGATTTCCAGCTCGAGGCGGAGTAGCCTGGCGATCGATAGAGCAGGTTGCCAAGGACGGGCGCATCCCCATCGAAAACCGCAAACTCCACGGGGAGATGTTTATCCGTGCCGAAGATTCCCCGCAATAAGTCGCCCGTTCGAAAGGGACTATAGACAAAACCGATCAGCTTTTCCTGACGCTCCGCGACAGTCTTGGGCGTGGTGCGCCCGCGATAGACCGGCACGTAAATCAAGAAACCGGCTTGCACGGCGGTGCCCAATTCTTGCACGAGCACCACTTTGCCCGAGGCCACAGGCAATCCGGTGTCCCGGGCTTGCTCCATGGCCGCGCGGCGAACCGGCTCGGTGAACATGTCGTAGCCCATGGCTCGCAGGTTTCGAGCGTCCATCGGTTCGAGATAGGTAATGGTGTGGAATTCGGAGCGAGGGGATTGGGGCCAGACTTGAAAATTCGTCATTCCGCCGGAACGCATCTGACGAACCACCTCCTCGACCTGAGCGGCGGCCAAGCGCAGACTAAAGCCGATTCCTTGGATGCCAGGGTAGCGTTCACTTAAACGCAGACTCTGCACGTAATCGCGGAACTCGTCGGGTGTGATCGTTTGAGAGGTGCCATAAAGCGCGCTACCCAAAACGAGCATATCGACGTAGATATCGAGGCGGCGTTGGATTGCCTCCTCCGTCTGCTGAATCCCATTGCTAAACTGGAGGTGATCGCGGGTTTGGAACAAGCGCGCTGCCGCATAGGTCGCGATGCCCGTTAAGAGCAACGCGCCGAGCAGGACCAGGTAAGAAACTCGTGCCCGCTCAAACCTCCGCATCACTGTTAGCCCTGTATGCATCGCCTTTGGCCAACGAACGACGGGGCGGCCCAACGAGCTTGGTCAGACCCACTCACCCCCTGCTTGATCTACATCCCCTTGTGGTGGTCCAAAATTCGGGCTCAAGACAGCCAACGTCCCGTGGCCCTAAGTTACACCTGGAAGCGATACGTCTGTCACTAAGAATGTGTCGAAGTCCGCGCCGCACCGATTCCCCGAGTCGCTCAGAAGAGACCCAGCGCAGAGACCGGCTGGGTTTCAGCGGTTGTCACGGACCCAGGCGGTTTCACGCCCGACGCGCTGGCGGCCAAAAACGACGCTGGGCGGGTCAGATGCGGCAGTCACTCACTTGGGTGTTGACCGCTAGCGCCGCGACGCCTTGCGCGCGTGGACCTGGGCCGCCACTTTCAAGCGCAGGGCATTGAGGCGGATAAAGCCGGTGGCGTCGTCCTGATTATACGCCTTGGTCGGATCGGCTTCCATGGTCGCAATCTGTGGGTTGTACAAACTCACAGGCGATTTCCTTCCAGCCACTAGGACTGTCCCTTTGTAAAGTTTGACCCGGACCGTTCCCGTAACGTTCTTTTGGCTCTCTTCCACCAGGGCCTGCAACGCCAGACGTTCCGGAGCAAACCAGTATCCATAATAAACCAGCTCCGCGTAACGCGGGATGAGCGAATCTCGAAGGTGCATGACCTCGCGGTCCATCGTCAGGGATTCAATCTGGCGATGCGCGAAATGCAGAATCGCGCCGCCCGGCGTTTCATAGACTCCCCTGCTCTTCATCCCGACGTAGCGGTTTTCCACCATATCGACTCGGCCGACGCCATGTTTGCCCCCCAGCTTATTGAGCGCTTTCATGACGCCTAAAGGATTCAGGGACTTGCCATTGACCGCCACGGCGTCGCCGTTCTCAAAATCCAGCGTGACATACTCCGGCTTGTCCGGCGCGTCTTCCGGCGCCACCGAGAGCGTGAACATTTCTTTGTTGGACGGGGCAAAGGCGTCAAACCACGGATCTTCCAGGATGCCCGCTTCGAACGAGATGTGGAGAAGGTTACGGTCCATCGAATAGGGCTTTTTGGCTGTCGCTTGCACAGGAGTGCCCCGTTCTTCACAATAGCGAATCATCTCGGCGCGCCCGGGGAATTGCTTCCGAAAACGCTCATCGCGCCAGGGTGCGATCACGCTCAACTCCGGCGCCAGCGCCGCAGCCGTTAGTTCAAACCGGACCTGGTCATTGCCCTTGCCCGTTGCGCCGTGCGCGACGGCATCGGCGGCCTCCGCTTTCGCAATTTCCACCATGCGTTTCGCGATGAGCGGCCGGGCGATTGACGTGCCCAGGAAATACTGATTCTCGTAAACCGCGCCGGCCCGGACCATCGGGAAGATAAAGTCACGCGCAAACTCTTCCTGTAAATCGTCGATGTACAGCTTGGAGGCGCCGGTCTTCTTGGCCTTCTTGTCCAATCCTTTCAGCTCCTCTTCCTGGCCGATATTCGCGCAAAAGGCGATCATTTCCGCGCCGTAGGTTTCTTTGATCCAGGAAAGCAGAACCGAGGTATCGAGTCCCCCGGAGTATGCCAATACAATCTTCATGGCGGGGATAATGGCCGAGTCCAATCAGACGCCAAGTGCAAAATCAGCCGGTGGACCGATTCGGACGGCGTTGACTGGGGGTTGTGCTCCCCGGCGACGTTCCTTTAAACGGCTCGACGTGGACGAGAACGTCCCGGACTTTGGGAATTGCCGCCCTTACCCCATCTTTGACGCGATGGGCGATTTCGTGGGCTTGTTCGACGGTCAGCTTTGGATCCACCTCGATGTGCATATCGACAAAATAGTCGTAACCCATCTTGCGGACGATGCACTTCTCGACCGCCCGGACGCCGACGACCGATCCGGCCGTAGCCGCGATCTCGGCCGTCAACGCCGAACCGGGCGCGGTATCCATCAATTCCGCCAACGCCGGCCGCAGCAACCGCAAGCCGTTCCAGGCGATCACCAAGGCCGCCGCCACCGCTGCGATATCATCCGCGGAGGCATACTTTGGGCCGCCAACCAGCGCCACGGTGATGCCGAGAGCAGCCGCGAGCGAAGTGATGGCATCGCTCCGGTGATGCCAAGCGTCGCTTTGCACCGCGGAACTTTCCACCGTTTGCGCGCGCCGGGCGACGAATCGAAAGAGCGACTCTTTCACGACCACAACCCCGAGCAAGACCCAGAGCGTGAACGGTTCTGGCATGTGATGCGGCGTCAGAATCTCGCTCCCTGACTTGATCGCGATGCCGAACGCCGCCACTAAGAGCACGGTGGCCACAACGGCGGCGGCAAGCGGCTCCGCTTTCCCATGGCCGTAGGGGTGATCCGCGTCCGCAGGGAGTGAGGCGACCACGAGACCGCGCCAAACGATGATCGAGCTGAAGATATCGGCGATGGATTCAACCCCGTCAGCAATCAACGCTTGTGAATGGCCCAAGGTTCCAGCGATGATTTTGATGGTCGCCAGGGCCGCATTCACCGCCAACCCCAGAAACGTGGCATGTAAACCCAGTTGGAGACGATCCTTCACAGCGTGTGTGACAATTCTCGCTGATGCCAGAGTTAGCGCAATAAAGCCCTGGGACCGGCTCGACGCGGGGCGCACGGCACGAACGACGGTGCACTCGTTCGCTAGTGTCCCCTGCCCATCCGTTTAGTCGAGCATATGACAGTACATGCCGTCACGCAGCTTCGGTTCGAACCAAGTGCTCTTCGGCGGCATTAGCCCCCCCAGCTCCGCCACAGCAAAAAGGTCTTCCACCTGCGTTGGGAACAGGGCGAACGCACAGGCCCCATCGCCGCCATCCACCACACGCGATAATTCAGCGGCACCGCGAATGCCACCAACAAACTGAATGCGCTCGCTCGTGCGCGGGTTGTCGATGCCAAACATCGGCCCCAAGACAAGATTCTGTAGCAACGAAACATCCAAACTCGCTAACGGGTCCGACCCCGGGATGACTTCTGGGCGGAAGGTGAGTCCATGCCACTGCCCGGATAGGTAAAGGCCAACCTGATGGCGTGCACGAGGCTCAGGGGAGATCGTCGGTTCCACCGTAAAAACCGAGCGGAGACGGTCGAGCATTTGGGCTGGCGCCAGACCGTTCAGGTCCCGCAGCACTCGATGGTAGGGCAGGATTTGCACTTGGTTGTGCGGAAAAAGCACGCTCAGAAAGAGCCCGGTGCGGCCCGCGCCCTGGTTCTGCCGGTAGACCCGGGCGGCAGCAGCGCTGCGGTGATGTCCGTCCGCGATATAGAGAACGGGAATGGAAGCAAACCGGCTTTCAATCCGCTTCACGGTCGCTGGCTCACGGAGGGTCCAGGAGGTATGACGCACCCGATCCGCCGCCGTGAAATCGATGTCGGGAGCGGCCTTCGCCCCCTCCGCGAAACATTGGTCGAGGTCAGGGTCGGCGCGATACGTTAAGAAGGCCGGGCCAGTTTGAGCGTGCAATGCTTCGATATGGCGCACTCGATCATCTTCTTTGTCCGGCCGGGTTAACTCATGCTTTCGAACTATGCCTTGGAGATACTCTTCGCAGCTCGTGACGGCCGCCAGGCCAAACTGGGTGTGGCGTCCCATGACTTGCCGATACAGATAGTAGCACGGACTCGGGTCGCGACGAAGCGCCCCCGATTGAATCAACTGCGTGAAGTTCGCTTGGCCTTGCGCATAGACGCGGGCGTCATAGATCCCGACCTCCGGTGGCAAATCGATTTCGGGCTTGCTGACATGGAAAAAGCTCAGGGGATTGCCCGCCGCGGCAGTGCGCGCTTCGGCGGATGACAACACGTCGTATGGGAGTTCACAGATCCGAGCGGCCAAGGAAGGATCCGGGCGCAGTGCGGCAAAGGGTTTTACGATAGCCATATGTTAACGAGCGGGGCGACCATAGCCTCCACTCCCGGTCGGACGCACGCCTAAAGTAAGGGCTGGCCGTCCGCCCTCGAAAGGGCGATCACTGCCCTGACGGCGTGACCGAAAAGCCAGGCTGATCCAGGATGATTTCAAAGAAGCGCTGGTCTGTTGAGCCCAATATTTTCGCTTGCAGAGTGCCTTCTGGTGCGCTAATGATTGAGAATATATTGCGATTGGGTGAATCGTACATCGTATCTCATGGATAAACTTCAACCGAAGGGGGTGTCTTGAGCCGCCCTTTCTCTCCGCGCAGCGCTCCTTCCGCCAGTGCATTCGTTCGGGTTAACGGTAAAATCCGTGCCCGCGAAGTCCGGGTTATCGGAACAGATGGTCAACAGCTTGGAATTCTTTCCCTGGGCGACGCCTTGACGATGGCAAGGCAACAGGGGGTTGACCTCGTCGAAATCGCGGCCAATGCCAATCCACCGGTCTGCCGGCTTGTCGACTACGGGAAGTACCGCTACGAGCAGGCCAAGCGCGACAAGGAAGCCAAAAAGCATCAGCACGCTAACCGGGTTAAGGAAATCCAGTTAAGTCCGACCATCGATCCGCATGACTTTTCCGTCAAACTCAGTCACGCGATCGACTTCCTCTGTGAGGAAATGAAAGTCAAAGTGACCTTGCGTTTTCGAGGTCGTGAAATGGCTCATCAAGAGTATGGCTTTCAGGTAGTACAGAAGCTCCTCAAAGAGGTCACCCCTTACGGCCATCCCGATGCCCCACCCAAATTGATCGGCCGTGGCATCAACGTCATGCTCAGCCCGCTGCCCAGGAACAAGCGAGCCAAAAACCCGCACCAGGAAGATTCCAGCAATCCTCCCCCTCGAGCGGAAGATCATTCCGAGAAGCGCGAACAACCGACGCCGCGCCCCGAGAAGACTCCGAACCGCGCCGTCTCCGTCAACGCGGAAGAGGAGAATGGGTCCTTTGGGCAAAGCCCGTTCGCCGATCTCGATGTCAAAGTCGGTCAGTGAATTTTGAGGGCGGACTCCGCCGCGCGGATCTGCCCTCTTCCCCCTACAAGATCAATCCCCGCTTGCGTAGCATGGCGTCCATCGCTCGATCCATGAGCAGTTCGGCGAGGGGTTGAGTTGCCGTATCCAAAGACGCCATCGCCAATTTCAGCCGGTCCAAATCGCCAATTTCGTTTTCCGGTTGCTCCGTGGCCAGCGCCGCTTCGACCTCCTGGATGATCCCTTCCAATTCGGTAATCTGCTCCGCGGACAATTCCGCCTCGCATTCTTTGATTCCTTGACGGGCTAGCGTCACGGTTTCTCGGGCGCGAATTCTTGATTCGATCCAACGCCGAGATTTTAGATCAGTAAAGGCTTGGTCAACGGACTCCTCCACCATGCGCTGCACATCCGCGTCATTGACGTTGACCGCGGAGTTCATAGGCACGATCTGCTGGTTCCCAGTCTTCAGATCCCGCGCGAGAACCTGGAGAATGCCGTTGGCGTCAATTTCAAACTGAACTCCGACCCTAGCCACACCTTTGGGCGCCCGTTCGAACGGCAGCGTAAACCTCCCCAAGCTCCAATTGTCCCGCGCGCGTTCGCGTTCCCCTTGCAGCACGTGAATCAACATGCTGGTTTGATTATCGACAGCGGTCGTAAACACTTCGCCCGCCTTGGTTGGGATGGTGGAGTTTCGCGGAATGATCACGTTCATCAAGCCACCAAAAGTTTCGAGTCCCAGCGACAAGGGGGTCACATCCAGCAGCAGGATGTTCTTAAATCCACCGGAAAGTATTTCCGCTTGAATCGCCGCTCCCAACGCCACCGCTTCGTCCGGGTTCTGCGACGTGTTCAACATCGGCCCCACAGCCTCGTGATATTCTGAACCGACGCGAATGGAGCCGCGGACCGCTTCAAAATCTGCACAGTGAAACAGCTCTCGGACAAACTCCCGCACGAATGGCATCCGCGTCTGCCCGCCCACCAGAATGACTTGATCGAGCTCTTCGGCCTTCAAGTGCGCATCCGCGAGAGAGCGCAAACAGAGAGGGCGTGTCCGTTCGATAATGTCGCGCGTCATCTCTTCCAACTGCGTTCGCGTTAACCGGCATGCGACGCTGTGCACCTGAATTAGGAACGGAAGGACAATTTCCACTTCTGTAAGCGTGGAGAGTTTGATCTTGGCGTCCTCTCCCGCCTCCCGCAGCTTGGCCATCAGCCCGAGGTCGGTCCGCGGATCTTGGCCAGTTTGCGCCCGGACTTGTTCTACCAACCAATCGACAATCCGCACGTCCAGATCATCCCCGCCTAACCGCGTGTCGCCATGGGTCGACAGAACCTGAAACACTCCGTCGTTCAGCTCCAAAATCGAAAGATCAAACGTTCCCCCACCCAGGTCGTAGACCGCAATCTTGGATTTCTCCGATAGCCTGTCCAAGCCGTAAGCCAGCGCCGCCGCGGTCGGCTCGTTGACGATTCGCTCGACTGACAGACCGGCTAACTCCCCGGCCCGCTTCGTCGCCGCCCGTTGCGCATCGTTGAAATAAGCAGGCACAGTGATCACCGCGCGGGACACCAGCTCCCCCAAATGCAGTTCCGCATCGTGACGAAGCTTCTTTAATATCTCGGCTGAGATCTCCTCGGGCGTCCAATCCCGGTCTGGCAGGCGCATCCGGACAGAATCGGGAGCGGCTGCAATCGGGTAATGGACCCGGAGATCTTCCTCCCCGAGTTCCGAGCCGCGCCGTCCCATAAAACGCTTGACCGAATAGACGGTGGATTGCGGTTGAACAACACGCACCCGGCTGGCAGCTCGTCCCACCACCGGCATCGCTCCGGAACCTGGAACATGGACAACCGATGGCGTCAATCGCTGTCCGTCCGGGTCCGGGATAAGGAACGGGATGCCGCTGTCGACCGTGGCGACAGCCGAGTTGGTGGTTCCCAGATCAATGCCGACAATCTTGCTCATGCGACGGGTTGCTGCTCGAATTCCTTAAGAAGTCAATGGATAGCCGGTTTCGGGAAAAATGCTAGTGGGAAGGGGGAGAAGGCAGGCCCTCCCTAGCTGATGGCTCCGGCGAAGACATCGCGGAGTGGGTTGGTGACAAAAGTCACCAACATATTAAACACTTCCTTTTCAGCCACTTACAATTCCACGAGCCTCACCTGGACACGTTTTGTGATCTTCAACCGCATCCCCCTCCGGATTTCGTGGAGTGGGTCGGTCGCCAGGGAATCGCTTTGCCAGAATCCATTCCGCCGTGTTGTATGTCTGCCAGCACGATATGGACGAAACCCATTCATTAGTGGATCAGAGAAAGGCCAAACTAGCCTCGCTGCGTAGTCGAGGCGTTGATCCCTTCCAAAACAAGTTCACCCCGCGAGGCGTAGATCCCTTCCAAAACAAATTCACCCCGAGCGAACCGGTCGCCCAGGCCCGCGCGCAGTTCACGCAAGGCAGGGAAGTCGCCATGGCCGGACGAATCACAGCGCACCGCGACATGGGCAAGAGCATGTTCCTGGACATCAAGGACGGATCTGGCCGAATCCAAATCTACGCCCAGAAAAATGCGTTGGGAGAAGAGGCCTTCGAAACCTTTAAACATTTGGATCTCGGAGACTTCCTCGGGGTTCGAGGCAGCCTTTTCACCACGAAAACCGGGGAGATCTCCGTCAAGCTCGCCTCATTTATCGTCCTCGCGAAGGCTATTCGTCCCATGCCCGAGAAATGGCATGGACTGGCTGACACCGAGACCCGCTACCGCCAGCGCTACCTGGACCTGCTCGCCAATGACAATGTTAAGAAGACATTCCACCAGCGCAGCGAGATCATCTGGCAGATCCGGCAGTTCCTGCATGGACGCGGGTATCTGGAGGTCGAAACCCCTATCTTACAGCCAATTCCAGGCGGCGCCGCAGCCCAACCGTTCGTGACGCATCACAACGCCCTGGGCTGCAGCTTCTACTTGCGCATCGCGTTGGAGCTTTACTTGAAGCGGTTGCTCGTCGGAGGGATCGATCGCGTGTTCGAACTTGGCCGCAATTTTCGCAACGAAGGATTGTCGCGGAAGCACAACCCGGAGTTCACCATGTTGGAGGCTTACCAGGCGTATGGGGATTACGAGACCATGATGGAACTGTTGCAGTCGCTGATCTCGCATGTCGCCCAGTCTGTGCTTGGCACTCTTCTCATTGAGCACCGAAACGCCGAAGGCACGGTGGTGCGCACCATCGACCTGACCCCACCCTGGCGGCGGGTGAAATACCGCGATCTCATCCGCGACAAGGCAGGAGCAGATTGGTTTGAAATCGCGCCCGCGCAGCGCCGGGAACGCGCCGTGGCTTTGGGCGCGGAAATTGGCAAGGAATACGAGGACTTCGAGGTCACCGGGGCGGTGTTTGAAAAACTGATCGAACCGACTCTCATTCAGCCAACGTTCGTGACTCATTTACCCAAGGAACTCGTTCCGCTCGCGAAACTTTCGGTCGACGATCCCGGCACCGTGGAAGTCTTTGAATGTTGTATTAATGGCCAGGAAATTGCCCCGGCCTATTCGGAACAGAACGATCCGATCGTGCAGCGGGAACGATTGGAACATCAAGCTGGCGGCGAGCAGCAAAAACTGGACGAAGATTTCCTGGTGGCCCTGGAACATGGGATGCCACCGGCCGGAGGGATCGGCATTGGAATTGACCGTCTTTGCATGATGCTGCTCGGGCAGGAGAGCATTCGCGACGTGGTTCTCTTCCCTCAAATGAAGCCGAAATAAACCCTCCGCGAGCGATCGCACCCTTCGCACGAAACGTTCGCCGCTTCGATTCCGCGGCGAACTTGAGTCAAGCCGTGGCGGTGTCCGCAATTTGCGGACATCAGGCCGTTTTGCACCACGGATTGCTCTTTCCCTCCACCACGGAAGATCCCCTCCGCCAGGTCCGGGTCCTTCCAGGAGTCAACGCACGCGCACAAAAAGCCAATAATTGTACAGCCGGGTGTTGAATAGCATCTTAATTACTCTTGCGATGCAACACCCTGTCGCTGAATTCCGGCACTCAGACATCGTGGCGATCTTCCAGCAGTGCCCGCTCTTTGAAGGCGTTTCCGACAACGACATGGCGTCCATCGCAGCGATCACCGTCGCCAAATCGTTCGCCCGCGGGGATTATCTTTTCCACGAAGGCGCGCCAGTGCACGGTTTCTATATCGTTTACACCGGAGCAGTTAAGGTCCACCGCTTCAGCTTCGCGGGGAAAGAACAGGTGCTTCATGTGTATCGGCCCCACGAATCCTTTGGGGAAGAAGCACTGATTTGCGATTTGGGGTATCCGGCCGACGCCTCGGCCGTGGAGGACGTCCAGGTTCTCATGGTCCAAAGGAATGAGTTTCTGGGGTTGCTCCGACGGCAACCGGAGCTCGCGCTTTGCATGCTCCGTTCTATGAGCCAACACCTAAGCGATCTGGTGGAACTTCTCGATGATTTAACCCTCAAGGACGTTAAGACGCGCCTGGCCAACTGGTTGCTCCAGCATTGTCCGAATCCCGAAAGTTACGAGCCTTACCGTATCGAATTGCCCATGACCAAGCGAGTTTTAGCGGCTGAGCTCGGCACCGTCAGCGAAACGTTCTCCCGCACTGTGGCGAAGTTCAGGAAACAGCGCCTGATCTCCGTCGAAGGGAATACGTTCACATTACTCTGTCCGATGAAATTGACGCAGCTTTTCGGCTCCCATCTCAAAGCGACACATACTTACAACAGCGGCCAGCTATGCAGTAGCGCCGCTTGAGTGCCGAACCCCAATCCGGGCCACTCCCAATCGTCTTCATCCGCTAGCGCGCTCTGCCATGAAGCCGCGCATCCGGAACGATCGGAAGTAAGCTCCTTCAGGCGTGTCCCATCTCCGTTGCCGCCCGAAGCGATGGCCAAAACGCCACCTCTCTGCCAACCAACCGCGCCGTCCCGAGTAGGGGCGCGTGGCGAAACAGGGTGCTCGGAGCCCGGACGAGCCAATCCGTGCGAACAAAACCACAACAAATGTCTAGCGCTTAACCCCCTGGAGCTTACTCTCTTGGTAACGATTCTGCGCGCGTGACCAGTCCTGTTTGGAGTAGGCTCGGACTTAGCTAAGCTTGAATACAAATTTTAATTTGAAATCCGGAGGACCTGCGGACCTACCGCCCGCAGCGGCGCCTTTGTCTGGGAGGGAACGATTTCTCAAGGCGTGCCGGTACCAGCCCTTGGATCATCCGCCGATCTGGTTGATGCGCCAGGCTGGCCGGGTTCTGCCGGAATACCGCGAGTTGAAGGCCAAGCATTCGTTTGCCGAATTGATCGTCAAACCAGAGTTGGCCACGGAGGTTACGCTGCAACCGATCCGCCGTTTTGGGTTCGACGCTGCCATCTTATTCAGCGATATTCTCGTCATCCCAGAGGCGATGGGCCAAGGTTTTCGTTTTCGAGATAGCGGCGGCGTGGAAATGTCCTTCGGAGTGCACTCGGGCGAGGACGTGGACCGGTTGAGCCCTGAGGGAGTGACCGGGCGCTTGGAATACGTGGCCACCGCGATTCGGTTGCTGAAACGGGAATTACAGGGCAAGACGGCACTGATCGGTTTCGCCGGGTCGCCTTGGACGTTGGCGAATTTCATGATGGAAGGCGGGAGTTCCAAGGACTTTGTTCGAGCCCGCCAACTGTACTATTCGGATCGGGCGTTATTTGAAAAACTGTGTGAGAAATTAACGCGAGCCGTGGCTGAGTTTCTCCAGATGCAGATTGACGCGGGGGTGGATGCGATTCAGATATTCGACAGTTTGGGCGGGACTCTAGGGGCGCATGCCTTTGAGGGAGCGTCCGGGCGTTGGATGCGCGACGTCATTGCTCGATTGAAAGGGAACGTGCCGGTGATTGTGTTCTCCAAAGGCGCTCACGGACAGGTCAAAAGCCTGGTGACATTAGGTGCGCAGGTGCTAGGGTTTGATTGGACCGTTCCACTTTCCGCCGTCCGTACGGGATTGCCTGAAGGCGTGGGCATTCAGGGGAATCTCGATCCGGCCGTGCTGGAAACGACGCCCTCAGCAGTGCAGGACGCAGCGGGACACATTCTGGATGAAATGCGCGGGCGTCCAGGGCATATTTTCAATCTTGGCCATGGGGTACCGCCCGGGGCGAAGTTGGAATGCATTGAGAGTTTGGTAACCACGGTCCGAAAGAAGCATGAGCACCCTTAAGGTCGATCTTGGACTAGTTCAAAAGTATAACGTCCCGGGACCACGATATACTTCGTACCCTCCAGCCACGCATTTTACGGAAAACGTCTCTCGCGAAGAGCTGTTTGCCCAGATGCAAGCCAATGCGCGGAGCACGCGCGATTTGTCCCTCTACTTTCACCTGCCCTTCTGTTGGTCGCTCTGTTGGTTCTGCGGTTGCACGACCGTCATTACCACCGACCAAAAAGCCAGCCACAAGTACATCGGCACCTTGCAGAAAGAGCTCGCCTTGGCGCGCAAGATGTTGAACCCGAAACGAAAAGTGGTCCAGCTGCACTTTGGCGGCGGGACACCAACCTTTCTCACGCCGGACGAGATTCGGCTGTTGGGCGAGGTCATTCACGAACAATTCGAGTTCGCACCGGACGCTGAAGCCGGCGTTGAAATTGATCCGCGGCGCTTGCATCGCGAACATCTGGAAGCCTTGCGCGCTGCGGGGTTCAACCGGGCTTCAATCGGTGTGCAGGATCATAATCCTGAAGTCCAGAGAGCGGTGCACCGCATTCAGCCTTTCGAACAAACCCAGCAGGTCGTCGAATGGATTCGAGCCACGGGGTTTTCGTCGCTCAACATTGATTTGATTTACGGCCTTCCCTACCAAACTCCCAGCTCCTTCGAACGGACCTTGGACGAGATCCTGCGTCTGGAACCGAATCGGTTCGCCGTGTTCAGCTACGCGCACGTGCCCTGGATGAAGCCAGCTCAGAAAATCCTCGCGGATAAAATTCTGCCTTCGCCCGAAACCAAGTTGCAGTTGCTGAAGCTGACCATCGAGAAGCTCACGTCGGCTGGCTACGTTTACATCGGGATGGATCACTTCGCCCGGGAGGACGACGAATTGGCCGTGGCCCAGCAGAAAAAGACGTTGCAACGGAACTTCCAAGGGTACAGCACTCGGGGCGGCGCGGACATCTATGCGTTTGGGATGTCCTCGATCTCGCAAGCCGACGGCATTTACTGGCAGAATCTGAAAGATCTCCCAGCCTACGCCGCCGCCGTGGAACGGGGCGAACTGCCTTTGGCCAAAGGTTACGTGCTGACGGACGAAGACAAGCTCCGGCGCCAGACGATCATGCGCCTCATGTGCGATCTAAGCCTCGACTACGCCGCCATGTCCAACTTGCTGCAGGTCGATTTCGCCTCCTATTTCACCTCGGAATTAAAGTCCCTGGACGACATGGAAGCGGATGGGCTTCTCCGGCGGGGCGACCGCGGCTTGACGGTGACAGAAGCGGGGCGCCTGTTCATTCGAAATATCGCCATGCGGTTCGATCCCCACAATTCGAATAATCGGGAAGGGCGATTTTCGAAAACGATATGAACAGCATCGCCGTCATTGGCGGGGGTATCACTGGACTGACAACCGCCTTCCGCCTCCGCGCCCAGAAACTGCCGGTCGACCTCTACGAATCCGATGTGCGCGTCGGCGGCGTCATTCAGTCCATCCGACGCGACGGGTATCTGGCGGAATTCGGCCCCAACACCGTGCTCGAAACTTCGCCAAAGATTCGGGAGCTCATTGCGGACGCGGGCTTGACCGAGCGACGGATGTATTCCGATCCGAAAGCGGAGAACCGCTACCTGGTGCGAGGCGGCCAGACCGTACGACTCCCCTCCTCCGCGAGCGCGTTTTTGAAAACGCCGCTCTTCTCTGGCCCCGCAAAGCTACGGCTGCTTTGGGAACCGTTCGTTCGACGCACTCCCCCAGGGCTGGAGGAGAGCGTGGCGCAGTTTGTCCGGCGTCGCATCGGCCAGGAATTCCTGGACTACGCGATCAATCCGTTGATTGCGGGCGTCTACGCGGGAGATCCCGCGCGGTTGTCCGTCCAGCATGCGTTTCCCAAACTCTACGCGCTCGAACAACGTTACGGCTCGCTGATCCTTGGCCAGTTCCTGGGCGCGCGTGAACGCAAACGCCGCGCTGAAGTCTCAAAGCAGAATGCGAAAAAGGTCTCGTTTGACGAAGGGCTGGAAGTGCTCACCGACACGCTCGGGCGGCGCTTAGGCGACGCCGTGCACCTGAACGCTCCCGTCGTGGGTATCCGGCAGGATTCTGCCGGATGGACCGTGACGACCCGAGTCAACGGGGTCGAGCGCGACCAGGAACATGCCTGCGTCATCTACACCGGCCCCGCTTACCGGTTGCCTGGAATCCGATGGCAGACCTCCGAACGCATCGATCCGGCCCCGATGTCCCAGATTCAGTATCCACCCGTGGCCAGCGTGGTGCTCGGGTTTAAAAGAGCGGACGTGTCGCATCCGCTCGACGGATTTGGGATGTTAATTCCGGAGGTGGAACGACTGAATATTCTAGGAGCCCTGTTCTCCTCCTCCCTCTTCCCCAATCGAGCCCCGGAAGGTCACGTGACGATTACGAGTTATGTGGGCGGCACACGCGCCCCAGACCTGGCTCGGCGCAAGCCGGACGAGCTGGTGGAACTCACTTGCCGTGATCTGCGGAAACTGCTGGGCGTTTCCGGTAAACCAACCTTTCAACATTGTTTCCTGTTCCCACGCGCCATTCCCCAGTACGAAGTTGGGTTTGGCAAGTTCCGCGAGTTGATGAAGGAGATGGAAACGAAAGCAGCCGGTTTGTTCCTGGCGGGCAATTATCGCGACGGGATTTCACTGGCGGACTCGATCGTTTCCGGATTTAACGCCGCGGAACGTGTCGCCGCTTACTTGCGCGAAGGTGCCGGACGCGAGGTCTGTTCAGCAGTGTGAGTTAAACCTGGATCTAAGAGAGTCGCGGTGGCACCCCCCCTCGCGATTGAAGCCAAGCAAAAGATGACATGAGCAAAGCAGGCGTTTTATTGGTCAATTTGGGATCGCCCGATTCGCCCTCCGTGAGCGATGTGCGGCGATATCTCCGGCAGTTTCTGATGGATGGACGCGTGATTGATACCAATTACTTGTGGCGTTCCATCCTGGTCAACGGCTTGATCCTGCCGTTCCGCCCGAAACAATCCGCAGAGGCCTACCATAAGGTTTGGTGGCCGGAAGGGTCGCCCCTCGTTGTGATCAGCCAACGGGTTTGCGCCCAACTCAAACGGCGCCTGACCATGCCGGTCGAACTGGCGATGCGTTACCAGAACCCGTCGATCGCCTCGGGCCTGGAGGCGCTGGCCAAGCAAGGGGTGGATCAGGTCTTAATCTTCCCGCTCTTCCCGCACTATGCCATGTCGAGCTTCGAAACGGCTGTCGAAGAAGTCAAACGCCTGGCCCCGACTTACGAGATTCGCAAGCTGGCAACGGTGCCACCGTTTTACGATGATTCAGATTACATCGCCGCTCTGGTGGCCAGCGCGAAAACCTACCTCGACAAAGGCTACGATCATTTGCTGTTCAGCTTTCACGGATTGCCCGAACGACATCTGCGAAAGTCGGACCCAACCAAGTCCCACTGTTTGCAGAGCCCGGACTGCTGCAATTCCACGAGCCCCGCACATGCCACGTGCTACCGCGCGCAATGCTTTCGAACCGTCCAGTCCTTCGTCCAGGCCACGGGCATTACCAAATACTCGACCGCATTCCAATCCCGCCTCGGGCGCGATCCTTGGCTTCGGCCGTACACCGATTTGGAAATCGTGCGTCTGGCCAAAGAGGGAGTGAAACGCATGCTCGTGATCTGTCCGGCCTTCGTCTCGGATTGCCTCGAAACCATGGAGGAAATCGGGATGCGCGCCAAGGAGTCGTTTATCGAGTCTGGGGGGGAAGATTTGACCCTGATTCCCTGTTTGAATGAGCATCCGCTCTGGTTGAAAGCGATGGAGCGAATTGTGGCGAAGGCGCAAACGGCGCAGGACTTGCGCGAGCCGAAACCCGCAGGTCGCGGATGAGTATTCTTACGTATCTGGTTTAGCATTGAATCTGCCGCGAGGTTGGGGTTGAATACAAGCCGTGGGGCGGTGGCTCGGTCGTTGTGTGCCTCGGTAAACGACAAGAGAGGTTCCATCTTCCTCCTACGCAATTGTTAAACAACTTGGATTCGTCCTCACCGCCATCGCCCAACCCGGAAGCGTCTGAAGTCCCGGCGCGCCCGAACGGACCGGCCTCGTCGCCCGATCGATTTATCATCGAACTCGTTCTGTTTCTGGCGCTCGCCCTCGTGCTCAGTGAACTCCTGGCGCAAGCGGCCGCGGCCGTCGACCTTCCCCTCTCTTCGGCCGCGAACGTCCTGCTCCGAACGATCCTCGGTGTCGCCTTCACGTTTGCCGTCGTTTACTTCACGTGCATCAAACCGTCCCGACGGCGAACCGCCGATTTGACGCATCGCGTCGGGGAACTGCGGCGCTTCCACCAGGATCTGGAACGTCGCTTCAGCGAGCAGGATGTCGAACTCGCCCATACCCGGGCCAAACTCCATGCGGAAAGCCAAGCCCATTTGCAGGCCTCCACCGAAGCGCAGCGCCTGGCCGCGGAACTCGAGCAACGAGTCCTTCAACGAACGAGCCATTTGGACGGCATGGTGCGCACATTCCAAAACGAACTGAGCGAGCGCAAACGCACCATTGACTCGCTCCGTGAAAGTGAAAAACAGTTCCGGCAATTCGTGGAGTTGGCGCCGGAGGGAATCTGGGCCACGGACGCCCAAGGGAAGATCACCTTCGTCAACGCGTTTGCCGCTGAAATGGTCGGTTACACCGCGCCCCAACTCCTGGGCCGCTCGCTGCCCGATCTTCTGGTTTTAGAAGATTTGCCCGCCAGCCACCAGAAGCTCGCCAGCGCGAGCGCAGCGCCGTTCGTTTCGGTGGATGTTCGCCTGCGCCACAAAGCTGGCCGGGCCATCTGGGTGCGATCGTCTTACGCCCCCCTCTCCGATGAGTCCAAATCCCATCGCGGGGCGCTAATGCTCTTCACCGACTGCACCGTGCAACGAATCGAAGAAGCGCGCCTGCGTGAGCGCGTCGCCCTTCTCGACACCGCTCCCGATGCCATCGTGACTTGTGATGCCGACCTGCGCATCCTCTCGTGGAATCAAGGCGCCGCCCGTCTCTACGGTTGGACTGCCCAAGAAATGGCCGGACGCCCTGCCCTCGACTCTTTGTCGGAGCCCTCCGCAGCCAACCCCACCGAGGAGATTCTCCGGCTCCTCAAACAAAACGGGCAATGGCGCGGCGAACTGAGCCACGTCACCAAGACCGGTAAAAAGCTTTTTGTGGATGTTCGTTTAGCCTCAAACGCGCGCACGCCCGGGACCGCCGGTTGGATCTTGCTGGTCGCCACGGATATGACCGCCACCCGCATTCGGGAGTTACAACTGCGTCGTGAGCAACGCACGGAGGCGGCGAGCAGCCTGATTGGCGGCCTGGCGCAGGAATTGAACAACAATCTCGCGCCGGTCCTGCTTTCTGCCGAAATCCTGCGGTCAAAGCCGCTGAAGAATGAAGAGGACGCTCTGACGACCAACATCGTCACTGGGTCCGAGCGCGCGGCAGATTTGCTGAAGCAAGCGTTGGTCTTTGCCCGCGGCGTCGAAGGAGAACGAGAAACCCTTCGCCCATCGCAGCTCCTCAAAGACACCGTCAACGTCTTGCGAGAGACCTTCCCACGGAATATTCAGATATTGACCGAATCCCCGCCGGGCATTTGGTCGGTCCAGGGCGATTCGACCCAATTGCACCAGGTCTTGCTGAAACTCTGCGTGCAAGCCCGCGATGCCATGCCTTCCGGCGGAATTTTAACCCTGCGCCTCAAGAACCTGCAGATTGGCGATCATACCAATGGCGTGTACTCAGGCCGGAAACCGGGAAACTACGTGCTGTTTGAAGTGCAGGATACCGGGCCGCTCTTTCCCGCGACCGCGCACGACCGGCTGTTCGAACCATTCTTCGCGTGCAAAGAGCGCAACCTGGCGCCGAGCTTAGGGCTGGCCGCCGCTTCCGGAACCATTCGAAGCCACGGCGGCCTCATTGACCTGCGCAGCCAGTCTGGAGTCGGCACGACCCTAACGCTTTGTTTGCCAGCCATGGCCGATGCGGAGACCGAGCCCGCCCGCGCCGGCGCCGAGCTGCCCAGCGGCCGCGGCGAACTCATCCTCCTGGTCGAAGACGACGCGGGCTTGCGCGACGTGACGCGCACCACGCTCAGCCGGCACGGCTATCAAGTTCTCACCGCGGCCGACGGCATGGAAGGTCTCGGTCTGCTCGCCCAACACCAGGAAAGCGTCAAACTCGTGCTGACGGGAATTCAAACGCCTTCGCTCGATGGTCCTTCCCTGGCGCGGGAAGCGAGAAAGATCAATCCCGCGATTCGCGTCATCGCCTCCACGGGCCTGGGCCGCGCCGTTTCGAACCCAGCCGATAAACTGGCCGCGCTGCAAAGCAACGGCATTGGACGTTTGCTCGCCAAACCGTATAGCGCCCACGAATTGCTGCACGCGGTCCGGGAAGAGTTAAGCCAGCCCGCCCCGGCGAGTTAGCTCTGCGAGTTAGTCTGCTGTCGGTCTCAGCGTTTCCGTTTCTCCCGATTGAACGCCACGCAATCGGTGTAACGCACCCCCGACCCGCCGAAGATATCGAGCGCCGAGCCGATCGTCAGATCGATCTTCCCACCGCCCACGTCACTCACCTTCTCCAGGTCAGCCAACGATCTGGCTCCGCCCGCATAAGTCGTGGGAATGGGGCTCGCGGCACTGAGCAACTCGACCAACCGCATATCGACCCCATGACATAACCCTTCGACATCCACCGCGTGAACGAGGAACTCCGCGCAATAAACGGCGAGCGTTTGCAACGTCGAAGGGGAGAGGCGCAGGTCGGTAAACCGTTGCCACCGGTCAGTCACCACAAAGTAATCGTCATCCCGCTGTCGGCAGCTCAAGTCCAAAACCAAGCGCTCCCGGCCAACGCGCTTGACCAACTCGATCAGCCGATCTGAATCCAAACGGCCCTGGCGGAAGACCCAGGAAGTCACGATCACATGCGACGCTCCCGCATCCAGGTAGCGCGCCGCATTCTCGCTATGGATCCCACCGCCAATTTGCAGACCGCCAGGATAAGCGCGCAACGCGGCCTCGGCTGCCGCTTCATTCTTGGGGCCGAGCATGATCACATGGCCGCCGGCTAATTCATCGTTGCGATAAAGTTCGGCGAACCATTCGGCCGGGCGTTCCGCAATGAAGTTGGTGCGGAGCGACGTTTCGTCATCCGCCAGTGTGCCACCGACGATCTGTTTTACCTTACCCTCGTGGAGGTCAATGCAAGGACGAAACATGTCCCCTACCTTACTGGGGAATTTGCACCTTGTCAGCACTGACCCGGCCCCGCTCCCCCGTTCTCCCCTCGGACCGCGGCTGTATCCGAAGGATCAGCCGCAGGTTTCCATCCCGGATTCACTTTTCCAGATTGGTCTGTATTCGGGACGGATTTGGATCCGCAGGATAGGCCGCAGTCTTTCCGATGAACCCTACGGCGGCGTCAACCCCACGTCCGGCCCGAGCCCGCCGCTCGGCGCAATGTCCACCTTTAAACCGTCCCAGTCCTTCTTGGATTTCTTGCTGGATTGGCCTGATCCCGCTTTCTCCTTCGACGCGTCCGAGGGCCGACGGCGCCGTGCCGAGCTGGGTGCAGGCTGAACGTTCCCTTGAGATCTGCCAGCCTTCCGCGGCTCGGCATTTCCGTTGTCACCATTCATCCCTCAACATAACTCCAAGTCGGGGACGGGCGAGCGGCTCTAACGCGCTCCATTGGAACGAAGGACGACTCGGACGCTCAAACTCGGCGGTGCGGTCAAAAAACACTCAGTTTACGGAGCGCGACTGTGTCCGCAGGACCCGTCGCAGGTTTCGATTCTCGCAAGGCATGGATCGATGGGGACGTTCTGTGACGGAGCTGCGGTCCGCAAAGGTGCTGAGAAGTGCTCGGCGCAGACTTACTTCGTTTCCGGATGGGCTGGTTCCGCTGGCTTGTCGAGCTCTTCCAGCTTGCGCGTGGCCGGGCCGTAGCCATTCTTGGACGACTCGGTCAGCCATTTGCGCCCTAACGTTTCATCCTTCTCCAAACCGTCGCCTTTCAGATAACGCAGCCCCAGTTCATACTGGGCGGATTCAGATCCTTCCTCAGCGCGCATTTTTTGGAACTCAATCGTTTTTCGGATGGCTTGTTCGCGCGAGGCGCGCGCCTTTTCCGGGTCGACGGGCGGCGGCGGGAGGTAGCGGACGACCGCTTGAGTGATCACTCGTTTTTGAATGGCGTTGGGAGGTGCAGGCGCCACGGGCGCTGGCTGGGCCGCGACCCCAGGCGCGTTCGTCTTGGCTGGGATCGGCTGCGGAACGACCTTCCTGGTCAGTTGCCTGGCGTTATACGCTTGCCCGAACAGCGACGGAGCCATTAGAAGACTACTGCAAATCACCGCCCCCAGGAGAATCACGCGTGATATATTCATACGAACATACCCCACCCTTCCACACCTCCTCCATGGCAGCAAGCCAAATGCTTGGATTGCCAGGTCCGACCACCGTCCCGGGAGAGGCGTCCGCACCGTGTGAAGGGCCCGGGACCAACCGCGAATTATATACGCCGAGCTTCGGCGGTTGCGAACCTCCCTGTCGAATCGGGAGTGCCAGAGTGGCAGCGGCGTCTCGCCGCTGGCAGGGACTTCCGCTACTTCATGGCCAATAAGCCAGGCAAACCAGAGCCGGGACGGCTCTGCCACGATGACAACGACGGACACGTGAGGCGGCGGCTGATCGTTCCGATACAGCCGCGGTCCGCAAAAGATTTGGGGCGCGGCCGCCTGCGCCGCATCCGCCGCAGGCTTCAGCCGGTCACCAATTTGGATGGGCGAGAACTGGCTGACCATTTTTAACCGGTGTGGAACGGACCTGCTCTGCCCCGACTTCTGCGGCCACTTCATCCTGCTTAAGAGCTTCATTTAACGGCGATGGTGATGGGCGCCATTCGTCTCTGGAATCGGTGCTTCGTCGAACACCGCGGTATCGTTCGGCTAGAGCTTTACGGTCGGGACTCATCCAATCTTCATCGCGAAGAATGCGTTCTCCTTCAACAGGGGAGGTGCTGGGCATAAACCTGTCGATTGGACCTCGTTGAGTTGGCTGCTCTGGCGCCATTCTCAAAAAGCTATCTAGAATCTCACCCTCATCACTCCCTAAGCAAAGCCAGTGGCTGACGATCCGACGCTTTTGTTGTTCATGCACGGACAGAATTTTTTCTGCGGACTTCTCGATTTGGTCCCGAGATTTGCCTTTCTGGCGCAGGTGTTCGCGAACCTGATCGATCGACGTCATTCCTGATGCGGGGATCACCAAAGCATGCCACGCCTGCGCGACGTCCTCCACTCCGTAGCCATTTCCGATCAGCCAATCAATGACCTGTTCAAACTCTGGGTCTCCCTTCAGCGGAGACGCCAAATACGACTTGATACTCATGTGCCGACGAATCAGACGCTTGATGTAGTTCGTATCCGTCCCCATCCGACTAAGACTGACGAATTGTTCAGAATCTAATTTCTTTTTGGAAGCTGCTCCGGCCCAATCAAAGCCAGGCGCTGACCGCTCTGCGAGCTGGGGGCGGTCCGCGGAACCTGTAGGACCCACGTCCACCGACGAGGTTTCGCTCGGCGTCACAGTGTTTGGCAGCAGGAGTCGCAGCGACAGAAACACAGCGACAAGGATCACCACGCTCAAAAGGACTATGCTCTGCCGCCTGGTCATGTTCAGTTCGGATTGATCCTTAAATCGTCGATCACGGCGAAAAGTGGGTCCAGCGGCCGCTGTCTCCACCCTGTCATCATGATGCCATCATCAAAATCATTCAACTGGCCTTTGCAGTAATGCTGCAGTTCACCTTGTCTCCTACATCCCCTGCAGCGCCCCATTTCTCAAGTTTAGAGGCTCTCGCACGTTGCATGCGGTTCCGGGTTCGCAAGCGTGGGGTAGACGGCAGCGTCAGGAGCTCTCGGACGATGATGCGCCCCAATCCGGCTTGGCCGGATGCGGCAGGTTAATGCCGCAATGCTGCCAAGGGACACCTGGAACCTTGACAATATTCAGACCGCAAGCGGGGCAGATCGCCACGCGCGGACGCACCCTACGCCGCTGCTTCTTCGCATAGGCGGAAAGGTTGCCGGGAACAACGCACAGGACCGATGGCGACACGCACACCACCGCGACGCAGCTCGGGCATTGATAGAACTGACACTTCCGGCTTCTTGTTCGGGTTTTTGCCGTTTGGCCTGCGCTTCCAGCGCGTATCCCCAAAGGGGGCAAGGACCGTGGGCGACGCGACGCTTTGCCACGGCTGCTATGGGGATGGGGCCTTTGGCCCGGCGGAAAAGACACGCGGAGCTTATTGTGACTTATTGAGGACACTCGTAATTTGCGCTGCGGTCGAGTCTTCGACTTGGTGAGAGACCGAGAAATGATCTGATACAGATCCTACGGCTGTTCACCCGTTTCATTTGTTCCAGCAGTCTGATTGCCGTTGAGCGGTGGCAAAAATTCCCGCCAGCCGTTCTTAGTGACTTTATCAGAGCAAGTTGCGGTCGAATCAGCAATTGCTGATTGGCCGGTGCGCCGCTCTCATTTCCGGTTTTACGGAGCGCGCCTGTGTCGAAGACCAGGCGCAGAATTCCAGCGTTTCTTGGCTCCTTTTTATAAAGGCTCAGGGGCAAAGCGGCAGGGGCTGCGCGCACTTCACGACCTCACGGGAATTTGCACGTGCTTTGAGGTTGGTGAAGCGTTGTGTGGCTTTTGATCGTTGGCGTCGGTGCCGCGAGAGTGGCTGCGTCAAATGTCTCACACGGTGGGAACAATTGTTCCCACCGTGTGAGACATTTAGGCCCGAGCTTGTGGCGTTGATTGGCCGTACTCTCAGAATGGCCCGCCCCTTCCCCCGTCAGCAGCAGTGTCAACAAATTGTTGACACCGGCCGTAATTAGCTTGTCAGGAGGACTTTTGGCGGGTTGCACCTTGCCGTCGATCTTCGTAGCCGCCCGAGGTCACGAGGCGGAATAGAATCTTTGCAGGGTTTAATCGGCCAGTCCGCCTCGTGACCTCGGGCGGCTAAGCATTTGGAGTTTTGCGGTTTGGCCCGCGTTTCCAGCGCGCATTCATCCACGGATGCGGGACCGAAGTCCTTATTTGGGATCATTGATTGGCTTGCAGTGCAAGCGCCTATGTGTCAGGCTAATGCCACTAGTGCTGATTCCATATGGGAGCTAATCTTTCCTGCGTCTGGGGTTTCAGTTGGTTGATGTTAGCATTTGGGGTTTCCGTTGACTTGCACGCCGGCGCTATTTCCATTGCCCCAGCCTCAGTTCATGCGCGGGAAGGTGAGATTGTCACGTTTACAGCCGCCGTTGGCGGTTATGAAAATTCGGCTTACCAGTGGTATCAACGGACCGATGCACCTGGTTACGGATGGGTGGCCATCCCAGGAACGACGACGTTAACTTTAGCCGTCGCAGCGGGCCAACAGCACTTTACATGGCAAGCAGAGGGTTTCTTTGCGATGACGGTGACCGAGGCGGACGGGCATGAAACTTGGAGCGATTCGGTCAAGCTGACGGTCGATCACCCCCCTCGAGTCTACCTCGACCCCACCCCTCTGTTCGTCCCATTTGGAAAGGAACTGACCATAACGGCTTCGGTTTGGAGTGACCTGCCAGTTTCGTATCAATGGTTTAGAAACAATCAAGCGATCCCAAATGCCACCAATGCGATCTATGCGGTGGCGAGCATGGGGACGTCCGACGTTGGAGACTATGCCCTCAACGTGATGAGTGATGCTGGAACTGGCACAAGCCTACGGAAAAGCGTGCGGACAGATTCCCCTCTGGTGTTTACTCGGCCACCCCAAAGTCAGAGAATATCTCTAGGTCAGGATGTGCGGTTGATGGCGAGTGTTTTTGGAACGCGGCCGACGCGTGTGCAATGGTTCCACGATGGCCAGCCGGTGTCGGGAAATTCAGAATCACTCAATGCCTACGAGTGGACCGAGAATGTGCTCTCAATCCCTCATGTTCAGCAAGCGGATCTCGGGGCCTATTACGTGGAGTTTGAAAACGCCGTAGGAATATTTCGAAGCCCGACAGCGACCGTTGAGGAGGGCGCGAGGCCGACGATTGTCTGTAATTCGGGTTTCACCGCTTACGCTGGGGACATTGCCGTTTTGTCGGTTCAGGTCGATCTCCCTGGCCCCTTCGGATATGCCTGGTATTTCAACGGAAATTTGATCTCACAAAAAGCCATGCTCTCGGTTGACGCCCAACCCAGCGCCGCTGGTGAGTATAGGGTCGAAATCTCGACTGTCGATTGGACGGCTTCGAGTGACAGCGTGCACCTGAGCATCGATACTTCCTATGATTCCTGGTTACGCATGTCCGTGGCTTTTCGCTCATGCACCTCAGCAATTTTTCCATTGGTCCGATACCAGACGGGGGGCGGAGCGGAACGATTCCGGATCTACCGGGACGGCATTGTCATTCACGAGTTCGGACTGCGGATAGGCTATCAACTCGTTACTGGGATTCCGCCTGGTGTCGCTGCGCAGTACTGGGTCGCTCAGATGGATGCCGATGGGCACGAGACGAAGCGGAGCCCTCCGATCACTGTGACACCGCCGGATTGTATCGATATGACCCCGCCAACAGTGCCCAAAATATCCTGGGTCACTGTGTCGTGCGATCGAGTCAAAGTCTATTGGAGTGAGTCCACCGACAACACAGCGGTCCGTCAGTACCGTCTTTATCGAGATGATCAAATGGTATCGACATGGGGCAGCTCTGTATATGAATTCACCGGGCTGACGCCTGGCCAGTCCTACACCCTGGGAGTCGCCGCGCTCGATTACGCGGGGAACGAATCACCCAAAGACGTGCGGCAGATCAAGACACCCCTCTGCCCCAATGATGGACCACCCAACACGCCATATAGCTTCACTGTTTTAGCCATTGATTGTACACAGGTGTACACAGCGTGGGGTATTCCGTCAGCGGGATCGCCCGTTGATCACTACCGATTGATGGTGAATGGAGAGCCGTTCCTCGTTCCGGCGAATCAATTTCAATTCCGCCTGACTGCGATCCCCAACACTCGATACTCGATTACTCTTTCGGCCGTTGGCCTGGACGGGCAACAATCCACCCCGACCGTGGAGTCGACGGTATTTGTCCCGTCATGTGCGGACAGTGCTCCGCCCCGCGCCCCCGGTGGGTTGAGTGCCCGCTCCAACGGGTGTGAATCGATCCAGCTATTTTGGACTGCTGCCGTGGACATTGGCTCTGCCGGGCTGAGAGGCTACAACATTTATCGTAACGGAGCCTTGCTCCAGTTCCATCCGGTGCCGACTTCGCCGACGTATGCTGATCGAGCCGTGACGCTTGGGGTCAGATACGCCTATGAAGTCAGTTCCGTTGATAACAACGGCAAAGAATCTGCCAAGTCCGAGAAACTCGAATTCCAGTTGGACGAGTGTCCGGACGTCTCGCCACCTCTGGCGGTGAACAATGTTCGTATCACTGCCATTGCATGCGACCACGTCGAAATTCATTGGCAGGGAACGACGGACACGGGCGGCTCTGGTCTTCGGGGTTACCGAGTTTTTCGCGATAGCACCTTGCTCGCTGAGACGGGAGCCGACGGGAGATTTGTGATTGATTCTGGTCTGCAAGCAAATACCAAACTCTCTTACTCGATCTTCGCCGTCGACAATGCAGGCAATCAATCTTCTCCCAGTTGGACATCGGCCACGACACCTCCTTGCCCAGACCTGACTCCGCCGGAAATTCCCAAGGATCTCGTCGTGAATGAATTAGCGTGTCGAGCAGTCACCATTGCGTGGACTGCAGTGCGCGACGTCGGTAAAGCAGGGCTGCAACGATACATCATCTATCGCGACGGAAATCGTGTCGGCGACGTTGGGGCGGGCCAGACGTTCTATACGGATTTTGATTTGCAGGCGACGGCGCACTACGTCTACACCGTCGCCGCGCGGGATTCCGCGGGCAATCTCTCGAGCACGGGGCAGGCGCTGGAGGTCAATACTCCGAAGTGTTGGGAACCGGTCGGGCAAGTGCTGCTGGCAAACCGCGTCGGGCTTGAGATCGATGCTCCGATCACACTGCCGGATGGGACCGGGCCTGGCAAATTGGGACTCGCTCAGTTGTGCTTGTTGAATTCCGACGGCAGCTTGACAGAATTGTCGCCGGTAACGACGTTCCGCACGAACAGCCTTCTTGCGGCCAAATACCTAAACCCGGTCACGATCGACTGCCCAGACGTCACTCCTGGAACCAAGGTCACGATGAAGATTCGTGCTTGGATAGGGACCTCCTATGATACCGCTGACTTTCGAGGTGAATCCGAAAACATAACCGTGGTCTTGGGCGGAGGAATTGTTCCACCACCCAATCTTGACGGGTTTCACGCCTTTGTCTTACGTAAGAGTCGTTCCAGCGCTGTCCAGCCAGTGAGTTGTGCTGCAGGACCGTCCGCACTCGTTCTGCAATTCGCGGACGGCAAAATGGAAGCCTGGTCCATTTCAAACCGCAATGTGAATCGAAGCGCGATTTGGGGGACAAAACCAGACTCGTGCCGCCTCTTAGGTATGGGCGATTTCAATCACGATGGCCAACGCGACTTGCTCCTCGAAACCGACGACGACGGGATTGCCGTTTGGCTCATGGTGCGGGACGTTCTCGCCACGGTGGTTCCGATGGGTAAGGTTCCCAAAAACTGGAAGATCATCGGCGTCGGTGATTTTGACGGTGACGGAAATTCAGACGTTCTCCTCGAGCACTCCGATCGAACTTTGGCTTTTTGGTTCATGGAAAGAACAGATATTCGCGAAGGCGTATTGTCGCTGCGCGTTCCAAGCGGCTGGCAAATCGTCGGAGTCAGCGATTTCGATGGAGACGGCAAAAGCGATATTGTGCTTTTTGATGAGGAGCGCGCCATCGCGTTTTGGATGATGGACCGCTCGGAGATCCGGCTCGGGCGCGCGCCGTTTTCGTTAGAGCGAGATTGGCAGATCGTCGGCGTGGGAGATCTGGATGGCAATGGCAAGAGCGATATTGCGTTTCGACACGCGGACGGGTCCTTAGCGCTGTGGTCTATGGATGAATTAACCATTGAGCAGGCATTCGTTTTTGGGCAAATGCCCGCCGACGGCGGTATTGGTGCTGATCCAGTGATTTCGAAGTAATCGCGTTATCTGTCCAACCTCTGGCGCAAAGCGGCAGGGGGCTGCGCGCACTCCAAAACCTGGCGGAGAATTGGATGCACCTTGAGTTTGGCGAAGCGTTGTTAGGCTTTTGCACCTTCCATAAGATCTTCGCAGGGTTTAATCGGCTAGTCCGCCTCGTGACCTCGGGCGGCTACGAGATTTAAGACGCGCGCGAAGGGCAGCGCGACTGAACACCGTTGGGTTTACGAGGACGGTTCGGACCAACGGGGGCGCAAGGCTGGAGCAATCCCGGTGCAATGCCGCTCCGTGACCGGCGTTGGACCGGCCTTGCACCGGCCTTGCACCGGCCTTGCCTCGAATGACCGTGGGCGTGGCTAAGCGCATTTACCTTGGGAACATGGATTTGAGTTCGGGCTTGCCGTCCTTCTTGCGATCAGCAATTGCTCATCCGACCCCTAACCAACTCAGATTCAGAGGCTAGGAGTCTGTTGAATGAGCAGCCGCCAAGGTCACGAGATTCGCGCGGAAAGTAGATAACCGATTTTTTCAAAGGCCCTCGCTGGGAAGCAACCAATCCACCGCCCCACCCTCGTCACCTCACGAGACGGAGTAGGCTACCAAGATTGGGGGGCCAAGATGTAACTCACCTAAAGTTCCTCTAGCAAACCAGTTACGGCCAGTGTCAACAAATTGTTGACACTGCCGCTGACGGGGGGGCCATTCTGAGAAGAGCCGGCCAATCAACGCCACAAGCTCGGCCTAAATGTCTCACACGGTGGGAACAATTGTTCCCACCGTGTGAGACATTTGACAGCCACTCTCGCGGCACCGACGCCAACGATCAAAAGCCACACAACGCTTCACCAACCTCAAAGCACGTGCAAATTTCCGTGAGGTCGTGGAGTGCGCGCAGCCCTCTGCCGCTTTAGGCTTACGGGCAGAAGAGACTCAAAAAACGTCGCCAAGCTTGTTCCTTAAAGCCCTTTCCTCCGCGCCACCTGCTAAGATTTAGGAAATGCCTACGCGACAGTTGACCAACGAGCCGTTGGCCTGATGAGGGACAAATTCGCGGATCGCAGCTCGCGGCTGGCATTTGAATGTCTCGGTTTATCGAGCGCGGACAATGGCTTGCGACCGGCGTCGAAACATGGGATGTGCGCTGACGGATCACGAGGCCGAAGGCCTTGACCATTGTAGACGGGGGCAACGCCCGGTCGCCTTCGCCCGATAAGACTCTTGGCGCGCTGGAAGGGCAGACCAAGGGGAGGATGATTCTCGTCGGACCAGAAGAAATGTCTGAACAGGACGAGAGGAGCTCGGGAAGGTGGGATATCTGGGATTGCACGCGGATCGATGGTCTTACCTTGAAAAACCTCGATCGTCGCTTGAAGTTGGGCGTATGAGATCACGAAATCTTTGGGTGCTGGGGAAAACGGTGGCGATGGCAGCTCTTGCACTCGCGACGTTGGCTGGTTGCTCCACGCCGCATCAGTCTGTTTCTGTTCCGTTGCCTAGATCGACGCCGTTCGATCAAGATCCCCTCGCCCGGATGACATATCTTAACGCTTTCCGACGGCTATCTCGCAGCGCGAGGCGCCGCGTCTGTGCCGTCTGTCGAGACTGTGGAATCGTCCCGATCGCTTCCCGTACGAACAGGGATATCGTGCCGGCGCTTCCGCCGCGCGCGCGAGCCAGCCTTGACCATGGTAATTCAGTGGCTCCTCGGGGTCAGCCTCTAAGTTAAAAGTTAACGAATAGGTCGAGCAATCAGTTTGACCTCCTGGCAAAAAAGGTGAACGGAAATCTGTGCGTTGATGGCCCGCGCGCTCACACAGAGACGCGGTCTATTACAACCGCCGGCACTGCGGCGCGTCGGGCATCTGACGCAAGGCCGCGACGCGGCTGGGTATGGGCACGGGTCGGCGGCCAGCCAGCAGTTAGCGACACGACGGCACCCGGTGCTGACCAATTCGCGCCGTCACGCGATGGAACGAGAACGGGATCGGAACGTTTCGACGGCTAAGTTACTTAACCGCTGACTCCAGAGCCCACACTGATGAGGCTAAGTTCTTCGCATGGGCCCGCATCGGAACGCTCCGCAGCCTGGCATCGATCACTCCTGAACTAAACTAAATCAATAAGGAGTAAAGACGTGCAAGAAATGAATCCTCATCAGGAAGTTGTAACCCCCACTCAATCAGCGTTTCACGAACTCGTTTTAAAGGTCGTTCCCAATCGACCGCTGGCCCTCGTCAGCACGATTCTGTTTGTTTCGAATGCCGACCTAGCGACTGCCGGACCGGCGCCCGAGCCTAAGGGCGTCTCCATGGAAGTTTGGCGAGGGATCCGGGGACGGGTCGTGACGAGCCTGACGAGCAGTGCTGCCTTCAACAAGGCTCCGACAGAGATTCGGATCATTCCGTCGCTGGAGATCAAAGAGCGCCTGGGGGATTTCTATGGAGTGCGGAGCCGGCGCTGGTTGCTGCCGCCCAAGACCGGGAAATACCAGTTCTGGATGGCTGCAGACGACCATGGCGAGCTTTGGCTCAGCACCGACGCCAGCTCGGAGAAGAAACGAATGCTCTGTCGAAATCCAGAATACACCGCTCCCCAGGAGTGGGACAAAAATCCAAAACAAGCGTCAGGTCCGGTCAGTCTCGAAGGCGGCAAGCGCTACTACGTTGAGATCCTGATGAAACAAGACGCGGGCGGCGAATGCCTGGCGATTGCTTGGGACGGACCAGGAATAAAGCGCAATGTTGTCGGTTCGGCGTTTCTTCTGCAGTACCGAGACCAGACACAATCCAAGTGATTCAGCAGCAGGCCGACCTGCGAAAGCGGGTCGGCGGCGGACAACTTAGTATTGAACCACCGCTGCAATTAACGCTGGATATCGGTAAAGAAATCGAAGTTCGCTTAACAGGCCGCAATTTTCCCTTAATGGTTCCAAGCTCATTGCAGAGGTTGACGAAGTACGGCTGCCTATCCTTGTTTGCTGGGCCAACTTAAAATTTTGGTATTACAATTTCAGGCCATGGCGGCTTGTGTACGTTTGGGAAAGCAAGCTTCTTGTTTTGCACTTTGTCCCATGATTGGATGAGTCCAGGCTGTCTCTCGGTGGTGACAAACGCTGACAAGCAACGCCTTTGAAGATGACGACAAACGCGCCTCAATTGATAAGTGGCTTCGGGCTAGCAGGCTACCGTAGCTTTGGGCAAGAGTTGCAGCGAATTGGCCCATGCGAAAAGATCAACTTTCTGATCGGCCAAAATAATAGCGGCAAATCTAATATTCTACGGTTCGTCTGCGATCGTTACTCGCATCTCCCAACTCTTTTACACGGAAACGAATGGAAACTAGGTGATTTGGAGGTGTTTAGATCTGCAGAGTCATTTCCAATCCGTCTTAGTTTGGCTTTTAGTCCGAGCAAAGAAGCGCTGAGTAAATTACGCGAGGTCGGGCGGACGCGGAGAGCGGACCTCGAACGAGACATCGATTACCTCCTAAAAACTTTATCAAGGAACACATGCGGGGCTGGGTTTTGGATCGACTTAGACGTTTCAGGTCCGCAAGGACAAGGACAGTTATCTGACGAGCTTGTTGGTGAGTTGAACCAAGTGCCAAATTTTGGCCAGTCTTGTTACGAATTCAATCTTGCGGTAGGAGGCAGTGCACATGTCAGCCAGCCGCTCCGGAACATAAAAGATGCGGTGAATTGGGTGCTTGACTCGCTTTTCAAACCGGTTAAGTGCGTTCTGATCCCATCACGAAGAAATCCGGGACTAGAACAGGCGACAGTAGACGATTTCAGTGGTGCAGGCATAGTTCACCG
>JBGAIN010000081.1:0-35639 GCA_044225505.1 Limisphaerales bacterium
CGTTGCGCTCAAAATGGGTCCTGGCGAGGCGCGACGACGGAGGATAGCCGCCGCGCTCTCTGACCGAGGAGCAACGAAGCCAGGACCCATTTTCAGCGCAACCCTCTGGGCGGCGGTTCTTTCGCGCGCCCACCGCGTTCCTCGCTCGTTACAGACCGCAACGGGTATGCGCCTCGCTCGCGCCTTGCGGGCGCGCAAAAACCCTCGCCGCGAAAGTGCAAGGACTTAGCGGTCACCACAGTAGTGGAACAAACCTCCGGTCCTACGGTCTAATGCAGAAGTGTGTCAAATTGCCTCGCGTAGGACGGCAAGATAAGGCAACGTAAGATCATCGCATGAACGAGATCCAAACCATTGAGGGCGTTCTGCTCCAAACAGCGCGACGACGCCGCTGGCAGAGAGGCTGGAAGGGACTCTGGCAGGGAGTTTTGGTGGGGAGCGGCATTTGGTTGGTGGGATTAGGACTGTTCAAAGTGGTGCCACTTCCATTCGCGGCGCTCGGGGGTGTTGCGGCGGCCGCTCTCGGAGCTGCCGGGCTCGGCTTTATCCTCGGTTGGCGTCGGCGGCCATCTCTCCTAGAGACCGCGCGATGGCTGGATGACCGGCGGAAACTGCAGGAACGGTTGAGCACCGCGCTGGAGGTTTCCCACGGCTCGGAAGGCGGGAGTTGGAAAGCACTGTTGGTGCAAGACGCTGCCCGTTGCGCTAAAGACTTAAATCCCAGGGCTTTGTTACCGTATACCCTCCCTTCGGCTGCACGATGGGCGCTGCTCAGTCTGGCGGTGGCCGCGGGGTTAGGATTCATTCCAGAATATCGCAGCCCGCGCTACGTGGAGAAGGTTCGCGAAACCCAGGTGATCAAGGAAACGGGAAAAACACTGGCGGAACTGACGCGACGCAGCCTGGAGCGACGTCCGCCCGCACTGGAGCCCACCACGAAAGCGCTCGAGACAGTGGCGGAGCTGGGAGAGCACCTGGCGAAAGCCCAATTGACACGATCCGACGCGCTCCGCGACCTCGCCAGTGTCACCGAGAAGCTCAAGGACCAAGCCAAGGAATTGATGCAGAATCCGGCGTTCCGGGCGATGGAGAAGGCCGCGAGGAATCCTAACACGGGCGGCGTGCAAGGATCGGCCGATTTGCAGAAGCAGATCGAGTCCCTGCAGAAGTCTTTGGAAAAGCAGGCCTCGGGCGCGGATCCCAAGGCTCTGGATAAGTTCAGCGAGGAACTGCAGAAAGCAAAGGAAGCGGCCTCGGGACTGCCGGACAGCAACTCGGCGGCGGGCGATGCCGCGCGGGAGCAGCTGGAGAAGACGCTTTCGAACCTGGCGAAACAGGCGAAAGACCTGGGGCTTTCATTACCCAGCTTGGACGAAGCGATTGCCGCTTTGGCGGCAAGCCAGACCGATCAGATGCTGAAGGACCTGGCAGTGACGGAAACGGAGTTGGAAAAGCTGCAGGCGATGGCCAAAGCCCTGGCTCAACTGCAGGTCCAAGCGGAAAAACTCGGCAAAGACCTCGCGGAACAGTTGCAGAACGGGCAAGCGGACATGGCGCAAACGACGCTTGAAAAAATGGTGCAACAACTCCAAGGGCAGTCGCCGACGCAGGAACAGATCAAGAAGATGATCGACGAAGTGTCGCGCGCCGTCGATCCGGCAGGTCAATATGGCAAGGTCGCCGATTTCCTGAAACGCGGTGCCCAGCAGATGCAGCGTGGGGAGAAAGGTGACGCGGCGCAGTCCCTGGCGGAAGCGGCGAAAGAGCTGGAGAATCTCGTCCAGCAGTTGGGAGATGGGGATGCGATCATGGCCTCCTTGCAGGCCCTGCAGAAAGCGCAAATGTGCGTTGGGAATGGTCAGTCCTGGAGTCAGACTCCAAGTCCGCCGCGGGCGGGCGACGGCAATGGGGTAGGCCGCGGAGTGGGGACTTGGGCGGATGACAGTCGTTTCCTCGACTTGAACGAGATCAAAGACCGCTGGGACAATTCCGGCGTGGTGCGCCCGGATATGGCAGCGCGAGGTCTGACAGACCGTGGGGACGCGCAATTGGCAGACAGCCTTTTGCCGACCAAAGTCAAAGGACAGATGAATCCGGGCGGTCCCATGCCGAGCATCACATTAAAGGGCGTTAGCATCAAAGGGCAGAGCAAAGTGGATTACACCGAGATGACCACTGCAGCCCAGACGGAGGCCCAAGCGGCCCTCAGCCAGGAACAAGTGCCCCGGGCCTATCAAGGCTCGGTCCGAGACTACTTTGACGATTTGAAGAAGTAGCCTGACAACCCAAGAAACAAACTGATGAGCGCCGAAGCCAAAATCGAATCCTTCCGTACGACCTGGAACGCGTTACAGGCTGAAATCGGAAAGGTGATGGTCGGACACACGGATATTGTCGAGTCGACGTTGATCGCCATTGTGGCTGGTGGGCACGTCCTCTTGGAAGGGGTTCCTGGCCTGGGAAAGACCTTGCTGGTCCGCACGCTGGGGGATGTGCTCGACCTGTCCTTCAGCCGGGTCCAATTCACCCCGGATTTGATGCCCGCTGATATTCTCGGGACAAACCTGGTCGTGGAAAATCCGGAAGGCCGTCGTGAATTCCAATTCCAGCGCGGTCCGATCTTTGCCCATCTGATTCTGGCGGATGAAATCAACCGAGCCACACCTAAGACGCAGTCGGCGCTGTTGGAGGCGATGCAAGAGAAGCAAGTCACCGCTGCGGGGGAGGTGCGCAAGCTGCCCGAACCGTTTTTCGTGCTCGCGACGCAGAATCCAATCGACCAGGAAGGCACCTACCCCTTACCTGAAGCGCAGCTCGATCGATTCTTCTTTAAACTGGTGGTTGGCTATCCGAGTGCTGTTGATTTGACGGAAGTCCTCAACCGCACCACCGAAGGAACAAGGGCGAGCCCTGGCAAAGTGCTGGATGGCGCAGGGCTGCGCGAGTTGCAGAAGATGGTCCGAGAGGTCCCGGTCGCGACCCATGTCAAAGACTATGCGGTCCGGTTGGTGATGGCGACCCATCCGAAGACTGACCGAGCCTCGGCGATCTCCAACCAATACTTGCGGTTTGGCAGCAGTCCGCGCGGTGCGCAAACCTTGCTGCTCGCAGCCAAGGTGCGCGCGCTGACCCAAGGCCGGTTCAACGTCAGCTTTGATGATGTGCACGCGGTGACCATGCCGGCGTTGCGCCATCGCCTGATCTTGAATTTTGAAGCGGATGCCGAAGGGATTACCAGTGACCATATTATTGCTCAAATCCTGGAACAGGTTCCCCGCAATCCGGAAACGGTATCGGCGTAAACGCGCAACCGCTGCGAGAGAGACGATGCCCTCCCGAGACGAACTCTGAGCCGTGGCGCTGCTCAATCCTCAACTCCTCAGGCGCCTGGAGCAATTCCAGCTCTTGGCCGCGCGGCGGGCCAAAAGTGCTGCCAAAGGAGAACGACGCAGCCGCGCGCGCGGTCAGTCGGTCGAGTTCGCTGACTATCGCACTTACGTTCCTGGGGACGATTTTCGCTATCTGGACTGGAACTTATACGGACGGCTCGATCGTTTGTTCCTGAAGCTTTACGAGGAGGAACGTGAGTTGCCCGTGACGATCTTTCTCGATGCCAGCGAGTCCATGGCGTTTGGGACACCGCGAAAGTTCGACTTCGCCCGGCAAGTGGCCGCGGCCGTTGGGTATGTTGCGTTGTGCGGGTTCGACCGGGTCTCGGTTGTCGCGTTTCCCGATTCGCCCGAAGAGAGGGTAGCGCGCGGCGGGCTGAGGTCGATTCGCGGGAAACGGTGCGCGCTCGATTTCTTCCGCAACCTGGGTGCCTTGAGTGCGCAGGGTGCGGCGGAACTGAACGAAGCGTTGCAACGGGGGGCGTATCAGACTCGACAGCCTGGCGTGGCGATTGTCTTAAGTGATTTTCTTGATCCCGCCGGTTACGACGCGGGACTGACGGCGCTGACGGCTCGCGGATTCCAAGTCACGGCCGTGCAGATCCTGGCGCCGGAGGAGATTAACCCGACGACCTTTGGAGATCTCCGTCTGATCGACGCGGAGACCGGCGCCAAGGAGGAAGTGACCTTTGGACGCTACCGTCTAGCGGCATACCAGCGAACGGTGCAGAACTTTTGCCAGCGACTGCGGGAGTCATGCCAGAAGAGGGGGGCGCATTATTTCATGGCGGCTTCGGATACGCCGATTGAGCAGTTGCTCCTGAAACAATTGCGTGAGGCGGAGGTGTGGGGATGAGCTTCCTGGCCCCGGCAGCATTTGTCTTTGCCGCGACGTTGCCTGTCGTGATCCTGTTTTATCTGTTGAAGCGGAAGCGAGTGGTGAAGCTCGTGTCGAGCACGTTGCTCTGGCAACGGTTTCTCGCCGAGACCCAGGCTAGCGCGCCGTTCCAACGGTTGCGGCACAACTGGCTTTTGGTGCTCCAGTTGCTGATCCTAATCCTCGGCGTGCTTGCATTAGCACGACCGTACTTGGCCGGCAATCTGTTAGGAGGCCGACTGTTGGTGGTTGTCTTGGATGCGTCCGCGTCCATGCAGAGCAGCGATGTGAACCCGTCGCGGTTTGATCAAGCGCGGAATGATGCCTTGAAGATGGTCGACTCCATGCATGATACCGATCAAATGGTCATCTTACAGGCGGCTGCGAATACCGAAGTGAAACAGTCGCCAACGAGTGAGAAAGCCGCGCTGCGACGAGCGATCCAGACTTGCCGCGCCACGGATACTCCCACTCGCTTGCAGGAGGCACTAAAACTTGCTGAAACGCTGATCCAGAATCAGCTGCGGGCGGAAGTTCACCTTTTCAGTGACGGGGCGGTCGGAAGCCTGGATGAATTCGAAAACAGCGGCCTCCCTTTGAATTACCACCGTATGGGCGTTCGCGGCGACAACGTCGGAATCGTGACCCTTGATGTCCGGCCGAACCCGGAAAATCCGGCGGAACGGGCCATCTTTACGAGCGTTGTCAATTATTCGACGAACGTGCAGGAAACGGCGCTTGAGCTGCGCCTCGATACCAAATTGGTGGAAGCCAAATCACTGACGCTCCGCCCCAAAGAGACGGTGCCGCAAGTTTTCATCGCGAACCAGCCCCGGGACGTGAGCCTCTTTGAAGTCCGCCTGACCTTGAAAGACGACCTCGCGGCAGACAATCAAGCCTCGATCGTGAGCGTGTTGCCGACGCCGGTGAAAGTGTTGCTGGTGAGCGTTGGAAACCGTTTTTTGGAGAAAGCGCTTCGGGCGGCGGCGAATGTGCAACTGACCGTCGCGACGGTGCTGAACGATGCCGCGCCCTCGTTTGATCTCGTCGTTCTCGACAATGTGGTGCCAGCGGTTTGGCCCGTTGGGAATGTCCTGGCCTTCCATGTCGCCAGTCCAAATTGGCTCACGGACGTCACGAAACTAGAAGCTCCTCCGATCGTGGCGTTGCGAAACAATCATCCGCTCCTGCGGTTCGTCAGCTTGGATAACGTTCAGATTAGCGAGAGTCTCGCGACGCACCCGCCCAGCTGGTCCACCGGTTTGGTCGACGCCCCACAAGAAGCCTTGATGGTTGCTGGGGAGCTGGGCCGCCAGCGGATCGTCTGGGTGGGCTTTGACGTTCTCCAGAGCACCTGGCCTTTGCGGGTCTCATTTCCGATTTTTGTAGCGAATGCGGTCGAATGGCTTAACCCCGCAGCGGTGAATGCGAGCCAACTGACCGTGCAAGCAGGCAAGCCCCTGCGCTGGAACCTGGGGCAGGCAAAAGAGAAAGCCGAGGTGATCAGCCCGGATGGCGCCAGTCGACCTTGGAGCGTGAACCCCACCACGGGGGAGCTGGTTTACGGCGATACCCTGCACCAAGGACTCTATCGGGTGAAATCAGGGACGAACGAGACGGTGTTCTGCGCGAACCTGCTCGATGCCAGCGAAAGCAACACCGCGCCCTTGGACGAGTTGAAGTTCGGTAAGTATGCCAAGGCGACCGCCGCGCCGGTGCGCCGCGCGAGTTTAGAGATTTGGCGCTGGCTCGGTGCCATGGGGCTAGCGATCTTGATGCTGGAATGGTGGTACTATCATCGCCGGACGGTGTGAACGTCGACGCGGGTCAGTCGATCAGGGATTAGAATTTTGAAGAGGGCGACGGAGGGATCGCCTCATTTTGAAACGCTGTTGCAGAAATTCGAAAATGTCAGGAGATAATCAACGTCCGTTCGGTCGGTTGCCTCGAGTGGGTCGCTCGATCGGCTGGCTGTGGAGTGCATCTCTGGGCGGCACCGTGCTCTTGCTGTTGGCGGGCCGTGCTCTGAACGTCGAAGCGCAGGGTCCCCAAGCGCGTGGCAAGGTGGTCGTCTACGCTTCGCAAGATCAGGTCTACGCCGAGCCGATTCTCAAAGAATTTGAGCGTCAAACGGGCATTCGAGTGCAAGCGCTCTACGATAGTGAAGCGGTCAAGACGGTCGGTATGGCCAACCGAATTCTTGCGGAACGGCGCCATCCGCAGTGCGACTTGTTCTGGAATAACGAAGAGCTGCGGACGCGTCAGTTGGCTGCGCAGGGAGTTTTCCAAGCAAAAGACGGATGGAAAGCGTTTGGGTATCGGAGCAGGCGTATCGTCATCAATACAAATTTACTCTCCTTGGCTGCCGCCCCGCGCCATCTATCAGCTTTGACCAACCGTCTTTGGGAGAGGCGAGTGGCGCTGGCTTACCCGCTTTTCGGAACGACCGCGACGCACTTCCTGGCTCTGCGGCAAGCTTGGGGTAAAGACGTTTGGGAAGCGTGGTGCCGGGCCTTAAACGCCAACAGACCGTATCTCGTGGACGGAAATTCGGTGGTGGCCAAGTTCGTGGCGCGCGGCGAGGCCTGGATTGGCCTGACGGATTCCGACGACATCGCCGCGGAGCAGCGCGCGGGGGCTCCGCTGGTCGCGTTACCGATCGGCGAGGAAACCCTGCTCATTCCAAACACGGTCGCGGTGATCGAGGGGGCGCCGCATCGGGCGGCGGCCGAGCAATTAGCAGCCTTTTTACAGCAAAGCTCGACGCGAGAGAAACTGATGGAAGCGCACGCTCTGGAAGGCTCCACAACGACAGCGATGGACCAAGTTGCGTTGCGGCCTCAATGGGACGCGATGCTGGACCAGTTGCAGCCTGCGACCGAGACCATGCAGCGAATCTTTCTCCGCTAACGGTTGGGCCATTGTGAATTGGTCATTATTCCAGAACAGCATGTGGGTCGCGGGCGGGACGGCGATCGTGGCTTCCTTGTTGGGAGGTGCGATGGCGATCTGGTTTACGGGAGTGCCGCGGGCGACATCGCGGTGGATCGTCGGAATGGCGGTGCTCGTCCTGGCGTTGCCGCCATTCCTGGTAACGAACGCTTGGTTAGAGCTGGTAGGGCAGGGAGGAGCTTGGAGATCCTGGCTTCCGTTTGATCTTTACTCGTTGAGTGGAACCGTCTGGGTTTTAACCCTCCTCTATTGGCCTGTCCCTTTTCTGTTCGTTCTGGGCGTTTGGCCACGCCTGCAACCCAGCCAGGTGGAAGCCGATCCGGAGTTGCGCGGCGGGAATCTGATTCGATGGCTCCTGATCCCAGCGGCTCGCCCCGCTTTGCTTCAAGCCGCGGGAGTCACCTTCATCCTCGCCTGGAACAATTTTTCGGTTCCAGCGATTCTGCAAACAAAAGTCTTTCCGGCCGAGCTATGGGTGAGTTTCAACACCACGTTTGACTACGCGAAAGCCGTCCGGCTCAGTTGGCCGCTCGTTCTTTTCACTGGTATCGGCCTCGGTTGGCTCAGGGGGATGCGTCTCACGTGGCCTCGAACCGAGCCGAAGGTGGCTCCGGCGTTACTCAGGGCTCGGCTTGGCCCAGGTTGGTGGGGCGGTCTGGCGGCCCTGACAGGGGCGGTGCTCGGGCTTTCTTTTCTCGTCCCCATCAGTGAGCTTGTCGCCGCGAAGCGAACTTGGGCCGAGCTGCCGGACGCCTTTAAGGCCGGGCAATTGGCGATGTGGAATTCATTGCGCTTTGCCTTAACCACCACGGTCCTGGCGTTGGGCGCCAGCCTCCTCGCGCTCCGATTCCGCGGGGCCGTGGTTTTGTGGATTCCCTTTCTCTTACCGGGCGTGCTGGTGGGAATTGGGCTAATCTATCTGCTGAACCGCGAACCGTGGATCGCTCTTTACCAGAGCTCAACCATTGTGCTCGTGGCGTTAAGCTTGCGCTACGGCGTTCTCAGCTGGAGCGGACTGCGCGAGGCCCGTCGCGCTTGCGATCCACACTGGGAAGACTTTGTGCGCTTGCAGACAGGATCACGATGGCAACGATTTCGGATTGGAGCGTGGCCACAACTCGCGCCTGCTTTGGGTGGATTGGGTCTGATGACCTATCTGCTTTGCCTGTGGGACGTGGAGACGGTCCTCCTGATTGTCCCTCCAGGATGTGAGACCTTGGCTCTCCGGATTTTTAACTTGCTCCATTACGGACATAACAGCCAGGTGAACGCTCTTTGCATTCTGCTATTGGCGCTGGCCGCTTTGCCGGCGGCGCTATGGGCCTTGGCCTTGAGTGGGCGACGCGCGGCGCTGGGCGGGATACGACGGACCGCTGCGGTGTTCCTTATCGTGCTGAGCCTTGGCGCAGCGGGTTGCCAGCCCGGATCGCCAGATCAGACCGCGATCCAAAGCAAGTTCTTCAGTCGAGTCGAGGTCGTGGGATCGCGCGGGACTGCTCTGGGCCAGTTCAATAAGCCACGGTCGCTGGCGCTCGACCTGAAAGACCAGCTTTACGTTGTGGATATGACCGGACGTGTGCAGAGGTTCGGGACGAATGGCGTGTTTCTCGGGGCTTGGCAAATGCCGGAAACCGATAAGGGCAAGCCGAAAGGGATGTGCCGCGATGCCAAGGGTAATATCGTGGTCGTCGAGCCGCACTACACTCGGGTCAACCATTTCTCGCCGGAAGGTAAATTGCTCGCCCAATGGGGACATTCCGGAACCAATGCGGGGCAGCTCTGTTTGCCGCGAGCGGTTGCCGTCGATTCGCGCGGTGAGATCTTCGTTTGCGAATACACCTTGGTGGACCGAGTGCAACGATTCTCGAGTGACGGCGCGGAAGCTCAAATCGTGTTTGGACGCTCCGGGCGAGAGCCAGGAGAATTGAATCGGCCCGAAGGTTTGGCCATTGGTCCCGGGGACGAAGTCTTTGTTGCCGATTCGTGTAATCACAGAATCCAGGTGTTCTCACGCGAAGGAAAGTTTTTGCGGAGTTACGGCCACGCTGGCAATGGGGCAGGGGAATTAAGCTATCCGTACGATGTGCAGGTCGACGAAGCGGGATTTCAATTCGTGGCCGAGTTTGGTAATAGTCGGGTTCAAGTGTTCGATCCCCGCGGGGTGTCGGTGGAAATAATCGGCGGCATTGGGGCCGCCCCGGGAAGATTCAGCAATCCCTGGAGTTTGGCTTTGGATTCGGCCGGAAATCTCTACGTGGCAGACTCTCAAAACCATCGGGTGCAAAAGTTTGTGCGCAAGCCTGGCTATCATCATTCGGAGAAAGCCGCTGCCCGTCTCGACGATAACGAATTTGCCGGGATAGACTCGAGGGTTCGAATTGCGGACGGTGATTCCCAGCGGAGGGTGGCAAGTCCATGAATTTTCAGTTCACCCATTCTGCGTGGCTGTGGGCGCTGCCGGTGGCGGTTGGCTGGGTGGTGTGGCTGACCTGGAAGTCAGACGTCCAAGTGAGTCCTTGGCGGCGTTGGACGGCTCTCGGTATTCGGTTAATCGGCATTGTGGCTGTCATCCTGGCACTCGCTGGGATCCAATGGCAGCGGCCTTTGGAAGGGATGAATGTTTTCTTTCTGCTGGATCGATCGGATAGCATCCCATCGGCACAGCAGGAACTCGCGCGTGACTACGTCAACCGCGCGTTCGCCATGCGCAAGAGCGTCGATCAGGCGGGCGTTCTTGTCTTCGGGACGGACGCCAGCCTGGAGTCGTCCATCAACCCGATTGTCAATTTGGAGAAGATTCACGCGGTCGTAGGGACGGAGCGGACCGATCTGGCAGGGGCGGTGCGTTTGGGCACAGCGGCCTTTCCCGAAACTGGTCAGAAACGGTTGGTCGTGTTGTCCGACGGGAACGAGAATATTGGCGATGCGCTCGGCGCAGTTCTCGCCGCCAAACCGCTCGGGGTGACCGTCGATGTGCTCCCGCTCGGGGCTATGCGAGGCGCTGATGTATCCGTGCAAAAGCTGGGGTTGCCCAGCGCGATCAAGAAAGGCCAGACCTTCGACGTCAAGATCTTTGCCCAAGCGGACAAAGCGCAACCGGCCACCGTACGTCTCTACCGAAATGACCAATTGCTTGGCGAGCAGAAGGTCGAACTCACGGCCGGCAAAAACCTGTTCACGTTTCCCCAAACCCTGACAGATTCCGGCTTCTACAGTTACGACGTGGCTTTGGAGGGGACAGAGGACCAGGTGGCGCAGAACAACCGCGCGACCAGCTTTACGAGTGTTCGGGGCGATCCGGCTGTCTTAATCGTTTCGTCGGATCCGGCAGCAGATGCTACTTTAGCCGAAGCACTAAGGTCGGCGAACGTTCAGGTGCGAGTGACCGAGATGAATGGCTTTCCCGCCAGCTTGGCGCAGATGCAAAGTTACGATGCCATTTTCTTAAGCAATATTGCGGCCGGGGATTTGGGTCGCGACCTGATGAAGCTGCTGGAGAGTGCGGTTCGGGACTTTGGCGTGGGGTTGGTCTGCATTGGGGGCGATCAGACCTATGCCGCGGGCGGTTATCGGGACACGCCGCTCGAAACGACGTTGCCCGTCGACATGGAGCTCAGCAGCAAGAAGGTACTTCCGAGCGGTGCGCTGGCTCTCATTATGCATGGCATGGAGTTTAACAATGGCAATCAAGTCGCCCGGGAAATCGCCATCGCCGCATTGGACGCGCTCGGACCTCAAGATCAAATCGGAGTTCTGCTCTGGGATGGGACGGAACGCTGGCTCTTTCCCATGACCCGAAAAGGCGACGGCAGGGATCTCGGTCGCAAGATAGCGGGAATGAATCAGGGAGATTTGCCCAGTTTCCAAGGCCTCATGGAGATGGCCCACGAAGGATTGAAGAAATCATCGGCCAATCTGAAACATGTCATCGTCTTTAGCGACGGGGATCCGGGCGCGCCATCCGCGGATCTCATGGAAGCGATGGTGAAAGATCGGATTACGGTCAGCACAGTCCTGATCTCAGGCCATGCAGGCCCGCAGACGATGATCTCGATTGCTGGCCAGGGCCATGGTCGTTTTTACGACGTTTCATCACCGAATGAGTTACCGCAGATCTTCATCAAGGAAGCGGCCGTCATTTTGAAGTCGGCTATTTTCGAGGAGCCGTTCAAACCGCAACTGACTGCTCCAACGGAATTGGTTCGAGGAATCGGTGGGCAGGAATATCCTCGCCTCCTAGGGTACGTCGCGACAACAGCCAAACCTCGTGCGGAGGTCCCGTTGGTCTCAGAAAAGGGAGATCCGATCCTGGCTCATTGGCAATATGGCCTGGGTCGATCTGTGGCATTCACTTCCGACGCCAAAGCAAAGTGGGCTCGCGACTGGGTCGGTTGGGATAAGTATAAGCAATTTTGGGCGCAAGTTGCTAAGTGGAGCTTGCGTCGGGTCGATAATGCGGACTTCTCCACGGACGTGTCTGTCGAGAAGGGGCAAGGCCAGATCAGCGTTGAAGCCCTGGATGAAAAGGGGAACTTCCGCAACTTCTTGAATTTGCAGGCGGTCGTCGTCAGCCCGAAGGGAGATCGTCAAACCGTCCAGCTGGATCAGACTGGCCCGGGTCACTACGAGGCTCGCTTTCCCACCAAGCACGTCGGTGCCTACTTGGTGAACCTCATGGACATGAAAGACGGTCAGATCCGAGGCTCTCAAGTGCTGGGGGCGAGTGTTAATTATTCGCCCGAATTCAATGCGACAGAGCCTAATCTTAATCTGCTTCACCGTCTGGCGGAAAGCGGCGGTGGGAAGGTGCTGGATCCCAGAAATGTCGCGGATAGTCCATTTCTTCACGATCGACAGAAAACATTTCAACCCCGTGATCTTTGGCAATGGTTGTTGCGAATCGCGCTGGTCCTGTTCCCTCTCGATGTGGGCATACGCCGAATTCAGCTCGACTCCGAGGAATTGCGACGCGCCGCACAGTGGCTGCGGCGCTGGATCTTATTTTGGAAAGGAGTTCCTCGACCTCAACAGGCGGATGAGTCCCTGGCGGCATTGCTGGCGCGCCGCGATCACGTTCGGTCCAGCCAGACAACGCCTCCCATCACGCCGGCGGCTGATTTGTTCCGCCCCGAGAACCCATCCGCCCCGGTGTTCTCGGAAACTGTCCCAGGGATCGTCTCGAAAGAGAAGCCCGCGGCTGAGCCGGCCCCACCGGAGCCCGCGCCTCCGGCGGATCGGACCGCGACGACGAGCAAGTTGCTTGAAGCCAAACGACGGGCTCAGCGGTCGAGTGATAAGCGATGAACGGCGAATGGGCGGGAGAGCGTTTCGGATTACGAACCGGACCTCGGTTTGCGTTCTGGGTCCAAGGCGTTTAAGTCGAAGCGAACGAGGTTGGCCTATTCTTTGACCGCGGCGGACGTGTGATCATGCACGATGCGCCATCCTTCTTTCGTATTTCTGAATAGCAAAGTGAATAAACCCGATGGCTTGGATGCGCCCTTGTCCAGTTGCCAGCGTCCGAAGGCGAGTGCTGCGTCCGTCGAGAGCGGAGTGACTTCCACCTGGCTAAACACGAGACGCCCCATGGATTGACGGTCAGGGTATTTCTTTTTGTAACGCTCCAGCACCGATCTCCAACCCAACGAGACGTCACTCCCCGAAGCAAACCGCGTCGTCTCAGTTTGGGCATAACCGCGCATGAACTTCTCCACCTGTCCTTCATTCCAGTCTCGAACTTGCTGATCGAGAATGGTTCGGACGATAATCTCAATCGTCTCGGCATCGAGTTTTGCCGTGGAGGGTTTGCACCCGATCAACGCGCACGCCACGAACGTCGCGGCGACGACAACCAATCTCCGAATTCCAAAGAACCCGCGGGTGTGAGGTGCGAGTCCGATGTGTGCACACTTCAAGTTCATAGCGCCGACAGTCTATCAACGGGGTGATCAACGACAATGCCGCTGCAATAAGCCATCGTCGCTGACAGTTCAGTTTGCAGGTGATTTCGCAAAGTTGCGCTCGCGCAGCCAGAAGAGGCAATCCGCAGCCCAAGGATGCGCGTGGGCGAAAGGAGGCTTGTCCGCAAGCCCGATCCCATGCGAACCCCGTTCGTAGATGTGCAATGCGAAGGGAACGCCAGCTTTCCGAAGGGCCGACGCGAACAGAAGGCTGTTCTCCACTGGAACCGCACTGTCTTCGGCAGTGTGCCAAAGAAAGGTCGGCGGAGTGTTGGAAGAAACTTGAAGTTCGTTCGACAGCAGCTTCACGAGTTCGGGGGAAGGAGATTCGCCCAGCAGATTCTTTTTTGATCCTTGGTGGGTGAGGGGACCGAGAGTAATGACCGGATAGCAAAGAATGCCCAAATTCGGCCGTGAGCTTTGGCGTTCAATTTCGTCGTCAGCTGTGGGTGTGCCTGAATCGAAGTGCGTCAGCAAGGTGGCCGCGAGATGTCCGCCTGCGGAGGAACCCATGATGCCGACTCGGTTGGGATCAACCTGCCACTCGGTATGTTTCGAACGGACCAGTCGCACCGCTCGCGCGGCGTCTTCGAGCATCGAGGGATGACGATACGCGTTTGAGCCAAGGCGATACTTAAGCACGAAGGCGGCTACCCCTTGCCCATTCAACCATAAGGCATAGTCCCTTCCTTCGTGAGAAGCCAGATGTCCGTAGCCGCCACCAGGGCAAATGACGATCGCGGCACCGGTGGCTTGCTCCGAGTTCGGCAAGTACGGGGTTAACGTCGGGATATCTTTTTCGGTGTCTCCCAGAGCACCCGGGGCTGGCCCAGACCAAAGCCGCAACGGTTCCTGCGCTGCTGCTCCTGGTTGCACGAGGTGAACGAACATAAGCAGCAAGCAAAAGAGGGACTTCATATTCTTACGTGCGCGAGTTTTTGGATCGGAACCATTGTTCCAGTTTTCCGAGCGCCTGGGCGCGGTGACTAATTCGATTCTTTACCTCCTGACCAAGTTCCGCGAACGACTCGCGATATCCTGTTGGAATGAATAGGGGATCGTAGCCGAATCCACTCGCGCCTCGAGGGATAAACTGGATGAGCCCTTCGCATGTGCCTTCAAATACCTGAGTTTGACTGTTAGCATCTGGGCCCGAAGCGCCGCTCGCACACATCGGGAGCGGTGTTTCGATTACCGGACGGAGGGCGAGGCTGCAACGGAAGCGTGCGGTTCGAGCTTCGAGCGGAACCTTTTCCAGCAACTTGAGCAGTTTCTCGTTGTTGGCAGCGTCCGTTGCGTTACCCGCAGTCGCGCTTTCCGCCGCAAACCGGGCGGAATGAACTCCAGGTGCGCCATGCAACGCATCCACTTCCAGCCCGGAATCGTCCGCCAGGCAGAAGCTTGGAGTCAAATCGGGAAGACAGGCAGATTCGGCGGTCTGTCCGTGCAGCCAGTGAGCCAGCACCTCGGATTTCTTGACTGCGTTCCCGGCAAACGTTGGGCGATCCTCTACGATGGCCGGAGCGTCGGGAATGTCGCGCAGAGTCAGATACTCAAAATCCAATCCTAAAAAAGCCTTGATCTCCTCGACTTTGTGCAGATTCCGGGTGGCAATAATCAGAGCTATCATGGGAAGACGTCGACCGTGTGGATGATCTCGGCACTGCGCCTCAGTTACTTCTTGGGCGTTAAATGCTGGTCCAGCCACTCGGCGCAGATGGCGATGTCCGCCTCGATTCCAGGCCAGCCATGCAATTTGCCTTCACGCACGATGAGTTTGGCGACGGCGCCTGCATTCTGAGCGGCCTCGACAAATGATTGAGCCTGCTGAATCGGCACAAGCTTGTCGGCGTCCCCGTGAAAGATCAGGGTCGGGGCGGAGTTAGAGCTGACAAAGTAGATGGGCGAAATCTCTTTTCCAAGAGCTTGCCGGCCCTCAGGGGTGTCGCTGCGCGGACCAAAGGCAGGCTTGAAATCCTTAAGAATGCCCACTCCAACGGCGTCTTCCCCAGGTTGCCCATAGTTCAAGAAATCTGTTGGTGGGAAAAAGCAGGCGACGGCTTGGACCTTGCTCGACTCCCGATCCACGGGATCTTTCGCTTTCGGATCTCCGGGCGATCCTTGCGTCCCCATCGTCAATGAGAGATGTCCGCCTGCGCTCGCGCCTAATATTCCGAAGCGATTTGAGTCGACGCCATAGTCTGAAGCATGGTGCCGGATAAACCGGACGGCGCGGTGGATATCCTGCACGACTTCTGTGACGGTGAACTTCGGCTGGGATCCGTGCACGACAGCGAACACGGTGTAACCGTGTTGCAGGAGAGGCTTAAAAAACGCTCCGTTGATCGCGTCGTGGCTGGAATACCAACCGCCACTTACCATGAATAGTGCCGCGGCGCCGTTGGGGTGCTCCGGCTGAAACACGTCCAGCGTCAGCGCCGTGCCGAATTTTCGGCCATAGATGACATCTTGAATGCGCTTGGACGGGACGGCATCGTCCGCGTTACACCAAAAGGAGGTGCACATGGCGGACACCACAACAAGAACAGCAAAGAGGTTTTTCATCGCGTAGGCAGAACTTAGCGTCAGAGTCTACGGTGGGTCACACCTTGGTCGCCAGCATGAAATGTCAGGGTGAGGTGCGCCCAGTTGCGCCAAGCGCTGCCCAATCAGCGGCCGGACAACCTCTACTCACTTCACCAGGGGCGAGTTGGTGACAATTGTCGCCAACGTCTCACGAATTGGGGCCGGACCGTTCCCAAAACGGCCAGGCAACCGCGATTTGTCTCACACTCTGTCAACAATTTGCGGACAGCGACGCCGGAGCCATCCCCCAGAACGATTTTCCTTCGCCTCAGACAGCCTCCAGATAGCCTGTAAACAGCTTGCTCACAGCCTCGCGACGCTGTGATCAGGCTGTCAGGGCGCCGTGACCAGCGAGCGACCGGACGACCGAGGGCGGATTCAGGCGGCGATACAAGTGGCGCGATCGCATCCGGTGTTACAAGCGGATTTGGAAGGAATCTTAGTTCTTGCGCGCCAGCCGCTTGGAGTGCAGCGGCGCTCCGCCGATTTTGTATCCAGGTGAGTATTTAACCAAAGATTTCGGCCGAGACCTCGCCCTTACGGGATAGCTTAGATCGAAGTGACGCAAGTTTCCGCACCTTGCTGTGGTCCGACGAGAAAAAAGAAGAAAATGCCTGCTCTAAGGAACCAGCCGAAATGGTCGACCGAGTGACTGGAAGCCTTGTCGGTTCTGATCTAGGGACGCTGAAGTTTGCATGTGCCCCGCACTAAGTGGTTTGAATCTGAACTTCTCGTTTGGTAATAAACGAACCGGTTTGTATGATCAAGTGTTAGCGCAAAACGGATTGAGGTTGGCGTCGGAATCGAGATCGAAAGGATGCGGCATGGGCTTTGGTCATGAGCGGTTGGATGTGAACTACGCTGCCATTGGCGACGTGAGAAGGGTCTATCCAGGAACGATACCGATACCGATAGCGACCCCGACTTCGACCTCAGCCGGAAATGAGCGCTAACAAATCACCCCAGCGGATGTCGGGAGAGCGTTGAGGTTGCAGAGTGAGCGGCCCTTGGGCCGGCACCGCTCAGTTCCGTCGTTGGGCCATATCATCTATGCGAACATTCCTCCCCATTGCGTTAGCGGCCGGCCTTTTCACTCTCAACACCCAGGGCCTCCGCTCCGAAGAGCAAACGAACGCGACAGTGTCCATTCCCATCGGGAAATTGGCATTTGTGAAAAGTGCCAATTTCGGCAGTGCCGGGAGTATCTATGTCATGGCCGGTCGGCACCGGACCCCGACGCTCGCTTTCAAAACGAGGGAACTGGAGTTTTTGCCAGATGGAAATCGGATCATCTATTGCACCCGTGATTCCGAAGCGCAGGGAGTTTACATTTACGACATAAAGCAACACACCAACACGCCCTTGCTGACGAAAATCGCGGACGCACAAGCCCCATCCTGGTCGCCGGATGGGACCAAGGTTGCCTTCGTATTGTATCCAGAGGGGCGGAAGAGTTCCCAAATCTTTACCGCGAACGTGGATGGATCAAATGTGAAGCAGTTGACCAAGGGCCAGTATTACAATTGGACGCCGCGTTGGTCGCCCGACAGCAAGCAATTGGTATTCGAGACCACTCGCAATGACAACCCCGATAGCCCGATGGAAAGTGGCGGACATCGGGATATCTATGTGATGGATGGTGATGGACAGAATCAAACCAATCTTACGCGAGGCGCTTACGGCCATCATCCATCGTGGTCACCAGATGGAAAGTTCATCGCGTATATGGCGCGGGGGGGCATATGGGTCATGATGGCCGACGGCTCCGCCAAGAAAAACATCAGTCACGGAACAACCCGCGATTCGGAACCTGCATGGTCGCCGGACGGCCAGTTTATTGCATTTACAAGAACGGCGAACAGACCGCCCGGTCCGGAAACGATGGATATTTGGATTATGAAAAGCGATGGGAGCGAACAACAGCAGGTCACGTTTAACAGAATCAATTCCGCATCCTTCTCTCCCAGTTGGTCCAGGTAATCAGGCGCCGATTCCTTTGGCCAGCGGAGCAGGACTGGGCGCCTGCGGTCGCTTGCTACGAGCGAGCAGTTCCGGGCCTTGGAAAGTATTTCGTGGACGAAGCTGAGCGGGCCGTGCCCCGGATCCTGCAGCAGCCCGAAGCTTGGGCCATGCTTCGACCTTCCTCAATTCCGGTCAAACAATTCTTTTGGCCTCAGGTCAAGAGCTTTGTACCGAAACAGGTCACGAGGTGTTTCGCTATGACTTTCCGGAACGTACTGATGCCTAACACAGACGCTAGACCGAATGTCGAGGGGGTCGGTCGTTGGCATGTTCGAAGCCGGACGCCGTAGCTTTGTGCAGACGAGTCATCGAAAACAATGGAGAATGGAAATCGCGAATCCTATGCCCGCTAATTTTCCAGAAGTTTTTTCCGCACTGCGGGAGATTCTCAGGCGTCATGCAGGCAGATTGGTCGTCACGGAAGACACCACGAGCTGCTTTCGGTTGGAAGGGGGAATGCATCCGACGCATAAGAAACCATTCCCGATTGCGTGGGTCGCCGTTGGGAAGTCCTACGTGAGTTTTCACCATATGGGGGTTTACGCTCGTCCGGACTTGCTAACGGGAGTATCGAAGGAGCTGAAGGCGCGGATGCAAGGCAAGTCCTGCTTCAACTTCACATCGGCAGAGCCGGCGCTATTGGCGGAGCTTGAGGATCTGACAGTTCGAGGTTTCGATGCATTTCGGAACGCGCCATTCATGAAATGATATACGTCGATCCAAACGGGCCGAACACGAGGAGGAGACGAGCTGTCAAAAAATCCGATAAATCACGCCTGGGCGAATTGGTCGCCGCTGGCCTTATCTCCTTTACATCCTCGGACGGGTTTGCTTAAACAGTTCTCAGGAAGCAAGCAGAATTTGCAGACATGGATGCCCTTTTACAAGAGAGGCATCGGGCTGGGTGGAGCCTCGGTTTCCACCTCTTGCGGATGAGTCGGGAGGCTATAAGCCGGAGACGTTTTGTCTCCGGTTTTTTTGCCAAATCGTCCGAACCTAAACCCACCCATAACCAGGGCGCACCTCGTAAGTTTACCTGGTTGCCGCCAGGCGCCATGGACAGAGGTATTCGAGTTCGAACATTTCATGAGAGCAGCGATCCTTTACGGGAAAGAAGAAATCCGGGTCGAAGAATTAGAGTTGCGTCCTCTCGCCCCGGGGGAGGTACGCATCGACATTCGGGCGGCGTTGACGTGCGGAACGGACCTGAAGGTGTTCCGTCGCGGATACCATGCCAAAATGATCGTACCGCCAGCTGTCTTTGGTCATGAGCTCTCCGGCGTCATTGCCGAGGTGCACCCCGAAACCGTGGGTTGGAAAGTTGGGGACCGCGTGGTCGCCGCGAACTCGGCGCCCTGCGGTGCGTGTTTGCACTGCCAGAATGGCCAGGAAAGTCTTTGCGACGACCTTCTGTTTCTGAACGGGGCTTATGCGGAATCGATCATTGTCCCGGACCGGATCGTTGCGAAGAACTTGCTGCGCCTCCGAGACACCACCGACTTTCCCAATGCGGCTTTAACTGAGCCGTTGGCTTGCGTGGTCCTGGGGATTGAGAGTCTGGAGTTGCGTCCAGGACAGTCGGTATTGGTGTTGGGATCCGGCCCAATCGGTTTAATGTTTGCCGCGTTATTGAAGGACGCCGGATGCACCGTAACTCTTGCAGGGCGAGGAAAAGAGCGATTGCAGGCTGCGGTTCAGCTGGGGGTCGACCGTGTCCTCGATCTCCCACGGGAAATCGACACGGCCGTAGCGGTGCGAGATCAAACCAAGCGTGTTTTTGACGTGGTCGTAGAAGCGGTTGGTAAACCCGAGGCGTGGGAATCGGCGATTCAGTTGGTTCGAAAAGGTGGGCGAGTCAACCTGTTCGGAGGGTGTCCCGCCAACACCAAGGTCTCGATCTCAACCAGCCTGCTGCACTATTCAGGTCTGACGTTGCTCGCCACGTTCCATCACACGCCTCGCACCGTGCGGCGAGCCTTGCATCTGCTCGAGGAAGGGATTGTTCAGACGAAAGATTTTGTCGACGGAACGTCGCCTTTGAGCCAACTCCCCGATCTGTTCCGAGGCATGTCTTTGGGCAATCGCGCTGTCAAAACGTTAATTGACGTCCGGAACTGACCGAGCGGGCCCCTGAGGGCGTTGAAGGCTGCGGCTTCCAACAAAAAGGGGGGAGTTGAGTCAACTCCCCCCGGTGCTAAATCCAGTGAAGCTTAGTCTCGCTCCACGCCACTGGTCCAATAGCGAACGATGTCGTCGGCGCTAGGCACTTTGAGTGGGCGAATAATGCGGAATCCAACAAACTGAGCGTCGGAGTGGTACCAGATGCTTTTTGGCAGCTGCGGGTCCTGGGCCTTCCAAGCTCGGTCTGAGGCTCGTCGAGCGGCGCTCCGCAGTAACGCGGCATCGTCATCGTCCCACGATCCACCACGAACCACGTGAGGGTAAGGTTTGGTTGCGCGGTTCCAGGGATTCTCGGCCGTCGCTGTGGCAAACTGACGGTAGTAATTGGGATCGTATTGATCCAAGCACCATTCGACAACATTGCCATACATATCACATAGTCCCCACGGATTCGGCTTCTTCTTTCCAACCTTTTGATACTTGAAATCGCTGTTCTTTGCGGACCAGGCGTAGTCGTCGAGGTCCTTCGGGTCGTCACCGAAGAAATAGGCAGTCGTCGTCCCCGCTCGGCAGGCATATTCCCATTCTGCCTCGGTCGGAAGGCGGTAAAAGTGGCCGGTCTTGGCACTTAGCCAGTGACAGTATTTGTTGGCGGCGTGCTGAGTCATGGAGATCGCTGGGTATCCGTATTTGCCCATGCCGAAGCTCATCTCAACGTAAGGTTTGGACGGACGAGTCACGGCATCCGCGACCTTGTCCACGTAGACATCGCCAGCGGTGGCCTTGGCCAGCTTCTTTTCATCTTCTGGATACATGAAGAGCTCGTACTCATTCCACGTGATCTCAAACTTGGCCATCCAGAATGCCGAGATCTTGACCTTGTGCTGCGGGCCTTCATCGGGTTTGCGCCCTTTTTCCGATTCAGGACTGCCCATCATGTATTCGCCGGCTGGAATCGGCATCATGACATAGGAGATCGACGTCCCAGGAATAGTATTGGTGTAAGGCTTCATCTCCTTTTCGCTGACATTGTCCATGACCGACATGATCTTCTTATAGATGTCAGGCACGGTAAGGTCGTCCGTGTCATCCAAAGACGGCAGCGATCCGTAGCCGTGAGTCGTGAACTTTCCTCCCTCAGCTTGATACACATGGTATTGGCTGGAGTATTTGCCTTTTGGTGGGATCGAAAGGACCACAAAACCATCTTTAAGCGGCACGGCGCCAAAGAAGGTATCCCCCGGCCGATTCGTCACGGTTTGAGAAAGCACCGGAGCTTTGCTCCCGTCAAAGTCGTAGACCGCCGCTGATTGGCCTTCACCAAAAATGAAAAGTAGCTTCGAGACGTTGCCTTGAGCCACGGCGAATGCCTGACGAATCGGTTTGTCCAACTCGAACGATTTACCGGCCCCGATTTGCAGCTTGCCCCCTTGATCTTCAACCGGTCGGAACTCCAGCTTCGCCTCACCGGATTTGTAGAACACAATGTCTCGTAGGGGCAGGTCTCGAAAGGTCCCAACGACGTAGTCGGATCCAGCGGCGATTCCAGAAGCACTCGCGGCCGTTACCGGTCGTCCGCTGCTCAAGTCGTCTGCTCGGAAGATATCACCATTGTCGCCGGACACGATTCCAGCGACCAGTTCGGACCCGCCGTTCAGCGTCACACGGTTGGCATGGGACAACGTTCCGGGCAGGGGCAATTCGGCGAGAGGCGTAAATTGTGTGCCAGCGGCTCGCATCAGGGTCACGCGGTTCGCGTTCGGCTCGCTGTTGCACATGCTCGTCACGTAAACATCCTGCACTGGCGTGTTCCCCTCACCGCCAATATCAATGGCAACGATAGTGTTCGGTCCAAGCGTCCGCGAGGCGAGAGCGAGAACAGGGCTAGCGCCGGTCTGATTTTTGGCGTCGGCAATACTCAGTTGGTTGGCATCCGCGGACGCAAACAGAAGCGCATCCCGGTCTGCCGCCAGAACCCGGCCGACATTCATCGCTGAAACATATTTCATTCCGCTGGGGCGAAAACTTACCCAGTTGAACAACCCGCTCGCTTGGCGATAGCCGAGACGGTACTTGCCCGTGTCTTTATCGACGATAACGACGTCTTCCCTCGAATCACCATCGAAGTCACCCGACGAGACTAACTCACGTTCGGTCTCATAGACAAACGCGGGAGCCGGCGCCGATTGAAGCGATAGAGGAGGGGCGGTGAGAAGAGTAACTAAAACGAGAGGGGCAAGTAGATCACGGTTTTTCATTGCATTTCGTGTCAAACAATACGTCGGGATTCTGTCCGATGCCAATTAAATGTCAAATCCCGAGGGGATGGAATTGAAGCATGCCTTCGCGGTTTTCAAGTGGCGCCGCCCCGTGGGGAAGAGAGCTGTCTGAGTTAAATCAGATTTGCCACCACTTTTGTGCTTGTCTTGGGGTTGGCTTGGATTCATAGAGACTAAATATAACCCAAATCCCTCGCCAGTGAGGGGCATCACCGCTCAGACCGATTGACTTATGAAAAAGGAAGCGGCTTCCCACCCAGAGATCGTCGGCAACCAAGGTGCGTCCGGTTTGATTCACCCGATTATCATCTTCCCATTTAACGCTCCTACGGACTACTCGGACTTGGAGGAACTCTACGGAATGATTGGGCGCTTGAACGAAGATAAAACGCGCTTTGTCCGACCGATCACGGTCATTGATAGAAAAACTCACTCGGCAGCCGAGCGACATAAGCCCTATGCGCTTTTTCGGAATCAGGTCATCGCTAAGCACTCGGATATTCTGGATTCCTGGAGCGTGGATACTTGCCAGATGTGGTATGCAGGGCTCGGCTTGGCCTCTGAGAGCGGCGGGATAGGGGACGTTTATTGGCTGATTCCTGGCGACTTTAACTACGGCACGGGAAGCGGTAAGGAGGTGCTGACCAGACTCCATGAGTTGCCGGAGATCGCGATCGATTTAAAGCAAGATCTTTGTGTGGGTGAAATCGCAACGGATCATGTTAATTCAAAACAGCTTATTGATACCTACGCGACCTTTGCCCTCCTCTACAATTGGTTTCCCAAAGAAGCCGAGGGAATCCGGAAAATCACAGAACGGCCTCGATCAGAGTTCTTCGCCGTGGGACACGGCTTTCTTTGCGAATTGTTAAGGCAACGATGGTATGCCTACGAACAGACGATGGTGATGCTTCTAAAGGCCGTCTTCGGGCAAAAGCAGATTAGCAAGTTTTTCGTGGGAGGAATTTCAGATCTGCCTGAAGGCCGAGAATCGCTAGCCTCGGCGGTGCAACAGGTCGAGCGAACGGAGCGCGTGATCAAATCGCTATGGCTCGAATGGAAACAACCCCGACCCGGTTGGCCAGAGGAGTTTCTTGCTCTCGAACGAACCTCCGACGAAGTGCGGCGGACGGCGTTGCTGATCTTGCGGAATCTGCTCCGCTAAGAGGCCGAGGGCTGTGGGCGTCCGATCTCGAAGACGGATGATCCGTGGCCGCATCGAGCTATTCGATGGGGTTGCTTTCCGCGAGCATTCCCGGAGATCTTATTTCCGGGAATGCTTCGTAGTTAAAAAACGGCGTTCCGATTAAGCGACGGTAACTTCCCGGCTCAGGTAAACGTCTTGGATGGCATTCAACAGCCCAATGCCTTCTTTGAGCGGCCGTTGGAAAGCCTTTCGGCCTGAGATCAGACCCATGCCTCCCGCCCGCTTGTTGATCACCGCTGTCGTAACGGCGTTGGCCAGGTCTCCAGCCCCTTTCGATTCGCCACCGCTATTGATCAGTCCAGCGCGTCCCATGTAGCAATTCGCGACCTGGTAACGGCAAAGATCGATCGGGTGATCGCTCGTTAGTTCAGTATAGATTCTCTCGTCGAGTTTTCCATAGCTGGACGTGCCCGAGTTAAGCGCTTTAAACCCGGCGTTGTTCTCGGGGAGTTTCTGTTTGATGATGTCCGCTTGGATGGTCACGCCGAGGTGGTTCGCTTGCCCGGTCAAATCCGCTGCGACATGGTAGTCTTTGTCCTTCTTGAACGCATTGTTCCGCAGGTAACACCATAGCACAGTTGCCAGTCCAAGTTCATGGGCTTGCGCAAACGCTTGCGCCACCTCAACGATTTGTCGGCCACTCGGGTCCGATCCAAAGTAGATGGTTGCGCCGACCGCGGCCGCACCCATGTCCGCCGCTTGTTTGACGGTGCCGAACATAATTTGGTCGAACTTATTCGGATAAGTCATGAGCTCGTTGTGGTTGATCTTCACGAGGAATGGGATCTTGTGGGCGTACTTTCGCGCCACCGCTCCGAGCACTCCGTAAGTCGACGCCACGGCGTTGCAGCCCCCTTCGATCGCTAACCGAACGATGTTTTCCGCGTCGAAATAATCTGGGTTTTTGGCGAAACTGGCGCCCCCAGAATGTTCGATGCCTTGATCCACAGGGAGAATGGATACGTATCCCGTTCCACCCAGACGTCCGTGGTTAAAGATGCGTTGCAGGTTGACAAGAACTTTGATATTCCGATCAGATACTCCGAATAATCGATCCACGACGTCTGGACCTGGGAGGTGCAGGCGATCTTTGGCAATTTTCGGGTTGTTAAAGTTCAGAAGGAACTCGGCTTTGTCTCCAAGGTATTGAGCAATAGTAGTCATGTTCATTCGTGTTCCGGCGGGACCAAGCTGCAGGGCAACCGTCAACGCTGATGTTAACCGCCGAATTTGTTATGGCGTTTGCAAAATATCTATCCTGGCCCACGAAGCAATAAGGAAGAACCTGATCCAATTCGGGTGGATTGGAAGAGGGTAGTAAGGGATTCCCTTAACGATAGGGCGATTTGGACTGGCGATGCTGCGCTAAAGCGATCAGAGTAGTCCCTTGCTGACCGACGCCATTTGACTATTTGCGAACATTTGCTCGGGCAATGGTCGAGACAATTTGGGCGACTTCGATCGGCGCTTACGTGCGGTGAGGGTGTGCCCTGGCGCCACGCATCGGAGGCTGGTTTGGAAGTGCGCAACTCTTCACTTGCACTGCGACGTGGTCTGGGTCATCGGTGTTAGGAAACCTGCTGTAGAGCGAAGACAAACCTGGGATGCGGGTGTAGTTTAAACGAGAACATGAACGATACGGTGCAACGTCTTGCTAGACTTCGAGCGGAGTTCAGCCGCTTGAAAGCGCCCGACCCATACGAGTTGCCAATGTCGCCGGAGGAACTGAAGAAGTTGCAGGCAGAAATCCGGGTGGAGGGGCGTGCTTTAGTCGAGCAGTTGCAGGCGTTGGCCAAGGCGGGACGGGAACCGGGGTTGGTGACCGAGATTGCCGGACGTCTCGAACGAACTTTAGGCAAGCTCAGGTCGCAAGACGACGGTTGATTCTGCATGCTTCCTGTTAATAGACGCAGGATTCCAAGCCTCGCCTTAAGAGCCGCTTTCGAAGTTCCGGTTACCAAACGCCAATTGGGAACGTTTTAAACAAGTAGAGCGCGTCCAGAAATGGGTCGGGTATGTCCAAAAATGGGGCGCGCTTGGCTGGGACATGTGCAGCGAAGCGCTGTTCGCTTCGAAAGTAGTTCTCACAGCCAAACCGTTCAAGCAGCCGCTCCTGGGTGGGAGCGGCTTTTCTTTAACCTATTCCCATTCAATCGTTGCCGGGGGTTTACTCGAGATGTCCAAGCACACGCGGTTAGCGCCTTTGACCTCATTGATAATTCGGTTGGAGATTTTCTCGAGGAGGTCGTAGGGGAGTTTAACCCAGTCGGCAGTCATTCCATCTTGCGATTCCACGACGCGAAGAGCGATGGTGTAGGCGTAAGTTCTTTCATCACCCATGACTCCGACGCTTCGCACTGGGAGCAAGACCGCAAAACTTTGCCAAACCTTGTAATACCAATCACTTGCTTTCATTTCCTCGACGACGATCGCATCGGCGTTCCGTAGGATGGTCAGTCGACGCGGCGTGACTTCCCCCAGGATGCGGACCGCGAGTCCCGGGCCTGGAAACGGTTGTCGATAAATGATCTCTTTGGGCAGCCCCAATTCCAGGCCCAGCTGCCGCACCTCATCCTTGAACAAACACTTCAAAGGCTCAACCAACTGGAACTTCATCTTTTTCGGTAATCCACCGACGTTGTGGTGACTCTTGATCAACGCCGCGGGATTGCCAGCAATTGGAACCGACTCGATGACATCGGGATAGAGAGTTCCTTGGGCGAGAAAACGCGCTTTCCCGGCACGCTTGGTGGCAGCCTGAAACACTTCAATGAACGTTCGGCCAATAATCTTGCGCTTCCTTTCGGGATCCGTGACTCCGCGGAGTCGCTTCAAGAAGAGGCTCGATGCATCTTCATACTGGAGCTTGATGTGAAAGTGCTTACCGAAAACATCACGAACCACGTCAGCTTCCCGCGCCCGAAGTAAGCCATTGTTGACGAAGATACACGTGAGTTGATCACCTACCGCTTTGTGGAGAAGGGCGGCCGCGACGCTGGAATCGACACCGCCACTCAGCCCGAGAATGACGCGATCCTCTCCAACCTGTTTTCGGATCTCGTCCAGCGCCAAGTCCACGTAGTTGCGCATTGTCCATTCGTTACCGCATTTGCAGATGGCGTGAACAAAGTTGCGGATGATTTCCCGGCCATGTTGGGTGTGCACTACCTCAGGATGAAACTGCAGGCCGTAAAAGTGCTTCGCTCGGTCTTCGACCGCCGCGAAATCGGAGTTCTCCGTGACCGCCACGGATTTGAAGCCTTTGGGTAACGCCGTCAGTTTGTCCCCATGAGAATTCCAAACTTGAGAACGCTCGGGCAACCCTCCGAGTAAGGGACATGAAGGATCCGTTACCTTGAGGTTTCCCTTTCCGTACTCGCGCTTTTGGCCTCGCTCAACTTTTCCGCCGAGAAACTGAGCGAGAAGCTGGATCCCGAAACAGATCCCGAGGACTGGAATTCCCAGCTTGAAGATCGCGCGATCGGGCAGAGGCGCATCCGGCGCGTAAACGCTGGAGGGGCCGCCCGACAGAATCAGTCCTTTCGGCTGGCGTAGCGCAATTTGCGTGGCGGGTGTATCAAACCTCAAGATCGTGGAATAGACTTTGCACTCACGGATGCGCCTGGCGATGACCTGAGTGTATTGCGAGCCAAAGTCTAAAATAACAATTTCGTCTGCCATATAATCGTGCACTGCCCGAGCAGGTTCCTAGACCAATGATCGAATCGTCTGAGAGCGATTGTCATCAAACTGCGCGGTTCAGGCAAGATTTAGCACGAGGAAATCGTTCGCAACGGTTGGTCGGACGATCCGGAATCGTTGCGTCACTGTCGATGCCATCTTAGTCTAACGCGGACGAACTGGGCGGATCTCGCCCGTCTTAGGGTTGTATGTCCAAACAAAGCCGGGCGGCGCTTGCGGAATTGCGGCAACGTAGTGTTGGGCGACCAGCTCGTCCAGGTCCTTGGGGAACCGATCTTCTTGAGCGTAGAAAAGTTGGATCGCCTGGTGGAGAGCAGTTAGGTCGACGGTTTTGGTGGCAACGTTCTTCGCTTTGGCAACAGCTCCGAGATAATCCACTGGCGCAGTAATAGGATTTCCCGTCGCGGACACTTTCGGGTGGGAGCCGCTGTCCGAATCCTTCTTTTGGCACGCAGTCAGGACCAGTGCGAGAGCCAGGATCGCCCATGCGGCAATTCTCATGTTTCTAACTTACCAACGGGACGAGCAAATCCAAGCCGAAGTTTTCCGCGGTCGCCGATTTGTGGAGAAAGCTGACAGGCCAGGGCGCTCGCGGGAATTTGCCTTGGTCTTGGCGGGGCACGGTGCTAAATCACCCGGAATGTCATTCGCGCAGTTTCCAGCACAGGCACGCGTGATTCAACTTCTCCAGCGCTCGTTGGAGGCCGGCCGACTGTCGCATGCTTACGTGTTTGGCGGATCGGATCTCGAGGAGTTGGAGATGGTGGCGCGAAATTTGGCCAAGACTTTGAATTGCCTGCGGCCTGTCCGTAGTGCGGATTCCAGTTTTCCTCATGACTGTTGCGACGTCTGTTCGAGTTGCCGGAGAATTGATCATGAAGCCCATCCTGACGTGCAATGGGTCCGCCCGGAATCCAAATCAAGGGTTGTGACCATCGATCAAACGCGAGCCCTGATTCAGACCATCAGCCTCAAGCCGAGCGAGGCGCAATGGAAAGTGGCGGTGTTGGTGGCCGCCGATCGATTGAACAACCAAGCTGGCAACGCATTTCTCAAAACTCTCGAAGAACCGCCTTCGCAGACGATTATCCTGCTTCTTTCTACCGATCCGGGGCGGATGCTAGAAACAATTCTATCGCGTTGCTTACGGTTGACGTTCAGCGGCGAAGCGGGCCCGCGGTTCCAGGCATCAGACGCTGATTGGCTCACCGAGTTCAGTCAGATGGCGATGACGTCGCAGGCTGGGTTGTTGGCCCGCTATCGGCTTTTAGGGGCATTGCTTTCGAAGTTGGCGGCTATCAAGAGCGAGGTCGATGCCGCGTTGTCGGCCAGGTCGCCATTAGAACATCATGAGTCGGCGGAGGCGCGGTTACGCGAGAAATGGGAGGCTGAGCTTGCCGCGGCCGTCGAAGCAGAATACCGCCGGCGTCGTGGTGACCTTCTCTTGGCTCTTCAATGGTGGCTCCGAGATGTTTGGCTGAAGACGCGTTCCCTGGGTGAAGGTCTCTTGAAGTTTCCGGAATTGGCGACGGCCGCCGACGCCGTGGGTCGTCGGATAACACCGGCTCATGCTTTGGCGAACATCGAGGTTATCGAACAAACGCAACGATTGCTCGGGTCGAACGTTCAGGAAGCACTGGCGCTGGAAGTTGGGCTTCTGAAGCTCAGACTGTGAATACAGAGCGGCTATTTGCCGGTGCTTTTGGCGGCGTTCTCGGGATTGCACTCCTTAAGTTTGGCAACCCAGTCGTTTTGGAACGTTTGGTGGAACCGCCTCGCGACGCCCTTGAGTTCATTTTCCAGCCGTGGCCCGCTCGCTGGGGCTATTTCCTACTACTAATCGCTGGTCTATTAGCGATTCCGGTGATCCACAAGCCGGCCCGGGTCCCCAAATGGGTGCTGATGCTGCCAATGCTCTGGTTGACTTGGCAAGGCATCGCCGCGACTGCGACGGTTGATTCGGGATTGACCTGGCCAACCTTGGTCCATTTTGGAATGAGCGTCGTCTGTTTCTATTTGGGCATCTTGGCCTTGGGGCGATCAAGGCACGCTCGTGGGCTTTGGACAGGCTTACTCGTTGGGTTTGCGCTCGTCCTGTGGACTGGCTTTGAACAGCATTACGGCGGTTTGGAAGCGACGCGTCGGATGTTTTACGAGCAGCCAAACTGGCAGCAGTTTCCACAGGAATATCTCAAGAAGATCCAGAGCAATCGTATTTTCGCCAGTCTAGTCTATCCGAACGCGTTGGCGGCGGCCATCATTCTGCTTGGACCTTCCTTGCTCTGGGCTGCTTGGGGTTTGCTCCGGCGCATTAGCCCGGTAGGACGCGCCATTCTCGTTGGCCTCTTAGCCTACGCAGCTCTGGCCTGCCTATACTGGTCGGGGTCGAAGTCCGGGTGGTTGATCGCTCTGATTATGCTGCTCATGGTTCTCGGTCGGTTTCCGTTGCCCGCTCGCGTCAAGGGATGGCTAATTTTAGGCGTTATCATTGTCGGATTGGCTGGGTTCTTTTTCAAATACTCGGCCTACTTCCATCGAGGCGCCCCGAGCGTTTCAGCTCGTTTTGAGTATTGGCGGGCGGCAACCCGCACGGCTCTGGAAAATCCCATTCTCGGGACGGGGCCGGGGACGTTCTCCGTCGCCTATCGAAAAATCAAACCACCCGAGGCGGAGATGGCGCAGCTCGTCCATAACGACTATTTGGAACAGGCATCGGATTCGGGGATGGTCGGCGCGCTCGCTTACGCCGGATTCACTTTCCTGTCGGTGCTGTTGCTTCCGCGTTTTCGTCCGGTCTTCCAGCATTCTGGCGCGCTCGCCATCTGGCTGGGGCTTCTGGGGTGGTCCTTACAGAGCTTCGTAGAATTTCCACTTTATATTCCAGCGCTGGCCTGGCCCGCATTCACTTTCCTTGGCTGGTTGTGGGCATGCCCTGCGGAACAATACGAGTTCGACAGTAGGGGCAGTCCCTGACATGCTGCCTTAGCCAATGAAGATTCTCTTTCTGAACGGACCTAACTTGAACCTTCTGGGGCGTCGTGAACCCGGGATTTATGGTCGGCTTACCTTGTCGGAAATAGAAGAGCGAGTACGCGAGCGGGCCAAGAAATTAGGAGCTGAAGTGGACTTCCGGCAGACCAATCTGGAGGGGCAGCTCGTGACGTGGATCCAAGAGGCGACCGGGGTGTTTGAAGCGATCGTGTTGAACGCCGCAGGATACACCCACACGAGTGTGGCGCTCCGAGACGCCATCCTGGCCTCGGGTGTTCCCACGGTGGAAATTCACTTGTCCAACATCCATGCGCGAGAGGAATTCCGGCATCGTTCGATGATTGCGGGGGTCTGCCGTGGACAAATCAGTGGATTTGGTCTGAATTCGTATCTTTTGGGCTTGGAAGCGGCCGTTAACATTAACGCCTGAGCTATTTGGGGCCGTTTTGAAGACTAAACGAATGCCAGGACAGGGCATCCAGCCGGTGAATCTGATCTTGACGACGTCCTCGGAGCTGCTTAGTCTCACGGTCAATTCAGAGACGAACATAAGCAGGGTCGACTTTCGGCGCTGCTTTTTTGCTTAATGAGAGAAGCCACATACGACCGAGCCGAAACCACACGAACGGGGAGAGGCCTGTGGATCTGAAGGACATTAAAGCGATCATCGATCTGATGAAAAAGAATTCCATCACGGAATTCGAGCTTGAGCGGCAGGATTTCAAGATCCGGTTAAAGCGCGGGCAAAACGGAGGGCATTCGGCAGGCGGTGATGAAGCACTGCTGACCTATCCGATGCAGCAGGGCGGCCTGCCGGCGCCTGTGACGCTTCCTCCGCCGACGGCGACGAGTGATCTGGAAATCAAATCTCCGATGGTCGGCACGTTTTATCGGGCCCCTTCGCCGGAGTCGGCCAATTATGTCGAGATCGGATCCGAGGTAAACCCGGACACAGTGGTTTGCATTATTGAGGCAATGAAGGTGATGAACGAGATTAAAGCCGAGGTCAAAGGCGTCATCACGCAGGTGCTGATCGATAATGCTAAGCCAGTGGAGTTTGGGCAGCCCTTGTTCAAGATTCGGCCGATTTAGGCCTGCTGAGCAGAACTCATCGACTTTCTGCCTATGAGGTCCATCCGGCGCTTGAATCGTCCCGAAAAGAAAACAGACCAATCGTCCGCCGCCTCATGTTTGAAAAGATCCTGATTGCCAACCGAGGCGAAATTGCCGTTCGCATCATTCGCGCCTGCAAAGAATTAAACATTCGCACCGTTGCCGTGTATTCGGAAGCGGACGTAAATTCGATGCATGTGCAGTTGGCCGATGAGGCGATTTGCATTGGCAAGGGGCCGAGCAGCGAGAGTTATCTACGAATTGATCGCATTATCAGTGGCGCGGAGATTGCCGATGTCGACGCTATTCACCCGGGATATGGATTTCTTTCTGAGAATCCACATTTCGCAGATGTTTGTGAAAACTGCAACATCCGCTTCATAGGACCAAGCTCCCACGCGATGAACGCGTTGGAGAACAAGGCGATTAGCCGGGCCCTCGCGAAGAAGGCCGGAGTTCCTGTTCCTCCTGGATCTGAAGGAATCGTGGAGAACGAACAGGACGCATTAGTGACGGCCAAGCGGATTGGTTATCCCGTGATTATCAAAGCCGTCGCGGGCGGAGGGGGACGGGGGATGCGCACCGCCCACAACGACGTCTCTTTAGTCAAAGGTTATCATACCGCGCGGACTGAGGCAGAAAAGGCGTTTGGGAACTCAGGTGTCTACATCGAGAAGTATATCGAAAATCCGCATCACATCGAATTTCAGATCCTGGGCGATGCGCGGGGTAATATTATTCACCTGGGAGAACGCGACTGTTCGATTCAGAGGCGTAACCAAAAGATCGTTGAAGAGACCCCTTCGCCGCTGATCGAGCACAAGTTTAAGGACCTGCGAAAGAAAATGGGGAAAGCGGCGATTCGCCTTGCTGAAACGGTCCGATATACGAGCGCTGGCACAGTTGAGTTTCTGGTCGACGATCATGGGAATTTCTATTTTCTGGAAGTCAACAAACGAATTCAGGTCGAACACCCCATTACGGAGGAAGTGACCGGAATTGACTTGGTGAAGCAGCAGATTCTGATCGCGATGGGTGAACCGCTGCGGATTTCTCAGGGAGATTTAACCTTCCGGGGGCATGCTATCGAGTGCCGGATCAATGCTGAAGATCCATTCGACGACTTTCGCCCCTGCCCAGGGCGCATCGAGATGTACTATTCGCCGGGAGGTCGAGGCGTCCGGGTGGATAGCCACGTCTACGCCGGTTACCAGGTGCCTCCTCACTACGATTCACTCCTGAGCAAGGTGATTACTTTCGGGCGTGATCGGCGTGAAGCGATGGACAAGATGAATCGCGCTTTGGGGGAGTACATGATTACTGGGATCAAGACGACCATCCCGTTCGAACAAGCCATCCTCCAAGACCCGAATTTTCGTCGCGGAGTTTATTCGACGAACTTTATCGAACAACTTTTGGGGGGGCCACGCCGCGAGTTGATTGAAGAGAAGCCTTGAGTGTGCTTAGTCTGGCTGTCTTGGATGCCGTAAATGTCAGGAGGCTGAGTCTATCAGCCGAATTGTTATGAGCGCGCCGCTACGCGTCTTGCTCGTTAAGGATTCCGACGACCAGTGCGGGCTTCTCGCCCGGCAGTTTGAGCAGGGCGGTTTCGCCCCGGATTGGAGCCGGGTCGCCTCGGTTAGCGCCCTACGGCAATCCCTTGAGGCACGGGAATGGGACTTGATCTTGGCCACGCACGATCTGCCGGACTTGGATCTAGTCACGGTCGTCAGCCTCACCCAGGACTTGACGCCGGGATTGCCGGTGATTGTCCTCCGCAACCCTGGCGATAAGCAGCAAGCCCTCGCTGTGCGTGGGCTGGATCGATTCGACGACGTGACGGTGTCAGATTTGCCGAACCTCGTGCCAACCATCCAGCAGGTCTTGATCGAGGGGAAAGAGCGAGCGTTGCGTCACCGACATGGACATCTCGCTCAAGGACCGACAACCGAGAGTAACGCTGTGATGAACGATTTTCTGGCTGCGGCCGCGATTCTAGACAACCGGGGAGTTGTCTTGGGAACGAAAGGGGAATGGAGACGCTTTTTCCACAACCAGCCGAATCATCCAGGTTGGAGCGACGCGGTCGGCAAGAACTATCTGGAGCTAACGCGTGCGACCCAAAGCCCGGACCGTTCACGAGTTTTGTCCGGAATTCAGGCCGTGCTCGATGGCGAAAGGCCGATCTTTTCTTGGAAGTCGAGAATCGGCGAGATCTCAGACGGTCGCGAATACATAGCGCAAGCGGTGTCTGATGGCGCTGGCGCGGGAGCAATCGTCACTCACATCGACGTGGGTGGATGCGATCGAACGGTCGCGTCTTCTTGTTTGAGTGAAGCCCAATTTCGCGGCGTCGTCGAAAGTCTCGGGGAGGGCCTGTTGTTGACAGGATTGGACGATCGGGTGATTTATGCCAACAGCCGGATGGCACAACTCGCGGGCTTCTCAGCTCAGGATCTTCTTCATCAGGCCGCCTCGACGCTTATTCCATCCGAAGCTGGGCGCTCCGCTCCAAGCGGATTGGAAGCGACGGTGCCCGAGCGGGCCGAGTTACAGTTGTTACGCAAGGACGGGACAACCCTTTGGGTCGAAGTGAACGCAGCGCCGTTGCGCGACTCTCAAGGGAATGTCATTGGGCTGGTGCGGGCGTTTACCGATATTTCCGAGCGGCGTCAAGCGAGAGAGGCCTTGCGCAAGAGCCAGGCAAGCTTGCTCTGGGCACAACGAATTGGGCGGGTTGGCAGCTGGGAATTGAATGTTCCGACGCGTGCAATGGAATGGTCTGCTGAGACGTATCGAATCTTTGATCGCGTTCCGCAGGGGCATGCACCAACGTTTGAACAACTCACAGAATTGTTGGCGGAGGAGGATCGAGTGCGAGTCGAGCAGGGCTTGGAGTTGGCGCTGCGTGACAAGACTTCCTATCAGGCAGACTGTTGGCTAGTTCGCCAGGGCGGAGCTCGTCGGTTCGTCCATCTTCAAGCTCAGATCATCGTGGACGCAGCGGAGAATCCAGTTCAGATGGTAGGGACCGTCCAAGATATTACCGAGCGAAAGCTTCTCGAGGAGCAGCTCCGGCAGTCGCAGAAGATGGATGCGGTCGGTCAATTGGCGGGCGGCATTGCTCACGACTTCAATAATATCCTTACGGTCATTCAGGGTTACACTGAACTCATTAGCTACCAGCCGGAGTTGAACACGCAAACTCGCACTTACGCGAATCAGATTTCCGTATCGGCCGAGAGAGCCTCGAGGCTGACGCGCCAGTTGCTGGCGTTCGGTCGCAAACAGCTTATCCAACTCAAGAGTCTGGATTTGAATGCTTTGGTCCACCAACTCTCGGGCATGTTGCAGGGGCTGCTCGGGGAGCAAAGTCAGCTGCGGCTCAATCTCCAAGCCAACCTCCCGTTCGTGCTCGCGGACTCTGGTTTGTTTGAGCAAGTCCTTGTTAATCTCGTCGTCAATGCCCGAGACGCGATGCCGAAGGGCGGCCGGCTATTTATTGAAACGTCCTTGCATCAGATCGACAACGACTACTGTCGCGTGCACCCTGAGTCCGCGCCCGGAACCTATCTTTGTCTGGGCGTCATTGACACCGGTTCCGGCATGGACGCAAAGACAATGGACCACCTGTTCGAGCCGTTCTTCACGACCAAAGATGTGGGCCGAGGAACGGGGCTGGGGCTGCCGACCGTTTACGGGATTGTGAAGCAGCACCAAGGATGGATACAAGTGTCTAGCGAATTTGGACGCGGCAGCGCCTTTCGCATTTACTTGCCTGCAGCTCCGTCAACGTCGCCAGGCCCGGAGGGCGCGGCCTCGATTCCACTCGCCAATGGAGGCACGGAAACCGTCTTGCTGGTTGAAGATGAACCTGCGCTGCGCGGATTAGCCAAGTGCATCCTCGAACGGTATGGCTACCGAGTTGTTGAGGCGGCTTGTGGTCCGGACGCTCTGACCGTTTGGGCTGATCGGAAGGGGGAAATCGATCTTCTCTTGACCGACATGGTCATGCCTGGCGGGATGACTGGGCGTGAACTGGCGCTAAGGCTGGAAGCTCAGAAGCCGTCCTTGAAAGTTCTCTACACAAGCGGCTATAGCGTTGACTTTGTGGAAGGAAACCTGTTTCTGCGCGAGGGCGTCAATTTCGTTCCTAAACCCTATAACGGCACCTCACTCAGCCAAGCGGTTCGCAGCTGCCTCGACCGGGCTCGCTGACTCCAAGGCGAAGGAATCCATCGCGTGAAACCGCTTCGTGATTGCCAGCTCTATGCTTTCGTCGATACCGCTTACCTCGCGGGTCGATCGCCAACGTCGGTCGCTCAACTCTTGTGTGACGGAGGAGCGGATTTAATCCAACTCCGAGCCAAAACCGCGTCCAAGGTCGAGGTCGCTCGGCTGGCGGAGGCGCTTCTCCCGATCACCGCGCGTGCCGGCGTC
>JBGAIN010000082.1:0-37481 GCA_044225505.1 Limisphaerales bacterium
ATTGAGATTTGTTAGGCGGGCGAGATGCATCTCGGAGAGCTTCGTTTCCGTGGTTCGTGGACGGACCCGTGAAGTCTGATTCCAGCGTATGACCAGACTCTGGACCACCAAGAGCTGATCGCTTCTCGGCGTCAAGTCCTCCCGCAGAAAGGGGCGCCGCCGAGAGGACTTCATCAGCAGATTTGTCTCCTAGACTCGAAGCAACGATCCTCCCGTCGAACGCGGATGGCTGTTCGGCGATGTCTTTTGTCTCAATGGCCTTCGCGGGGCGCGGCCTAGCCTGGGCGTCCATGGCTTGAGTGACCATTTCAGGCATGACCACCCCGTTCGAGTCGCTACTCACTCCCTGTCGCGACGCCAGGTTGTCTGGACGTGCAACGAATGCTGAAGTTCGCTGGACATCGCGGCCCGGATTTGGCTGATCGACGGTAGGCGGTCTTCGGTCCAGCCAGGATTCCGACCCCGATATAGACTCATCCGGAACCGCGGCTGAAGGAATCTCCCCGGCCACAACCGGCGCACGAGGCGCGACCACCGTTGGTGTCAGCGGGTCAGACGCGTTGGACACCGGGGTTTGGGATTGAGACTCTCGGCGAGCCGTGACGGTAGAACCGTGGGTCAGTTCGACACTGGGCCCTTGCGCTTCCGTCGCCAGGGCAGTTGTCTTTACGCCTTCTGATTCCCGGGTCGAGCCTCCCGCCAGCACAGTGCGCGCGGTGTTGATTGGGATTGCTCCATCAGTGACTTCGGTTCCGGGAAGACTTGAACTCGTTCCCAGCCTCCCTACGGCTACGGGTTGAGCTTGACCAGGTTTAGACAATCCGTTCGCAGCAGGAATAGCCGCAGGTTCGTGGCGGTCCAAAGGATTGCGTAAGCGTTGCCGGGAAGCCTCTGTCGCGCCCTCCGTATCTGCCGCACGGGGATTCCGAGTCGAACCAATAACGTTCTCCAAAGGGCTCTCATCGGCCGCCGCAGCATGCTCATCCCCTGCTCTGTTGAGGCCCAAAACTTGCGGTTCTGATATGGCAAGAGGCCCGGGCGACCCGGGCCGGCTTGGCTGATCCACAGCGAGTGTTGTCGCACCTGTTGGCTGAGTCATGCGACGGTGCGGGTCCAACTCTTGCGATCTAGATCGGTCCACGGGCCGCGAATGCGTCCATTCCGCTGAGTTGTCTTTCACATCTCGATCCCGCTCAATCGGAGTGCCATCGGACCCAACATTGACTCCCCCCGCGATCGCCGGCGACGTCGGCGCTGAGGGCTGATCGGCTCCCGAGGACTCTTGCGCGTTTGGGCCGATGCCAACGATTGGCACTGAGAGAGCAGTTGGCTCTCCTATCTGAACTCGATGGGTAGCCCCCGTCCTCGCAAAATCGCTTGGCACACTTAATCCTGCGGCCGAGTCTGCTAGCCTCGGCTCACGTATCGCCCCGAACTCCAGGCTTCCGCTAGCCTCCGGGAAAGACAGCGAATCACCAGTTCTCGAATCGATCGTGGCCGAACGGGGAAAGATCACCGCAGGGCTCTCTGAAAGCGCGAGCGCGACCGTTCTTGGTCCCGCGCCATCGAAATTTCGGGATTGGCTGGGAGCGACATCGGCCGGTGGTTCGCCCACTGCACGTGCGGACTCGTCAAATCGCGAAGTCCCCCGAACTTCACGCCCCGCGTCCACTGCTCTGCCGGTTGGAGAAGAGACTTCGAGGGCCTGCTCCTGCGTGGGTGTTGCTGACGCCGAAACAGCTTTTTTAGCCTCGGTAGCTTCCGGGTTTGCCGCGGCCCCAGGTGCGGGCAGGTTTGTTGATTGGGAATGGTTCCCTGCGGGGTTTGGAACAAGTGCGGTGTCCATGAGGACCGCAAACGCACTATCGGCAGCTCCGTTGAGATCTGAATGCTCGGGCGATGCTACCCCACTTGCAGGCTCGGTTTCGCCCACCAAGGTCCGAGGTGTTGAAAGGTTAGAAATGTTCATCGGCCGCCCTGAGGTTGATTGGAAGGTTTCGCAATCGCCAGACGCAGCCGTTCAGTGATGACGGCTGCATGTTTGGCTTCGGACTCCCCTTGTTTCCCCATGGATTCCAAGATGGGTGCAGCTTCCGAGTCTTTCATTAACGACAAGACTTTCACCAACGCGGGATCTTCCATCTGTTTGAGGATTTGAACCGCGTTCTCGGGGGCCATTGATGCGTACATACGGGCAAGCTTCTTGAGATTCGCGCTTTCCTGCTCTTCCACCCGGGTCACATTCCGGTCAAATTCCACCTGTAAATTGTAGATCAGCTGTGTGGCCTGGTTTAGTTCCTGGCGTTCCGAGTTGAGTCGCAACGAGAGTTCGTTCAATTGTCTTTCCTTTTCCGTCAAGTGCTCACGTTCTTTCTTAAGTTCCTCGACCAGGGACACCAAATCCGGATTATGAAAAGTCCAGGAGGGAGCAGCGGGTTTGGGTTTGGCGTGCTGGGCGGCGTTGGTATCCAGCTTGTTTGGTGGCCAGACGGCAACGGTAACTCCCCAATAGAGCAATGCCCCTAAAACTGTTGCGATCCAAGGAGACTGAATGATCTTAATCATAAAAGGAGCTAGAACCCACAGAATCGTTCGTGACCGGCGCGCAGCGTTGAGCTAAATCGTCGAGTTCTTTCTGTTCGCTTTTTCCCTGTTCCCGGATGAACTCCTGCCGCTGACGGTCGATATGCTTTTCCACCGCCTCGCGATCCTGGCGTGCCCGCAACATGGCCTGCAACGCGTCATGGCATACCTTTTGCATGGAGACCACCGCTGCTTGCGCCTGTTGCAGACGATCAGCCACATTGCGTCCGCAAGCGTGCCACTGCACCAAAGTGCCTGCGAGCCCCACGGAACTGACGCAGCGCTGCCATTGCATGGCCCAGTCGGTCTGCTCCGTCCTCAAGGCGTCGCGTTGATCCCGGGCTCGTTGTAGCTCAGCCAGACACTGCGCATACCTCTCAAGCGCAGTTCGCTCTGCGCGATGGCGCAAGGTGAGCAGCGCTTGCAACCGGAAACGGAAAGGCTTCACGCATCACCTCGGGAAGAGGGTTTTGGATGTGGTTTTTCGGCTTCCACTAGCGTTCTGCTTAGAGCCTGCCAACTCTGGTCCGCAGCGAAACCCTCATCGACCGCCTGACGAAGGAAGCGCTTCAAAGGCTCATGAAGCCGAATAGCGTGATCGATGGCAGCGTTGCTGCCAGCGGGATAAGCGCCAATATTGATAAGGTCCTGGTTTTGCCGGTACACAGCCAATGCCTCGCGTGCATTGGCCGCCACGCGCAGTCGATCGGGCGGATTCAAGTCACGAGCCAATCGGCTGATGCTGTCCAGGACATCAATCGCCGGATAGTGGTTTTGCGTGGCCAGCTCGCGCTTCAAAACGATGTGTCCGTCCAAAATGGATCTCACCGCATCAGCAATCGGTTCGTTCATGTCGTCAGACTCGACGAGAACGGTAAACAATCCTGTGATTGAACCTCTCTCACCGGTTCCAGCCCGCTCCAGCAACTGGGGTAACAGAGAAAAGACGGAAGGCGTGTAGCCCCGGGTCGCAGGCGGCTCTCCGACCGCCAAACCGATCTCGCGTTGCGCCGTGGCGAAGCGTGTTACCGAATCCATCATCAGTAGCACATTTTGACCGGAGTCACGAAAATGCTCCGCAATTGCCATGGCCACAAAAGCGCCTTTCAACCTCGCCAGGGCGGGCTCGTTCGACGTGGCAACCACGATCACTGACTTCCGACGCCCCTCTTCGTCCAGGTCTTTTTCCAGGAACTCACGGACCTCTCGCCCTCGTTCGCCGATCAGAGCGATGACGTTGACGTCAGCCTCCGCCCGGCTGGCCATCATTCCCAAGAGCGTTGACTTTCCAACACCGCTCCCAGCGAAGATTCCGAGCCGCTGCCCACGTCCGCATGGAGTAAACGTGTCGATCGCTTTAATGCCAGTTTGAAAGACCTGATCGATCCGCTGCCGTTTTAGCGGATGCGGCGGTAACAAATTGACACTGGCAAAACGTTCCGCTTTGACGGGCCCTTCTCCGTCCAACGGCTTCCCCAAACCATCGAGAACGCGTCCTTTTAATCCTTCTCCGACCGGGACCTGGAGCGGCTTACCCAGAGCAATAACTTCACTGCCAGGATGGATGCCATGCACCTCCCCAAGCGCCATCAACATCACGTGATGGTTTCGAAAGCCGACCACTTCCGCGAGCGTCGCGCCGTCATGGCGCGCAGACTCGATACGGCAGACTTCCCCGACCGCCACCAGCGGACCTTCCGACTCAATCACGAGGCCGATTAATTGCACGACGCGGCCCCGATTCTGCACCACCGAGGTCTGTTGTACTCGGTTCAGCAGATGACCCAAGCGATTCTGGGGGACAATGGAAGAAGCAAGTGCCATTAAACCTCCATCGATTTCTTTAAGAGCTCGAGCTTGGTCTCGCGCCGAGCGTCAATCATTCCAAACCGGGTCTGTACCAGGCATCCGCCCCGGCTCACATCGACGCTCGGTCGAAAGTGCAATCGTTCTCCACCGACTTCTTCCAAAAGCACTGGAGAATTCACGCGCTGCAGAAGCTCGAGATCGCTGGCGTGCAGCAGAATGGTCAGGTCACTGGTTTCTTGAGCCCGCGCCAGCGCCTCACGCACGGTCGCCTCAATGAGTTCCGTAGAGATGGGAAGTCCCGCAACAAGTTTCTGGGCTGCCTCGAAGGCCAAATTGACGAGCGTCGCCTCACATTCACGCACTAATTGTGGCAACGTCTGTCGCAGCGATTCCAAAATGCCTGTCTGCAATTCCAGCAGTTCCGCCCGCTGCCGAAGAAGCTGTTCACTTAAATCCTTCTCGCCTTGCTGCCGACCTTTCTCAAAAGCCTGCTCTTCTCCTTCGCGCTGAGCTTGGCGATCCGCCCGAACGGCATCGAGACTAAGGAAACGCACATCCGCTAAGGGAGCATCCAGGCGTAGTTCGAGCACAGCCCTCATGCGTTCTATGCTCCAGCCTCGCAAAAGGCCGGCATGGCAGCGACTTCTTGGAACCTGACCATCTTCCGGCGAATCGCCTGGCCCAATTCTGGATTCCGTTCCTCGATGGAACTGACCAACCCTTTCCGGGTGTCTTGGTCGAGCGCATTAAGGAGTTCCGCGGCCGTTTTAACGCCCCCCGCGTTTTGCGGCGCATTGTTTCTGGGTCCAAGCCGCGAGATCAGGACGCCCACGAGTTTCTCAACGACCTCCCCCGGGGTTGGCCCTAGGGTGGCTAATCGTTCAATGATCTCCTCGCTCAATTTGACACTGAGCATAGACAACACCTCCGACGCTTTTTCAGGCAAAAGAAAGCTTAACACAAGGGCTATCATTTGAGGCGGCTCGGACCGGACCAACGTCAGGATTTCTTGCGCAGTCAGTTCGCGCAACTGCTGTAAAGCAGGGAAAGTCGTCCGATTGGGAGCCACTCGACTGAGGATATTTGACGTCTGGCGAGGCCCTACAGCTTTCTCAAGGACCGTTTCAGCCAGAGTAATCCCGCCGGGCACAGACGCGGTCGCTTGCATCGCGACCGCGGTGAATTCCCGCAAGAGTTCGCGCTGCGTTTCCGGGTCTACCAAACGGATCGTCGCCATTTCCCGGGTGATGATCTCAATCTCGGGGACCTCCAGCCCGCGAAGTAACTGGGCTGCAGTTTCAGGGCCGAGCAGCACCAACAACGCGGCGAGCTTTTGTGCCTTGGTCATTTGGGTGAACGCTGTTCCCATAACTGAGTGCTCCTCAGAGCCACATTAGTTTTTGCCTCCGACCATCCAAGCTCGAATCGCTTGAGTCATGTTGGTAGGGTTCTCCCGGATCAATTGATTCAATACATCGACGGTAATAGTGTCGGGCGTCTTGGGTGTTCCGGGGGCCGGAGCTGCGTGCCCGTTCCCGTTCTTCAGATTGGCGAAGTCTTTCAGCGGCACTCCCAGAGGGATGTCCGCCGCGGGCGTTCGGCGAAAAGTGCGCCAAAAAACAAACAGGATACCCAAAGCGAGCATTGGGTAGGCCACGTTCTTCCCGATTTCCCACCAGAGCTGGTGCTTACGCTCGGTTTCCAGCTGTTGTGTGATTTCCACTGCGGGCTGATCGTTGAATGGCATTTCCTCAACCGTGATTTCGTCGCGCCGTATCGCATCGTTTTCCTGAATTCCCAAAGCGCTTTGGACGATCCGCTTGAGCTTCTGCATTTCTTCGGGCGTCCGAGGAGTGGAGACGCGGTTGGTCCCAGTCACGGAACTGCGCGTCGCGACGAAAACAGCCGCTGAGAGGCGTTTAATGCCTCCAGCATTCTGCATCATGTTGCTGACGATCTTGTTGATCTCATACTGATTGTTGGTCACCTTTTTCCGGGTCCGATTGTTCACGACCGCGGACGCGCTCGTCGTCGCGTTCGTGTCAGTGTTGGCATCCGTCGCCGCGCCAGCCACTCCGCCGCCGTTGTTTGGAGTTGTCGATTCCACGTTCTCGTCGTTGATGGTTGCGGAACGTAAGACCTGACCTTCCGGGTCGAATTTTTCCTCGGTCCGGGTCAGACTGTCGAAGTTGATCTCAGCGGCAACGCGCACGACGGCTTGCCCAGGGCCGAGCACCTTATCGAGCATTCCTTCGGCTTTGCGAGAAAGGTACTGCTCAAAATTCTTTCGTGCCGTCAGTTGAGTCGTGGTCAAGCCGGCAATCGAATCGTTTTCACGGTTCTCGGAAAGCACGTTGCCTTGGTTGTCCACCACACTGACGTTTCCCGCGGATAGACCTTCCACCGCGTTGGCTACGAGGAATCGAATCGCTTCGACGGTCTGATTTGGCAAGTTTGCATTACCTCGCACTCGGACAAACACCGACGCGGTCGGTTTCTTCTGATTATCGAGGAGCAATCGGTTTTCCGGAATGACCACCATCACTCTGGCGCTCTCAATACTATCGACCTGAGATATTGTGCGGGCGAGCTCGCCCTGGACAGCGCGAAGGTAATTGGCGCGTTGAACGAAGTCGGAGATCCCAAAATTCGGCTTATCAAAAATTTCAAAACCGACGCCTTCGCCGCGGGGAATTCCCTTGGCGGCTAACTGCATGCGAATGACATGGACCTTGTCTGCCGGCACGGAGATGGCGCCACCTCCACGGCTGATCTTGTAGGCGGTCTTGGTCTCGTCAAGTGCGGCGATGACCTTCGCCGATTCCGTGTCATCGAGCTTTCCATACAGAAGGGCGTACTCGGACTGACCAGTCCAGAAGACCAAGCTGCCTAGTCCCGCGACGACAACGAGCGCTGCCAGGATTAAACTGATGCGCTGATTGAGCCCAAGCTGTTTCCAGATGTCTCGCAACTGTTGCGCGATCTGACCAAGGCCGTTGTTCATTTCAGTTTAAACCTTTCAGACCTGCATGCGCATCAGTTCCTGGTAGGACTCCAGCAACTTGTTTCGAACTTCCACCATAAGCTGAAAGGAAACACTGGCTTCCTCCATGGCGATCATGGTCTGATGCAAAGAGACGTTGTCGCCGCTGAGCATTCCGCCAATCGCCTGATTCGCAGCTGCTTGACGGCCGTTCACCTCTCCGACGAGTTTTCCCAATGTGCCTTCGAACGAGCCAGAGCCCGAGGACACCGAGCGGATAGCTGCGGCACCGTCCGTACTCACGGCGCTGCCGCCGCCGACTGTCCCCCCCAGTTTCTCCAACTCGCTCGCTGGAATCGCCTTGGTTCCGAACCCCTCGCCCACTCGAGGCAAACGAGCCATCCGGAGTTCGGGCGTGACCGAGAAATTGAGGGCTGTCAGCGGGTCCATGAAAATTCCAGTTCAGAGATCAACGTTTGCCAATGGCGAGAGTTTGCAGAGCTAAGGCGCGCGCATTCTTGACCACAGCCAGGTTGGCTTCGTAGGCGGGTTATAAACAAGCCGGGCCGGTCTTTGATCCCGTTCAATCCGCGAGATATGGACCGTGCTGGAAGCTCCTCCTAAGGCCGAAGCTTGTTGCTCCTTTTTGAGCAGGCTCTCGAAAACGACTTGTTGGCGTTGATATGGTTTCCCGTCCACATCGTGCGTGGTATTAGCATGCGCGATATTCTGGGCCACGATTTCCATGCGGATCCGCTCCGCTTCCAGCGCCGAACTTGTGCTATTGATGCCAGAAAGAAAATTGATCATAACGACTAAGCCGTTGATCGCCCGGTGATCGCCATGCGCAGCTTGACCAGGGAGCTCGTGATGAGGTGGGTCTCAACCGCGTGGGCCATCGTGTTCTGATTAAGATTTATCAATTCTGTGTCGAGCTCAACGGTATTGCCATCGCGCCGCGAGGAGACCGCATTGCTGTCGATCGCGATGGTAGGACGGACTCCGCTGATATGTGTCGAATCTTGCGAGGCGACTGCCCGGCGGAGTTCGGTGCTAAAGTTCGGATTAACATCGATGCGCCGGTAATTGGGAACCTCAATGTTGGCCAAATTGCTGGCGATCGCTTCGTGACGTAACGCTGTGGCGTCGAGCATCTTCTTCGTCGCCACATAATTAGGTTGGAGGAATAGGGAATTGATCATAAGCCTGAATAAGGCTGGACCTTTTTGCCGGCGCCAGGCCCTTTCTGGAGCCCGACCGGTTGTCCGATGTTCAACTCTCCGACCATGTGCATAGCGTTTTGTGCCGAGCAGCCGTTATGCCACGGCAGAAACAGCCGCTTTTCTTGCAATTCTTGGGGATGTCATCGCCTTTGAGGCAATTGTTTCCCTTCTCCCTCAGCCTCCTAGGCAACCTTGACCCTCCGCTCCGGGCACAGGCAACGCGGGCTCAAGTTTTCGAGCCACCCGCCGATGAGTGCATTGGCAGCTGACCGCCAGTAAGAGTCAGCAAGGAAAAGGCGATGCCTCAATCAAGTTCGCTACACGGCAGGGATGCCGTGTTAATACAAACCTCCCGAAAGGGATGACTCAAGGAAAGAGTCTATATGGTAATCAATACTAATACCTCCGCAATTAGCAGCGCTCGCCTCCTGTCTGAATCCTCTTCGATGCTCTCGAAGTCGTTAGCTCGATTGTCCTCTGGCTCGAAGATTACGAGCCCGGCCGACGACGCAGCAGGGTTGGCAGTGTCAATGAAATTCGACGCCCAAATCAACCGAATCGGCGCCGCCACCAACAACGTCGGCAACGCCATCTCGTTTAACCAAACGCAGGACGGATTCCTGCAAAAGGTGGGTAAAGCGTTGAATCGTATGAGTGAACTGTCGATGCTTTCGCAAGACGTCACCAAGACCGACACCGACCGAGCGCTCTACAACAAAGAATTCGGACAACTCCAGACTTATATCACGGACCTGGGCACGAAAGACTTCAACGGGGTCAGTCTTTTCAGCAGCACAGCCCTCTCGGTCACAGTCGATTCGGACGGAAAGACCTTTACCAACACCGCTGTGAACATGGCGCATGCGGACTACACCGGCGTTACTTCCGGCGTCTCCGTGAGCAGCTCGGCCAACGCCGTCACAGCGTTGGGTAAGGTCAAGACAGCGATCACCCGCCTCGCGGAAGATCGCGCCACTATCGGTGGTAACATGTCCGTGCTGCAATCCTACAGCGACCAATTAGGAGTCTTGAAGGACAACCTATCGGCCGCCAACAGCCGCATCAAGGATGTCGATGTCGCCGACGAAAGCACTCAGTACGCACGTTACAACATCCTCGTCCAAGCGGGCACGGCAATGCTTGCACAAGCCAACACGAGCCCTCAATCGGCCCTCCGCCTGTTGAGCTAATCCTCGCGTTGACTTTGCAGTCACCCTCGGCCAGCCAACCGCTGGCCGAGGTTCTGTTTTTCGGTCGGATATCCTCGCCTATTCGACTCGCAAGCGATAGAAACTATCTTGCGACGGGTTGAATAGATCGGAAAACACCTTCACCTCGCCATCGCCAGTCATCGTCTCCAAAGTCGTCCATAACCGCTGCTCGACTCCTTTGGCACGCTCAATCGCGTATTTCTTCCCTTTTGCCGTCGCCGGAAGGGTAAAACTAAAGCCCTGCGCATCACGGATAGCGTTGACAATCACGTCGGAAAGACCTCCCGCTTCACCATGGAGCGCCGCGAGCGTGCTTTTCTGAACTCCGTTCAAACTGTCAAAGACGCCAGCGACGAAAATCCGATCAGGCCAGTCTCCAGCCAACGCTGTGACTCCTCCCGGTTCCGCCGCCGGATGGCTCCAACCGACCGTCCGGCTGAATGGCAAATCGATCCACCCGCCCTAGCGCTGGAGGATCAAACGTTGCGTCCACACCCCCTGGCAATGCCGATAAGCCACCCAAATCGACTGCCTGCAACGCACGGTAGCGATTTGCGAGTGCAAACAGGAACAAGAATACTGAAACAGAGATCCATCTTGAAACGGGTCCCACTCTTGAAGCACCGACACTGCGCGAGGCCTGAGTTTCGCAGAAAGATTGAAGAGTAACCACACCATCACTTTCGCGGAATCGTCCAAATCCAGCAAGGGCCGATCAAGGGTGGACTATCCCACGAGTCAGCCACCGGTCTTTGCTCGGGGCCGAAGAGAGGTTCCCACTATGGAGGCAAGCGCAAACCATCGAAGGTTTGGCGCTCTTGAAGGCGCCGCGAGCGGTTTTCGGTCCAAGCGAACTACACCGCTTCGCGCGATTCGCTTGTCAAAGGCCGACCGATTTCCCAATGATGCCCATAGGGATCCACCACTCGGCCTAGCCGCCATCCATACTGTTCATTGACGGCCCAAACCTCGGTCGCCCCGGCCCTGATCGCTCGCGCAAAAACCGCGTCCGGATCGGCCACCGTCATTACGATTCGCACCGTCCCACCCCCCAGCGTCTTCGGACTGAAATTGCCATGTTCCGGAGATTCATCCGCAACCCAAAACTCCGCGCCGTCAACGCCCAACTTGGCTACCACCGAACCGCCATCAGCTACGACCCGGAAGAGTTCCACTGCTTGGAAGGCAGATTTATAGAACTCGACGGCCTTTTCACCATTTCGAACTGAGAGTAACGGAGCAATGCCGGTCTTCAGTGGCGCGGAGTCAGGAAGCTGGCACATGCCATAAGCTTGGTCAAAATCGGTTCTTCGCGCAACGCCGTTCATTGGCAAGCTGGACCTCAATCAAGACTCTAGGCGTTGGAATACATGAACGGTCAATCGGGAGTTGGTTCGGCTCCTCGGAATGTTGCTTCCACTTCTGCCTCTCGTGTTGGTTGAACTCGGCATCTAAGCGAGGGTTCTACCGCATTGTTCCCGCCCGGCCGATTGCGAGTCCCTAGCGCCCTCCGTGGCTCACAAAAGCCGCTCGCAGCACGCGATTGAGACCACACCAGGCAGTCTAATCCGCACACGCTTCACTCTTTCTGGCGCCAGTCGGGCATCCCCTCCTGCAGGACGTGAGTCACGATGCGTGGATGGAATAATTCCGGATTAAACTGGCCCCGCCAGTTGACCATCTCCTGGTGACGCTCGTCGCTCGGATCAGCCATGGCTTTGAGATAATCGGCATACCCATAAACTCCACCGACATCCTCGGGAGGGCAAGCGCGCGCGCCTTCTAGACATTGAGGATACGTGAGATCCGGGTGCGGGCTTGGCGATCCCTCGAATTGCACATCGTGCACCCAACCATCGCCAAAATCGTAGCGATATTCAAACGAGAGTGGTGAACCATCCGACGGCAGAACCGCACTCATGAGAGTTGTCGTGGAATCTAAACCGCTAAACGGATCGATGTCATCGTCAAGTAATTCCGGATCCCCACAACGCCGTCCCTGAATGATGAATTCATGCAGGTGGGAGTTGGTCCATCCCATCGCTATCTGGAGATGTTCATGAAGCCGATCGAGCGTATGGTCGAGAACCTGGATACGCCGCCAGATGCCGGGTTCTATCCCGCGGAGTGTGATCTTGAACTGGAACAAACGTCGCGTCGTTGAGGTGGCGATCCGCTCATGGACCGCCGCAACCTCGCGATCGGCTGGAACATATGGAATCAATCCTTGCTCAAGCGCAGACCGTTGCATCGCGACGGATTGATCGCGGATGTCGATGATCGACCCGTTCTCCACCTGTAACATCCAAATCGACGAAACGCTTTCCCAGCGGCTGGGAAGCATCCACTTGAAGTCAAATGGACGGATCCTAAGAAGCTGGCGAATTGCCTTCGATTTGTCTCGTCCGGCGTTCACTCGAACGCCAAAGGCCCGATCGATCGCAGGCCATCGCATGTGTGGCAGTTGCGAAGGATCGTCGAGCAAGTTCACCCACCCGATCGTACAAACGACGCCACATGCCCAAGTCTTAGCCTGCCCGCGCAGGAGTGGCGAAGGCCGCTCGGCCGCGAGCGTTTCGGCTAGCTTCCGGCACAACACCAAGTACTCCTCATTGAGCCGCTGTTGGCAAAACGCGTCCGTCAAGCGGATGACCTGCTTCAAGACTTTGCGCGGGTTGGCAATCTCACCTCTGGATGAGCGGGACGGTTTGGATTTGTTTGCTTTGGGGCGCGTGTCCGCCACGTCCAGGGGCTCCTGGGACAACGCCGTCACGACGCTCTTCGCCGCCTTGGCGGCTCGGAGCTGCTCCTCAAAACCGCGGCGCGCGCCTGTGCCAAATGTGGCGCTGATCGTAGCGACGATGCCGTTGTAAACGATCTTGCCACGAAACGGCAGGAGCACCATCTCGACCATGGCTGGCAATGAACGCCCGATCACCCGTGGAATCGGATCGATCAGTCCCGTCACGGCATAAACCGCCCGTGAGCCATCGCAGGCAAGCAGAATCATGTGCTTGCGCAATTGGCGCAGCGCGATGAACCGTCCAGCGACCCGATGCCGCCAGGATTTGACGATCTCCAATTCTGCCTCCGAAAAGCGCGCCGGGTTCTGGGCGACAAAGGCATCGAGCAAATCCATCCGTTCCAGAAATCCTTGGACCACTTTAACCCGTTGCTCCGGACGCAGCGTGTCATATTCCACAGGAACCCCACGTGGCCCGATCACCCCGAGCTTATCGTTGACGAACTGCATTAAGGCGCAGTGCAACCGGGAAACCAGTTGAGCGTCTTCCTTAGAGAGCAACATACTGAAGATTCCATACGCGACCTTGCGTGACAGTCAAATAAGCATTCCGCAAACGTTTCAGAGAAACAGGCGCACCGGAAGCATCTGAGGCTGAGGCCCGACTTGAGCGATGGGTGCGCTCCCGAAATCGGCGAGCGTTGCGAGCGAGCGTTTTGCAAAGTATCCCCGCTTTGGTGATAGCGCTTACGACTTTCGCGTTCCTTTAGGCAGGACACTTGAGTCTGAAACCTGAAACAATTCATCCACGCGGCTGATGGTGGCGCTCATGGCAACTCGAATTGCGTTGAATTTGGAATCAAAACATCATTGAAATGGAGGGATGCGAGTCTCAAGGTGGATTCAGACCCTGTCTCTAACAGTCGTGGCCGCGGCTTCCGATTATCCCACAGCCCTGGAAGGTGCAACGGTCTACCAAGCGACTGGGTCGAGAGAAGACGTTCAGCCTACGGTTGACCGATTCAAGCGGGACATCGTCTACGGTGTCGGTAGCAATCCAAACTCGCTAGGTGATGCCATCGCAGGGTTCCGAGTAGCAACCTTCGACGATCTAGTCCAGCGAAGCACCACCACTCAAGGTTTTGCGGCGGGAGATTCACATGACATCCTTTTTCAAGGCCCTGGACAGGGCCCTCTCCCGTTCTTTGGCGGCGCATTGATAAGCGCCAATTCCAATGACTCGGACAATCCCAACCGCCTCTTCGGCGATATTCATCCGGACTACCCTACCCAATTCCAACCGTTCAGCTCGCCCGCTATTCTGGCTCAGCAGGGATTCGAACTCTCGTTCGCGCTCCGAGACTGTTGCGACACCTTTCCACTGACGGCGTTTGGAGCCATGTTTCTTGACGTTGATTCGCCGACGTCCTCGACGATCGTATTTGATACCGCGAATTCTGGCCGTTCGGAATATGCTGTCCCTGCGGCGCCGGGGAATGGACAGTTTTCCTTTCTCGGGGTGATCCTGGCCCCGGCAGAAATGGGAATGAATCTCGTCACTTGCAATCTTCCGCTGTTGCGGGCTGAGGGAGAGGACGCTTTACACGACATGGTTGCAGTCGATGATGTCATCCTTGGTGCCGTTGGGGTTCCTGAACCAAGCTCCTGGGTTCTCGGCATGATCGGCGCGGGACTTTTCATCGCCTGGCGTTGGTTGCGCAAACCGCAATCGACCTGCAGCAAGCGCTCGTTGAGAAGCTTGACCGAGCTTGAAAACGTTACCGCAGGACGGAAAACGGCTCAACCAACGGCTCTTAGCATGAGCTTGATTTGGGGAGAGCACCGGGCTGGTTAAGATAACGACGTTACTCCGGCGATTTGACCTTTTGCCGGCGCTCTTTCAGCTCACGCCAACTCGTCAGGAGGATCCCCCGCTCACGGATGAATTGTTTGATTCGCGGATCCTTGAGCGTTTCCAGGTCAGCACGCCGCGCTTCGCTCGACCCAGTGATCAGCGGAAACTCCTCGGTCGGTTTCGACGCATGGAAAAGAATCTCGGTCACGCCCGGCTTGAGCTCACCCAGCAATTCGCGGAGGCGCTCGACTTTGTCGCCTTTTCTGCTGGTGAAATCGGTCACCAGATCATCGAGAACGGGCAAACCCGCGTTCCACGCTCGATCCACCCAGCCCTGCAGAGCCAAAGCCGCTTCGCGTTCGTCAGCGGCGAGATGTGGAGCATGTGGACTCATCATTAGAATGGGTATCCCCTTCTCTATTCCCAGTTTGGCGAACCGCTCAAAATAGTCTGGCCGCGCAAACAACGTTCCCATGTGCGAATCCAGATGCGTGATTGGGATCTTCAAACCTTCCGCCCGTTCGACTTGAGCCCGGATCTCACGGTCGACCTCGTCCGCCGTCGCTTTTTGCGCAACTTCACTCACCGACGGCCATAAGCAGCCTTCCTGGTCCACGAGCCCGGGGACAGCGGACTTTCCGGCCACTGGCCCCCACCGGTAGCGGGTCCACTCCGACGTAAGGGTGAGATGCAACCCGGCATCCGTCTGCGGGTGTGCTTGAAGGTGGTGAGCCATTTCCGATACCCAAGAGCACGGCATCATCACCGCGCACGAGGTCGCAACTCCCTGCTCGATCGCTTCAATGGCACCCAAGTTGGAAGAGTGCGACATCCCCGCATCATCGACGTGCAGAATCACGACGACATCGTTCCGATTCCAACCCAGTCGCTCCGCGTAAGTTTGGCTGCTCACCCGCTGAACCCCAAAACAACACCAGGCAGCGACAACTCCAGCCGCGACAGGGTAACGGACGAACTGCTTGATCATGGTTCGTCCAAACTACTCGGCGCGGCCGGAAATTGCCACACTATCCTAAGGCCGCTTTACTTGATGTTCTCTCAGGACATTCGCGTTCACTACGGCCGCGGACCGGGCCCACCGAACGCCGGCATGAAATCGCGGTTCATCCCCCGTCGCAATTGTTCTTCAGTCAAAACCCCAGCATGCTCGGAGTCCCAGCGGCTGAACCATTTTTCAAACCCATCGACAAATTCCGCCCGCGTGATCGCCTGGTCTTTGTCGGCATCCAACGCCGTCATGAACATATCACCGACAAAATTGGCCGGTCCAAAGCCGCCGCCCTCGCCTGGACCCCCGCGTCCGGGACGGGGCCCGCCAAAACCGAATTCCTCCAAGACCTCGCCTTTTGATTTACCGGACAGTTGGTCGCTGACCGACTTAGCTCGTGCCGTCACGAATCCTTTGATCGGCTTCACCGGTGGAAACGACCCGCCTCCAAATCGTGGTCCACCTCGCCCCGGAGGGCCGAATCCGGCCGGTTCAATGGGCTGTCCCGCGACGGCTTTGTTAAATCGTTCCAGCTTCTCCGCGGATTCGTCCTGCACCGCAGGGCGTAACACTTTCGCCAAAGCGTCGACTTGTTCGGCAAACCGTTCGGGCTTGAATAACTCGCCGTTGAAGGCCTCGAGATGAGAGCGGTACAAGTTGCGAAACGCCTCAACCTGAAAAACGCGTTCGAGAAGTCGATTGTTTCCCTGCCATGGATGCCAAAGACTGAGTTGCTCTCGCTCAACTTGACTCCCACGCATCGGGAACTGACCAAAAGAGTGATCCAGGTCCCAAGGAAGGAATTTGAGCTTGGACGGGTCTGTCGCCAGATAGACATAAAAGTTTTGCCCTAAGCTCAAGATGCTATCGAGTGTCGAGAGCCAAACCGTCACGCTCATAAACCGGGCAAACTCGTCCAGATCGAGGTAATCGCCAATTTCAGCGGCAAATCGGGCATCATCCGCATGCGCCAGCAACTTGCAAAAGTTGATAATCCGCTGCTGCTGCGCCGGGGTCAGATCCGATTTAGGATCGTAGGTTTGCTTGTACTTGGCCCAGTCATCCCCCAGGTCCGCAAACAATTCCGCCGCAACGGGCTTAAGAATCGCCCCCTTTCGTGTGCCAAACCGGTCTTGGGCGAACTCGGTGTCGATATCTTCCACCAGCGAATACAGCCCAAAATACTCCCGGTCATATTTGCCTGGCACAGTCACGGACACCCGGGCGTACGTGGTTCTTGGTGCCGGAACGCCAGCGTCACGAAAAAGCTTATGGGAAAGCACCTCATTCATCCAACTGGCGTCCGTGACGTTGTTGTGCAGGTTTAACGTGGATATTCCGCCCAGCTTTTGTCCTTTGTGATAGCGATTGAGGTCCACCTTCAACGAGCGCTTGAATGACCCCCGGGACTGCATGAATGTCCCATTGCCTTTGTAACGAACTGCCACGTCCTTGAGCCAGTGTCCATCAAACTCAAGGTCAGCATGGACATACTCAAATTCAATCCCTGCCGCCGACGCCAACCCGTTCCGCTTGCCCTCGGCTCCCTGCAAATTCATGCCGAACCCGCGGCGTCCTGGACCGGCACTGATCCCCGGGCCAGGCCCCCGCCCCGCAGGACCGCCCGTGAGTGCCGTGTTCAGACCCGCCCGCAATTGATCAGCGTTCACGCGGCCCGCCGACGTTTTATCCCATTCTGCAAACCATCGCTCCGCCAGGGCATGAAACTCCTCGTGCGAGACCTTTTGATCCGCGTCTCGATCCGCTTGACTCAGAAATGCCGGCGCGAGGAACATTCCCGGGCCAAACCCTCCGCCCCCTGGCCCACCACGCTCCCCAGGTCCACCGCGGTTGCCCGACCGAGGGGCGTTATCGCCTGGTCCAGGCCCGCCGAAGGGGCCAAATCCCTCCTGTTTGGGCTCCAGTGCCTGCCACTGTTCCGGAGTAAACTGGAGATGGACATTCCAAACGTTGGTCAGATTAAACAAGGCGCCCGCCGAGAGAGCAGAGTCGTGCGGGTGGGTGGTCTTGGACTGTTTGGCGCTCGCGGCCTGGTTCAGGAAAAGCGCCGCCAGCATGATGATTCCCAGGATCCGGCCAGCCCCACGTCGATAGCGGGCGATCGGAACAGTGATGTGGAGGCAAGGTAACGATGACATATCTGCGACAAGTTGGTTACGGGACGGTGACGACCCGAGGAGACTAAGGCTTCGGCGCCGTTTGGCAATGTTGAAAGGCCAGAAGGATACGTGAGGCGCGTGCAAAGCTCGAGCTTCCACGTGCCGGGCGTCTGGAATCCCGCAAGAAAGCCGTTGCCAACTGCCTCCAGACCGTAGCAAAGCAGGCTACCACTGCATCCGTTGAACAAAAACTTCTTGAGGATTCTCGCGACGTTTTCGTTTCCATCGTTGGTGGCAGATGTTACTGTTGTTCCAACAATTGGCGGGTAATTCAGCAAGCGGCGGCAGCACACAATGCGCAGTCCCTTTTCCCAACTCAGAGACCTGCCCAGGCGCCGGCGATGGTTCCTGGCCGGGGCTGGAGTTTTCGTGGTGTACCTGCTGCTCGGTTTCTTCGTGATCCCGGCCCTGGTGAAACGACAGTTGTTGCATCAACTGCCGCCCGCGACGCACCGGACCGCCACGGTGCGAGAGGTGAGGTTTAATCCGTTCGTTTTGGCGTTGACCGTGAAGGATTTGAGTCTACTGGAAACAAATGGTCAGCCGTTTGCCTCGTTCCAGGAGTTTTATGCGAACTTTCAGCTTTCCAGCCTCTTTCGCTGGACTTGGACCTTTGATGAAATCCGATTGACGTCCCCCCGAGCTGAACTGGTCCTCAACACCAATAAAAGCTTCAACTTCGCCAACCTCTTCGAGACGCGCGCTGGTGCATCGTCGGCGTCTGTGACGACGTCGAGAAGCGCAATCCCAAGGTTGCTCGTCTTCGACTTGAGTATAACGAATGGTCACGTCGGTTTTGCCGATCTTTCCCGGAGAACACCGTTTCGCACGGAGTATCATCCCATCAACCTGCACTTGAACCGCTTTACGACCCATCCGGAAAGCGCAAGTCCGTATGCCTTTGAAGCATCGAGCGACAAAGGGCGCCAAATCCGTTGGTCTGGATCGGTCACCGCCCAGCCGATCGCATCTGCCGGTCGCTTGCAGATTGAGGGCATTCGTCTGGCGCCGCACGCTCCCTACATCGAGGATTTCACGCGAGCCAAACTGACGGATGGCACCCTCGACATTGCCGGCCGTTATGCGCTGGCCGTCAAAACCAATGGGGTTGATCTCACTGTCTCTGAACTCGCTGTCACCGTGGAGAAGCTTGAACTTCGGGATCCCACCACGGACGAAGCCGTTCTTGGAGTTCCCTCTTTTGCACTTCAAGGAGGTCAGTTTGATTTGCAGAAGCGGCGCGCCAGCGGCGGCACCGTGGTGATCAGAAATCCAACGGCCCTTGTCCGAAGGTCACCGGACGGCTTGATCAATCTCGTTTCTCTCATCCAGGCGGAACCGCGGGCTGCCTCATTACCGTCCCAGGCGAGCGCGAAGCCCGGTGCCCATCCAACGGGATTGGACTGGCTGTTCTCTTTGGATAACGTTCTGGTCCAGGAGGCGTCCGTGCGTTTAGAGGATAGTGCTGCGCCAGGATCATTTCAGTCTGTGCTTAAGCCCGTCAACGTCGAACTCAGGAACTTTTCCACCGCTGCCAATGCCCAGGCGACGGTCAAATTGGACTTAATGACAGACGCAAACGAAACTCTATCCGTCACGGCAGATTATGTGCACACGCCGCCACACGGCTCGGCCAGTATCAAGCTGGGTCGGTTAGACCTCAAACGCTATGGACCTTACCTGGCACCGTTCTTCAAAGGGACCATTAATTCAGGCAATCTAGGTGTGGCCGTCGATCTAAGCCAGGAGGGCCGCGGCCCCGCACAACAGATCGTCGCCACGAATGCGAGTCTCCTCTTATCCGACTTGGAAATCCGCTCTGTGCAAGGCACGGAGGCACTGGTCCGCATCCCTTATCTCGCTCTCGACAAGGGGTTGGGAAATCTCGCAGACAAGGTCGTAGAGGTCGGCGGCCTGGTTTCGACCGGAGCCACATTCAAGGTTCAACGCGAATCGACCGGGGCGATCGACTTGCTCAGTCTGATTGCGACCAACTCGCCCGGAACCGCGGCGGTCACGAACTCCGCCGCCTGGAACTTCGCACTGGGTGAATTATCCCTCCGTAACTGGGCGGTGCACATTACCGATCAAATGGCCGCCAAACCTGCGCCTCTGCAACTGGACCAAGTAGCACTAACGTTGCGGGGCGCCCGCTGGCCCAGCAATGCGTCGGTCGCGACAGAGCTCGCGGCCCGAGTAAACGAGTCGGGCGCATTCGCGTTCCAAGGCACGGTTCAACCTGTCTCCCAAGCGTTAGACGGAACTGTTCTCCTTTCAGGACTGGAGCTTCGAGGATTTCAACCTTGGATCACCCCTTACCTGCGGCTCGGCGTCGAAAGTGGCACCTTATCCACGACCGGGCAGATCGCTTTTGCGATGGCAGCTGAGGGAGCGCCTCACGCCGCTTTCACAGGAGCACTTGATATCGCCAAACTTTCTACCGTCGACCAAGTTCAATTCAAGGAACTCGCCCGCTGGGATCAACTATCACTCGAAGGCATCCATGTGGAAATCGAGCCTAACCAAGCTAACGTTCGACAGGTTACATTGTCCGGGCTGCAGACTAGTGTCATTTTGGACGCGGCACGGCACCTTAATCTATTATCTCTGTTCCCCTCCGCGTCGACCAATGAACAAGCCAACCTAACGCCCGCCGCAAGCGGTGCTGTGACCCATCCGGGCTTCGCCATGGAGGTAGGCGAGCTGAAGCTTGAGAAAGCAGCCATCCAATTCGAAGATCACTCGGTCGATCCTCATTGTGTCTTTGCGGTGCAGCAACTCGATGGCAAGGTCACGTCGCTCTCCTCCAAGCCAGATTCACGCGCAGACGCCGAGTTTACCGGGCACGTCGACGACACCTCGCCGTTTATGCTGCGCGGACGAGTCAACCCGTTGGCAGGAGATCTCGCGCTCGACCTTGTCTTCACGAACCATAACCTCCAACTCACTCCCTTCTCGCCTTACATGGAGAAATATGCAGGGCATCCACTTCATAAAGGCCGCGTCTCGCTGGACCTGAACTATGTGGTCGAAGCCAAACGGCTCCAGGCGAAGAACAAAGTCCAAATCGACCAACTGTTGCTTGGCCCACGGAACTCGAACTCCGATGCCACCAAGCTACCCGTCAAACTGGCCGTCGCACTCTTGAAAGATAATAACGGCCGCATTGATCTCGATGCCCCGTTGGACGGCCGTCTGGACGATCCTCAGTTTCGAATCGGCCCGGTCATCCTGAAGATTGTTGTCAACTTAATTGCCAAGACCGTGGCGTCTCCTTTCAAACTGATTGGCGCACTGGTCGGCGGCGGCGAAGAACTCAGTTTCGTTGATTTTGCCCCAGGCACCGTGGACCTCCTCCCAGGGGAGACTAATAAGCTAGACAAGCTGATTCAGGCCCTCGAAAAACGACCCGCGCTCAGCCTGGAGATTGAGGGATCTATCGATCCTCACGCGGATCGGGATGCGGTCGCAAGAAATCTCGTCGAGAACCAAGTCCGATCACAGCGGCTGCAAGAGCTCGCCACCGTCGGCCGCGCTCCCGTTGCTATGGAATCGTTCGCGGTCGAACCGCTCGAACAAGAGCGCTTGCTTCGGGTGCTTTTGACCAAGACCTGCGGCACGAATTTATCCGCCGCTGTTCAAGCGTTTGCCGCCCGGGCCGCGGCCGCCACCAACGGGCCCGCCACCGTTCGACAGCCCGTCCGCGGACCAGGCCTGATCGGTCGCGTCACCAGTCTCTTCAAGCCCAAGAAAGAGCGGGCGGCCACTCGGCAAGCCCACCTCGCCGCCAAGGCGGACGCCCGTCTGCTCGAGGCCAACCCGGAACTGGCCAGTCTGAGCCCGGAAGATATGGAAGCTTTGATCGCAGCACAAACAGAAGTCCCCGTTGAGACCCTGCGACAGTTAATGCAAGACCGCGCCAAAGCCGTGCAATCTTATCTCCTGTCGACCGGGAAAGTTACAGACGAAAGGTTGTTCTTGCTGGCGCCGAAAACAACGGACGCCTCTGCTGGCGGAGAGGCGCGCGCGCACCTTTCACTCGATTGACTCGCGAACGATGTGCAGCACCCAATCTTCGGAATCGGGTGCCACCACCGAAACGGCGCGGCCACCTGAGATCAGGAATTTCTGTCCGACGTTTCCCGTCCGCGGATCGAGCCATTCCGCGCGGTACGCTCCAGGCGCAGCCTTGAGGTCGATCTGAGTCTCCCCGCCTTTCGGCAGGTAGACGACATATTGGTGATCCGGTTCCGCCAAGGCCACAGCCGCGTCCGTCACGCCCTCGAATGGCTGCATTCGCCAATAGGGTAGCTGGGTCATGAAATCCCACAGAACTCGCAGCTGTCCAGCGGCCCCCTCATCAGAGACGACGAACCCATACTGCTCCCCAGGATCAAGGCGGTTCCACGCGTCACTGTGACCCACGGTTCCCTGAAAGCCCGCCGCCAAGTAACCGCCCGCACAGACGATGCGCCAAGCCGCGCGTCTCACTTTGTCCGTGTGGTGGACCTGCCGTTTCGCCGTAGGCTGGCCATGTAAATATTCGTAACCGCTCTCGCTGTTCAAAACCGGTTTGCGAAAACGTCGGTCTGCCCGCAAACTCGCCACCACTTCCGCCGGATCTCCTTGCCAACATCGCAACTTCTCATCCCATGCCAGCCCAGCTCCAGTCTGCCCGGTTTGTTGCGATAAAACGTCGATCTCCTCCGCATTCCCAAAAAACTCTCCAATCCGCCAAGGCGCCTCGAAAGGTGATCTCGGGCTGTCCCCACGACGGCTCGCCGAAATCACGGGATGGACCGTGACTAAATGTCCGTATGGATCGTTCTCCCTGATAAAGCGCGCGCACGCTACAGCCCAATCAACATCACCGGGGAAATCGAGACGATATTTTCCATCCGGGTGGGTTTCGTACTCGTTGGAGATCGTCCATAGGAACACGTGATCATAAGCAGCATACCGAGCGAGCAGATACCGTAACCACTGACGCTCTCGCGACGCCGTCCAAACCGTCGGATCGTTAAACGGACGGCGGTAGAAATTCAGCAGAATCAATTCCACCCCCATTCCAACCTGCCGCAACTGCTCCATGAAGGCATCAAAGGCAGCGAAGAACTCAGGATTGAATCGGTCCAAGTCCGGTCCTTGGGCGGTTCCTCCCCAAGCCCAGAAGGCGGCGTTTGTCGCAGCGCGGCTCTCGCTGTGCCCCACCGTCATGCGAACATAGTTAAAGCGTTGGGCGCGGCGCGTCTGGAGATAATCCAGCCGCAACTGCGCGGTGATGGGACTGTCGTCGAACAATCCGTAACACGTGTCGCCCATAGGAAAAAAAGGCGCACCGTCAGCGTGCGCAAATGCGTAGGGATTCTCAGGATGAATCTCCACCACACCATGCCCTGTGGCGGGGGTACAGAAAACCACTCCTTCCTGAAGCAACTCCACCCCTTCCCCACGCAGCCGGTATCTCCAACCCCCTTCTTCGTTGGGGGCAAACCGCAGCCGCCACATGTCTGCCCCATCATAGAAACCATCGATCACATTGGTTTTCCTGCTCGGCGAGACAAATTCACCTACCCAAGCCGCATCTCGATACGGGTTCGTCACCAACGCATGCGCCTTCGAAACAAACTCATGAACCTCCCACCGTGGGACGTTCACGATGGGTGCCTCTCGCCTTGCCGGCAATGTCCCAGTCTGGATTTCGTCCAGCGTCCGCAAAAAAGCTCCGCCAAACGCAGCACCCATGGAGCGGACCTCCGGGACGGTATAGTTCCACCAAGGCATTTCCCAACCCCAAACCCGCGTCCCGTATTTCTTCATCGCGTATTGATGAGGGTTCCCTTCCGACAAAGGCGATCGGCCTTCCCAATTATATTTGAGCGGGGTCGTTTCATCCTTCCAACGGTGACCCGCACCGTGCAACGACGGGAACAATTGCGTAAAGCGAACCCAGGCTCGATCGGTGGGACGCCCCTCCTCCCCGTCCGTGTAGAACACCACATTGCGATCGCGAGGAGCCACCCAATTATGCCACGCCACCGCGAAGTCGGGATGGAGCCGGTCAATCGTGTCAAACACCAGACGACCGGTCGCCGTGCCCCGAGGGTTCGGAAAATCGTACCCGCCTCGGTATTCGAATCCTTGAGCGACACCGTCGACGTTGGTCATCGGATGAAGCACCAACGTATAGCGACGCCGGAGATCGGCCGCTGCATCCGACAGAAGGAACTCGATCAGCCCTTCCATGGCAAAGGAAGACCACGTTTCGTAAGCGTGTTCACGGGCATGCCAGAAAATAACGCGTTTGTTCTCGGGCGCTATACTCGGGTCCGTGATCGTCAGTTCCCAGTGCTGGCGCCCACCATCGCTGCGGCCGAGATGCTTCTTCTGCAAGTGCGGGTGCGCAGGCAGTGCGTCGACGAAGGTCAGGTATTCCGCATAGGTATACCACGGGCTGAGCCCTAACTTCGTCGTTCCAGGTGGCACCGTAAATCGCACGGTTGCGATCCAGCGGTCTGTGCTCCCGTCGATCTGCTCCCAACGCTCTCCAGGTCTCTGGATAAAGAGAAAGTCCCGGAGCTTCATGCCCGCTTCGGGTTTATTGTCGTAATCAGTTCGTTGACCATCTCCCGACAGATCGAGATGCACGGTCACGGTCGTCGCGACTGCCGCTTTGTTTCGGCAAAGCAAATCTACTCGCGACACCGCATGGCGCAGCACACTCTGCCCCCCTTCTTCGTAAGCCGCTCGAATGCGAAATTCGTTTAGCCCAACCCTCTCTACTCGATTCGAGTCCCGAGGTGTGCCTCCATCCTCTGGAACTGACCATTCAATGTCTTGCGCCAAGGAACCCCCGACAGCGCAGAAGGCAAGGAGAGTGATCAGGAGAAGCACGCCGAATCGGCACGACGCGACAAGGAACACTTGGACTTCCTGGCGGTTCGAGAGTCCTTCGAGGGCGGTCCAGTGACCTTCAATTCGAATGGATGAGTGGTGCGGCCGCATTGGTCTCGTCCATCCCAAGCGGCAGTCCTCAGTCAACGGTTGGGCGGTTCTCATTCAGAAGAATTGGAACAGGTTGATCTTGTCACTCGCACCTCGCTGGTAGCAATCACTTCCGCCACGAACGTCACGTTACGCATGAAATGGACTACGGCGGAAGGTGATTTTCTTCACGGATTCGCCGCGCTTCGTCGGTCGCTTCCTTTGCTTTCTCGAACTGACCGCATCGATCTGCAACCTGACCGAACAGTTCCAACTCTTGCGCGAGCGCCAGGAAGACGTAGGGGCTCAGAGGACCTTCCAGCCGTTGCCTGCGATAGGCAATCGCCTGTTTCAAGGCGGCCGCGGCTCCCGGCAGATTGTTCCGATCTCGCTCCAACGTGGCTTGCACATGCCACCACTTAGCCAGGCTTCCGATATAACCCGGCAGGATCGGGGGAGAATCCTTAGGATCAATCAACTCCCAGGCGTTGCTCAAGTCGGCCTCCGCGCCGGGTTTGTCGCTAATCGCAAGAAAACATTCCGCTCGATTCAGTAAGGCCACGGCTCGCGAATTCGCCATCACCCGGGTTGGTTCAAGCACCTCGAGTGCGGCCGAAGCAGCTTCCATCGCGTGGGCGACATCTCCGCGCAGACGCGCGCAGATCGATTCGTTTTCTAATGCCTGGGCGGTCAAGGGAGAGATGCCTCCCGCCCGAGCGGACTTGGTCGCCTCCAGAGCACATTGCCATGCCTCATCCAGCCGGCCCAGAAGCCGCAGCAAGCGAGAGAGATCCATCCACGGCTTTGAAACCAAGGCGGGGTTGCCCGAGGACTGGTAGCGTGCCGCTAATTCTCGATAGACGCGCTCCGCGCCGAGCCAATCGCCCGTTTCCTCACACTTAGACGCCTCCATCGACAGAAGAATCTCCGGAGTCGGATTCTGCATGGCCTCTTCAGTCGCCAACATCAAAGCGCTAAACGCCGCAGCGGTCGCTTCTTGCCGATCGCCCGATTCCATAGCCGCACCGTAGGACTGAATCGTCGCTTCAAACTGTTTGAGAAAGTCGCGATCTGCGTCGTCAGCTGAGTTGGTGGACCCGGAATTGTCGGAAGGATCGTTCATGGTGAGCGCTGCGCGCGAGTGTTTTTGGTTACCTGAAAGCGTGCACCGAAAAGAAACTAGCCGCGCGCGGTGAATTGAGCGGCTCCGCGGTGAATGGATTTGATTCTGGGTGACGTGCATTGTCTAGTTCTTGCTTCTGTAACATCGGATCGCGGGATTTATCCTAATGCCATTCGGTAATTCTATTCAGTCCCGGAAGGGACAGAATGAGAGAAGCCCGGTCGCTTTAGCGCCGGGTGCTCAAGTGCGAGGGCCCAAGCCCCGGAGGGGCGGCTGAGGGCGGCGAGAAAGGGCGTTTGGGTTCTACGACCTTGTGATCCGCTTAATCTCCGGTTCTTCCGTTCAATGCCACGTCCTCGGCCGTCCCGTCGGGACTTGGAATCGCGCCCATTCAAGCTCGGCGTTAAAACGCCGAGCTATTCTCGAGTTGCCCCATCCGGGGCGCCAAGAGGCGATTACCGAATGGCATTAGGATTTATCCCGCAGGAAGCCTCGCCTGGCAGAATGTGCCTCGATTCATCCGCCGCTTGCCCTCCGCGCGTCCATTCCAGCGGACTAAAGTCCGCGTTCCCATGAAGTCGTTGGCACTCCGCAGGATGTCAAGGTGACCCAAAGGCCGGGCAGCATCGCCTCCGGGACTTTCAAAAACGGTGTCGCCACCGTCTTGAGTGTTGCCAGTCGGCACGATTCAGGCCAGATTCTGGACGCCCGTGATCATGAATCTTGGAGTGAAACTTTCACCAGTAAACTATCTCGCATGCCTCCTCAGCCTTGGCGTGGCTGTCGCCGTTTCTGAAACTTCTACTCAGGGCGCCAATGGAGTGCTTTTCTATAATTCCTTCCAGTCTCCCAATGCGCCCCCAACACTTCGACGCATCAACGGGGATGGCACCGGCGACCAAGCGATCGCGGTCAACCTTCCTTCCGTCCTCTATCCGACGCTCTCCCGTGATGGGCGTCGCTTGCTCGTCACATCGCCCGACCCGGGACGCCCCTTCAAGATTAGTCAGAACGTTTACGCGATCGACCTGGTCACAGGTTTCATTGGCCGAGCGACCAGCTACCAGGACGAGTTCGTCTCGGATGGAGTCCGCTTCGCCGACGACCTGGCCCGGTTTTTTGGGAATAACACCATTTCCTCCTACAAGGTTAACTTCCCCAACTACAAAGCGTTTTCACCGAACGGCGCGCAAGTTGTCGTGATGAACATGTTTAAGTCAGGCAGCATTGTGCTTGGCACGGCACTCAACGGAAGCGACGTGCAAGCTTCGAGCGGTCGGTTCCCAGTCGTCGACGTCTACAATCTCGCCGATGCCCTCCCTGCCGGCGCCTACGTTTTCCTCGCAGCGCAGGAACGCGACGGCTTTAACCAAGGCGGCGACGGCGTCGATTGGCATCCCGCACGCAATGAAGTTGTCGCCACGGTCGCATCGGATATCACAGCCGTGGGGACCGGCGGTCGAACGGGCGCTGAGGGGACCATCCTGGCAGTGTTCTCAACAACCAGCATTTCTCCGTTCCTTCGCAAGCTGACCAGTCCGGTCGCTCAAATCGATGCCTTTTTCGATATCTCAACACTGATCTCTTCGGCAACCATCCCGCACGATTATGCGCCCGCGATTTCTTCGGATGGAACTCGGGTCGCTTACGTGCGCCATTTGCTCCGGCAAGATACCCGCTTCGACGGCGCTGGGATTGCTCCGTTACCCTCGATTTGTGCGATCCGTGTGATTAATTACGACGGAACGGGCGACCGGGAACTGCTGCGTTTGAACGAAGGGCTCTGGATCACCAAGCTGGCTTGGTCGCCGAACGGGACACAGATTGTGTTTGATTTGGCCCCCCAACAGGTTCTCAACGGGTGGAATTCGATGTTGGGAGATGTGACCCGCTCGACTCTCAATGTCGTCAACGCGGATGGTTCCAACCCACATTCCCTTGTCTCAACGCCCGGGGCTTATCCAACTTGGGCTCCAGGGCCACCAACACCCCCCACCGTCCAGGCTAGGCGGGATGGGTCAAAACTTCTCCTCCAGATCGCCCCGTTGGAACCTGGGACGTCATTCAATGTCGAAGGGTCGACCAACTTGCGAACCTGGGACTCGCTCGGCACGTTCACGCCGAACGATACCACACACTTCATTACCATTACGCCGAACCCAAACGCACCCTTTGCCGCCTATCGCATTCGTCTCTGAAAGCTTGGCTGAAGAGACGCGGATTTGCTTCCCGCTCGCTTTGCGGCGCAAGACCGCAAACAGTCCGAATCCAGTTCCGCGCAACGATCGTCTCCCGAACGAAAAAGGGCAGGTCTGGCGTGCAGATCTGCCCTCGTGAGGCTTTTTCTAACGAAGCAGCCTATTCGTCGCCGTTCTTCTCGTTGTCGTTGCTCGACAGCGAGACCTTGCTCGGCAGCATTAGGAGCAATTGGCCATCTTCGACGGTGTTAGGGGCCGGTGCGACCGCAGGGGAGTGCGCCTGCACCACGAACAACCACGAGTCCTTTCCAAAAAAGGAAGAAGCATTGAGAATTCCGCTGGTTTCCCATGTGCCCGCAGAAATCGCGGGCGGAACCGTCGCGCCCGTGGCAATTTCAGTGCCAGGAGGATTCAACTCGACGACGCGCTTCGCGGCGAAGCTGTTCTTGAGATCGAGCCGCCAGATGCTGCCATCGCGTCCGCGCTTCGAATACTCGGGCGACGCCTGTGCAGTGCCGTCTTCACAGATCATCAAGTAATCTTTGCTTGTGTCGACGTTGTCCGGCGCAAAGCTGATGTCGCCACCCGCGGCGGCCACAGCATCGCCATTGTAGATGACAGAGATTTTAGTGGTTCCCAGGATGTTGTTTTTATCGAATTCCACCTTGTAGGAATTGCCCAGGCGTGCGCCGGACGCTCCAGTGCCTGTGGTGACAAAAAAGAACGTATTCTTGTCTGTCTTGCTCCAAGCCCCGTCCTCAATGCGAACAAATCCAAAGCCGCCGACCGCATCGGCATCGGTCTCAAGCTCCGCAGCGGTGCGACTGTCTTGATCGGGTAATTCCGCCCAGTGCCCAGTGATCGATCCGCTGGAAAAGCTGAGCTCGCTGGCAGGGCTGCCTGGATCAGCGACAAAAGTATAGAGTTTTCCACCATCAAGGCCGTTGCGCCGCAGGACACTCGCATTCCGGTCTTTGCTTTTCTATCCGACATACATGTAGAGCTGGTTGTCCGGGGTGCTCGGTCCGTCTTCCATGCCCATCACGACTGTCCATTCTCCTTTGTCCGGACGCACCAGGGCGTTCTCCCAAGGAAACCGACCATGATCGATCAGGCTATGAATCTCGTTGTCAAAAACTGCCCATGTCAACTGACCTTTAGGGTCGAAGCCGGCGCCCTCTTCGTTTGTGAAGTAGATCGGCCGATCGAAACCGGCTTCCTTGTAAGCGAGCGATCCGGAGCAGAAGCGGCCGAACGCCGGCGTTGCATTACCCACTTCCGCCGCAGGATACACGGTGCCGGTTTCCTCGTCGTACACCTTGTCGTAGGCGCGTTGCCCCGAGATCACGTGGCCTGCCTTGTCGAGAATCCAGCGCGAAACGATAGCACCGCGATTAAGAGGTCCCCCTACATTTGGCTCCGAGACGTTCCCGTTAACGAGTTCGTGGTTCATAAACAGGATCGTCGTGTTATTGGGCCCTTTCGTAACACCAAGTCCGTCCGGAATCCCGACCATCTGATAGAGTCTGGACGGGTCGGAGGTGTTCGGAACCTGGTCGCCGACAGTTAGCAAAGGCTGGAGGGCATAATCCGGGGACACAGCGACCGCATACGGCTTCACCGGCGTATACTGCTGCGCCATCGCGACCGAGGTCGCCAACGTTGCAACCAGACCGATCGCTCGGCCGGTATTGTTAATGGGGAATTTCTTCATTGTTGTTAGTGTATTAACCGTCTTGAATACGACACCCTACGAGAGGTGCAGGCGAGACAGTGCCCTGCCATAGTTTCGCGACAACGACCGTAAGGTTACGATTTCGTGCGAATGCGCCCTCACCACCGTGCTGCTGCCGAGCTCGGCAATCCGCGCGAGTTGACGAAGTCGCGCTGCCGTCCCGCTCCCGACCCGGGCTTTAAATCTGCGATCTTTGTTCTGGGATCCCTGCCAGCGGCGCGACGCCGCTGGCACTCTGGATTACCAATTGCTGAGCGAGCGATCTGCTGCATAAGGCTACAGTCGGTTGAATGCACAAATCTTTAGCGTTCCAGAATCGCTTATAGCGCGTTTTGATTTTGGCGAGGCAGTTTCGATGAGGGTATTTATTGTTGGTTTTCAGAAAACAGCGGGTTACTCAGCGGAGTCCACTCTTTGGACACGACCCCATTGCTTTCATTGACGATTCCAGAGCTGAAACCGTGGAACGCGCCACGTTTGTTGCCGTGACACCAGAACTCGGTGTATTCGGAATCATCGGATCGCGGGATTCATCCTAATGCCATTCGGCAATTCTATTCAGTCCCGGAAGGGACTGAATGAGAGAAGCCCGGTCGCTTTAGCGCCGGGTGCTCAAGTGAGAGGGCCCAAGCCCCGGAGGGGCGGCTGAGTGCGGCGAGAAAGGGCGTTTGGGTTCTACGACCTTGTGATCCGCTTAATCTCCGGTTCTTCCGTTCAATGCCACGTCCTCGGCCGTCCCGTCGGGACTTGGAATCGCGCCCATTCAAGCTCGGCGTTAAAACGCCGAGCGTATTTGCTCAGTTGCCCCATCCCGGGGCGCCAGGGAAGGCAATTACCCGAATGGCATTAGGATTCATCCGCAGGAAGCCTCGTCTGGAAGTCGAGCGCTCGGGAAAGGCGTCAGTCCCGCAGTACACATGTGCGATGTTCCGCCAAGTGCCTCACGATGGCTTGAGCCACTCCCGGACACATCCGGCGGCGTAGCCCGCTGCGCCCATCATCCAGGTAGCGGCGATTCATGGCCAGGGCCTGTAATCACAAGCCATTCTCAAGTTTCTGTTGACGCTCCCGTCCACCGACAACGCTTTAGATCGTCCGCTGAGGATACTGCACCCCAATTTTCACGCCATTCCAAGAACCCCGCTGCCTCGCCTCAAGCGTCAACATCTACATTGCATTCTGCGGAACTGGCCCCCTGCGATGCGAGATGATCGGCGCCAGAGTCTCGCCGAGGGGCTCTCCGCTTTGACCGTTTTCCGCGTATTCCGCGGTTCTATCGCTCGGCATTGTATCGGCCCCGCTCGGCCACAGTGTGCTCGAATTGGACCTTGGCCCACTCCCCCAACAACCGATCCACGCGCAGCCAACCCGGTCGTTTCCTTGGCCCTTTGAGGTATTCCGGGTAACTGCTCCAACCGTAATCGCACTGAGGGTTGCTCAGGCCTTAACAGTTTGGCACGAACCGGATTAAGATGCACCTAATCGAACACTTTTTGAGATACCCGCTGCCCGAACCGTCCACCCGCAACGATTTATAGCGCCCGCTGAATAAGTGCCCAAAGCGCCGATGCCGCCGGTTCAACCGCGTCGTGTAAGTTCCCAACAACCAGTGCATCCCAGCGCACAGATTGGCGCGGGGTGTTTCCACCACCAGATCAAAGTGATTGCCCACCAAACCATAGGCGTGCACTTGCCAACCGGTCTTTTCACAGCTCTCCGCCAGCGCTTCCAGAAACCGACTTCGGTCCCGATCATCCCAGAAAATGGCTTCCCGCCGGTCCCCTCGATTCATCACGTGGTAAATCGCTCCCGGATACTCCAGTCCCAACTTGCGAGGCATCGCAGCCACTTTTTCGCCCCGCTCAACATATGTCACTATTCATCCCTGACCCCCACCTTTGCTGACCCCAGACGCGGTTGGCGAGACAGCAAGCGAAGCCCATGCGCTGCTCCTACCGTCTTATTCTCCCCAATAGGAACCTGAGGATGATATGACGGATCGAGAATAACGTCATCGAATCCCGCAAGTTTCTTGAGCGTTGTTCACCTTGAGGCTCGCTCTCGCATGGGGATTTCGCCTGGTCCTCCCGTAGCCGAGGTGACCCAGTTGCTCAGCGCCGTTGACCCAGGCGATCGAAGGCGGCCGATCAATTGTTGCCGTTGGTTTATGAGGAACTGCACGAGTCCCGCATCGCCGTGGCCGTGCCCTCTGAGGAATTGCTGGCTGTCGACGAGGCGCTGGCGGTGAACAATCAAACTCACCAGGAAGCCCGCCTACCTCGCCGCGCAGATCGGGGGCGCGAACGACAGCCCAGGCGCGAATCCGGACAACCTCTCGTATTGCACAGGCTTCGTCGAACAAGCGCAGCATTTCAAATTCATCGTCGATGCGCTCGTCACCGGAGCAGCAGCCAAAATCGTCGGCATATTACCCACGGCCAGGGCAACGAAGGCAACGCCATGAGCCGCGGCGCCAATGCGTGGGTGCCCGTCGCCGCCGGGGGAGGACTTGGTGTTGATGGTGCGAGCCAGTTCCGGAGGTTCTCGATGAATCCCCGATGGATTGCGCTGGCGCTGTTGGGAGGAGTATCCGCCTCCGCGACAGCGGTTTTTAAGCCGGCTTCGCCACGGCGGACATCACGCCGCCGGTGGCTGGCGGCGGGCCGGCAATTACATGGAACTCGTCAGCACGGGCGTCAACGATCCTCTGTTCGCCAAGGCGATGGCGTTGTCGCAGGGCGAGACGTCTGTGGTTTTCGTCGTCAACGATCTCTGTTCGGTGACACTGCTGAATCAAATCAAACCATGAAGTCAAACCATGCATCCTGGCGGCGCGCCTGGCCCGCCATCATCTCCCTCCTATGCCTGTCGGTGGTTCAACCCTGTATCCAAGCCGCTTCGGTCGTTCACGACCTGACGCCGCTGCACGACGCCAAGCGCGTCCTGGTGAATCCACACAAGGGCTGGTACCACCACTACCCGGACAACCACCTCGACAAGTACAAGATTGCACGCGATGCCGACCTGCTGGAATTCCCCGGCATGGACCATCTCTACGTCCGCCTTGCATGGGCGTATCTCGAACCCAAGGAAGGCCAGTTCGATTGGGCGGTGATTGACCGCCTCATCGAGAAGTGGACGGCGCACGGCCTGGGCATCGCATTCCGCATCAGTTGCAAAGAGACGAGCACGGACCGCATCGAGCAGCAGTTCGCGACGCCGCGCTGGGTGATGGAAGCCGGCGCCAAGGGAGGCCATTACCGCATGGGCAAAGCCACCGGACGGGAAGGACCATGGGAACCTGAGTTCGGCGATCCCATCTTCCTGGCCAAGCTGGACAAGTTCCTCGCGGCGTTCGCGTCACGCTATGACGCCAAGGCCTGGCTGCGCTATCTCGACATTGGCAGCATCGGCGACTGGGGCGAGGGACACAGTTGGGCCGGCAGCCGCAAGGAGTGCGGGTTGGCCACACGTAAACAGCACGTGGACCTTCACCTCAAGCACTTCAAACACGCTCCCCTCGTGGTATCGGACGACTTCGTGTATGCGTTGTCCAATCCGACCGAACGCGCCGCGCTCCATCAACACGTGCTGACGAGCGGCATTAGCTACCGCGACGACAGCATTCTCGTGAACGGCTATTTGCAGGGCGTGAGCGACACCTTCACCGTGCGCAGCCCGGAGTTCTTCGCGGATGCTTATCTGCGGAATCCGACCGTGTTCGAGTTGGAACACTACGGCTCGGTGAAAAAGCCGGGCAACTGGGAAGGCCGCCCGGATTCCAACGTGGCCAAGTTTGGCAAGGGCAAGACCGGTCCGGACTATTTTCGCGGGGCGCTCGAACTCCTGCACGCGACCTACATCGGCTACCACGGTTACGCCCACGAGTGGCTGGCGGACAATCCGGAGTTCACGCGCGAGATGCTTAACCGCTGCGGCTACTGGCTGTTCCCGAAGTTCGTCGAACTGCCGGACAAGCTCGTCGCCGGGAGCACCGCGCCGCTCACCCTGACCATGGAAAATCGCGGCGTCGCCCCGCCTTATGCGCCATACGAATTGCGCGTGAAACTGTCGGGAGCGGGCACGAGCCTGGTTCGCGTGCTCGCGACCGGCTGCAAGTCGTGGCTGCCGGGACCGCCAGTCCTGTCACGGTATGAGCTGGCCTTGCCGGCCGACCTCCCAGCCGGATCTTACGAGGTGGCCTTCGGCCTTTTCGATCTAAACCAGGGCAGGACTCGCGCGGTGGATTTCGCGCTGAAGTCATCGTCGCGTGACCCACAAGGCTACTACCAGCTCGCCCGCGTGCCCGTGGCGGCTCCATGACGCTCATCCTCCTCGAATCCGTTGGCCATTATGCCCCGCCACTAGCTGTCGAAAAGCCGCCCCCCTCCCCTTACCGCGCCGGTGCGGGCGCGATGTCGCCCCCGGACAACGGGTGGTGCGTTGCAGAGGCCGGTTGAGCGGCATGTTTCCGTCCCAGCTTCATGAGCACGGTATAAAAGACCGGCGTCAGAAAGAGGCCAAAGACGGTGACGCCAATCATGCCGGCAAAGACCGCAACTCCCATAGCTTGGCGCATTTCCGCGCCCGCCCCGTGAGAAGTAACGAGCGGATAGACTCCCGCAATAAACGCGATCGAAGTCATCAGGATAGGCCGCAATCGCAACCGACTGGCTTCGATGGCCGCTTCGACCGGACTAGCGCCATGATCCTGTTTATGCTTGGCAAACTCGACAATCAAGATGGCGTTCTTGCAGGCCAATCCTACGAGCACGATCAGACCTATTTGCGTGAAAATATTATTGTCACTCCCCTTCCACCAGACCCCCGCAATGGCAAAAAGCAAGCAAAGGGGAACGATCAGAATGATCGCCAATGGCAAACGCAGGCTTTCGTATTGTGCGGCGAGCACGAGAAATACGAGCAAGAGACAGAGCGGATACACATAGACAGCGGTGTTGCCCGCGAGGATGCGCTGATACGTCAGGTCGGTCCATTCCATCATCATGCCTTTCGGCAAAGTCTCGGCCGCAATACCCGCCATGAGCGCCTCGGCTTGGCCGGAACTAAAGCCGACCGCTGGGCCACCGTTAATTTCAGCCGCAGGATAGCCATTGTAGCGCATGGCACGGTCCGGTCCGTGCGCTTCCGTAACTTTAACCAACGTTCCCAAGGGAACCATTTGCCCTTGGGCATTTCGGGTCTTCAGTCGAGTGATGTCCTCCGGCCGGTCGCGGAACTGGGCGTCAGCCTGGGCCACGACTTGGTAAGTGCGCCCGAACCGGTTAAAGTCATTGACGTAAAGTGACCCCAGGTAGATTTGAAGTGTTTCAAAAAGATTCTGCAACGGGACACCCTGTTGCTTCGCCTTGACTCGATCGATATCGGCATCGAGCTGAGGCACGTTGACGGTGAACGTTGAGAAAACGCTGGCCAGTCCGGGCGTTTGATAGCTCTTCGCGAGCATGCTCTGCACGCTTTGGTAAAGCCCGTCGTAGCCCAGATCCGCCCGGTCTTCGATAAAAAGCTTAAACCCACCGATCGCGCCGAGCCCCATCACCGGAGGCGGTGGCACGGTCAACGTGAAAGCGTCCTGAATCGAAGCAAACTGCTTATTTAAAGCCTCGGCAATGGCTAAGCCGCCCAGCTCAGCCGTATCCCGTTTTTCAAATGGATCCAGACAGAAGAAGACTATTCCAGCGTTCGGAGCGACGCTGAATCCACTGATGCTCAGTCCTGGGAAGGCGACGGCGCTTTCGACGCCCGGCTGCTTTAGCCCGATCTCTGAAATCCTCCGGATCACTGCCTCGGTCCGATCGAGCGAGGCGCCGTCGGGCAGTTGGGCAAAGGCAACGAGATACTGTTTGTCCTGAACAGGCACAAATCCCGTCGGCACTTTGTTAAAGCTCCAGCCAGTCAGAAGAACCAGCCCCCCGTAGGCAACAAGAGCGATGGCTGTCTTCCGAAGTAACGCCGCGACTCCCGCTGAGTAACGGTCCCCGGCCCAAGCAAAAGCGCGGTTAAAGGGTCGGAAGAACCAGCCCAAGCCCTTATCCATCACCTTGGACAACCGGTCTTTGGGCGCGTGATGATCTTTCAAGAGCACCGCGCAAAGCGCCGGCGACAACGTGAGCGAGTTAAAGGCCGAGATGACGGTGGAGATCGCGATGGAGATGGCGAACTGCTTGTAAAATTGCCCGGTCAAGCCGCTGATAAATGCGGTCGGGACAAAGACCGCGCAAAGCACCAGCGCGGTCGCAATAATCGGGTTAGTGACTTCGCGCATGGCGGTCTCGGCGGCTTCGAGTGGCGTCAATCCGAGCGCGATATTTCGTTCCACGTTCTCGACCACCACAATCGCATCGTCCACCACAATGCCAATCGCCAGGACCAGCCCGAACAGCGACAAGTTGTTAATAGAAAATCCGAGCGCTAGCATCGCGGCAAACGTTCCCACCAACGAGACCGGGACAGCTGCCAGGGGGATGATCGATGCCCGCCAGGTTTGCAGAAAAAGGATGACCACGATCACCACCAGCAAGATGGCTTCCACCAGCGTATGAATCACGGCATCGATCGAGTGACGAACGAAAACCGTCGGGTCATAGACAATGGAGTAATCCACGCCCGCCGGAAAATTTTGTTTGAGTCCATCCATGGTCTTCCGAACGGCTGACGAGAGTTGGAGCGCGTTCGCGCCAGGGGACTGGAAGATCGGCAACGCCACGGCCGTTTTGTTATTGAGCAATGAGCGCAGGGAATAGCTGCCAGCGCTCAGTTCGATCCGCGCCACGTCGCGCAACAAGGTCTTTTCGCCATGCGCTCCGGTCTTGACGATCACGCGGCCAAACTCTTCCGGTGAAACCAAGCGCCCCTTGGCATTGATCTGCAATTCGAAGTCCACGGCCTGCTGGACCGGAGGTTGACCGATCGCGCCCGCCGCCACCTGCACATTCTGTTCGCGGATGGCCGCCACCACATCGCTCGCGGTGAGATTGCGCGCCGCGATCTTGTCTGGGTTCAGCCAGATGCGCATGGCGTAATCGCCTGAGCCAAAGACTTGCACGTCACCCGCGCCGGGAATGCGCGCCAGCACGTCTTTAACCTGCAACGTCGCATAGTTCCTCAGATAAACGTCATCGTATCGACCATCCGGCGAGAACAGGTGAACGACCATGGTCAGGTCGGGCGACTGCTTGGTCGTGGTCACACCGAGGCGTCGCACTTCTTCCGGGAGTTTCGGCAGCGCTTGCGACACGCGGTTCTGCACCTGCACCTGGGCCTTGTCGACGTCGGTTCCTAACTTGAAGGTCACCGTCAACGTCATCACCCCATCCCCAGTCGCTTGCGAGAACATGTAAAGCGAGTCCTCGACACCGTTAACCGCCTGTTCGAGCGGCGACGCCACCGTCTCGGCGATGGTCGTAGGGTTAGCGCCAGGGTAAACAGCCCGGACGACTACCGTCGGCGGCACCACTTCCGGATACTCGCTAATCGGCAATCGCCACATCGCCAAAAGGCCAACCAGGAAAATCACCACCGAAAGCACTCCGGCAAAGATTGGACGCCGGACAAAGAACCGGGAAAAGTTCATGGAAACCTCCTCAATGAGTCGTGGCCACGTCAGGGCCCGACGAAATGTCCGGGCCACGCTGCGCTTGCACGGGCATCCCCGGTCGGACGGATTGGATTCCGTTGACGACGATCTCGTCGCCCGCGTTGAGTCCATTTCGGACAATGCGCTTCCCATCGACGAGGGGTCCCAGTTCTACGGCTTGGTAAGCGACGGTGTTGGTCGGCGTCAGACGCAGCACATACTTCAATGCCTGGTCGGTCCCTACCGCG
>JBGAIN010000317.1:0-4114 GCA_044225505.1 Limisphaerales bacterium
GGTCATGCCGATTTCGTCAGCGGCTTGGCGTTTTCTCCCGACGCGGCACTCCTGGCCAGTGGTGGGGTCGATGCCCAGGTTCGCCTTTGGGACGTGGCATCGCGCCGCGAGGTGGCCAATCTGACGGGTCATATGGAAGAAGCGACGAGCGTGGCGTTTTCACCGGATGGCCGTACCCTCGCGTCCATCGGCGTGAAAAGCATGCTGAAACTGTGGCATGTTGGCAGCCACCGGGAGTTGATGTCGTTGGAAATGCCGAATCTTGGCCACTATGTGGGCTTTTCGCCGGACGGACAGCATCTGATGGTCAGTCTGAGCGATGGCGGGGTTTTGCTCCTTCGTGCTCCAGCCGTGCCGTGACCGAGCTTGCCTGAGTAGTTTAAGGGCTTATCCTGTGGGGTAAATGAAAATGCTTCCTCTAATTCGCATTCGTGGGGCGTTTCTGATTCATGCCGTCGCCGTTTTCAAAGCTTGGGCTCTTCTGCTCTTCGTGATTGAGGGACTGCTGAGCACACGCGCGGCGGCCCCGCGCCCGAGCGAACTGGCCGCGTGCCGGGCGTGGTTGGACGAATTCCTGGGTGCGTCTCCCGGCGGTGCAGGGGCGGGGAATCGCCAGAACTGGACCGGATTCTCGTTTCGTTACGGAGGCGAATCCCACCTCAACGCCCTCCGTGGGTGGGCTCGCGAGGCACGTGAAACTCGAACCGACGAAAACTTGACGGAGCGCCAGATTGTTTATCGAGAGCAAGGAACCGGCTTCGAAGTGCGGCTCGAGGCCTTGATCTACCACGATTTTCCCGCCGTCGAATGGGTGATCCATTTGACTAACCGCGGAACGAACACCTCGCCAATGGTGGAGGAGATTCAAGCGTGGAACGGCAGGTTGCCAGTGTCCAAGGCCCAACGTTTGCATTGGAACAAAGGAGGCGTGGCGTCTTTCGATGATTTCGCGCCGGTCACCGAGTTTATCAAGCCCGGTTTCCAGAAGCGATGGACTCCTGGCGGCGGTCGTTCCTCAAGCCAGGTGCTGCCGTTCTTTAACCTGGAAGGGGAAGCAAGCGGTGTTATTGCCGCTATTGGTTGGAGTGGGGAATGGGCTGCGGAGTTCGCCTGCGACGACGAGCAACGGGTCACTTTGTCCGCGGGTATGGATAAAACGCACTTGCGACTCTTTGCGAGCGAGTCGATTCGCACGCCGAGAATGCTGTTGCTTTTCTATGAGGGCGATCGGTGGCGTGGACAAAACTTGCTCCGCCAATTCTTTCTGGCGCATCACCGCCCGACAAGGAATGGGCAACCGCTGGTCGCTCCGGTGACATGTGGGAACTGGGGAGGGACTCGAGCGGAAGTGCACTTGGACAACATCCAAAAAATCCAGCGTCAGGGACTGCCCGTGGAATACTACTGGATCGACGCCGAGTGGTACGGGCAGGGGAATTGGCCCGTCAGCGTTGGCGATTGGCAGGTCAAAACCAACCTGTATCCGGCCGGATTCAAACCACTAAGCGACGCGCTGCGCGGCTCCGGACGAGAGCTGATGCTCTGGTTTGAACCGGAGCGGGTCTATCGCGGAACACCTTGGGAACGGACCCATCGGGAATGGCTTATGGACCAAGGAGGTGACAGTCTATTGTTAAACCTGGGACTCCCTGCCGCTCGGGAGTTTTTGACGCAATTTATTTCCGAAAAGATCAATGAATTCGGTTTGGGTTGTTATCGGCAGGATTTCAACATTGAACCGTTACCGTTTTGGCGGGCAGCAGACGCGCCCGATCGGCAAGGGATCGCGGAGATCCGTTATATCGAAGGTCTTTATGCATTTTGGGACGGTCTTCAGCAACGTCATCCGGGTCTGATCATTGACAACTGTGCGAGCGGCGGGCGACGCATCGACCTCGAAACGATCGGACGGGCGACGCCATTCTGGCGCAGTGATGGACCCAGAGACGCCATCGCGCACCAATGCCACACCTTCGGTCTATTACCCTGGGTTCCTCTGAGTGCCACGAGCCAAGATCGCGCGGGAGACGATTACGAATTTCGCAGTAGCATGTGTAGCGCCCTGTGTTTGAACTGGTGGATCTCTGGCGATGCGCCCGCAGAACGCATCCCTGAGAACTTTCCCTTCGGATGGGCGAAGAAGTCCCTGGATCGGTATCTAGATTTGCGACCGTTCTACTATGGCGATTTCTACCCATTGACCGGCTATTCCCAGGCGAACGATGTCTGGATGGCTTATCAGTTGGACAGACCTGGCGCTGGCGACGGGTTGGTGATTGTCTTGCGACGACCGGGGAGTCCTTATGAAACTGCTCGGTTTCAGCTGCAGCAGATGGCAGCGAACGCGCGTTACCAAGTGACCGACCTCGATTCTCGCGAGGCGCTTGAATGGACGGGACGAGACCTGATCAGTCCTGGGCTTCGGATCGTTGTGGGGCAAGCACCAGGATCAGCGCTCTTCACTTACCGACGCATGCCTTGAGTGGCGCTTCACTCCGGGCAAAGGACCGCTCTGTCGAGAAAAACGGAGGGAGCCTCGAACTGAACGGATGACCAGATCAGTTGCATTTCAAGATTGCGTATCGTTCACAGCTCCCGTCTCTTTGGATTCATGTGGCGAATGAACGGCATAGAACGGGGACGGAATGGGGAATCGTCCAGGAACGCTTTTGGCTGGGTTGCGGTCATGGGCTGGCTGCTGGGAGGGATCGCTATCTATGGTCAAAGTCCGCCTGCGAAACCCTTCGTTCAAACGGTGTTGAACGGCGCCGGGCAATTGGTGAATCCCTTTGCATCGGCCTCCACCAATGTGACCGTATTCATCTTTGTTCGGCCAGACTGTCCGATTTCCAATCGCTACGTTCCGGAACTGCGCAAGTTGACGTCACAGTTCCGAGACAAGGGGGTAATCAGTTGGTTGGTCTATGCGGATACGGACCTTGCACTCGAAGCGATCCAGCGGCACTTAAAGGAGTTCCAGCTGGATTTGCCCTTCCTGCGCGACCCGGAACATGAGTTAGTCCGTCTCTGCCGGGTTCACGTCACTCCGGAAGCGGCCGTTTTCGACCGGCACTCTCTATTGATTTATCATGGACGGATTGACGATCGGTTTGTGGGGTTCGGCCAGTCGCGACCCGCGCCGACTCGCCGGGATCTCGAAGAGGTTTTGAGTGCGGTTGTGACGGGGAAAGCGACGCCACTAAAATCGACCCGGGCGATTGGCTGCACCATTGAGGCGCTTCCATGAGGTTGCTCGGCCGGCAGACTCGCCGGGGCGAGAATCAAAGGAAGACAACGCCATGTGTCTGAGCGCGCAGCCGTGGATCTCGGGATTTAATCAGGACGGGGCGTCCGCTGAGCAGTTCGTCGCAACGTTCCAAAGTCTCCCGTTCCAGACGCTCCATGGCTTCCTGGGTGTAAAATGTCAAATGTGGCGTCAGGACAATATTGGGCAACGGAAAGAGGGGGCTTAAGGGATGCCCGACAGTCGAGAGCGGTTCGTCACTGAAGACGTCCAACCCAACGCCCGCGATGTGACCGCCACAAACCGCTTCCACGAGCGCTGCCTCGTCCACCAGCGCACCCCTCGACACGTTGATCAATAACGCGGTCGGTTTCATTAAGCCGAGTTCACGGCGTCCGATGAGATGGCGAGTCTCCGCGTTAAGCACTGCGTGGAGCGAAACCACGTCGGCTTCGGCAAGTAGGTCGGCGAGTTGATCCCGTTTTTCCACCCCTGCCTCGCGCATCTTGTTGCCTGTTACCCAAGGGTCGAAACCGAGCACGCGCATGCGAAATCCCAATCCTGCCATCCGGGCCAGACTGCGCCCAATTCGGCCGACCCCCACCAAGCCAAGCGTTTTCCCGGCAAGATCGTGGCCAAGCCAGCGCGGGATAGGCCAGGCCCATCCGTTTCGGTGCATGGTGTCGTGAAGGGGCCCGAGCTTGCGCATCAGTGAGATCATCAAGGCAAAGGCCCCTTCGGCGACGGTCTCTTCTGCGTATTCCGGAACATTCACGACGGGGATGCGGCGGCGGATCGCGGCGGCGATGTCGATGGCGTCAATCCCGACTCCATACTTGACGATCCCGCGCAAGGATGCGGCCGTTTCGA
>JBGAIN010000083.1:0-34662 GCA_044225505.1 Limisphaerales bacterium
CGGGATGGGCGCTGTGGAAAAGACAAAGCTGCGCGCGCGGTGGATCAACAGATCGATCAACACCTGAGATCCGCAAATATAACCTCCCGAGGCGCCCAAGGCTTTGCCCAACGTCCCCATTTGGACGTCGATTTGTCCGCTGACTCCATCGCGGTCCGCCAAGCCGCGCCGGTGTGGGCCGAAAAAACCGGTCGCATGGGCTTCGTCCAACATCAACCAGGCTCCGTAACGGTCTTTGAGTTCCACGATATTCCGAAGCGGCGCGCAATCCCCATCCATGGAGAAGACGCTCTCCGTAACAACGAGAATGCGCGGACGACGCGCGGCGGGGGTGGGTGAGGGTGAGGACCGGCGCGTGTCGGCCCAACGCAGAATCTTTTCTAACTGAGTCATGTCGTTGTGGACGAATACCCGAAGCTTGGCGCCGCAGAGCCGCGCGGCGTCCACCACGGAGGCATGGACCAGGCGATCGATGATGATGATGTCGCCGCGTCCCACGAGGGCTCCGATGGTTCCCAGGGCTGTGGCATAGCCACTGGAGAAGGTCAGCGCCGCTTCGGTGCCCTTGAATGCGGCTAGCGTCTCTTCGAGTTGATGATGGGGAGCCAGGGAACCACAGATCAACCGAGCGGATCCGGACCCGGCGCCGTAGTTCGCGACCGCGCGGGTGGCGGCATCGCAGACGGATGGGTGCCCGGCCAGCCCGAGGTAATCGTTGGAAGAGAAATTGAGATAGCGTCTGCCATCAAAGGTGATCCGAGGCGATTGGGGAGAATCAATCCGCCGCAATTGACGGAGGAGGCCATGTTCGCGAATGGCGGCCAGTTCCAAGCCTAGATCTCGGTCAAATGCAGACATGAGCCCGGAGGTTAGCAATCTGGGCTAGGGGGAGCAAACCAGGGGAATCCCTGGACCCACGGTGCGGGCGCGGATTGGGCGGCCAGCATAGCTTTTTAACAAGGAATGGACACGGTATTAACCGGGATTTAACACGGATTCTAGCCGTGTGAAATCCCTGTTATATCCGTGTTATATCCGTGTTAAATACGAATGGACAGCGAAGAATCTGGCGCGGAAGGGCGCTTGACTCAGCCCCAAAAGCAACAAGGGCCAGGATTGCTCCTGGCCCTCGTTGTTGTTCCTCTGCTATCCGCCTTTTACTTTAGGCGGAAGAATTTACCTGCGCCCGAGATCGGGATCGTGGCTGGGCTCGCCGCCCCCGCCACTGGGGTCCATGGACCCGTGACGCTATCCGCTTGTTCCAGGGTTCCGGTAGTCCAGGCAATGACGAGGTTATTGCCTGTGCGCGCCACACTGCTAAACGTGGGACCGCCAGCGCTGGGAGTCTTAATCCCAGGCAATGTGCTGACTGCAGTTCCGGCGCCGCCCTTGTAGAGCGTGGCGATTTCGGTTTCGTTCAGCACGCGATTCCAGATGCCGATATCATCAATTTCACCTTTCCATTCGCGCTTCTTGGCTTCGGGATTTTCCCCGATGAACAGGTGAGCGCTATTGGCGGTAAGGACCGGCTTTGCTGGGTTGATCCCATGGATAACGCCGTCAATGTAGAGGGCGGTGCCAAACTTGTTGGTCTTGGCGTCGCTGACCGCGACGAAGTGATGCCACTTACCGTCATTGATGTTCGGCACGTCATCCGCACCTTCACCGGTGCCGCCCGCGTAGGCGACGCTGTTTCCGAGGGAACGGCGCGCGATGCGGTAGTTCGAGCCTTCGCCTTTGGCGATCAAGGCCTGCCATTCGGTATCGAACGCGTCCACTTTAAACCAGCCGGCAATCGACATGCTCCCGCCTGCGAATTCGAGTTCGTTCTCGTTCCCGCCGGTGATTTCGACATATTGATCCGTGCCGTCCAGCTTGATGGCTTTGCCAAACCCGGCTTTGCCATCGACGAAGGCGACCGGATTGGTGCCCTTGCCCGTGCCGTTGAAGTCCTTGATGGAATCAAGGAAATGACCATCGAAATTCCAGTAAGCCACGAGGCCGTCTGGGATGTTGGCCTGCTCCACTGGGGGTGGTCCGGGCAGGTCGATTTCAGCGGAGAGAAACTCCGCAGGAATCGGCTTGAGCTTGTTCGCCGCGGTGGTGTCGCCTTCTTTGCGCCAAGCGACTTGACCGTAATCACCGCCACCGCCTTCTTTGTAAACCAGGCGGATGAAGTATTTCTTCCCGGCGACCAGGGCGACCGGATCCGAGGTGCGGAGCATTTCGTCATGAGTGGCACCCGGTTCGGTGAAGTTATTGCAGCAGCCAGTCTCTTCCGCAATCTTGACCAGGTTGGCAGACTTGTCGTCCGTGCTCAGGAACAGCTCGGAGGAGTCGTCTGTATAGATGAAGAACCGATAGCTGCCCGATTCTTTGGGAGTCAGGAACCCTTCGAGAGTGCCTCCGTAGTTCTCGTGGCTATCGTCCGGGAAAGCATCCCGGCTATTGAACGAATAAACCGGCAATACCAGATCCGGGGTATTCGGAAAACGTGGATCGTCATACAGACCTTGCACAGCGGTGCCAAAGATGGCATTCGCACCAGAGGGATCCGTCAAGTCACCAAAGTAGGAGAACTTGAGCAGTCCGTTCTTGGTCATCACGAAGGAATTCACCGTCACGGTTGTGCCGGTGGCGACCTCGTTCTTCGACAGGTCCTTGATGCCTTTCAGCGTGACCGTATACGCGGTTGCAGGCGTCTGTTTGGCCGTGGTCAGTGTCACCACTTTGTTTTTGTAAGCGACCGCCGAGATCGTGAGACTTGGGCTGATCGCATAATTCGCCAGGTTGGTCGCCGTGGAGGCATCGAGCGCTTCGGAGAAGGTCAGCTTGATCGAGTCGAAGGTGCTGTTGCCGGTCGCTGACACCACCGTGGGCTTGACCGTATCGCAAGGATCCAATCCAGCTTTATACTCGTCCAGGTTCGTAACGCCGTTGTTGTTGCAGTCCTTGGCGGCATCCGTCGCGTCGTTGGGATTCAAGCCATACTTGGTTTCAAAGGAATCGGGCATCCCGTCCTTGTCCGAGTCCGGGTCCGGAGTGAAAAACGAGCTCAGGGGCTTGCCTGTGCCGCCATTGTAGAGCGCTTTGATTTCGTCTTCCTTCAAAACGCGGTTCCAGAGCGCCAGGTCGTCCACTTTGCCATTCCAAAAGCGTCCGAGAGCGTCCGGGTTTTCACCGATGAAAACGCGTTTGCCGTTGGCGGCCAGGGCAGGAGCGGTTGCGTTAACCGAGGTTTGGACACCGTCGACATAGATGGCTGTGCCAAAGCTGGCGGCGTCGGCGTCGCTCACGCCCACGAAGTGGTGCCAGAGACCGTCTGAGATGTCGGGGCCGTCGTTAGGGCCTTCGCCTACGCCACCCGCGTAAGCCATGGTCGGATTGCTTCCGTTCCGGTGCACGCGCCAATTGCTTCCTTCACCTTTAGCAATCAGAGCTTGCCACGATTTATCGAACGAATCGACTGTGAACCATCCGGCAATCGACATGCTTCCGCCTTCAAACGCCAGATCGTCCTCGGCACCGCCGGTGATCTCGACGTATTGATCGACGCCGTTCAGCTTCATGGCCTGTCCGAATCCTGACTTGCCTTCGACGAAGGCGATCGGATCCGCCCCGTTGGCCGTGCCGTCGAACTGGGCAATCGAGTCTTTGAAGTTCTTGAGGTCGAAGTTCCAATAGGCGACAACGCCATTGGTTACAGTACTCTGAGCCTGAGTGGTCACACTCAGCAAACTCAGAACTGAGGCTAGTCCTCCTAGCCATAGTCTGCCTGAATTCCTACGTTTACTTCTCATAGTTGGTTGGTCGGTCGCAGTTGTTGTAATACCCGTTTGCTAAGCCAGGCTGCTTCAAACGCCACGACCAGAGATCTCCCTCTGGGGGTAATGTGGATTATGCCTGGGAACAGCGGGAGTTTCTCAGGGGTGAGCCGGTTTCGTCAAGTGCATTCCGCCGTCGCAAATGAGATTTTTCTGGTGCCCAACCGCGAACCACTGCCGCTTCGATTGGGTAGCGGCTGTCCCGCGGAACCCCCGCCAAGCGTCTCTCCCTGCCGACTGCAACAACGATCGGGTCGTGGCTTGACCCCGGTGCGCCTGACCGTTAGCATTTTTTCAGCAACCCCGAGGCAACAGCGATTTTATTGGTAGCATTATTGGCACAACATCTATGCGGTTGGAATCGTCGCCACCTGGTATCTTTTTGCTTCTTCGTCGAGCGCGACGGCTGGGTTCGCTCTTGGCCGTCGCGCTCTTGGCGGCAGTGGTGAGTCCAATCGAATCTCAAGGTGCGGCCGTCCCATCCGCAGGGACTCCTCAAGCGACCGGGGCGGAGAATCCTCTGCTGGCAGAGGTGGCTGCTCTTAAACAGGATGCGGTGGCCAGGGCTAGAGAGCTGGCAGAAGCCTATCCGGACGATGCGTTAGCGTATGCGCTCCTGGGGGCAGCGTATTACAACACCGGGCGTTCCGAAGAAGCGACCAAGTACCTGCAGAAATGCCTCCAATTGAATCCCGCACAAGCGGATGCCTACGAAATCCTTGCCAAAGTTGCTTATGAGAAGGGGGAGCTTGAAAACTGCGTCCGCCTTTGTTTGGAAGCCTTACAGAGAGGTCCGGCGAATGCCGACGTGTTGAACCGCTTGGGGCGCGCTTATATGGATTCGGGTCAAACCGAGGATGCGGCCCGCGTGCTCCGCCAAGCGGTGGAGCTGCCCAAGCCGGTGAGCGAGAGTTTCTACTTGTTAGGCCAAGCCTTCATGCAGCTGGATCATCCCGCGGATGCGAAGGAGAGCTTTCAGCAGGCCGTGCGGCTTCTTCCCGACCATACTCAAGCGGTCTTCGGGCTGTATCGAGCTTGCCTGAAACTTGGGCAAACGAGCGATGCGGCTCGATACCGGTCGGAGTTCGTGAAACTCGAAGCGCAGGATCGGCATTCCCTCACCGACCGGATTGCGCAAGAAGATGCCTTGACCGGCCTTCCCTTGGTCCGAAAAACCGCGGCGCGGACCTTTTTCGGGGCGGCGCAGGTTTACCGAGCCCACCGGGAAGGTCCGAAAGCCGCTGAGCTTCTGCTCAAGTCTGCGTCGCTAGACCCGGACCAACCTGGCTATCGTGCGGCGCTGGAGGGCTATTATGTCCAGCGCAATGCCATCCCGGAGGGAATTACCGCGTTCGAAAAACTTACCGCGGCGCAGCCGGAGAATCCCTTGAATTACTTGTTCCTGGGCCGTTTGCATGGACGTTTGAACCATACCGACGCTGCCGCTCAAAACTTTCGCAAAGTACAAGCGCTCGCTCCGGCCTGGGCGGAAGGCCACCGTGCTCTCGCGGAACTGTATCTCCGCGCTGACCGTGAGCCCGCGGTGGCACGGGAGCTCGCGCAAAAGGCAGTCCAGTTGGAGCCCACGGGTTCGCATTACTACCTTCTGGCAGTGGCTTGCTCAAAGAACGAGGATCGTGCTGCCGCGCTCGACGCGATTCAAAAGGCGGTGGCGGCCAATCCAGGTGAAAAAAAATACCAGGAGTTGCTGCAGAAGCTGAGTCCTTCTCGCTAATATGAGGTTGGGAGATTATTGCGAGACTCCGTGTTCGCGCTGGCTCCGAGCACTGCTACTAGTTGCCGGGATCTTGAACCCGAGCGGTGCGGCAGAAGGGCCTAGCTCGATTCAACTGCGCGACGCCACCCGCCAGACAGGCATCCATTTTGTTCACACCGATGGAAGCTCTGGCCAGCGTTACATTGTCGAGACGGTGAGCGCGGGATTGGCTCTGTTCGACTACGACGGCGATGGAGATGTAGATATCTACTTCCTCAATGGTGCGCCCCTCCCTGGGGCTTCCTTCACAACGGCTCCACGCAACGCCCTTTACCGTAATGATGGGGGTTGGCGGTTTACGGATGTGACCGAGCAGGCGGGCGTCGGAGACACAGGCTACGGTTTGGGGGTTTGCACGGGAGACTACGATAACGATGGGGACCAAGATATTTATATCAATAACTTCGGGCGCAACGTGCTTTATCGAAATAACGGGAATGGCACTTTCACAGACGTGGCGCATGAGGCGGGCGTTGATCTGGGGACGCATGTTGGGGGAGGCGCTTGCTTCGTGGACATTGACGGGGATGGCGATTTGGACCTCTTTGTAGCGAACTACGTCGAGTTCAACTTTCAGAATCATCATATCTCTCACATGAACGGCTTTCCGGCGTACGTCGGGCCGCTTAATTATCCTCCAACGGCCAACGTGCTGTTCCGCAACAATGGGAACGGGACCTTTACGGACATCAGCGTGGCGTCTGGCATATCTGGCCACCTGGGTTCGGGCATGGGAGTGGTTTGCGCCGACTACGACAACGACGGAGATGCCGATATTTTTGTGGGCAACGATTTAAGGCCGAACTTTGTTTTTCAAAACGATGGCACCGGGAAGTTCAAAGAGGTCGCTGTTCAACTCGGGTTGGCTTACGATGCGCTCGGGAACGTTCACGGCACCATGGGCGTCGAATGCGCGGATTGGAACAACGATGGTTGGCTGGATTTTTATGCGACGGCCTACCAGCGGCAATTGCCGTGTCTTTATCAAAACAAGGAGGGAATTTATTTTGATGATGTCACGCGACAGACGGGCGCAGGCGCGGGCGCTTACTCCAATGTGACTTGGGGGACAGGAGTCGTCGATTTTGATAACGACGGTCACCGCGACATCTTTATCGCTTGCGGTCATTTGATCGACAATGTGGAGCAGTTCGATGACACGACGAGTTACAAGGCCAGGAACATCCTGCTGCAAAATACCGGGGCCGGGAAGTTCGTGAACATTTCCGAACGGTGTGGGGATGGTCTCCTGCCGAAATACAGCAGTCGCGGCGCGGCATTTGACGATTTAGACAACGATGGGGATATCGACGTCGTCATCCTGAACGCGCGCGGCGCGCCGACCATCCTCCGAAATGATTCGAACCGAACCAACCATTGGCTCCAGATTCAGCTCCGCGGCACGACCAGCAATCGGGATGGCATCGGCGCGCGAGTGACGGTAGTTGCGGGTGGCCGAACTCAGGTGGACGAAGTGCATAGCGGAAGGAGTTATCAAAGTGATTTCGGCCGGCGCCTCTCCTTCGGCTTGGGGCGAGCGGAACGGGTGGATCGAATTACGGTCGACTGGCCGGCCGGGCCCATCGACGTGATCAGCAACGTCGCTGCGGATCGACGAATGACCATCGTTCAAGGAGCGAATGCCAATCCGTCGTTGGAGAAACGGCGCAAGCCATGAGGATTCTTGCTCTGACTCGTCGGGATTGGTTTGGCGGGACAACGCCCCGTTTGGCTGGCCTTCTGGTTGGTTTTTGCCTGGGGATCCGTGGTTTGGTTGATGCCACGGCGGCGGCCGACTCCTCGTCGCCCATCCGCTTGAGCGACGTGACCGCACAGACCGGGATCCACTTCGTCCACACGGACGGCAGCTCTGGGCGCCGCTACATTGTGGAGAACATCTGTTGCGGTATGGCCACGTTTGATTACAACGGCGATGACAAGACCGACATTTTGTTTTTGAACGGGGCGGCGTTGCCCGGAAGTCCAGCGGGTGCTCCTGCGCACAATGCTCTCTACAGGAATGACGGCAATTGGAAATTCACCGAGGTGACAGCACTGGCGGGTCTGAATGATTCGAGATATCACCTGGGTGTTTGTGTGGGGGATTATAACAACGATGGCTTTCCCGACGTTTACCTGAACAACTTCGGTCCCAATATCCTCTATCGAAACAATGGGAATGGCACTTTTACAGACGTAACCGAAGCGGCAGGAGTGGCAAACGGAGATAAGGTTGGCGCCGGCGCCGCTTTTCTCGACATCGACAACGACGGAGATCTTGATCTGTTCGTTGGTAACTACGTTGATTTCACGCTCGAGAAACATCAGACAAGGCATGTGAACGGATTCCCTGCTTACGTCGGACCCATGGCTTACGGTCCAGTCGCGTCGACCCTGTTCCGAAACAATGGTGATGGCACGTTCACCGATATTAGCCGCGAATCCGGGATTGCTGCTCACGTGGGAACTTGCATGGGGGTCGTTTGCGCAGACTACGACGAAGATGGCGATACCGATATCATTGTCGGAAACGACGCTTTGGCAAATTTCGTATGGAAGAATAATGGCAAAGGTCATTTCGAGGAAGTGGGGCTACTCTCGGGCTTGGCCTACGATGGCCATGGGGTCGGGTTAGGAACAATGGGGGTGGAATGCGCCGACTATAATAACGATGGCCATCTCGATTTTCACATGACTTCCTATCAGAAACAGTGGGCCATTCTTTATCGGAATGTCGGCCGCGGGTTGTATGAAGATGTCACCCACATCACTGGGGCAGGGGCCGGGACCTTCAATCAAGTCACTTGGGGCTCCGGGCTGATCGATTTCGACAATGATGGAGATCGTGACCTTTACGTTGCGTGTGGACATTTGCAGGACAACGTCGAGTTGTGGGATGACACCACCACTTACGAAGCCCGGAACCTTCTCCTGGAGAACACTGGCAAAGGCAAGTTTCGTGACATCTCCTCGCGCTCGGGGGATGGAATGGCGGTAAAACGGAGCAGTCGTGGCGCAGCTTTCGACGATCTGGATAACGACGGCGATATCGACGTGGTGGTTCTGAACTCGCGGCGCGAACCAACCGTCCTCAGAAACGATACACCTCGGACAAATCATTGGCTCCAAATCCAGCTCCGAGGTATTAAAAGCAACCGCGACGGCGTTGGCGCCAGGATCCAAGTAACGGCAGGGAATCTGACCTTGATGGATGAGGTGCATAGCGGACGGGGATACCAAAGCAGCTATAGTGCGCACCCTCATTTCGGTTTGGGGCCTCACAGCGTCGCCGATCGGATTGAGGTTCGCTGGCTTAACGGCACGGTGGATATTCTGGACAAGGTGAAAGCGGATCAGCGCGTGACGATCATCGAGGGATCTTCGCGGCGTTGAGTGCCAGGGCCCTTCTCCAGGCTCGTTAAGGCATCCCTTGGATCGGATAGGTAGGGATTCTCCCCATCCTCATGACCTTGAGGAAATCGTTTCCTCGAGGATGTCGATCAGCTCGTTCGGCGGTGGATCTGGCTTTCGCTGAACCATCGCCTCACACCTCCGAGGTCTTCGGGTTGTTCCTCGTCCGAGCAGGCTTGGTGGATTGTCGTTTGCGTCGCGCGTGCCCCCGGTGCAACTTAGAGCACCCGAGGAGAATGCAAACGGTTGCCCGATGTCTATGAGCTATCTCGCTGAAATAACTTTGCCGCTCGTTCGAGTGTTACGTCACTTTGCGACACTCCCGGCGCATCAACTTGCCGGCCAAGCGGCTAACATGGAGTTCTGGCGATCGGAAGTTGAGCATCGTCGACTGATCATTCGCTCGTATCGGGATCGGTTTCGCCGCATGCGCGATGCGGAGCAAGCCTACAGTAGAGAACACGGGTTGGGTTCTCCTTCGGTCGAGAGTTCTGGAGATTCCCCTTCGAACGAGATGGGCTCCCTCGCCCTGGCAGGGACTGGCACTCAAGATTCGGAACGACAAGAACTCCTCCGTGAACTCGATGCTGCATTCGGTGTTTTCTGGAATCGAATCACGCAATTCCAAGCTGGCCAGCTTAACGGCGCCGACCCGTCGGCGAACGTCACGCGTCCGGTCGCGGCTGAGGAAACGCCGTCGATTTAATCTGCCGCCGGGGCCTGCAGCTTGGCTGCGAACAGCGAAGGTTTCTCCTGTTGAAAAAACGTGGCTGGGGGTCGACAAACGTAAAGGCAAAGTCCACGCCGGGTCGGCGTCATCCGAAGCGCTTCGCCGGCATCGCAGGGCTCCAGAAGGGATAACTGCGCGTCGATGGACTCTTCACAAGAAGAGTTCTAAACTCCCTCGCAGAGCCGCCGCGCTCAGCCGCACGACCATCCGATGCGGCCAGCAGCGCTCGAATCCTTCGCGGTCGGGGTCGCACCGGCGGACATTCCTGCGGGATAAATCCCGCGATCGTGGTGGTCCGGTCAAGGTACGTTCGCTGCATCCTGATACCTGCTTCTTGGCTTCCACTGTCTCGGGTTTCGTGCTCTGCTTTAAACGTTCAGTGTTCAGAGATGAGTGAACGCCGCCAACCTCAATCCGGGATACACCCGGTTCGCCAACGCTTGTTCATTTGCGGCTCCGACGAATGCACACCGTATCAGTACCGACAGATTTCGCACCTCCTGAAAGTCGGAAACCCAGGGGCTCCTCTTGCGAAACCGACCTGGTTTAACGGCCAGTATCTGGAGTTGCGCTTTGGGGATGTCACCTCCGAGGCGGACGCGCGGCGGTGTCAATCCCAAGTCGCTGCCCAAGAGCAAATTCGCCAGGCGATGGAGTTCTTTCGCTCTGCTTCCGGTGTGTCCGAGTCCAGAATGCTGGTGACGTGCGAGTATGGCGCGTCTCGGTCGCCCGCACTGGCGTATCTTTTTATTGCCGATGAGCTCGGGCCGGGCTTTGAATCCGAAGCCCTTCACCTGATGCTGCAGATTCGACCGGAGGCTGTCCCGAATGCTTGGGTGGTTCACTTGGGAGATGCTTTCCTGCAACGCCATGGTGCGTTACTTGAGCCCTTGAAAAAATTTCATTCTCGATTAAATGCGGAGCTGGCCGAAGGTTCGGCGGATCGTCCGTGAAGGGGTTGGCCGCAAAACCATTCCCAGCGTATGAAAAACTCTCGAAGATGGATTACTGCCTTCGTCTTCGCATTCGTGGTCGCGGTCACGGCCATTCTGATCGCGCGACCTCGCGGACCTTCGTATGGAGGTAAATCGATCAACAAATGGTTCTATGCGGTGGGCGATTTTCGCGCCCCACCCGACCCGGAAGCGGACCGGGCCGCGTTTCGGGCGATGGGATCAAACGCTGTGCCATTTCTGATCGCTCGGTTGCAGGCCGCTCCCTCCGAAAGAATCAGGGAAGCCCTGGCACGAATTTGGACCCCGGCCAGCGAAATCTATCGTCAGCGGAAGCAGATGTGGCAGAGCAGGGCGGCTTTCTTGTTAGGGGAGATGGGTCCGCTCGCGCTTGCGGCGGAGCCGATCCTGGTGCAATCGGCGGCCACTGGTTTCTGGGCGGTTCAAGGGGAAGCCAAGGTCGCTTTAATGAAGATACGACAGGAATCACCGGACACATTGATTGAGAAATTGAACGATACCAGCGATTGGCGAGCGTGGTATGAAAATGCGATGATGGTTGGGGAGTTCGGTGCTCGCGCGGAACCCGCTGTTCCCATACTTCTGCAAGCGCTGCAACATACAAATAATATCATCCAGGCCCATGCTCTAATTGCGCTGGGGATGATCAGTCGGCAACCGGAAAAGTGCGTGCCGGCAATCCTTCCATTTATGAATTCGCGCAGTGTGAGCGACCGTCAGAAGGCGATCGGTGCGTTGAGATCCTTCGGCTCCAACGCTTTTTCGGCCAAGCCAGCCATCGAGAAGGCACTTAACGACAACGACCCGTGGGTCAGGCGCCAGGCGGAGCTTGCCCTAAAGAACCTCCCGATGAGCCATGGTGCGGATCGTAAACCCTAGCCAGCATCGGAGGGAAGTTGCGCGGTGGCAAAGTCTTAGCAGCGTGGCAGGTCGCATTTACAGAATATTTCTCGCTGGCCTATGAAATCTACCCGATTTATGGGGGGGTGTGCGCTTTTGATCGTCGCCGGGTTGCTTGGGTTGATCGTTGTACGGGTGCTCCGATGGGTCGCATCCGCAGCTCCACCGCCCGTCCTTAGCGCCCACGTCCACGATACCGTTCACATCATCGTTCACATTGTTTTCGGCTCAGTTTCGTTTACGACCGGGCAGCTCTATACGGGGGCCTCGGCCGTGGCTCTTTTCGCGTTGGCCATCGCTGCAATAGGGCTTTTCCTCCTGTTCCCGTCGCCAAATGCCGCCGATTCTGCCGCTCAGCCAACTTCGCGACCGCCCGGTGTCTCCTGATCCCAGACGCGGCGATGATGTTTCTGCGGCAGCCTGCAAAACCAAGTCACGCGCAGTGTTCTTTGGTTCCGCGATTCTGCCTTCCCATTGACGTTGACGATGGTAGCCGCTGATAGGATTCTGTTCCAACCATGCGCTGGTTGTCTGCCCGATCCACTCTGGTGACTATCGTTATCCTGTTTTTTGCCGGATTCATCGGCACGACGGCTGCCTTCTATGACTGGCGTAGGGATGGCATCAAATCTGTCGATGCGCGGGATGCTGTCAAGACAGCAGCCAACGTTGCCCTGGCCATCGGTGTGTGCCTGACTTGTTTGCAGTTCTGGATCAGCTCGGAAGATCGATCGATCGAGAACCGGGAGCGGGAGGCGATGCTGAAAGTCGAGAACGAACAGCGCTGGGTGCAGAACCTGATTCGATTACACGAGCTTTGGCAGCGGGTCCTGGATAAGCAATCGGTGCGGGACGATTTGGAATATCTGGCGGAACATGCCTTGACGGAAGCGGACTTCCTGAACATCGCTAACGGCCACGCTGTATCCACAGAGGTCGATGCCGCTCGATCTCGCCAGATGCGGACTCACTTCATCGCGGCTTTAAATGTCTTTGAGATCATCGTGGTGGCCTATGCCTATAAGTTTGCCGATTCCAAGCTGGTCGAACCGACGCTTATCGAGCCGACTCTTTACTACACAGAGAAGTTACGTGGCTTTGTCAAAGCTTGGAAACAGACCGGCCACAAGGGGTGGAAAGGCTTGGATGACTCGATGAAACTGAGCGCTGCCGGATCACCCGAGCGGCTCGGTGCCTCATGATTCTGCCGCTTCCGAGCGTCGAAAGGCCCAACAGTTGCCCTGATTCTTTAACCAGGGAGTTACCTGATGGCAAACAGACGGTGTCTCGGCGTATCGTTCGCCAGAGGGCAGGTTAGGCTGAGAGAGTGCTTCATTGATTGGGCTATTGCCCGAGTTAAAACAGAGGCATTTCGTTGGCCGCCCGCCGCCTGGAATGCTTGCGCACATCGTCTCATGAAACCGACTGGAACGAGCCTCGAAAGCGTCATTGCCATCGCCGCGGGTCTTGCTGGCATCTACTTGGCTGGGATCGTCTGTGAGGTGCCTTTAGAATGGGTTCTCGGGCTCTACGGGCTTGCTGTCGTCGCAACAGTCTGGATGGCGATTCGGATCCTAAAAGATCCTTTCACCGTCGATAAAACCTTCGACGACAGGTTCTACCAGGACCGCGAGGATTTACGGCCGAGTGGCAAGCATTAAGGCGTTCCTCGGTGTGGATCGAAGCGCGTCTGAGGGCGACGCCGGCCGGATCCGGGCGTCCGAAGGTCCGTCATCCGTCGAAAGCGAACGAGCGAGCGTTGCTACTCAGGGACCATTTTGTCACCTGTCCTGGGAAGGTCTGGTTTCTGGGGGAAAATTGACGGTGGACCGTTCTATGGTTCGGTCAAATCAGTGTGCCAACAGCTTCCGGTCACGAGGAGAACTTTGGAGGAGACTCTGTCGTAGCGTGTTTTAGCGTTCTCTGCGAGTTTAGAATCACCCAACAAACCTCTCGAATTGCAGTTTGAAGTGTCGAGAGAACCACCCAGACTTGGTTGAGCTGGGTAGGCAGGGAATACGTTGGGTGAATTCGCCCAATCCAAGAGCAAATTGCTCTCAACGATCAATGGGGCACTTTCGATTCGTTAAATCATTGTCAACTAGGCGGTTAACGTTCGTGTCCGCAAATTGTGGACAGTGGCAAATCCTGGAGACTGCCCGGCTAAAGTAATCCCGCTCACGGTTTGGGAACGGACCGTTCCCAATTCTGTTGGTCGAGTACGGCTCTGGCTGCGATTTTTCTACAGACTTCAGCGATGGCTTGTTTCGAGCGAGCTCGCAGGTTATCCATAGCCGCTCACTATCCACGTATGAATCTCGAAAAACTAAGCAGTTCCATTCTTCTGGTCTCGTTGGGGGTCGTCTTTCTATCTGGTTGCTCTACCGCTACCATAGTTTCTATTTCCGGTTCACCAAACCTAGCGTATACGGGGCACTACCGAGGTACGCATGTCGATACCGACTTCCGAGGAACCGGCGGAATGCGCTTGGATTTAGGGCGCCAAGCCCTTCACGAAATAGAGATTCAAAAGGTTGCGGCCGAACAGACTGCGCACCTGCAGATTCGTCAGGGACGTAAGGTCGTTGTCGACGCGACCGCCGAGCCAGGGGTGCGCGGTCTTCGGGTCCGCAATAGCGACGGTTGGAGAATCGAGCACACGCAGTGACGGCTCGAGAATGCGGACTAGGGCGGCGATGGGGACGGATGCCGGGCGATTGCCATTAATACGCGGACGAGGTGACCCTCCACCGTGCTGAAACATCCTTGCCGAAGAGTCGTAGACGGCGGAGGCGGTAAGTGCTAGCGTCAGGAATCCCGTTTGTCTCTCTTGAGATCTTTAGACGATGCCAGGCAATCATCTTTCCGCTCGGGTTCAGAGGCCACCGCGGCTTGGGTCGCACTTTGCTGGCTTCACGCTCATTGAGCTGTTGGTGGTCATTGCGATCATCGCGATTCTTGCAGGCCTACTATTGCCGGTCCTGGCAAAATCAAAGACCAAGGCTCATGGGATTCTCTGCCTGAGCAACCAAAAGCAGTTGGCCCTGGGTTGGATCATGTATGCGGACGACCATAACGACACTTTGGTTTGGAATGATCTCACCGCCACAGGTTCCGGATGGGTCCGAGGGATTTTGGATTACAACGGCAACAATCCCGATAACACCAACACGATCAACCTGACGAATCCCATTTACGCGCTCTTGGCTCCCTATACCTCGGGGACAGCAGGCATCTACAAGTGTCCTGCCGATAAGAGCTCCGTGAAGACCAAAGGGGGAGTTTTTCGGCGAGTCCGCAGCCTATCGATGAGCCAAGCGATGAACTCCAAGGATGACTGGCTGAGTTATCTTACAAAGAAAAAGTACGTTGTCTTTCGGAAGAGCTCTGACTTGAATCTCATGGGCGCCGCGTTGGCCTACGTCTTTCTCGATGAGCATCCGGACAGCATCAATTTTGGCGATTTCGCTGTCGCGATGAATGACGGGATTGCTCCGACTCGCATTTACATCGTCGATGTGCCCGCGAGCTACCACAACGGCGCCGGCGGCATCAGCTTTGCCGACGGGCATGCCGAGGTGCACAAATGGAATGATGTTCGGACCCGACAACCAATCACGGGCAAGTATATGTGGGGATCCGTTCAGGCCTCGCCCAACAACCGGGATATGGTCTACCTGTCGGAGCATGCCTCGGTCTCAGCACCGTGAGCCACCGCGCTCCTTTGGGAAACTGCAGAAAAGAGTCACTTGGCCGGCCGCGGACGCCGGATGGCACCGGAAGCGGTTTGTAATCTTGTTAATCATTTAGTATGGGTAGTTACACATTCTGGTAAACATAAATGAAGGCGAAGCTGGGAAGGCCTAAATTGGAGATCACCCGATCGGTGCTGGCTGGGGCACGCTTTACACCTGAGGAAGCCAATCTGATCGATGGTGCCGCCGCTGGTTCCGGCCGAACCAAGTCGGAATGGATTCGTGAGATATTATTGAGTGCTGCCGGCGCCGGTTCCGCTAACCCGTCCCGGGCCGGGTCAGGATCCGTTGGATTAGGGACTGGTGACGATTTCCTGGATTAAGAGCCGCGTTATTGACGTTGGATGGGGATAAAGCATTGCCACCTGTGAGGTGCGGGAAACACGCCTCGACCAAGGTCTTGGACATCGTCGCCGTGCTACCGCACAGTCTGAGCCAACGGACGGGCGGGAAAAAGATGAGCCCGAGGAGAAAAAGGCAAAGGCGAGCGGCCGCTGAATCATCCCAAAGATACCGATTCCTCAGCTCCATCCCAACCTGGAACTCCGCTCGATCTTGCTTAAGGGGCAATCAAGCCCAGAAACTTTATAATGCACTCCGGAAGCTCTTGTCTCTGTCTGCTTAACTCTGCTTCCAATCGTCGGAGGTCGATGGTTTTGAGAATCAGCCTTTCGAAGCAGGCTTTTGCTCCGACGCAATCGAAGGACTCGGAACGGGTCACGATTGCCTCGAGCAGTTGCGTGACAGAGACGATTTCCTGGAAAGCCGGTTGCAGAGCGAGCTAGTCATCCACTGTTTCGCGCCAGACGCGGAGAATGTTCTCTTCGCGCGCGGGTGTGAATAACTCGTCGCTTTTGGCCCAGGCCAGCAACTGATGGTAAGCTCGCGCTTGTTGGATGTCGTCCAAAGGCACTTCATCAAGGGTGCGTTCCCACATCAGGCCGAAGCCTTCCGCCGCGGAACCGCCCGTACACAAGTGCGCAATCAGCCTTCGCTGAAATGCTAAACAGAACGCACTGTGCAACTTGCAGCTATCGCTGCGGGGTTCCCGTTTCATGTAGGGGCGCAGTTTGACTCGCCGTGTGCGCGCATTCAACCAAACTTTACAAAAAGTTGTCCACGTTCAGTTCACTGAGTTTTTCAGAGTTAAAAAAGGCCGATCTGGAGGCGTCCTGCCGCTACTTCTTCACCTAATTCACTGAAGATGTTCACAGCCAGACGGCTCTCGCTCAGGGGAAAAGGAGCTGACGCGAGGGAGCGAACAGAGATCGTTCTTCAGCTTCGTTAGAGGTTGTTCATCCGAAGCGGTCCCGTTCCTTCTTCGAAAAACGATTCAGGTCGCTGGCGATTCTTCGCGGCTAACTCCGTGGGGCTGCGGCATGCGCTTGGTCTCGACTCGAATCGCCGGGACGATTCTGAATGGTAAAATTGAAGACTGCACCTTGATTGACTCGAGCCTCCGCCCAAATCGTGCCGCCATGCCGGACGACTATTTTCTGGCAGGTGGCGAGCCCTATTCCAGTGCCTTCGTAGTCATGCGCCGAGTGCAACCGTTCAAATGGTTGGAAAAGTTTGGAGGCGTATTTCATTTCGAAACCCGCACCATTGTCCCGCACAAAAAAGACTTGAAGCCCACCTTCACGCTGCTCGGAGCCGAACTCAATTCTCGCCGCGCCGGTCTTCGCTGTAAACTTCCACGCGTTGCCAATCAGATTTTGGAGCAGTATGCGAAGCAAGCCAGGGTCGCCTCGGACGATGCGCTCTGGACAGCAGACGAAATCAACTTGTCGTTTGCTTGAAGCCGCCTGCAACTCCGCGACTACCGTCGCTGCGATCACGGAGAGATCGACCGGCAGCCATTGGATGTCGCCTCGGGCAATTCGTGAAAGCTGCAACCAAGCTTCAATGAGTTCATCCATGCGCAGGGCAGCTCCCTGGATGCGAGAGAGGTGACTCAAGGCCGAGGAATTCAGCTCCGTGTGCGATTCCTCCGTGAGCAACCGGGCAAACCCCTCGATGCTCCGCAGTGGAGCGCGCAGATCATGAGCGACAGAATAACAGAAACTTTCAAGTTCCTGGTTGGCGGCCTGGAGGTCCGCCGTTCGTTCTACGACGCGCTGCTCCAGGGTCAGGTTGCTTTGGCGAAGCTCCTCCTGCAGGCGCCGCTGTTCTGTCACATCGCGCACCACCAGGGTGTAGCCAGCCTCATTCTCCATGGAGTCCCAACGAGAGACGGACGCCTCGGCGCAGAACTCCGTCGCATCCGAACGTCTGGCGGTGACCGTCCAGAGTCGTAGGCTGCCGGGAGCGCCCGAGACAGGCTCCGCCTGGGCCCCAGGAAAATCAGAGATAAACCGTCGGACATCCTTACCAAAGGCGTCTGGAGCAGAACAGCCGAACATCAGCTGCGCTGCGGGATTGAACACGACAATCTCGTATTTGGCGTTGATGCCGACAATGGCATCCAGCGCGGATTCGATCAGGTTTGTCAGTTGCGCTTGGCTTGCTCGCAGTGCTTCCTGAATTCGATGTTGTTTTCGAAGCTCGCGCCAGACGATCCAGGAGACGACCAAGGCGCTGGCAATCACGAAGAAGAGACCAACTAATCCCTTGTAAAGGACAGCCTGCTGCGGGGTCGCCGCCAGCCGCGCAGCCAGTCGTTCGAAAACAGCAAACCAAACGACGGCCGCGCCAAAGTAGAGCAGAGCTGCGGCCAGAGCTCGCAGCCAGCGCCGGTGTCTTCGGGCGGCTTGTCGCCGAATGTGATCAGGTTGAACCATTCTCGACTACTGCGACGGATTTCTTCCTTCCGGAGGATTCTCGTCGAGAACAACGGTCTGGCAGACTATCTGGATCTAGTCCGGGGAGCTATCGGGGAAACCCTGGACTTGCGCTCGACGCGGAACCTTGACGGAGTGCCTTTGCTCGAAGGGCCGCAGCAAGCCAGTGACAGCGAACCTCGCCCGAACGGGAAATCGACGTTGAGACTCAGGGGTGCTCAGCGCTGCGCAGGCGTTCTCAAAAAGGGCCAGAAACTCACAATGAATTGAGATAAGTACAGAGATCTTCGATGTCCTGAGGAGCGAGGTTGGACGTCTTGCCGTGACGATCCTCGCGATTCCGCGATGTTACGACGTCCCGAACGGTGACGGCTGAGCCGTCGTGAAGGTACGGTGCCGTTCGCCAGATTTCGAGGAGGGTGGGGGTATCAAGTTGATCTGCCGCGCGGTCGAGTTGTCCGCGGGTTCCCACGTCGTAGCGATTTAGATCGGTAAAGAGGCCTGGCGGATGGCAGTCCGCGCACCCGGCCGTTTGGAAGATCTTTTGGCCACGTTCCGCCGCTGGAGAGAGCTTGCCGTTGACCAGATTAGGGCTTGGGACCGGTCTGAGGCTCTTAAGATACTCGTCCATGGAATCGGCGACTTCCGCTGGCTGCTCTGTGAATAGAATGTGTCGAATTCCCGCACGCACCGCCATTTCTGCGGTTTCGCGCACCCCCAGGCTCATCGCCGGAGGGGTTCGGTGGACCAAGAGCAAACTTTTGTTGTTTTTCGGATTTCCCGTGCCGTCATTGAGCAAATCCCAGTTCAAGGCGTCCATGCGGGCATCTCCCGGATGACAGCTGGCACAGCTTTGCCAGCCCTGAAAGCAAATGCTCGCATCATGAAAGTAAAATTCGCCCTTCCGAGCGAGCGTCATCGGCCTGGGCTCTGCAAGCGCGATGGATGCCGTAACCATTTTTTCTGAGATGATGCTTAGGGTGTCGGAAAAGTAATTCGCGGTAACGAGGAGTGAACCAACAAACGCGATGGCGCGCGGTCCTCGATCCGTGTTGGGCAATCGAACTCTATGACGCAGTCCCACGAGGAAGGAGAGGTCGTTGGGAACATCTGCTTGGCACCGCGAAGCGAACGAGTCGTTACTGGAGCTGGCGGCCGACGGGGTGGCGGGGATTTTGGCCAAACGAGCGCGTAGCGCTGGGAAGTCAATAACGCTGACCTCGTGTGTGCCAGCGTGTGCCACCGCTAAGGTCGCGCTATCCGAGGACCATGCAACGCCCCATGGATTGGCCGCACCGCTATCGACACTGTCGAGCAAGACGGTGTTGATTACTTCCAGGGTTTCCACGTCGATCAAAGTCCCGGCATTGGTGTTCATCCACCCTCGGTCCAATTGAGTGGCGGGCAGCGGGTAGCGGGAGAGGAGATGGCTGACAAACGCGTATTTGCCATCAGGAGAAAGTGCGATGTCGTTCAAAGAGCCGCTTCCGATGGGCAGGCGGAGCTCTTTCAGTAAAACTCCTTTGGCTACATCGAGGACAGAGACAACGGCGGCGACATTGTCCGCGTCAGCGGCGCCATTGTGCAGGAGGTTGGCGACGAGGAGGTATCGCCCGTTTCGTGTCAGGGCTGATGCGACCGGTTCTCGTTGTACGGGCAGGCGCCGGCGCACTTCACGCGCGCTGAGGTCCAGCACACTCACATCATGGTTGAAACGATTGCAGACTAAGACCGTTTGTCCGTCCGGACTGAACACGGGGGCCATGGCAGTGTGTCCGGCCGCCAGGCTCGCGACCACCTCGCCATCAGCAGTCTCGATGATCAAGACCTTGCTTTCCGGTCCAGCGCAGGTCACAGCTAGTTTGGATCCGTCAGCAGAAAGCGAGAGTCCCGTTGGAACGTTAGGTGTTTCGAAACAGGCAACGACCTTCCGGCTTGAGATGTCCACGCGCAGGACCTGATTCGCGGTCGCGCAGGCCACAAAGAGTGTCTTCCCGTCCCGGCCCGCGGCTAAAGCGGTGGGAGAGAGTGGCATTTCGGCGGCGGTGCACTTCAGGAGGCCCCCCATGGAGGCCATCCAACCAAGAAGCAGAACTATGCGGTTCATGTTATTTCAATTCAGCGTCGAATACTTTCTGGCCCACGCGGAGCGCCGCTCGGTTCTTCTGCTCGCGCAGCCGGCGCGCCTCATACTTCGCCTCTCGCCACTGGTCGAGAGGATTGGGGTGAAACCCGGGCGCATCGGCCTCGGGCGTATCGGTCAAGAGAGTTGCACCCGAACGGATCAGGGCGAGGGCTTCGCGGTAGAGTGGGTCGGTGCTGGAACCGAATCCAGATAAACACGGACTCAGTTCTGGCCGGTCGAAGCTAATTTTAGGACCGCGATTGCTCGCATGGGTGGCGGTCTGGCGCAGAGGAATTCCGGTGAGTTGTTCGAGCCGGCCGAGTTGTGCGTCGTTGAGAGGCGACCGGCCGGCCAAATTGTTCGGATATGCGCATGCGTAACTTGGGTAATAGGGCGCGTTAAGGTCGATCCAAGTGACGATTCGCTCCCAATCTTCTGGTGAAAGTGTGCTGCGGCAGCGCGGTTGCTCCCTAAGGACAGCCACGAGTTTGCTGGCGTGCGCTCCCCAGCTGTACGGTTTCTGCGTTTCGGACGGCCCAGCCCCGACCACCGTAAGGTAATTCTTTCTCCAGAGCTCGTTATAGGAAGCGTTGAACACCAAGTCGCGATCCGCGGCCAAATTGAGAACATGGCCTGCGGTCGTATTGAAGTCGTGACAACGAACACAGTGTCGATCAAACACCGGTTGCACTTCCGCGAGGTAGTTGAAATCGCGCGCGGGTCCGTGCCAACCCTCAAGTGTCGCAGGCGGCTTGTGGAACGCGGTCTGACCTCTGTTGTTCACCGGGCTCGGTGCCAGGCGTCGATCTTCATGGCACCCGATGCAACTCGATCGTTCGCCCGATTGTACCATCACACCACTCCGCATCGACTGGACCATGAGGCCGTCCTGATCGAGCAATTGGAAATAGACGAACTTGTCCGGGGGAACCGTAAAATTCGCGGACCCGTCGTCGGCCACGGGCACGGTCCCTAAAATCCGTTTGTTGTTGAAGTCATGCCAGTTCATCGCGGGCGCTTCCTGGCCTTGGCCCCCCCATGCTGGCCGGGTCCAGAATCGCTTTTCCGGAGATTCTACCACCCGTAGCCATTTGATCGTGCCGCGGCGGACGCTCGCCATCTCGATGCCCTGATAGACATCCTGGACGTAGAAGTGCCCCGGTTCGTTGTCATAGTTCCGGCGCGAGGGAATAGTGGGCGGCCGCATTCGAGGTGCCACAGGCATGGGATCGAAGCAACCTGGCGCTTCCGCATGAATTAAGAGTTCATTTCCAAATCGATCGAGAAGTTCGATGGCCATCTCGTCCCCTTGGCCCGTCATTTTCGCGGCCAGAAAGTATTTCTCTCCAAGTGGAAACGGATCTTCGTATTTTGCTTTCACGCGAGTGAAAGCATCGAAGATCTCCCAGCCAGATTGTCGAATAAGATTGGTCGCACTAGACGGCCACATTTGCAGGACAGGCGTGGCACCGTCCATGCCCAAGCGTCGGTCAATCAGGGCTAACGCTCCCCAAGGCCGGTCGTGACACGAGCCAAAGACGCAGATGGCCAATTCGCTGTCCGGGATCGCGCGCGCATCAATGACCGCCCCGGGCGCCGCCGTGTTGTTTCCCCAGAAGGCATGATGTGCTGTCCCGTCCGGGTTGGCCGTCCAGAGCGCTTGCGCATCGCCGAAATTTCGATCCACGTATTCCCATCGATCGTAAAGAATTCGTCCATCTGGCATGAGTGAGCCATGCCCTTCGAAAAGCGTGCTTTTGCCAATCTGGTGAATGTTGGAGCCGTCACGTTCCATGCGAAACAGATTGGCCATGACATGGCGATTGCACATGCAGTACTTCGGCTCGCGAGTTGACGAGAAGGCGATGCTGCCGTCCGCTAAGTAAAACGGGTCTAGGTCATCGACGTCCGTGGCAAAAGTCAGTTGACGAAGCTCCGTCCCGTCAGCCCGAATCTCATAAATATGATAACTGGCGGTGACATTCGTCCGCATGGAAAAGAGAATATGGGCGCCGTCAAAGTCGACCTCCGGATCACGCAGCACGCCGTCCGCCGTTTCTAAAAGCGTCGTGACTTTGCCCCCTTTGGCCAGATCGATCTGCTTCAATGCGGCGCCAGGCGTAAACGAACCGTCGTTATATTCGTGCTGGGCGGCGGGGAAAAAAGTGGCTGTGTTATGGTGGTCTGGACGGTATTGCTTGCGCACGACGAACAGGATGGGATGCGCCGAGACCAGTGGATTTGCTAAAAGCGCTTCGCTTTCCAGCTGCCTGTACTCGCGTTCTGCCGAGGTTGCTGGGCTGACGCCCGGCGAATGCAATCGCGATTCGATCCGGTCGAGTCTTTCAAGAAACCTTGGCCCGCCCGGATAACTTTCTCCAAAAGTGACGCTGAGATCTTTGATAGCTGCGCGAAGCGAACCGGGCTCAGGTGCCGCCAAGCTGAGGAATGATAGCCCCATCCCAACGCTCGAGATCAAGACCCAGCGTGTGATATTCATTAGATTAGGCGGGAAGCGTATCCTGTCTCGTTAAAATTAGGAAGAGCGATCTGCCATTCGTGTGCAAAACTTTCGCCTGCGCCTCCAGGCGGGCGCTTTTCCCGGTTAACTGTAGCCCGGGGTGCACGCCGGTCAGAAACGCATCGGCCGAGTCAATGTGCAATGCAACGCTGCAACCTGACGGACAGAGTGACTTGCAGCGGTTGGAGTGTGTCGCGGGACACCGACTGGAACAGCGCAGCCAAACCTGCACGTGCGTGCGTGACCCTTCTTGACCATCAGACGGTGCGTTCCTATAAAATGCCTCCAAGGCGGCGGTTAAATCGTTCGCTCGCGGATTGAAAAGCCATAATGCCAGTTCAGGCGTTACGAGGTCGGCCACTGCGATCAACGTTCATGGCGGACCGTAAACTCACTCTCTTGCTGATCACGGTATCTTCACCGGGAATTCTCAGGCGGAGACGTTCTCGCGTGCTGAATTTTCAGCAAGTTACGATGCCATATCTCGCCGCCTTCGTTCCGCCCCATTGGGAGGTTTTGCACGTTGACGAGGCGGTGAACGCGGTGGATTTGACCACGCGCGCCGATTTGGTGGGTCTCACGTTTCATACGCCGAGTGCGCCTCATGCGTATGCATTGGCGGCTCGCTTCCGAGCGCGGGGCATCCCCGTGGTGCTCGGTGGACCGCATGTCACTTTGGTTTCCGATGAGGCTGAAAAACACGCCGATGTGGTTTTTGTCGGAGAAGCAGAAGACTCATGGCCTCAGTTCCTGCGGGACTTTGAGTCTGGGCACTTTCAACGCCGCTACCAGTCAAATGCGCTGCCGTCCTTAGAGGCCGTCCCCGCGGCGCGGAAGGAACTGTTTCATCGACGCGACCATGCCGCGGGAGTTCTGTTTGCCACACGAGGGTGCGCTTATCGATGCGACTTTTGCAGTATTGCAGTCATGTATCGAAGTACGCTCCGCAAGCGTCCTGTCGAGTCTGTCTCCCGGGAGTTTGGGGCTTTCCGAGGCAAAGTGATCATCCTCTGGGATGACAATCTCAGCGGCGATATGGCCTACGCCAAAGAGTTGTTCCGGGCGCTGGCGCCCTATCGGAAATGGTGGAGCAGCCAAGTCAGCATCCAAGCGTCAGCGGACGAGGAGTTTCTGGAGTTGGCTGCCGCTAGCGGGTGTAAGCAACTGTTTGTGGGCCTCGAATCTGTTAGTCAGGCTAGCCTGGATGGGGTTTCAAAAGGATTTAATCGGGTGCAACAGTATGCTGAGGCGATTGCGCGCATACATTCTCATGGGATCGCGGTTCAGGCTGGGCTGGTTTTCGGCTTCGATCACGACACGCCGTCCGTTTTTGATGAGACCTTGGAGTTCCTCGAATCCACAGGAGTGCAAAATGCGACCTTTAACATTTTGACGCCCTTCCCTGGAACGCCGCTATATTACCGTTTCGAAAAAGAAGGAAGGATTCTGACGCGAGATTGGACCAAGTATAACGGTCGAACCGACGTTGTCTTCCAGCCCCGGCAGTTGAGCGTGCCGGCCCTGCTGGAAGGCTTCCGCGAAATCAACCGGCGCTTTTATTCGTGGCGGAGCATTGCCAAGCGGTTAAGCTGCTCTCCGGTGCAATGGCCATGGGCTCTTCCTTTGAACTTGGCCTATGCCTTCGCCCTTCGGCGCAATGCAGATTGACCGCGACGGGAAAACGTTGAGCAAATCTCGCTGTTTAATAGTCTTTTTCTTCCTTGCTCCTAAGCAGTAGGAATTAGAGGATGTTGCGGGTCGGTATTTTATCATGCGCAATCCTGATGATGATTCGCAAAGCTCAAACGGAAGATCAGACGTTTATGAAAGCTCTCAATCGCTTCCCCTTCACACGACGGCAGTTTTTAACTCGTGGAATGAAAGCCGCGACCGCGGTGGCAATCCCTTGTCTGATCCCCGCATCGGCGCTCGGACTTTCTGGAAAGGTTCCACCAAGCGAGCGGATCGTAATGGGCGGCATTGGCCTGGGGGGACGCGGTTCGTACGACTTGGGCTATATGTTGAACGAGCCGGATGTCCAATGGACCGCAGTTTGTGATCTAGTGAAAAACCGGCGCGAGGCTGCCAAGGGCATCGTCGATCGCAAGTACGGAAACAGCGACTGCGCAATTTACAGCGATTTGCGTGAGCTGCTCGCGGAGCAAACCGGGATTGACGCCGTCCTGATCGCCACAGGCGATCGATGGCATGCGTTGGCTTCAGTTTTGGCCATGCGCGCCGGGAAAGATGTCTACTGCGAGAAACCAGCCTGTTTAACCATGGCGCAAGGACAGATGGTGGTGGAGACAGCACGTCGTTACGGGCGAGTTTATCAAACGGGCGCGCAACGACTCAGCGAGCCAGCCCACGTCTTCGCGATTGAAGCAGCTCGGTCTGGTCGCTTGGGGCCTGTCCATACCGCCTATGCCGACATTCGGTGGCGGGACGGCATGCGGCGCGATTGGCTACCCGCGGAAAATGAACCTCTAAAGGAGGATTTCGATTGGGATCTCTGGCTGGGAGCGTGCCCTTGGCGCCCGTATAACAGCGGCTACGTTAACGGCGGCGGATGGTATCATTACTATGACTTTGCGACAGACGTGGCGATGTGGGGGGCGCATACGGTCGCTCAAGCGCTGGCGGGATTAGACCTGACCAACGTGTCGAGCATTAAGTTCGAATACGCCGGACCGGATGCGACAATGGTGACCCGTTTGTCTAACGGGGTGAAGCTCGTGCTTTACCGCGTGGGCGGCTCGGTCTGGGAACCGTGTGCGTATTGGCATGGGGCTTGTGGAGAACGGTTCGAGGGGCCGGAGGGCTGGATCGCCGCTGCTGACGGTTACACCAAGCCAGATGTCTCTTCTCCCGGATTGCTGCGCGACTATACAAAAGTCTTAGCCGAATACGTCGCCCGGACGCAGCGGCCTCTCAATCATGTGCGGGATTTCTTCGATTGCATTCGCTCGCGTCGGGCGACCGTTGCCAGTCCTGAAGTTATGTATCGCTCCATGAGCATCTGTTTAGCCGCCGATATTTGCGAGCAGTTGCAGCGCAACCTTCAATTCAATTTGGCGACGTCGGAGTTTGTCGATGACACCGAGGCGAATCGGATGCGATCGCGAGCGACCCGGTCTCCCTATTCCTTTTAACCCCTCTCGGGCCAAATGCTATGAAACAACTGCTGATTGCCTTTTGCCTTTTCGCCGTCACTGCTTTCGGCCAGGAAGAGAAACTCTTGGGCGTCCTGAAGTCGGACGCGCCGACGAAGGACAAAATGGATGCTTGTCGCGAATTGGCTCGTGTGGCCACTCCGCAAGCCGTGCCTGTGCTCGCGTCGCTTTTGGCAGACGAGAGCTTGTCCCATATGGCTCGCTATGCATTGGAACCGATCGCCGATCCGTCCGTGGACGCCGCGTTGCGAGAAACCCTGGGAAAAGTCAAAGGCCGCATTCTCACGGGCATCATTGGGAGCCTGGGCTCTCGTAAAGACACCCGCGCCGTTGAACCCCTGGCGCAGAAGCTTCATGACGCTGATCCCGCGGTTGTGGAGGCAGCAGCTCGAGCTCTTGGCAGCATTGGCGCGGAAGCGCGGCCAGCTTTGGAGGCGGCCTTGACCACCGTCACTCGAAATGCGCAACTCGCTATTTGTGAGGGATTATTCCGGTGTGCGGAAGCGATGCGCCCTTCCGAAGCAGTGGCGATCTATGAGACGATTCGAAAATTGCCCGAGTTGCCAGCGCAAGTTCGGTTGGCGGCACTTAAGGGGACCGTGCGTACTCGCGGCCCGGAAGGCGTGGTGTTGATGGTGGACGCGATTCGCGGCGGGGCCTTGAGAGAAGCGGTTTCGGCGGTGGAGTCTGTGACCGGAGTTTCAAAGGAGGAACTGACCCGTGTGTTAGGCAGCGAACTGACCCAGGCTAACGAGGAAATGCGGTCTGTGCTGATCCGAATCTTGGGTTACTGGGGCGATACGACGGCGGTCCCGTTCCTTGCGCCTTGGGTAAAGCGTGGTTCGGCGCGCCTGCGTGTGACGGCTATCCAAAGCTTGGTGCAACTTGGCCAAAGCACTTTGGTGCCGACGTTGGTGGAACTAGCAAAAGATAGCGAGCCAGCCGTGGCAAGTGCCGCCCAGGCTGGGCTGTTCGCATTCCCTGGCGGCGAAGCGGATGCCGCGATACAGAGCCTGATACAGGACAGGGATGCGGGACTTCGGGTGGCCGCGAGCAGTGCGGTGGCTCAGCGCCGCCTCGTCTTGGCAATCCCGGATTTACTGAAAGCGGCATTGGATGCCGACGAAACGGTGGCGGCCGCCGGTTTTAAAGCGCTTGGCGAACTCGCATCGGCTACCGAGATAGTCGCAATGGTGGACGCTGCGTTAACCACTAAAGCCGTGGCAGCGGCGGAATCGGCGCTGTCGGCGCTATGTGCGCGGCAAGCGAGCCCGGAATCGTGTCTCAATGGTTTACTCGCGGGACTAACTAAGGCCCAGGGGGAGTCAAAGCTGGCTTTGCTGCGGGTCCTCGGCGCGATTGGCAGCCAGGAAGCCTTGTCGGCGCTTCGAGTGGCGGCGGCCGATCCGGACGCGTCTGTAAAGGAAACTGCCATTCGTGTCCTATGTGATTGGCCGAGTGTCGACGCCCTGCCTGATTTGGCGCGGATTGCTGCGGCAGCGCAGGCTCCGAATCTTCGAATTCTGGCTCTGCGGGGACAATTACGACTGATACCGCTTCAGTCCGTGACGGACGCCAAGAAAGTGTCGGACGTCCGCGCTCTCGTGCCAATGCTGGAAAGGGCCGAGGAAAAACGTCTCGCCCTGGCCGTCTTAACCGACGTTCCGACCTCAGAATCACTGGAGTTGGCGACTTCCTATTTAAACTCAAGCGAGGTGAGCGAAGAGGCGAGTGTGGCAGCGGTGACGATTGCCGAAAGGCTGGTCGCGCGTCAACCGATCAAGGTGGCGGATGCCCTGGAACGCCTGACCACGAACAACCCTTCACTGACTGAGCGTGTCCGCAAATTGCGAACACGCCTGGCCGAGAGTGCGGAAGCAGGGTTCACAGCAATCTTCAATGGCAAGGACCTGACGGGGTGGCATGGAAAACCGGGGTGGTGGACGGTTGAGGATGGCGCTCTCACTTCCGAGAGCACGCCGGATAAGCCATGTCGGGAATGCAATTACCTGATCTGGCGCGGTGGGCGACCTGGAGATTTCGAGTTGCGGGCCGAGTTTAAGCTCAGTCGCAGCGCTAATTCCGGAATCCAAATACGCTCCGAGGAGCGTGCGAATTGGGATACTTCTGGTTACCAAGCCGACATGACCGGGGATGGCGAGTTGATCGGTTTTGTCTATCATCACCAACGTGGCCTGATCGCAGGGCGAGGCGAAAAGGCTCTCTTTGATTCAGAAGGTCGCAAGACGGGCGCAAGGTTCGGGGATGCCGCCGACTTATTAAAGAGTTTCAAACCTGAAGATTGGAACACCTACCGCGTCGTCTGCGAGGGGCCGGAGATAACCTTGTTTATCAACGGGGTGCGGATGTGCCAAGTGGAGGACCATCACGCTTCCCAAGCGGCGGCGCGAGGCATCATCGCGCTCCAAATGCATCCTGGACCGCCGATGAAAGTCCAGTTCCGGAACATACGGTTGCGTGAATTCTAAAGCTTAACGACAGGAAAACGCAGGTGGCACCCCGTTTACTCGGGGAGGAGCGTACGCACGCCGGACAGATTCGCGACTTCTTAACGGTATACTCCATCACTCGAACCGCCCGGGCCACAATGGCCTCCTGCAGTTGCCTGACACTCTCAGGGCTGACGTTACGGGAGGGTCAAGAAGAATGTTGCAATTTGGCGGTGCCTCACCCGGACCTGCCGTTCGCGCTCTAGGGAGCGGACGGTGGCAGGGGGCGGCTAGCGGGATCCAAACAATCCCTCAGGTATCGCGATTAGGATTGCCTCGCTTCTAGAACCATTGAAAATCAGAGGCGAACCTGGCTTCGCGGAACTATGCACCAACGTATCATTTATCATGTTTTGGGCGCAATCCTCTTACTGGCGGCATGGCGGACAGCGGGTGACGTCGTGCCTTTGAAAGACGCTCAGGTTTCAGCCTCGAGCTCTGCTTCGGAACGGCAGCCATTGGGCGCGGTGGACGGAGCTCGTTTTTCAACGGAACCAGCGCACGGTTGGCAGGGCATTTCCGGAGCGCAGGGCTGGTGGTGGCAGATTCAATTTGAAATTCCTCGAAAGATCGGAGCCATTTCACAAGTCTTCGGCGATCACCCCTTTGTTCTCCGAAATGCCCCACGCACTTATGTTTGGCAATGGAGCAATGATGGACGGCAATGGCATGATCTCGGGTCCACCTGGACCCTGCGCGAACGACGCTTGTTCCATGTGCATCGTCTGCCTGAAGCACAATCGATTCAGTATCTCCGCATGCAAATCTCTGCGGTGACCGGCGATTGCCCGACTCTGCGGGAGATTGAGTTTTATTCCGATCCTGCGGAGGCCATTCCGTTTCCGGATTGGATTGTGGCTGTCAATACGACCGACCGGCCGACGCTCCCGGGGCATGGCCAAGAGTTTATTCCGTTGGCCCAGTCCTGCGCAGGCTGGGGTCAAACACTGGCACAACAGGTCTGGTTAGCCGATTTTGACGAGTCCTTCATCCATGTTGAACCGCGCCCGCTCTGCGCCTTTTTGTCGGGCAACTTCAAAGATTGGTGTGAAATCGCTCGTGAACCATGGCGGGGTACCCAGGAGATTCTGCGAAACCGGTCCTTGCCCCTTTGGGCATCTTGTGGCGGCGCCCAAGGCTTGGCAATTCTGGCAGAAACTGGTGTCGATCAGCCTTGGGACTGTCCCCACTGCCGCAATCCGCAGTTTCCTCGGACACCGATTTACACCCATATCGGCCACACCGGAACCCGGCTTTGTGGAGATTATTCAGCCTGTGTTTTTGAACGTGGCCCGCATTCTATTAAACAGGTGATCCACGACCCAGTTTTCGAGGGATTGCCAGACTCATTTCTCGCGATGGAAAGTCATTGCGGACAGATTGAATGGCCGCCCAAGGGGTGGCAACTCATTGGCACGGGAGGAGAAGGGACTTTGACCAAGAGTCAATGTTTGCGGCTGGAGGGCTATTACATCTACGCGGCGCAATTCCACATCGAAATGGAGGGGACACCGGACGTTTCGCGGCGCATTATGCGCAACTTCTTGGGCCTGGCCAAAGCTTGGAATCAAGCAAACGGAAAGGTTGAGCACCGGCCGCAACCGGTCCCTTAATACCGAATTTTTGTTCCAAGCTGGTGAGAAAGCCCCGTGGGCTTGCAGTTATATTACGCGCAGACGCGAGGGAAATCGCTGCTCCGTCGCCTTTTGCTATCTGGCCAACCGGTAATACCGAGCTTGATCAACGAATGGGACGATGAATGGACTTTCAGCGCCTTTGACCTGGCTCCATCGCGAGGCACTCTCCAGCGTGGTGGCGCTTTCGAGTTGAACTGTCGGATCCCGCCAATAGAGCACGCCTTCCGCTCCGAATCTGGCCATTTGCAGCCGCGGCGGTGCAGGGACTAGCACGCCGACTAGTTCTAGATCGAAGCTAACATCCGACGAAGTTGTTGATTCCTGATGAATTTCGACGGCGATGGTGTTTTCCCCAGCCTGCAGGCCCTGAGCGGTGAGCGTAACGCTATCGATGGAGTTTTCTCCGGTGGACAACGCTAGAGTCGTGAAAGTGATTTGGGCTGGCGAGGGCGGAAGGTTGGCGCTGCGGAATATCTCCGCGCCGTTCAGATAGACTACGCCCGCGTCATCGCGCAACAGGCGCATGTTCATGGAGGCGATCACCGACGGATCCGCCACCGTAAACGTCTTGCGAAAGTAGTAAGTAATGTTGGTCGTGCCCAACGTCCCAACGCGGCGAATTTGCGTCGCTTCATCATTGTCGCCAAACCCGAGTTGCGCTGGCCCCTCGAGCCAGCTGCTCTCGTCGAACGCACTGGCGCGCCAGGCTGTTCCTTGATCCGATCCCTCATCGAGATAGTGCCAGGACGCGTTATACGGAATCAGCAGGATGTCCGACCTGTTGGTGTCCGCTGGCAGCAGAAAAAGCTGCGCGGCCGTGGTGATTTCCGCGCCAACCGGCGATTGCATGGAGACACGCGCCAATCCTGCCTCGGGCAAAGTTGCATTCGCCACGGTTAAGACTTTCACCGTCTCCCCTGGTCGGAAATCCAGATGGCCCATCGCGAGTGTCCCGCTTGGTGTGTCGACAGTGTAGTCCACTTGAACGTCGTGAGTCGTGAATGAGCTCAGCCGAATCGGGATGCCGTTGGCGACGTTCGCGCGGGTCACAGGATCCCAATTGGCGAATCCGATTCCGACTGCGGCGGCGCGGGGTGTGCCCATGAATGGAAGCAAGCGGGCGGCATCGCGGGTCGGATCCCAAACCAGATTGTCCGGATGATAGGCGTTCGATGCAGAAAAGTGATTTCCGTGGAAGCTCATGCGGTTGCTTCGATAATCCCATGTGTCATCCCAAGGCCGTCCGAACACGTCGCGATAGTTGTGAATTAGGATCGAGTTCGTGACGGTCAGGAATCCTGTCTTTAATCCCAAGCCGGTCGTCCCTTGATAATTATCGCCATAACGGGCGCCGACCGAATTCGCCAGGCTCAATAGACGTTCGGCGTAACAGAGCGGGGAATTGGTGCCAGTGCTCCACCCGCATTCAATACCTTGGCCCGAGTTGATCAGGATCGAATCATAGGTCAAAGTCTGCCGTTCACCCCCGGACCAGGCGAGCGCCTCATGCAATGCCGACTCTACCCAGCAATTCGTCACGACCACGCTCCCGGCTCCGCCCGAGCCGGAGTCGATCGCGTCGTCTTTGGCAAATCCCAAGAGACTGTCTTTGAGAATGTGGGTGCCCGTTGTGAAATAGATCGCGTCGTAGTCTGCATCGGCAATGGTCGCGTTATAAACGCCGTCGATTGCAGGGAACTCGATGACCGCGGAATTGTTCACGATGACCGTGCCGCCTTCATACTCGCCTCCGGTGATCGCGCGCTGCAAGAGGCAATGATCGTAAGTGACTTCTGCATCGTAGCCGTTGCCAATCTGGCCGGCATTGTTGATCAAAAAGCAGTTGGTCAAGAATGCTTTTGCGCCCGAATGAACCAGGAGCAGCGCTTGCTCGCTGCGATGACTAACCCCTGGCGAGAAATTGAAACTGGCAGAAGCTCCTGCGCCCGTCATGATCGTCCCGTTCGCGATCAGTTCCGCAGAACTGCCGCGCATCAAAAAACCTCCCCAAGCTCCTTCCGGGTGTTCGGGAGCGACGTGTTTTTGCGCCGTCAGGACCACGGGAGCTTCGCGTGTGCCCAGGATCTCGATGCGGCCCGTATTCGTAATGTTCACTGACGGGTCAAGTAGGACGACCGTGCCAGCGCCGATGGTCAAGGAGTTGCCCGCTAAGACCGTGATGCTGTTGGTCACGTGAATGCGGGAGTTCGTCGGCCAGTTTGCCTCTGCCGGCAAGATTCCTGAAACAACCTGCCACGCTGGCATCGAGTCGATCTGAATGGACTTGGCCGCAGAAAGCATTTGAATGCGCGCGTCTAAACTCAAAATTCCCGCCGTTGTTGCTGGCGCCATGAAGGCATGCCCAACGCCGCGGCGCAACGGCAGCACCAGACCCGCCGCGATGACGGTGCCGTTGACCCGGCGGGCATTGCCCGGACCATCATCCACCCAGGCAATCATCGGAATCTCCAGACCCGCGGGGTATTCCTGCGGCGCGACGAGAAACAGTTTCGCCTCAGCGAATTCTTCGCGCCCCGAAGGAATCAGCGGGTACGGAGTCCATTCAATCAGTCCAACTTCCGGACTTCCTCGCCGTGACGAAACGACAATGAATCGAACGGCCTGCCGCGCGCTTGACCCGTCCGATGCTTGCGTCCGTTGCACGACCAGATCGTAGTAATCCATCGCGGTCACAACTTGCGGCACGCCCGCCGCGACCGGCTTGTCATTAAGCATCACCTCATACGTGAATCCTTCCACGGTCGGAACGGTGAAGGTGGCGGTATCGGTATAGACCGTGCGATCTGTGACGCCAACGATCAAAGAAACCTGCGCATGCAAACACCTTGTGAAAGCCAAGAGAATAACGAGCGCGAGTTTCAATCTCAGGTAACTAATCATGAGGACGGAACTTCGGGAAGGCGCATCTTCCTTTGATCTACTCCAAAAACTCTTCCGCCATGACCAAAGTGGAAACGTGTTGGGGTTGACGAGGGCAATGGAAAGGCCCTTCAAACCGTGATGGCCGAATGAATTTGCTGGCGCTTGTAGCCAAAGGCGCTTTTCTTGTGTCATATCCTTGCTTATGCAAATCCCTCGGCGCACCTTGGCGTTCTCGCTCTCCGCGCTCGCGATTGTCATCTTAGGGTGGAAAGGACCGCTCTCGGTCGCTCGTGGGGCGCCGGCGCTCGACCGTCAGGCGGGCCCGGCCTCGACCAACTGGACTGCGCAGCAGGATCATCGAAACATGATGGAGCAGTTGGGCATCAAGAAGCTTCGACCCGGGCCGAGCGGTCAGCCCAGCGCCACGAATGCCGCCAACTATGACCCGGGCAAAGCGAATCCTTACCCGGATTTGCCCGACCCGTTGACGTTGAAGAATGGACAGAAAGTGGCGACGGCCGTGGCCTGGTGGAATCAGCGCCGGCCTGAGATCGTCGAGGATTTCGAGCGGGAGGTGATCGGTCGACTCCCGAAGAACGTTCCTAAAGTGACCTGGACCGTGGTAACCCAGGCGACGGATCGTGTTGTGGCCGAAATACCGGTCGTTGCCAAGCAACTCAGTGGCCTGGTTGACAATTCGGCCTACCCCGAAATCACGGTGGACATCCAGTTGATCCTGGTCACACCGGCGCGAGCCAAAGAACCCGTTCCTGTGCTTATTATGTTTGGCGGATTCTGGGGCGGTGGCTTTCCCCGGAGGCCAGGAGAACCTGCACCAGCCCGAGGCGGACCTTTCGGTGGCGGGAGCCTCGCAGACCCACCTTCGACCGATCAGCTGATTGCCGCTGGGTGGGGCTATGCCTGGTTGAGTCCGGGGAGCATCCAAGCGGATAACGGTGCCGGCTTGACGAAGGGAATCATCGGACTGGTGAACAAAGGCCAGCCGCGCCGGCCGGAAGATTGGGGCTGCCTTCGTGCGTGGGCCTGGGGCGCAGCCCGGGCCTTGGACTATTTGGAAACGGAGAAATCCGTTAACGCCAGGAAAGTCGGAATTGAGGGAGTCTCGAGATACGGCAAGGCGGCATTGGTCACGATGGCCTTTGAATCACGCTTCGCGGTCGCTCTGGTAGGGTCGTCGGGAGAGGGAGGAGCGAAGCTCCACCGCCGCAACTTCGGCGAAGCGGTCGAGAATCTGACTGGGTCGGGTGAATACCATTGGATGGCAGGGAATTTCCTCAAATACGGCGCGGCCGAATCGACCTTCGGCAGCAAGAACGCCAACGACCTTCCCGTGGATGCACACGAGCTCATCGCTCTTTGCGCGCCGCGTCCTGCATTCATTAGTTACGGTGTGCCCGAGCGTGGGGATGCTCTCTGGCTTGATCAGCAGGGGAGCTTTATGGCCACGGTGGCGGCCGGTTCGGTCTACCGGCTTCTAGGAGCCAAGGACCTTGGGGTAAAGGAAGACTATCGAACGGCGGCCATGCCACCGGTGAAAACGGGCCTGCTCGATGGAGAACTCGCGTGGCGACAGCACGATGGGGGTCACGAAGATCGGTCTAACATGAAATCGTTTCTAGCTTGGGCGAATCAACACCTGGA
>JBGAIN010000084.1:0-34668 GCA_044225505.1 Limisphaerales bacterium
CAAGATTTTGAGCATTATCAAGGCCGGCAAAAGGCCGGGGAGGAAGTTTGGTTTTACACCTGCGTCTTTCCTCAAGGCGAATATGCCAATCGCTTCCTGGAACAGCCTTTGATTAAAACGCGCCTCTTGCATTGGATTAACTTCCAATACGGGGTCACAGGCTACCTCCACTGGGGTTATAACCAATGGACGGATGACCGTCCATTCACTCACTCAACGAGGCCTCACAACGGACCCCCGTACCTTCCCGCTGGCGATCCCTGGATTGTATATCCGGGGCGCGACGGTCCACTGGACTCGATCCGGTTTGAAGCCATGCGCGATGGCATCGCGGACTATGCTTTGCTGCAAGCGCTCGCCCAACGCGATCCAGAAGCTGCTCGGGCACTGGCTCGACGAGTCGTCTTGAGTTTCGATCGCTACAATACAGACGTCGCGGCATTCCGAGCAGCCCGCCATGAACTACTGGACCGGTTAGAGCCCAAGTAAACTCCCAGGTTCGAAATCCAGCGAGTAATCCGATGAACTCGCCTCGCCACGACTGTGGTTAAGGAACCTTCTCGATCCACTCCTTGGCTCTCTTCATCGCCGCAACTTCCGCGGGGATGTGTTCGATGATGCAGTTCAAAGGACGCTCGAGCTTTCGGATTTCGGAAAGAAATAGCGGGTAGTTCATTTCTCCGGCACCTGGACCTGGCAAATCTACCGTCTGCCCGTTGGCATTGAGCTTCAGGTCTTTGAAGTGCGCCAGATGAACGCGATCCCCGAGCTCACGAAACAGACGCTGCAGTTCCGCATCGCGACGCGGATAGAGACTGGCATTCACGAAGTTGGGAGGATCCAGCAGCAGGCCCACTTGACGCGCAGGAAAGGGAGCGAGCACTTGCTTCGCCAATTCGGCAGTGCCTAGGACGTGCGGGAAATATGGTTCGAACGCGACCCGACCGGCGATCGGTTCAAGGATCGGAACAATAGATGTTGCGATGCAACCCTGCAGCCGCTCCACCGCCTCCGCTGTGTGGTTCCGCGGGTCGCTACCGCCAAACTCAGCGGCAAAACTCCCGCTCCAAGTGACAAACTGATTGCATTGAAACAAGTCCGCACAGTTTGCGATCTTCCTCATGACGGCCAGGCTGGCTCCCATGAAAGTCGTATCATCAGGTCGAAACTGGTTGAAATAGGTCCCAAACGCCACTGTGCGAAGCTGCAACTCCTTGAGCAATCGCGCGAGGCTCACGAGCTCATCACTGGAAGGATCGAAAAAGAAGGAAAGTTGCACCCTCTTGAATCCGGCATCGACAATGGCCTTGGCCCTCGTTTGCAGCTCAGCGGTTGAATTGCCCTGCAACATCATCCCGAGTTGAATGATGTCTCCCCCAGACGCAGCCGTCACGAAACGGTTCCGAGCAGAGCAAGCCATTGCAGCGGCCACGGTATGGAAGAATCGCCGACGAGAGAAGAATCCGTTCATAAGGTTCACTTGGGTTGGCAACGCTGCCGGTTAGAATACCTGTGACTTGCCTCGAAGCCAGAAAGTTTTCGTTGCTAGAATGCCGCGGCCAGTTTACGGGTGAGGCATCGCGTTGCTTCCGATTGTGAAAACTTATTTCATTCTCGCAAAAACAGCGGGTTCGATGCTCGTGCTTTGCGCGGCATGCCTTGCCTTAAATTCCGTGGCTGCAGCTGCTGCGCCCAAAGAGTCCGGCTCCTCACCTGGACCTAGCGGCGATTCCAACCTGGTCTTGCCCGCACCAATTCAAACCTGGGACGAAGCGATACCGCTCGGCAATGGTTTATTGGGTGGGCTGCTCTGGGGCGAAAACGCGACACTCCGCCTGTCGCTCGACCGCGGTGACCTTTGGGACGAGCGCCCTGCCGTGGAAAAGGAATGGTGGAAAAAGCGCACGTATTCCGTCATGCAACGATTGGTGCGGGAGAAGAAATTTGACGAGGTCAACCAACTGTTCGACAGCCCGTATAACGGAGTGAGCCCGACCAAACTTCCCGCGGGGCGCCTCGAAATCACGTTGGCGGCCGGCCAACAGCTTAAAGCATTTGAACTCAACCTGGCGAATGCCGAAGGCCTCGTGCACCTAACCAACGGCGCAAGTCTCGAGGCCTTTTTCTCTGCTGACCAACCGGTCGCGCTGATCCGGATTCCAGGCCCCGAACCTCTAGCGGTTCACCTGCTCACACCGCTCGACGTCAAACGCAAAGCCCAGGGTACGGACACCGGTCCGAGCAGCGGCGGGTCGGTCGACCGGTTGGGATATCCAGAGACCCAGACTCAGACCGAAGGCAGCGCGCAATGGTACGTGCAGACTGCAGCTGAGGGGCTGCGGTATTGCGTCTGCGTCGATTCGCAGCGCAGCCAGAAAGAGACTTTGCTAGCGATCACCGTGACGTCTACCCGAGAACAGACCGATCCTCTCGCATTAGCTCGGAAACGATGTGCCTCGGCGCTGCAGGCCGGATACGATTCCATGAAGCGCACCCACCGCGCGTGGTGGATGAGCTTTTGGAATCAATCTGCAGTCCGCGTGCCCGAGCCTGAAATCCAACGGCAGTACGATCTGGTGCAATATTTCTACGGCGCGGCATCGCGTCGACACGCTCCGCCAATGCCGTTACAAGGAGTCTGGACGGCTGACTCGGGTGGGTTGCCTCCCTGGAAAGGGGACTACCATAATGACCTCAACACCCAGATGACCTACATCGCGTATCAAGGAGCGGGGCATTTCGACGAAGGATCCTCCTTCCTCGACCTCCTCTGGGATTTGCTTCCGCGCTTTCGCGAATTTGCACGGGACTTTTACGGAACACCCGGTGCCGCGGTTCCTGGAGTCATGTCTTTAGCAGGGCAACCGTTAGGGGGCTGGGGACAATATAGTCTCTCGCCGACCATGGGCGCTTGGAACGCTCATCTCTTTTATCTGCACTGGTGCTATACGAGGGACGAAACCTTCTTGCGCACACGGGCTTACCCGTGGTGCAAGGAGATTGGAATCTGCTTACGCGCATTACTTAAACCGGACGATTCTGGCGTTCTGGTTCTGCCACTTTCCACGTCGCCCGAAATATTCGACAACACAGGCCGAGCGTTTCTGAAACCAAACACGAACTACGACCTGGCCTGCTTGAAAATGTTGTTCCTCAGCCTCGCGGAAATGGCCGAAGCGAGCGAGCAACCTGCCGATGCCAAAGAGTGGCGGGACTCGGCCTCGGCTCTCGGTGATTTCCATGCCAACCCCGACGAGGTGCTCTTGGTCGATGCCCGGACTCCCCTGCCCTACAGTCATCGACACCTTTCCAATCTGATGGGAATTTACCCATTCAACTTGATCAACGTCGAAGGCGGCGCGCGCGACCAGGCACGAATTCGAGCTTCTCTAGCACAATGGGAGAAGCTTGGGCCGAGCCAGTGGTGCGGCTATAGCTATTCCTGGATGAGTTGCCTCCGCGCTCGGGTCGGGGACGCGGAAGCCGCGATTCGAGCTCTCGACGTCTTCGTGAAGGCGTTTGTGCTTCGCAATGGGTTTCATGCGAACGGTGATCAAACCAAGAGCGGGTTCTCGAGCATGACCTATCGACCGTTCACGCTCGAAGGCAATTTTCTCGCCGCCCAGGCCGTCCAGGAAATGCTCTTGCAAAGCTGGAGTCCCACCCCAGGCCGGGGCGACACCGAGATAATCCGTATATTCCCGGCCACACCTTGGCGCTGGCACGACGCTTCTTTCGAGGACTTAAGGACCGAAGGCGGACACCGCGTTTCGGCGAAGCGCGAAAACAATGCCACCGTCGCGTTTCGGCTGGTTGCTGGCCGAGACGGTCTTATCCGCATTCGAAACAACTTTGAAGGTCGGATACCGCAGTGGAATCGAGAGGACATCCGTCTGGCAGGCGACTGTTTTGAAGTGAAATTGCAGAAAGGCGAGTCAATCACCGGGCTTTTGGAAAGACCTGGCCTGATTCCACCTGCCCCCAAGAAGATCGCCGTGCCGGTGGTGGTTGGATCTGCTCAATAGCGACGCCAACTCGCTTAGGAATTGGCTCAAATATGCCGCTTGGTGAGAGCAGGCCAGCGTCTGCGAAGTTTATCGGCACAAGGCGCAATCCTTCGCGGGCCCGCACGGATAGCTTCCGACCGGACTCTTGAACACTCGCAGATTAGCTTTTCTTTTTCCGAGAACCCTTGCAGAAAGGAAACATTACTCTCACACTACAGCCGAAGCCACATGTCGACTATGCAATCAAATCGATTTGCACTCTCTCAATGGACGCTGGCAGTCCTTGTCGCTGGAGCCGCGTTCGTGAGCGATGCCACGGAATTCCACGTTTCGCAAACGGGATCCGACTCAAATCCCGGGACCCTGGCCGCGCCCTTCCGGCGGATCCAGCGTGCTGCAGACGCCGCGCAACCTGGAGATACGATCACGGTACATCGCGGAACTTACCGGGAGCGCGTTAATCCTCCGCGGGGAGGGTTAAAGAATAAGCCGATTGTTTATCAAGCCGCACCGGGTGAGAGCGTCGAAATCAAAGGATCCGAAGTCATTAATGGCTGGGCAAAGGTTGAGGGCGATGTTTGGCAGGTCGCGCTGCCGAATTCATTCTTTGGGAACTTCAATCCTTTTCGGGAATCCATTCGTGGCGACTGGTTCGATCCGCGAGGCCGAGGTCACCACCGAGGCGCTGTGTACGTCAACGGCCAGTGGCTTTCAGAAGCGGCGGCGCTGACCAACGTTCTAAATCAAGCGTCGACCGCGGAACAGTTGTGGTTTTCTGAGGTGGGCGAGAACGAGACAATTGTCTGGGCGCGTTTCAGCGGAGTGAACCCGAACGAGCAACTGGTTGAAGTGAATGCACGTCCGACCGTCTTCTATCCGGATCAACCCGGTCGAGACTACATTACGGTGCGAGGTTTTACTCTGCAACAAGCTGCGACGCAGTGGGCGCCACCGACTGCGGAACAGATTGCGGTGATTGGCACGCACTGGAGCCAAGGGTGGATCATCGAGAGCAATACGGTCAAGAACTCGGTCTGCTCCGGGATTTCATTAGGGAAATATGGAGACGCCTGGGATAACACATCGGCGGATACTGCTGAAGGCTACGTCAAAACAATTGAACGTGCCCTGACAAACGGCTGGAACAAGGAGACAATTGGTCATCACGTCGTTCGAAACAATACCATCTCGCATTGCGAGCAGGCTGGGATTGTCGGAAGTCTCGGGGCGGCGTTCAGCGTCATCAGCAGCAACACCATCCACGATATTCATGTGCGCCGACTCTTTTCGGGCGCGGAAATGGCCGGGATCAAGTTCCACGCGGCCATTGATACGGTCATTCGAAATAATCACATCTATCGCACTTGTCTGGGACTGTGGCTGGATTGGATGGCGCAAGGCACTCGCGTTTCCGGAAACCTATTTCACGGCAATCCCACCGACCTCTTCGTGGAGGTCGATCACGGCCCGTTCATCGTGGACAATAACGTGTTTCTTTCCGGGACGAGCCTTCTGGACGTATCGGAAGGCGGCGCTTACGTGCACAATCTGTTTGCCGGACGTTTCATCAGCCATCCTGAGCCCAATCGGGAAACTCCATTTCACCCAGCTCACGTAACGCAAATGGCCGGGCTTCGGACCATCAAAGGAGGAGATGACCGCTTCTACAACAACATCTTCGTCGGGCCTAGTGCGGTACAACCGAAGAAAGACGCCTCCGGTTATGGGTTGTGTGTCTACGATGAACGACCCTACGCGCTACAAACGGGTGGCAATTTCTATTTTGCCGGCGCGCAGCCGTATCGGACAGAGACGAACAGTGTGATACAGCCGGCTTTAAGTCCGAAGTTGAGGCTGACGACTTCTGACCACACCACTGTCTTGGAAAGCGACTTTGGAACGGCACTTCAGCAGGCTTCGCCAACCCCAGTGACGACGGAACGCCTGGGGCGAGCTCTGATTCCCAATCTCCCGTACGAAGCTGCTGACGGCTCCCCAATTCGGTTTGAGACCGATTACTTCGGACGCCAGCGCGATTCACTTCATCCCATGCCAGGTCCATTCGAATCCTTCGACGCGCGGCTTGTCCTGGACCGCTAACGAACCGAAACGCTTAGGCCTGGCGGAGGGGCTTTCGGCTGAACTCCGGTCCTCGACAGCGTGCTGGAGACCTCTCACCGGTTTACGAACTGGGTCGACCGCCGCGGTTGGTCATTGAAATCGAAGTCACTGATCGTTTGAGCCACTCTGACATAGGTCCATGGTCGTCCGGACCTCCATAGAAACCTGCACATTCTTTGCGGATTTTTCAATCCGATTGCGCCTGTACTCTTGAACCGAAGCTAGTTTCACAATAGCCCCGATCCATTTCGAACGAGGCCGTTGGTGAACCGGTCGCAGACCGCCCGCGTCAGTTGCGCTCCTTGCCGTTCAAGAGAGCGCCACCTGGGAACACTCTGGCGCGGGCGGATTCTTCTTTGCATTCCCAATCCCGTACGGGGCGGCCTTCAGCCCGGTTGCGAGCCATCCATGCGCCAGGTAGCCAAAAGTTCCATAGCCAACGGCCGCCTTACCTGCGAATAGTGGGACGCTAGAACGATCGGCAACCAAGAACTCCCTCGATTATGAAAGCAAAGTCACTCTGGCAGCCGTTGGCGATGTTACTCGCCGGCCTCCAAACCTTGGCCGCGGGTAGCCAGGACGATTTGCCCGGTCCACTGTTTGAAGGTTTAGGCGATATCCAGCACCCGGTCACGACGCAATCCAAGCTAGCTCAACGCTACTTCAATCAGGGACTCACGTTGACGTACGCATTTAACCATAAGGAAGCCATTCGCGCCTTCCGTGCTGCTGCTTCGGTGGATCCGGGGTGCGCCATGGCGCACTGGGGAGTCGCTTTAGCCTTCGGTCCGCATGTGAACAAGCCAATGGCACCGGAAGAAAACCAGCAAGCTTGGGAAGCGCTGCAACGGGCGATCGCCGCCAAGCCAGGAGCAAGCTCCAAAGAACAAGCTTACATCGATGCTCTCTCTCGTCGGTATCAGGCTGAACCCGCGGCAGATCGCACCGCAATGGACCGATCTTACGCCAATGCCATGCGTGAACTTGTCCGTCAATTCCCTGACGATCTCGATGCCCAGACTCTTTTTGCGGAAGCCCTCATGGACACGATGCCGTGGGATTACTGGCGCAAGGATCAAACCCCCAAGCCGGAAGCGCAGGAAGCGATGAATGCCCTCCGCTTTGTTCTCAGTCGCAATCCGCTACACCCCGGCGCCAATCATTTCTTTATCCACGCAGTTGAAGCCGGGCCGAATCCTGAACTGGGCCTGCCTGCCGCTGACCGGTTGGCGCAGCACGCTCCGTCCGCTGGGCACCTCGTCCATATGCCGTCGCACATTTACATGCGTGTCGGACAGTATCAGGACGCCATCGCCGCCAACGAACGAGCCATAGCCACGGATCAAACTTATCTCGCCCAGACGCGGGCGCAGGGCTTCTATCCAGGCGCTTATTATCCGCACAATATCCATTTTCTGTGGTGGGCGCTGCTTTATGATGGACGAAGCGAACGGGCCGTACAGACAGCTGCCAAGGCGGCGCAATACGCCGTCGATAACTACTGTTCCCCGAGCAAAGCGGTCGAAGCGCCACGTTTTCGACATCTGCCTTGGATGACGTCGCTCCGGTTCGGTCGCTGGGATGTCATTCTTAAAGTTCCCCAACCCGCCGCGACGAACGACTTTCTTATGGACCGTGCGATGTGGCATTTCGTTCGTGGGTTGGCGTTCGTCGCGCGAACCGACGCCCAATCGGCGGCACACGAACTCGAGCAACTGAGCCAGTTGGCACATTCAGACCAGGCAAAGGCCCTCGATAATCCTCAATTACCCGTGACAGGGATTCTGGCGGTCGCAGAAGCGTGGCTGCGTGGTAGAGTCGCAGGCGCCAACGGCGAATTCTCGCAAATGGTCCAACGTCTCGAGGAAGCGGTAAGCTTGGAAGAGGCTCTACCGTACATGGAACCTGCCTATTGGCCGATTTCAGTCCGACCCGCGTTGGGCGCTGCCCTGCTCCGCTCTGGAGAGGCCCGACGAGCGGAACAAGTGTTCCGTATGGACCTTGAGCGAATCCCGCGGAACGGGTGGGGTCTGTTCGGCCTGGAGCAGGCTTTGCGCGCTCAGGGAAGAACCGACGCGGCGGACCTAGTTAACCGCCAATTTACGGAAGCTTGGCAACGCGCGGACACCCAGCTCCAATTGGCGTGGTTCTAAGCCGGCGAAGGAACTATACACCTACCAGTCGTTCACTTGGTTGCGCCGGCTTGTGGAAAGCGACCTATTCGTGGCGAAGCGCGTCAATCGGATCCAGACGCGCCGCTGCCTTGGCAGGATAAATACCAAAGACTATTCCCACCGCCCCGGAGATACCGAATGCCAATAGAACTGACCAGACGGTCACGATGGTCTTCATCGTGGTGAGATGAGACACCAAGATGGGGGTGAGAATCCCGACGACGACACCGATCAACCCTCCGCCGACAGATAAGACGACCGTTTCAACCAGGAATTGCATGGTGATGTCCCGGCGTTTGGCCCCGATCGCGCGGCGGACGCCAATCTCGCGGGTCCTCTCTGTCACGGTCGCCAACATGATGTTCATGATGCCGATTCCGCCAACCAGGAGCGAGATCGCCGCGATACTTCCGAGTACAATATTGAAGATCCGCTTGGTTTGCTCAGCCTGACGGAGCAACTGCAGTGGGACGATTGTTTCATAGTCGACCTTCTCGTGAAACCGGCTGAGAAGCGTCTTAATCTGAGGATCGGCCGTTTCCACCGAAGCCAGATCTCGCATTTGCACGGTGATCTGGTGGAGCTGAATTTCTTCTGCCTGAAAACTTCCCGCGGTCATTCGTACGAGGATTTCCCCAAACCGCGTTCGGGAAGTGGAGAGCGGAATGTATACGTTGTTGTCCATTGGCTCTCCTTCCATTTTGCCGGCCTGGGTCCGTTGTTCTGGCATATTCTTTTCGCGAATAATGCCGACAATCTGGTAAGCAAAGGCATCGATGGTCAGAGCGCAATCCAGTGGATCCTGGTAGCTGAAGAGGCGCTGAGCGAGGCCGGCCGTTATAACGCAGACATTGTTTTGGTAAAGCTCATCGAGCGTCGTCAGAAATCGGCCGCGCAAGACGTCCACCCCCACAACCTCCGTGTAAACTGGCAAGGTTCCAATGACTTGGCAAGGCACCTCGATTCGGTTGTAACGTACGTTCTCGCGAATGATGCGCATCGGCAGAACTCGGACAACGCCCGGGATCGTTGACTGCAAACGTCCGCCATCCTCGTAAGTCAAACCATACTTGACTCCCATACGGCGGTTGGAGTTACCCGATTGCCTGGTATCTTCCGCCGGCTTGACGCTGCGCAAGATGATATTCTGGCTTCCCAATTTCTTAATCGCTTGCTGGGCTTCATAGGATGCTCCCTCCCCAATGGCGAGCATCGCAATAACCGAACAAACCCCAAAGATAATACCGAGCATTGTCAGCATTGACCGCAGCTTGTGCAATAACAGGCTCTTAACGCCCAACCGGACTGTGCTGACAAATTGAAAACTCAACATAGATCAGCGGGTTTCAGACTTTTGGCGAGCGGTTTATGACTTCGCGATCGATCTGCCCGTCTTTCATATGAATCACGCGGTGAGCTCGCGCCGCAACGCGTTCGTCGTGAGTCACCAGCACAATGGTTTTTCCGTCCTGGTTTAGCCGTCCGATCAGCTCTAACACTTCCTGGCCCGTTTTTGAATCGAGATTCCCCGTTGGCTCATCTGCCAACATCATCAAGGGATCGTTTACGAGGGATCGCGCGATGGCGACACGCTGCTGTTGGCCTCCCGAGAGCTGATTCGGTCGGTGATGTAATCGATCTCCTAAACCGACCAGGTCTGCCAATTCCGTGCAACGCGCTTGAAACTGCCGGACGTCCTTGCCCTGGTAAAGCAGGGGCACCTGAATATTCTCAATCACTGTCAGTTGGGCGATCAAGTTGTAAGACTGAAAAATGAACCCAATCTTCCGCCCGCGTGCTTCCGACAACGTGTCGTCCGGCATCACCGACACATCTTCCCCTCCCAAAAAATAGCGCCCCGAAGTCGGGCGGTCTAAACACCCGAGCACGTTTAACATCGTTGACTTGCCCGAACCGGACGGCCCCATAATCGCCACATAAGAACCAGCGTGGATCTCCAGGTTTACCCCTCGCAGTGCCTGGACTTTGACTTCCCCACCGAGCTGGTAGGTCTTCTCGATTTCTTCCAGCCGGATGATCGCCGTGCTCATGACGATTCCTTCTACTCTCCTGGGGCCACGGCCGCCGGAGCGTTCGTCGCTCCACTCGCTTCTCCATTTGCGCCTGGACGAGGCCCACCCCGATTCCGGCGCGCTCCCCCGCCGCTGCCGCCAAAGCTCTCGCGCATCGCGGTTCGTTCTTCTTCATCCAGCTCGCCATCTCCGTTCTTGTCGAACCGCTTCAGCATCTCTTCTCGACTGAGGCGCGGTCCGCCTTGCCCCCCAGCCCGGCCAAAGCGGGCTTGCATCGCAGCTCGCATCGCCTCGCGCTCGGAGGCGTCCAGCTCACCATTCCCATCTTTGTCGAACTGCTTCATCATTTCCTCGCGGTTCGGCATTCCAGCGGGTCCCTGACCTGGGCCCGCCTCTGCCCCCGGACCTCGTGCTGACGAAGCTAGCCGTCCCTCCGGACGCTCTCCGCCGTCCGATTGTCCATTACTTTCTCGGTCGAAGCCTCGTCGCGGATCTGAGACCGTGCCGTTCGCTGGTTTCGATGGGTCCGCCTGGCTGGAGTTCTTGCCGTTCTCTGCGAGCCCGGACCGATCCGGGCGATTGGCTGGGCCAGTTACCGGCGAGTTGGTTGCGTCGCGTGCTGGGGCAGGCGTTGATTTCGGCGACGACGTCCCAGGGCGGGCGGGCCCGGCGTTGGTGGCCGCTTTGGCCTTCTCTTCGGCCGAGAGCACCGCACCTTCCAGATCCTTTTCTTGAGTATCAAACGGAGGCGAGAGCAGAACACGATCGCCTTCTTTGAGTCCGGAAGTGATTTCTATAAATTTGGTATTAAACATCCCGACTTGCACGGCCACCGGAGTGGTTTTGGATCCTTGTTGGACGTAGACCACTTGCTTCCCTTTCAGCGTAGTCACCGCTTGTAGCGGGACCGAGAGCGCATTGCTGATGTTGGTGACGATAATCTCCGCTTGCGCCGACACGCCTGGCTTTACTCCAGGAAGCGTATCCGTAATGACTACCTCGGTGTTATACACTTTTAGGTTGGGATTCCCGAACCGGCTCTGTGAATCCGGCAGAAGAGCGACTTTTTGGACCGTGCCCTGGAACCGCTGATCTGGCATTGAATCGAGTTTGACGAAAGCCGGCTGGCCTATCTGGACCAATCCAACGTGAGATTCATGAACCTTAATCGTCACTTTCATTCTGGACGTATCGGGGAGCTTGATCAGTTCCTGTCGATTTCGCACGACCGCACCTTCCTCGATCAACGATTCACTGCTGAACCTATTCTCGGTCATGGCGTATACCACCAAACCTTCCTGGGGAGCTTCGCGCCTTGTTGCCTCCAGATTCTTTCGGTCGCGCACAAGCTTTTTCTCGTTCAAGGCGAGCGTGTTGGACTGGCTGAGCAGGTCGGCCTGGTACTGCGCAATCTTGCGCTCGCTTTGAGCGATGACACGTTCCAATTCCTTTTTGGCCTCTTCATAGTCCGACAGGAACTTCTGCCGTTGTTTGGGTAAATCGAACTTCTGAAGCATGAGGAGCGTATTGTTGGCGACCACAAGCGAGTTTTCGTTATTCATCACCGCCAATCGGTCGACATCGACCTTTTGTTTCGTCTCATACCCTTTCTGCGCGAGATTCGTTGTCCAAGTGAAGTTTTCCCGGTTCACCGCCAGTTGAGCCTGGGCCTGGACGACTTTATTACTCGATTCGATCAAATCGACCATCGACTGGCCTTCGTCGAACTTGTCCAGATCCATCTTGGCAAAAGTGACTTTTAACTGAGCGGCGCGAATATCACTATTTGTGGCACTCTTTTGTATGTCCAGCTGCGCCTCAGCCTGAGCAAGGGCGAATTTGGCTTTTTCAAATGCAATCTGCTGGAGATTCACTTGGTCCTGGGCTTGCGACGAGTCCAATTCCACCAGGAGGTCTCCTTTGCGAACATAGGTTCCCTCGGGGACGATATAAATAATTCGCGCGGTCCCCTCCACTTCGTTGCGAATGATAATCTCACTCACAGCGGCCAGCGTGCCCCGGTCCAGGACAGTCACCGCGAAATCCCCCCGTTGGACCTCGTAATAGGCAGTGGCGGCTTCGGGAGATTGGCGGCGGCCCCACCAAGTGACAAGGATGGCAAGTACGACAGCCGCAGCTCCAACCATCAGCGGATGATTGCGGATCGCAGCAACGACAGGATTAGCAGACGAGTTTTCGCTCATGGCACGGGCTCCAAAACCTGGTTGGGAAGAATGAGTTCATCCGTTGGCAAACCTGGCAACGGTCCACCGCGTCTCCGGTCCGCGGGCAACGCCGCGACGGGATCGGACAGCCAGAATTGCGCCGACGCAGTCTGCAAAATGCCAACATCAAAAAGCAACTGCAACCGAACATCGAGATAGTTGACCACGCTATCGGTGAGTTGGTTTTGCGCCAAAATCAAAGCGTCCTGGGCCTCGCGCAAATCGCGGACCTGCACCCGTCCAGCTTCCAGGAGCGTCTGGTTCATGTCGACACGCCGGGCTGCCACATCCAAGGACGCTTTGCGATTCACGTAATTCTGCCGCTGCTGCTCTAGGCTGCGAAAGCCGCGATCGATGCGATCATGCAAACCATCCAGCGACGCCACTAAGCTGCGCAATTGGGACTCGAACGAAATCAGGGTGGCGCGGTAGTTATTCCTTGCTGGCAACTTATCTACCAATCCGTCCAAGCTGACTCCAGCCTGATATCGGATCTTGTTTGGGTCAAAATTGACGTAATCATCGGGCGCTTCGGATGCAACACTCGCGCCGGCAAACAGATTCAGACTTGGCTTGAGCTGGTCCATCGCGATCCGTGCTTTGCGCTTGCTGTCTTCAAACCTGTCGACCGCGTTCAACAAATCCAAATTCAACTCGACTGCCGCCCGAAACGCTGCGTCACTGCTCATCGAAACCGGAATCAAGCCCGCTTTCTCCAAGTCACGCAACTCCGCGTCGTCTAGATAAAGGCCGTCGGAAATAGGAATCCCAAGTCTCAGTTTGAACGCATCGAGCTGATTGAGATAAAAGGCCACCGCATTGATATAAGAGATCCGGGCGCTTAACTCCGCCGTTCTCGCGTCTTCCACGTCGGCCGCTCTGACTCTATCGACGGCCCGCGCTTCCGTGTATCGGGTGAGTTCGACGCGGCGCAAATAGTTGGTGTAATTGTTGCGGACGGTCGATTTCTGCCCCAGCAAAGTGAAATAATCATTAACGATATTGACGTCGAACTGCTTTTGATACTGGCTGAACGTTCGCACCGCATAGACCACGTTCCGCTCCGATTGCGTCAGGTTTTCAACGGTCGGATCGTTCCGGCCAAACCCGCGCAACAGCGGCTGGCTAAGGTTGACCGACAACGTGTTGATGGCTGAATTCCTAGCTGAACCCGCAGGTTTGCCCACAAAATACCGCAGCAAATCGTTGGCTAGCGCAACACTGAGCCGACCTCCTGTCTTAAATAACTGGCTCACGCCCACTTGGCTCTGCACCGAGCCGATCTGGTTTGCCGTGCCCGTCCCGCTCGTTTCTGCCGTGCTGTTAGCCAGGAAGATAGGCGTGAACTGATAGCGCGCACCGGTCAGGCTGAGCGCCGTCAGGTAAAGCTGTTCTTTTTGGGCTTGATACTCTCGACTGCCTTCAACCGCCAATTGCAATGCCTGGCTCAAGGTGAGCACACGTCGGTTCGTTTGCGTCCGTTCTTCAATCAAATCAGGCGCCAGAATCTCCTCCGGTTTCCGCCCGGAAAACCGCGTCTCAATCCGAAATTGGTTGGTTTCACCCAACATTTGTTTTTGCGCCTGATCGATGATGCCGTACACCTCTTTGTCCGCAGAACGACGGTAATGCGAAGCCGAACAACCGCTCAGAATAGCGGCTCCAATCGCTCCCCCCACAACCAGGCTGAACGCTGTTTTCTTAATCATGGGCTAAGTATGACGGTCAACGCACGTTTCTGATAAGTGGAGACACTACTCAACGCCAACCAGTTACGCAATTCTTATGAAAATTTTATAAATAATCTACGGCTACTCGGGAAAGCTGCGCGTTACTCAGTCTTAACAAGGCCCCTATAGCGACCAAACCCCTCCAAAACGCCTGGTTTCGGAGCCCGTCGCCCAAACGCCGGCGGAATCGGGCGGATAAAGTCGCGGTCGGCAGTTTGGTCTCCAAGGAAGAAATTGAGATTGTTGGAGGCTCGTTCCAACGTCGCTCAGGTGGCAAGCGTCTCGCGCGGTAACCTTAAACGGCGCCACGCTCATGAACCAAAGCCGGATCTCTGCGGACGCGGCGGGTGGAACACGACGCATCTCCGTGGGAACATTCGCCAATTCGGGAACGCTCCCGAAGTTGAGCAGCAGGAACCTGATTCTCCCTCGATGGCGGGGCCGTGGTCCGACCTGTAAGATCAACGAGCGGGATCAAGCAAGCGAAATTCTGTTCAACACATTCAGAAAAGCCTTGCACCAAGACCATCCGGTTGCGTTAAGTGATCGACGTGCGCCCCGCGCAACCGCTGCTCTTTCCCGACCCGAAGCCACTCGTCGAGCGGCTTGGTCTGGATTTTTTCCGGTCCGTGCCGGAATGCCCTGGGGTCTACCTCATGCGCGATGCTTCAGACACAATTCTCTACGTGGGCAAAGCGAAGAATCTGCGCCGCCGGTTAGGCAGTTACCGGGTGGCAAATCCAGACCGCATGCCTCGGCGCCACTTGCGTCTGGTTCGTCTGGTTGTGCGAATTGAACTGCAGCCTTGCGCTGATGAGTGCTCGGCCCTGGCGAAGGAAGCGGAATTATTGCGATCGGTTCGACCTAGGTTCAACCGTGCTGGGACCTGGCGTCCGCCGCCCCGCTACTTCGTCTGGCGCCGCTCGGGCCAAGAGTTGCAGCTAGCTGTCACAGAGTCACCGCTCGACGGGTGGCGATCGCAGGGGCCGGTTGGAAGCATGGCAACTTTCTTGCGGCATCTGCTCGCGAAGCTGATGTGGCTGGCGGTCCATCCGCAGCGCGGACTCTCCGACTTGCCTTGCGGTTGGTTTGGTGGCCAGAACGGCCCTGAAATCTCCGTCGATTGCGGCACCGCAATCGACGCCGTCCTGGAAAACATTGATAAACTCTTTGGAGGAGCCTCTCGGGATTGTGTCAGCTGGCTACGAGAACAGATCTGCCCGAATCTGACGCCATTTGAAGTTGGCTGCCTTGAGGCGGACTACGAGCAACTCCTGGAACGTTTCCCCGATGACCGTGCGACACCCGACCTAATCCCCGAATCCGAGCCATTGTCGATCGGCGTTCCGGGCCGTGAACCGGAACTCCTCTCCCTATGATCCGGCGACTTCTCCTCCGCTCGACCTTCGCGCTCAGTCTGGTGGTCGCTGGTTTGGAATTGGCTCACGCGGAATCATTCCCGGTTTCCATCCGGATCGATGCTAACAAGAGCCTCGGGGAATTCCGTCCCATCTGGCGGTTTTTCGGCGCGGACGAACCCAATTACGCCTATCTTCCTCACGGCCAGAAGCTGCTCCGTGAACTGGGCGAACTCCGTCCTAAAGAAGTTTATTTTCGAGCGCATAACCTCTTAACTTCCGGCGATGGAACCCCAGCGTTAAAATGGGGATCGACCGGGGTTTATCAGGAAAATGCGCAAGGCGCGCCCGTCTATGATTGGACAATCCTGGACCGTATCTTCGACTCGTATTTGCAGCGCGGAGTTCGCCCCTACGCTCAGATTGGCTTCATGCCACGAGATCTGTCCATTAAGCCGGAACCTTACCAACATCGCTGGACTCCTACCGCTCGCTACGACGAGATCTACACCGGGTGGGCTTACCCACCCAAAGACTACCGTAAATGGGCTGAGTTGGTCTTTGAGTGGACGCGACACTGTGTCGACCGCTACGGCGCCGATGAGGTCGCCACCTGGTGGTGGGAAGTTTGGAACGAACCAAACATTGGCTACTGGCGCGGCACGCCCGAAGAGTTTCACAAGCTGCACGATTTCGCCATCGACGCGGTTCGGCGAGCCTTGCCAAAGGCGCGGGTAGGCGGACCTGACGTCGCTGGCCATGGGGGGAAGTTTACCCGTGACTTTCTTGCCCATTGCTTGCGCGGAACAAACTACGCCACCGGCGGGGTGGGCACCCCGCTTGACTTCGTCTCTTTTCACGCCAAAGGCGCTCCGCGCTACGTCGAGGGACACGTGCAAATGGGGATTGCAACGCACCTCCGGACCATTGACGACGGCTTCCGCATGATCGCGTCCTATCCTGAGTTGCGCGACAAGCCCATTGTCATTGGCGAGTCCGACCCGGAAGGTTGCGCGGCATGTCAAGGCCCTCAACTCGCTTACAGAAACGGGACGATGTATTCGAGTTATACGGCCGCGAGTTTCGCGCGGAAAGCCCAGTTGGCCGAGAAACACCGTGTGAATCTTGAAGGTGCCCTGACCTGGGCGTTCGAATTCGAAGGGCAACCGATCTTCGCCGGGTTTCGATCGCTCGCAAGCCAAGGCATCGATAAGCCGGTCCTCAATGTCTTTCGCATGTTCAGTCGCATGCAAGGCGAACGATTGAACCTGGTCAGCGACGGCGAAGTGAACCTAGATGACCTACTCCGCGATGGGGTTCGAGGTAACCCAGACGTTTCTGGGATCGCGGTGCGTCAGGATCGAATCCTCACGGTTTTGCTTTGGCATTACCACGATGATGACGTCAAAGGCCCGGACGCGACCGTGCAACTTCAAATTGGCCAACTTCCGCTCTCCTCGGGAGACCTGCGAATGGAGCAGTTCCGCATTGACGCCGATCATAGCAATGCCTTCACCGCCTGGTTACGGATGGGTTCACCGCCTTCGCCAACCTCCAGACAACTAGATGAACTCGAAGCGGCCGGACGCTTAGCGCGTTTAGCGTCGCCGGCGGTCGTCGCTGTCCAAGACTCGCGCTGCCAAATCGCGCTTACCCTACCTCGGCAAGCCGTCTCGTTGTTGGTCCTGCGTTGGTGACCGTCAGCTGTCCTGAACAAGGTGTATCCACCGTCGGGAGCATGAGCATCTGGAAACGCCGCTCCTGTAAGGGCTCCCTCCTAGGTCTTTTCCCAACTCATTCACGTGCAGCCAGTTGCTCTGGTGACAAGAGGCCCCAAGGCCACAAGGTCTCAAAGAGCCGACCGACAGCCACCGACACTCGAGAACGCCAGCCTCAATCCTTGCATCCCCCTATCAGAAATCGTCGGGAACCGCGCGGGCTAGCGGCTGGTTCGGCGGCGTTGTCTGTGATTCTCCGACTCTCATCGTGGCAAAGCGGAGGCAGCGCGAATGGTAGCGGTGAACTTGACAGGACCGAATGCGCCGCCGTTCTCGCTCGGCGCCGGACTGATCAGGAAATCGACCAGTGAGCCAATTTGGAGCGTGGCGTTGACCGAATAATTCGTGCTGCCGATATAAATGGAGCCCCGCCCTTCGCTCGATGGATCAAGGGCTGCGGAAAACACCGTTGCACCGTCCACGACAATATGCACACGGCCACTATCTTTACCTCCCCAAGGCAGGATCTTGGCAATCTGGCCGGTGAGGGTGACGGGGCCATTGACGCTGCTCATCCAGCGACGCACCGCCCAATGCTCGGCCTTGGCCTGTCGTGCCAACTTCGTCGTGCCGTTGGCGCTCGCACCCTCTGCCCATAGGGCCGTAAAGTAAAGTCCATCCTGTACAGTCCATAGCTTGCCCGTGGTGAAGTCGGTCCGACGGCTCAGCCCATTGGTCGGGTCGTCCCCAAAGTGCCTGATCCATTGAAAGTCTGTCGTCTGACCGTAGCTCTTGTCGCTATCGGCGGCGCGGTTCCAATACCCGTATGACCAGCCGTTGGCTCCCTGCTTGCCGGAGAAGCCGGTGACCGAATCCGCGACAACTTCTCGAGGGCGTAAGGGATGCGGCGTGGCATCCAGTGGTGAGTAGCGCGCGTAAACCGATAGTGCGAGCGCTGCGACCCTGACTCCTGTGGTGTATCGTCTCATTGGTTTGCTGGATGCATGATGTGGTGGCGAAGGCTATATCACTTCATCTGCATCTGGAGCTTAGCGGTTTTTACCATCCCCGGTTCTTATTGCAATCGTAATGGGCACGCCAATCGGATGAGACAAACTTCGCCGGAGAGACAGCATCTGCGAACTCCCGTTTTGTTAGCGTTTACCACAAACTCTGAAATCGGAGAGGCCAAACCCCGTTCGAGTTCCAGTAACCTCTCGGGACCGCGGGTTTCAACCCGCAGAAAGCTCCGCGATGGTAGGACGCTGCCATTTCTTCGCAACGCGCTGCGCCGTTCGAAGCTTGCGGCGGAATAAATTCCGCGCTCCGATGATAGAATCCTATGAGGTCCAGCGTGTTTGAGGGCCTCTGTGTCGCAGAGACAAGTAGACATGGTGAAGGAAGTTTCAGAATCGATAACGTTACAGAACGTCGCTAGCAACGATTTCCAGGGCCGATTCTTCCGCAAAGTGAGAAGGCGGTAGGCGACAAGTCTCCCCAGTCACAACGTCATTGGGACCGAACCGCCCCCCCAACTCTCGCATGGGATGGTGACAAAAAGTCACCAAATCACGGCCGCGCACCGGCGGCTGGATCCCGTGCGACCGGCTTTCCGCCTCGGTGCTCCGGCGAGGCGACTGACGTGGTTCGTCCGCAAATTGCGGACGACAGTCGGCGCGACCGATCCGAGGCGGGCTTCGCGTCTGCCTTCTATCATTTTAGCGACCTCCAGCCCTCTCTTTTCGGCTGGTGTCAGGTTTCCTTTTTCGATACGGTCCGGGTTACATCGGAGTGCAGGTCTCAGCTCTGCGCCGGTGATCACCAGTCCAGAACCATGCCGACGATGTTACGACTCTGGCTCGTCACGCTGTTAACCGGCGCCGCGAGTTTGTCAACACACTCGGCCGACTTCGAAACCGCGGATACCCTCTGGGTGCGTGAGGTAGAACCGCTTCTGGATCGGAATTGCTTCAAATGCCATGGCGGTGTCCGGCAGAAGAGTGGGCTCGACCTTCGTTCGCTGGAAAACATTCTGAAAGGCGGCGATCACGGAATGGCCTTAGTCCCGGGCGATCCCGACGCCAGCCTGCTTTACCAACTCGTCCAAAAGGGCGCGGATCCGCATATGCCGCAGGACGAAAAGAAGCAACTGGCCGAACCTGACATCGCGGCGGTCCGCGCCTGGATCAGTGCATTACCCGGCACGAACCTGGTTCACGCGCCGTTGACGAATACGGCTGCGTGGGCTCAAGAGTACACGAAAGCGTTCCGCGCCCTGGCCAAACCCACCTGGATTCCGTCGAAAGAAATGGAGACGCCACACGTTGTCGACCGTTTCCTGGAATTGAGCTGGAAACAGCGCGGCCTCCAACCGAGCGCACGAGCGCCTAACCCGGTGCTAGTTCGTCGTCTTTATCTGGATTTGGCCGGGCGCATTCCTACACCCCAGGAACTTGCGGATTTCCAGGACAACGCTCATCCCGATCGCTGGTTGCGGCTGGTCGATGCCCTTTTAGCCAGTGACGACTATGCCACGCGCATGGGTTCGGTTTTCGATGTTGTTCTCATGGAGCGACGCGACCCTGCCACCGAAACGCAGCGGCGCAGCCATGGTTGGTTCGATTTTCTCGAACACGCCTTTCGCGCTAATTATGGCTGGGACCGGATCGTTCGCGAGCTCATCGTCGGAAGACCAGCTGCCCCACAAGACCGTGGCGCGGTTTGGTACCTATTTGAGCGGCAAAACAGTCACCAGGCTATCGCCGAGGCCGTGGCTCCTATCGCTTTCGGAGTGCAAATCGGCTGTGCCCAATGTCATAATCACCCTTTGGCGGCCGAAGTCGAACAGCGCCATTATTGGGGCCTTGTCGCCGCCTTTAACCGAAGCCAAAACGTCGAAACCGAATCCGGCAGCGCCGTAGCCGAATCGGCCATTGGTGGGTTTGTTTCGTTTGCCAATCTCAAAAAGGAATCCCAGCCAGCTCAACTCGCCTTCCTCAACGGTTGTCTCGTTCCTGAAAAACGACCCGGAGAGAACGAAAAGGAATCCGATTCCCCCGATCGTTACACGGTCCCGCCCCCGTCCGAAAAGACCAAACCCGCACGGGCGTCGGTTCCTCGGTTCTCGCGGCGCGAAGCCCTGGCTGACGCCGCCACCCGTGGCAACCCGCAACTTGCCCGTGCCTTTGTCAATCGGATGTGGGCCTTGCTCTTCGGCCGCGGAATGGTGCATCCGGTGGATCAATTGGATTCGCGCCATCGCCCGAGTCACCCGGACCTCCTGAATTGGCTGGCTCAACGGTTCGAGCAACAGGGCTATGATATCAAGCGCCTCATCCGTGATTTGGTCTGCACTTCAGCTTACCAACTCGACTCGCGCCCCGCGGGCGAGTCGCCGCCGCCCGTAGACTCGTTCGCATGCGCGCTGGAGAAACCATTGTCCGCGGAACAGCTTTACCGCTCGTTCCTGGTGGCCACAGGCCACCCGCTTCCGCAGGAAGATTCAGCGCAAGACACAGCGTTGCGTCAGGCGTTCACCCGGCAATTCCCGGACCTTTTTCCCGGCGAGTACAGCGCTTCGCTGCAACAAGCCACCTTTCTGTCGAACTCGCCACTGATCGACCAACTGCTGCAGAGCAAGGAAGGCAACACCATGGCTCGTCTGCTCGCCCTCGATTCGAATGAACGCCGGATTTATCGCGCGTTTGAAGCCACACTCGCCCGTCTACCCGACTCCGAAGAATATCAACGATGCGCTGAATTACTGGCCAAACGCGGTCCGGAGGCTGGATTGAAACAAATCTTCTGGGCACTGACGACCAGCGCCGAATTCCAACTGAACCATTGATGGTATGGACGAGGAACCAAATCCGGGGTCAGGCGCCTGCACGCCGCCCGAGCATACGTTGCACCGTCGGCTTTTCCTGAAAGGGCTAGCGTCGAGCGGAGCGATCTCCCTCATGAGTTGGGGCGGACTTTTTTCGCTGCGCACGTTCGCGGAATTGGCACGTCGGCAACAGAAGCATTGCCTATTGCTTTGGCTCTGCGGAGCGCCGAGCCAATTCGAAACCTGGGATCCAAAACCCCAGAGCGTCTTTGGCGGACCGTTCCGGAGTATCCCCACCAAGCTCCCTGGGATTCATTTCAGCGAACTCATGCCTAAATGCGCCACCATTGCCGACAAGCTGGCCGTCGTCCGATCGATGAAGACCAAGCCCAATGAGCATTTCCAAGCGATCGATCTTTTGACCCGCGGCGCCGAACCTCGACCCCCATTTATCCGCCCTGCCCTCGGGTCCGTGCTCGCCCAACAACTGGGACATCTGGATAGCCCCATCCCAAATTTCATCCTGCTTGATCCTGCGCCAGGCGGGAACGAATTCAAACAATTCAAAGCGGGCAACTGGGCTGGTTGGCTGGGCGCTCAATATGCCCCGGTTCGCACGGGCGGAGAGTTTAAGATTCCGGACATTCAACGCTTGGCAGACCTCACTACCGAGGATCAGGAAGAGCGCGAAGGGCTTCGACGGTTTCTTACCCGGAAATATCAGAACGAGCGCAAGAGTGCCGCGGCTGCCTCGCAAAACGCGGTGTTCGAACGAGTCAAAGGCCTCATGAGCTGCGCCGATTTGTTCGATTTGGAACGATTGCCCGCCCGTGATCGGGAACGCTACGGTCCGGGGGCATTCGCGCAACACACGCTCTTAGCCAGGAATCTGGTAGAAAACGGCGCCCCGTTCGTCATGGTGGCGAACGGCATGACGTGGGATTGCCACGTCTTTCAGCACGAAATCTACCAGATGCTCGTGCCGGAACTCGACCGGGTCATCTTTAATCTGATCACAGATCTTGAACGCTCGGGCATGCTGGAACGAACGCTGGTGGTAATGATGGGAGAGTTCGGCCGAACACCTTGGCTCAATGCCAGCCGTGGTCGCGATCACTATCCCGATGCCTGGAGCCTGGCTCTAGCCGGCCATGGCATCCGGCCAGGCGTCGTCGTGGGCGCCACGGACGACGACGGTGTTTCCGTCATCGACCGCCCGTTCAACGAAAAGAACTTGTTCGCCACCATCTTTCGCGCGCTGGATATTGACCCTTACGCCGAGTACGATCTGCCGGACTTGCCGACGTTTCACCGCGTTGAAGAGAGAGCTGACCCTATCCAAGAGGTGCTCGCGTGAACCCGTCCACCACCCCACCCCCACCCTCCCAGCCCCAACCCGTCGCGCTGGTTGGCGAGGTTAAACTGCCCACCGCCGCTCTCGGCATCGCTGCCACTCCCGACGGCGACCGGGCGTTCGCCGCATGTTTGGACGGCGGCATTTATGAGATCGATGTCGCATCCGGCAACCGAGATCGAATCGGCCGACACGAGAGCTACGCATCGGGCGTCTGCCTGCTGCCAAACGCTCAACTCCTGATCTCCGCCGGGTACGATGGTGTGCTGCAATGGCACGATCTTGCGGAACGCAACCTGATCCGCAAAGTCGAAGCCCATCGGTTCTGGTCCTGGAAACTGGTCCACTCGCACGATGAGCGCTTTATCGCCTCCGTCACCGGACAGTACCAGGCGGGCAGCTATAAGTATGAACCAGCCCCTGAAATCGAGCCGTCCGTGAAAGTCTTTGACGCGATTTCCGGAGAACTGCGCCAGGCTTTCTCGCAAACGCCCCCCGTCCTCGCCGCCGCCTTCTCCCCGGATAGTCGTTACCTGGCATCGGCGAACATGATGGGTGAGGTGCGAATTTGGGACCTGGAAACTGGGAAGTTGGCGGCCAACTGGACGACGCCAGATTTCACGAGTTGGGGAACAGTCAAAAGCCATCATTACATCGGCGGTATCTTCGGAGCCCGATTTTCATTCGATGGGGAATCCTTGTGGGTCTGCGGGATGGGTCCCATGTCCGACCCCATGGCGGGCAATGGCAAGCAAACCTGGCAACGATACGCCTGGCGCGACCTGCCTCCTCGCAAAACCCAGGAGATTGCCGATGGTGACCGTGGCAACGGACTGATGGAAACGCTCGCGTTGCATCCGGCAGGCGGTGTGTTTTTGATGGCCGGAAGGTTGGCCCAGGGCAAATGGAACCTCGCGTTCTTTGATGAGGCCTCCGGCAAACTGCTACATTCCCTCGACACCAAGATGCGGATCACAGATTCTCAGTTCGTCGCCGGAGGAACCTCCTTGCTGCTGGCTGGCGCCGTGGGGCAAGGGAACAAGAAGGACGGCAAATATCCGGAGTTTGGACGCTTGCAACGCTATGCCTATCGGGGAGACCTGCTCATGGCGGTTTGAGCCGCCTCCACCCTCGTCCTGCCGCTCGGCCACAGGGCTGGCCGGCATCGTCGCTCCTTGTTGAACTTAGCCTGGTTCTTCCGCTATTGATTCCCGATGCGTATCGATTCGCACCAACACTTCTGGCAGTACCAAGCCGCTGACTATCCTTGGATCTCCGATGCCATGACCGTCCTGCGGCGGGATTTCTTGCCCAACGATCTCGCCCCGCTTCTAAAATCCATCCAGTTTGACGGTTCCATCGCCGTCCAAGCCCGACAGACTCTCGCCGAAACCGAATGGCTCCTGCAACTCGCCGACTCAAACTCAATGGTCCGAGGAGTCGTGGGATGGGTCGACCTGCGCTCGCCGCAACTCCACCAGCAGTTACAGAAGCTCGCGCCTCACCCAAAACTTGTTGGCGTTCGCCACGTCGTTCAGGACGAACCGGATGACGAGTTTATGCTCCGTCCGGATTTCCACCGGGGAATCGCCCAACTACGGGGGTTTGACCTGACGTATGACCTGCTGCTGTTCCCACGGCATCTGCGCGCGGCCGCCAAACTGGTAAAAGCATTTCCAGAGCAGCGCTTTGTGCTGGATCACATTGCCAAGCCACGGATCCGCGAAGGCAAGCTTGCGCCCTGGGATGCGGATATGCAGCAACTGGCCCAGTATCCCAACGTGTTCTGTAAACTGTCGGGGATGGTGACGGAAGCGGGCTGGAACCAGTGGCGAGATGAGGACTTCAGACCCTATCTCGAGATCGCTCTGAAGAGTTTCGGCCCGGAGCGCCTGATGATCGGCTCGGATTGGCCCGTTTGCACAGTCTCAGGAGATTACGTTTCTACCATGCGGATCGTAATGGATCACATCCAGGCGCTCTCGGCGACCGAACAAGCGGCTATTCTTGGAGACAACTGCCTGCGGTTCTACGGGTTAGCAGCGTGAGAACCGGCCTGGAAATGAGGAGGCTCACTCGTTAACAACCCGGATTGGACGCGGAAATTACAGGCATTTAACACGGCGCGACTCCGTGTTAAATCCGAGTTATATCCGTGTATAATCCGGGTTATATACGAATAAACAACGTCCAGCCAGGGCGAGAGCTCAATAACGGGAGGTGGATAATCGTGTCTGGCGCTGGAAGTCGGTTGCAGATTCTACCCCATCGAAGAGCGTCGTTGTGGCTCCAAAACGAGCGGTTCCTGAGCAGCTCAGGCCCGGAAGGCGGTGGATTTTTCAGCTATAGCCCCGGCCCGCATCGCACGAAGACGGCCTATCGAACTTGGACGAGACGCAGCGAAGTGGCATCGAACCAGGCTTCCCCAGCCGTCGCTTTCAGTTCGCAGATCAATTCCACCTCGGAAGCCTTTTCCACTGGAAAGGCGCTCTGGAACAGCTTCCAGTCCGCGGTCCCTGTCAGCTTCGGCGGCATTGTGCCCTTGGAAATGCGCAAACCAGCTCCCGATCGAGTATCACCTTCCGCCACGGTCACGCCCACCACCCGCACGCGGCCTTCAAACCGATATTGACCCGGTGCGAGCACGACTCGCGTTCGCCACGAACCGGTGCTTTCGCCATTGGCTTGGACAACCAATGCGCGCTTGCCGGAATCGGCGTCCTCTTCCCGGAACGCAGGATCGCCCGATTGCAGCACGCCTTGCTTCCAGTTCGTCAAGGGCAACGTCCGATCGCTTCCGAACTTCACCGGTTCGATCGGCAGACCAAAGTTCGGTCGCAAATTCGCCATGCGACGCGCCACCCGATGTTTCAGACCGTTGGCGCGCTGGCGGAACAGTTTAGCCCCGTCTGGATCCGTCTTGGCCAGTTCGGTAGAGATTCCCACGGCCCACCGGTCCAACTTGGCGCTAATCTCATCGACCCGGAAAACGTCGCGGTAAAGCTGTTCCAGTCGAGCACGATAACGGCGCTGGCCTTCGGCAGTGCCCAGGACGGCGCGGGATACCTGCCCCTGAATGTTTTGCGGTAAAAGCGAGCCATCGTTAGCCATCTGGGGCCCCCCGCCAAAGAGCTGGTCCAAGCCATGCGGGATAAAAACCATGCGATTCGCTTTTAGGTCATGAAACACGCGCCAGTTGTTCCGGTTGAGCGTGTAGCCATCCCAATGGCCAAGCAAAGTCTCCATGGCAACCATGGTGACGAAGCGGTCGACATCGAGCGCTTCGTCCAACTTGGCGAAATTCGCGCCCCGACTGGCCGCCCGGAGCGCGTTCAGGCCCGTATGATTCTTGGGGTCATCGCCAGAATTGACCGCGAGGCGGCTTCCGATATCGCGGCAAAAGCCGCCATCGTAAAGGTTGCCCTTCGGATCTTCGAAGTGCCGTTTTAGGAACCGTTTATTGGCGCCTTCGAGCAAGACGTACATTCCCAGATATCGGCCGTTAAGTTCCACGGTGGCGTGCGACGCTCGCGGCACTGGCACTCCCGCCTCCAGGAAAAGTTCCCGCGCCAGCTTTTCCGAGAGAAAACTCGAATCCTGCACTGAATTGTTGAGGGAAATCTTGTTTAGCCCATGGAAGGTCTGCTCCGGCTCAAATTTATCGAACTTTAGCGTCAGTGCGGGTTTGTCGCTAATCGACCGGAAACTCCCGGCCGCCCCTTTAAGATGGACCGCTACGTTCGTAAAGACCTGTCCCCCCTCCCGAATGGTGGCGCGAGCTGTCGGCCGCTCGCCATTATCACGTCGCGATCGACCGAGCACATTGAGCCCCGCTGGAGGGATTTGGATTTGAATGCGCAAGAGTGTCGGTTGCTCGAACAGCGCGTTGGCGAGATCTTTCTTGGAACGAGGCGGAGCCGTCCCGGCAGCGGCTGGCTCTTCTAGCTCAGCCCGGGCCGCAGGGGGTTCCTTGGTGCGACGCAGTGGCTCGCGCCTCGGGGGTTCAAGAGCCCGAGGGGGTTGGGAGGGAACGCTTTCGGGATTTAAGGCGGGTTTCGTCTCGGCTGGTTGGACAACGGGTCCTGGTTCCCTCTCAACAGGTTGCGGGATAGGATGCTCTTCTGCCAAGGGCGGTTGCGGATCAGGAGCTTTACGACTGCAGCTGGCGGCCAAAGACAAGAAGCCTGCCAATAGACATAGCGCCAGACTTCGCGGTGAGCGGTTCATTGAATCAGATTCTCCTGGTCAAACGTTACCGACCGCCAAATTGGTCGAAACATCCTGTCCTCCTCACTAACACCGATACGCGTGCGCTTGTTGCATTAAATTCTCAAGGTCGCAGGATTGTCCGGCTCGGACATTCGACCGGGGGAGTCCTTGATGCACAGTTTGGGGCTGCACCGTCGGACCGAGCCGCGGTCCGAGTTCCTGAGCTGACGGAGCGCCGGCCCCAGGCTTCACCTCGCTAACTGTAACACCGGATTTCGTAAAGGCGCGCTTCCTTTACTCCGTGGGTCGTAGTAACACGCAGTCGCAACGCCGAAACCGAAACCGGCTCGCCTGGGTGCCGACGTAATCGCTGATAATTGCCCGTCACGGTTGTCCACACCTGCCAGTCTGTCGCTGGATTGGGACGGTAGAGTAGTTGGTAATCGCGAACGGTCTCGGGCTGAGGTGCTCGCACCATTTTGGCATTCAAGCTGTCTTGGTGCGTCAAAGTCAATTCGCGCTCGAACCCGGTATCAAACGTCAATTGCACTGCCCGGAGGGTTTGTGGCTTAGTCCAATCCAACTGAAGCCACGCTCCTTCCGCCGTCAGTTCTCCTCGCCAACAGTGCTCCCGCTTTCCGGGCAGATCACGAACAACGCCGTCGATCACGACCTCGGGTTCGGACCCGGGCAGCGCCGATGAAGCTGAGATCTCGGCGTGCCTGGCTAGATCGAGCGGATCTCCGTTGCGGCGATCCCGAATCGTCTGGTCGTCGCGTAAGAGCGCCTGCTGCAGGCGATCGACCTGTTGAGGATCAGAGGCCAGGTCTCTGGGCAAGAGTCCGCGTTGCGCACAAAGCGCGGCGGCCGTGCCCATAGCTTGCCCAATCACTGCGCAGGTCGCCATCACTCGCGTGCTGGTAAATGCCACATGGGAAGCGCTGATATTCCGACCCGCCATCCATAGGTTGGCAATATTGCGGCTGTAAAGGGACCGCAACGGAATGTTGTAAGGATAAGGTGGCGGCAAGGTCCGAAACGGCTTCAGATCAGATCGGTCAAAACCAGCGGGCGGATGATCATCCAACCCCCAACCGCCAATGCACACCGCGTCCGCAAAATCGCCGTTCTTCCCGAGCAAATCCTGCTCGGTCAGGATATGATCCCCGACCAGGCGGCGGCTCCCGCGTTTTCCGGGAATCATGCCGACCCAATCCATCGCCCAGTGCCGACTGGAAGGATGTTCCCCCGAATTCTTAATGTAATCCCAGACGCCCAGCGCGATGCGCAACAACTCAAACCGGATCGTTTCGTGATCGTGAATCGTGTTCAGATGCCCGCCCCATTCCACCCACCAGTAGCCATACTCCCAAGATGAGATAGGCCGAAATCGTAGCATTTCTTTGCTGATCTGGCGCGCCCAAGCTGGAGGTTGAAAGGGCATGGGCTGTGGGTGCTCCCTGGAAGTGAAAAGAATTGTGCTCCCCAACGTATGCGTGTCTTCCTGATCCAAGGCGAGCGATTCATTGAATGCCGCTTTGCTCTCACGCCCTTGACGCAAGTCCGCTCCAGCCTCGAGACCCAACCGGCAATCACCCGTGCAGTCCGCAAAATGCGCGGCTTGTACGCGATAAAAATGTTCGGACTTATCGCAACGACAGAGAGCACGTCGAATTCGTCCCGCATCCGTTTCCGCAGCACAACAGGTCGTATCCAAGAGGAGCGTGATGTTGGGTTCGCTCTTGATTTTGTCGTAGAGGAGCAAGTCCCACATTTCCCGGCTCCGTTGGGGGTTATGAACGGCATCGTCCAGGCGCAATTCTTCAATCAGCCCACCTTCCCTCCAACCGGGACGCTGCCCGTGCATATCCGCTCCGACCACGTGCATTTTAACTTCGCTCGATGAATTGCCACCGAGTCGCGAGCGGTCCTGCGCCAAAACGACTTTGGCCCCGCGCCGAGCTGCGGCCAGCGCGGCACAAACTCCAGCCAGACCGCCTCCGGCGATGAACAGGTCACACGTTAGGTCGACCAATTTCAAATGGGGCTCGATCAGCAGTGGGTTTTCCACCAGGGCCCGGGATGCCGTTTCTCGCCCGGGCCTGGCTAACTCCTCAGGAGGCGCGGGACTCAGTGGAGCCAGCCCGCTCTCCAGACGGACGCAAAGAGAGAAGGTGCTCGCAGCGCCGGCGGCCTGGAAAAATTTGCGGCGATTCATAAGTTCACGAGCGACCGAACGCGGCGCGGGCTCGAGGACGCCACGTGCTGGTTGCAGGCGGTCTTTATCAGGGAGCCTAGCCCGGGCTCGGCCTTTTAAGATTACCGTCTCGCCAGCGCGCTACGAAAGCTTCGCAACCGACGCTGGCAGGATCTTCAACGCGACCCGCCAATACGGCAACCGCTAGCTCAACTGCCATGGCGACCGATACGGTCGGTTCAAGAGTTTGCTCGCATCCTCGTCGCCCACGATGACTTCTTTCGCTGGATCCCATTTGATGGGACGTCCCGTCCACATTGAGATCAGGCCGAGGTGCCCAGGGATCGTGGAGTGATGCGCCACTTCGACGGGCGTCACCGTGGGTTGGCGTGATTTCACGCTGTCCAGGAATGCTCGCCAGTGCCCGCCCTTGTTGAAGAGCAGCTGCACTTTACGCTGATCGTCCGGCAGAGTGCGGGCTTCTTCCCAGTCCTTGTGCGAAGACTCAAAGGCGTTGCCGCGATCGACCCAGACCCACCCGTCCGTGCCGATCCATTTCGTTCCGCTGCGAATGTCAGAATAACCACCGGCAAGGACGACAGTCACCGCATTCGGGTATTCGCAAACGATGCGGTATTTAGTGCAGGTGTTCCAAAGGGCATTGGGAGCGGGGAATTCACCTAACCCCATGACTTGAAGAGGCCCGATCGTGTCGTCGTGTCCAAGACCCCAATGGCCGATGTCGCCATGATGTCCGATCCAATCGAGCAACTGACCGCCGCCCGTATTGTAGTTCCAGCGCCAGTTCATATGGCCGCGCGCACGAATGTACGGTTCCATCTTCGACGGGCCGACCCAGAACGGGTAATCCAGTTCCGCGGGGGGCTCACTGACGGCCGCATCCCAGGCCGCTGTGCCTGGCACAACCTTGGCCAGATTTGTGACCTTTTCCGAGAGCGTCCCCAGTTTTTGCAGCAACGGCTTGCCGGTCCCGGCGAAGTCTGTGTGTCCACTGGGGAGTCCGACTTCGACTCGAATGACTCGGCCGATCAGGCCGTTGCGAACGATCTCCGCCGCATAATGAAAATTCCTCTCCGACCGTTGCCACGACCCGGTCTGCCAGATACGGCTGTTTTCTTGCACCGCTTTCACAATGGCCTGTTGTTCAGCAATCGTGCGGGCCAGAGGTTTTTCGCCGTAAATGTCTTTCTTTTGACGGGCTGCTTCGGTCGCGGTGAGGGCATGCCAATGGTCGGGAACGGCTAGCATCACGGTATCGATATCCGTTCGGGCCATCATCTCGCGGTAATCGTGATAGCCTTTGCAATCTTCATTCTTGTAATGACCATTGATCGTCTGCAGCGATTTCGCGAGGTGGTTCTTGTCAATGTTAGCGCTCGCGACCACCTGGCAGTCCGGTTGCCTGAGAAAGTTGCCCGTGTTGCTAGGCCCCTGCATTCCCCAGCCCACCACGCCCATCGTAATCCGCTCCGATGGCGCAGGCCGTCCGTCCGCTCCCAAAGCACTCGCGGGAATGATCATGGGAGCAGCGAGGGCAGCTCCTGTCACCGCTAAGAAATGACGTCGCGAAATCGGGGATCCAGAAGAAGAAGGCTTCATGACGGGAAGTCTGCCCCAGAACCCGCGGACTTTCTAGCGGAAAAGCGCCTGTCGCTCACTCAGTTCGGGCCTGGCATCGAATGGTCTTGGTAGGCCTATTCTGGCCGCTTCGGAATGATCGGTAAGACGATCGCCGAAGGGTGTTCTCGATCGTGGAAAATCGTATTCTCAGCCGTCGCCCAGCGCCGATTGTCATTGAGGGGTTCACCTGTGTTCGGATTCACGTCAAACCGTGGGAAGTTACTACTCGAGATATCGACGCGTATGCGGTGGCCTTTCTTAAAAATGTTCGAAGTTGGATAAAGCTTGATGGTCAACGGGTATATCTTTCCTGGCACCATGAGCGACTCAGCTTTGAGGGACTCGCGAAAACGGGCCCGGACAATCCCGTCCGCGATGTTTAAATCGAATCCCACAGGGTAGTCTGCGCTTGCTGGATAGACGTCGACAAGCTTAGCCGTAAAATCAGTGTCGGTCGCTGACGAACTCGCCCACAACCTGACCTGAAGTTCGCCCGTGACCTCCACGTCGTCGGACAACGGCTCGGTTTGAAAGACAACCACGTCGTTACGAGCAGAAAGAGGAATCGGTTCCGGCGCATTCCAAAAATTGCTCCCGCCGCGCTGGTCCCACGCGCCCTGCAACATGAGCCCGTCGCCTGAGGAAATATTCCCTCCCAACGTTGGGACCGGATGATGTGGGTCAAACGTGAACGTCGTTGACCGATCTTCTGGGTCTGGAAAGCGCGAGTTCAACCATCCTCGCTGGTGGAAATAAAACGGCGTCTCACGGGCGCGAGCCAAAGGCCAGTCATGTTCCTCGCGCCAGAAACCGCCATGGTTCAGCAAGCCCGCAGAGGTCTTGCGGCCATCCCCGGACCCCATGACAAAGAGGCGCACTGGGGTCGCGAAAGGCGGGCGTTTTCCAACGTCATTGTCCAGCCCTTTGAGCCAATGATCGTACCATTGCAACCGCCATTGCAGTTCATCGGGAATGGCTGCCTCACTCCCGAAACTGACTTGTCCGTGGGCCGATCGGTTTTGTGCTCCGTGAATCCAGGGTCCCATGATCAGGTAGACCGGACCTCGAATCGTTTTCGACAAAACTCGATAATTGGCCGTCGTATTGCCCGCCCACGAATCGTACCAACCTCCAACCAGGTAGACGGGAATGTCCTTATAACGCTCGGGATGGTCGAGGATGTTGTTCTGCTGCCAGAAATCGTCGTTCCCGCCATGCGACATGGCCTGAACCAACCACTGTTCGTACTCGGACGCGTGCTGCAGAGGCGTTGTCCCCGGACGGAGCGGGAGGTTCCTAAGATAAAAGCGACGATCGTCCGCCATCTGGCGGAGCGCGGCGCCTAGCAGCGGGTCGCGCGCTTGACGACTGCCACTTGGAGCCCCCGTGGCGAAAATCCAATTCCAGAACCGCAGCTCAAAGGCGCCAGCGTTTCGCATGCTTTGGTAACCCATGTTCGATACGGCATCTACTGGAATCACTGTGTCCAATTGAGGTGCCTGTTCCAGCGCCATCGCATGCTGAGTGCCGCCGACATACGACGTGCCGATCATCCCGATCTTGCCGTTCGACCAAGGCTGCTTCGCGATCCAACGCGCGGTATCGACCCCGTCCGGGCCATCGTCCGTCAGAAAATGCCAAATGCCTTCGGACCCGTAGCGTCCCCGAGTATCCTGGGCGACAAAAACATACCCGGATGAAGCGAAAAACTCTCCCTGCCCCTTGGAACTCGACTTGCCGTAGGGAGTGCGAATGAGGATTACTGGAAACCGTTCGTTTCTCTCGACCTTCCCTGACGGTGGCAGATACAGATCTGTCGCCAGCCGGACCCCGTTGCGCATCGTGACCATGACATCGTTGCTCGCCACGGCCGCTCCCAGCACGATGCTCCTCCAATGGAAAAGCGCGAGCATCAACCCGAGCAGGGCCACTCGGGCCGCGGCTTGGCGACGGCAAACACCAGAAGCACTCATAGATTCAGGAATCTCCTTTCAAGAGACGCAAGGTCCACCTTGCTTGAAGGGAACCGCGCCGAGGATGGAACCTTAACTGTCGAAGCTGCGTGCCCCAGGACTGGATGAGACGCGGATCGGTCAACGGAATTCTTTCCACGCTCGGGTTCAAGATGGTGGCGTCGTACTCCAGACGGAGGCGGTCTTGAGGAGGTTGAGATTGTCCCCGGAAAAGAACCACCTTTCCGGGTTGGCTGACATCCAACTCCATCGGAGTGAGGTAATGCAGTTGGGTTTCGCCAGTGAGTTCGCGGAGATCGAACGCTTCCGTCAATTCCACCGATTGACCTCGATTCAACCGAACGGTGCGAACCCATGATTTGACCTGAGCCTCCTCGGGATACGCCGGGGCGATGTCCATCTGCAGTTGAGCCGCTGTTTCGGTCCTATGGTAGACCACATCCCGCGCGGCATAGCGACGACCCGCACTTTGTAGGACACCGTTAATCGTGGGGACATTGTGAAATGCCGATTGAAAAGCCCAGATTTCGTAACGTTTCGAGCTGAACGTCTGGGCGGTGTACGTAGGCGCTCCCACGTCGACCAGCACGGGCTGACCGTCCGCAAACACCAGGACATTTCCCACATCGTTGTGATTATGACTTTGGGCGTTGTGACCGCCCCAGGCCGCCAGATAGAACCCCTCAATGGTTCGGTCCTTTGAACGAGCGGTCATCAATTGCAGATCTTCGCTCCCAAGCCAAACATCGCGCACCAGCGGTGATGCCGCAGGCTTTTCCGCGAGAATCGCGCCCGCATCGAAGACGCTGTAAATCTGCCGGCCTAGGAAACGCCCTCCCAGGATCGACGGCACGGAAGCCCCCTGCGCCGCCAGGGCTTTCAACGTCGGATCGCCGATGCGTCGACCATACCGAAAGACCAAAGACCTCTCCGGTTCAAAGCGGGCCGCGCAATCTCCAATGGGCACGAAATAATCGTCGGCAATGTAGGCTCGATAAATAAAACGCCCGATCTCCTGCACCAGTGGCTCCGCAAACACATCAAACTTGCCCCCGCTCGCGCTGTGCAAGATGTCCAAGCCATCCAGGAGACTCCCTCCCGCTCGCCCCCAGTAGCTCGGTCCTTCGTCACAGCTCCCATCGCTCGGATAAAAGCGTACGAACCCGTCCAGGCTGCGTAACATTTTGTGCACCGTTTGCACCCGCCGCTCTGCGTCCGGTTCGCTTAACAAGCTCGTCGTCAGCACGCTCGCGGCAATCCAAGGCGTCCAATTGTTCGGGCGTTGGTCAGGTCGAGTTACGTGCAAGGCCATCCATCCGAAGTCATCTCGATCCCGAACCGGAGTCAAGACCCGCTGCTGCAACTCGAATGCGGCGCGGCGCCGAATCTGCGGTGAAACAAGGTCCATTTCAGAGCCCAACAAATAGAGCGTCCAAGCAACCGTGACGGCACTCTCCCCGGCAAAGAGATCGACGATGGGCTCCTGGACATCAGGCAGTCCCACCTTGGCTTTTTGCGCACCGACATGCGCGGGAAGGCACCAAGTAGACTCTTCACAAATCGCCCACAACGCATCGGTCGCTGCGGTCAGATACCGGCCTTTCCCTTCGACGCACTCTGCCAAAACCAAGTTTTGTAACTGCGCGCGTCTTGCGAAGTAGACCCCCTCAAAATTGGCCCGATTCCCCTGACGCGCGTATTCCAGGTAGAGCGACGCCGGTAACGCTGGTATCGGCTTGTTTAATGCCTCGTCTCCCAATTTTACCAGATACGTGCGGACCGATTCGGGCAGGCCGTCCCACGCCTCGCGCGCCGACCATGTCGGGCACGGATGCCATTGCTCCCGCGGGAGCAAGATCTCTCGCAACCGTTCTACCGTGAAATCCCGGGCCAGACTCAGCGAGTTCGTAGAGGCAGCTGCAAGCGGCCTTAGGTTTCCAGCCATGACCACGGCCAAAAGCAGCGAGCCCCGAATCAAAGGTTGAAGCAAATCCCGCAAGCCAAGAGGACATGTTCTCATAAGTTGCCTTGCCAACCATCCAACACGGGAAATGCGAGAACGTCGAGACTTCGACAGCAAGGAAACGCCAACCACCTCCACC
>JBGAIN010000085.1:0-34591 GCA_044225505.1 Limisphaerales bacterium
AGGGCAGCCAGAATAGAACGGCACTGGTGCAGCCGCAAACACCTGATCTTTGGGCACTTTAAAGCCCGCTGAGAGAGAGTCAACGCCAACTCCAATCCAAATGCCCACAACGCCATCGAAAGCAAGTGCGATGAGCTCTACGAAACCACCGGTTGTTGCGTTGCTAATCCGGAGCATTCCCATGAAGTCCGACCACCGCAGGCGCGGTTCGCGACCTCACGCGGCCATCCTATGGAGGCGGTTAAACCGCTCGCCGAGGTAGCAGTAGAGCTTGCTTCCCGAGCGAGACGGGACTAACAGGAGGTTATGCAAGTCCCACTCGTTATGACCGTTATCGGCAAGGATCGTCCTGGGCTGATCGAGGCCATCGCCAATACGGTTGCGGCTTACGGCGCGAACTGGCTGGAAAGCCGGATGTGCCGGTTGGGAGGTGAATTCGCCGGCATCTTACGAATCCATGTCGACGCCGCCCAACAACCAGGACTTGGGAAACAGTTGCGCGCGCTTGAATCCCAAGGCCTGCATGTCACCGTTCGGGCGACCGAAACTCTCCCTCCCAGCACCGAACGCATCGTGACCTTGGAACTTGTGGGACAAGACCGCCCTGGTATCGTGCGTGAAATCTCCCACACCCTGGCGAAACAGGGCATTAACGTGGAAGAATTATCCACGTCGTGCAGCAGCGCTCCCATGTCCGGAGAAACACTCTTTCGCGCGGAAGCCAGGCTCCAACTCCCTGGGGAATGTCACGTGCCGGAACTCCGTAAAGAACTAGAGCGGATCGGCGGCAATTTGCTGGTCGACATTAAACTGCACGAATAGACCTCATCGCGTTCCACCTGAGCACGGCGTCACCTCTCCGCTCGCTCTCTTGGCGGTCAGGCCTGAAATCGTTTGACGACCGCTTCCCACCACCGAAACAAAGAGTCTCGGACAAAATACAGAACCAAGACCAAAACTCCGACCACGAGCAACTGATTGGAGCGGCTCACCTTCCCTAACGGAGCTACGGTGCCTAGGCCGTCGCTTTCCGCGGATGTCAACAGCGACACAGAACCTTCCGCAAGCATGTCCGCACGCTGAATATCCACCTCTTTACTCAAGCCAACAGTGATCGCTTGCCGCCGTTCCTGCTTTTGTCGAAACCGCCGCTCTGCCACCTTCGAACGCAATCGCTCGGACTCTTCACCGAGGTTTTTCAAGTATTGGCGCTGCACCTCGACCGGACTTCGTAGAATATTGGCTGGAGGGGGATCCACCGCGAAACAAGGTGCGACCGTCGAGAACAGAACCACGAACGCCGCAACGCTTCGGCAAAAATAATCCAGCGTTCGCTTCTTCCAGATCAGGCTATTGGCCGTTGTCATTTTGCGCAGCGACGTTAAAACCCCGCGATCGGAGCAATCTCTTCGATCTGCTGTAACCGAACCAGATTGGCTACCGGTAACCCGAGATCGATGACGCGGTTTGGGTCTGAGGAGTAGCGGCTGTGAATCCTCGGATCGTAGTTAAACTTGAGCGATTCGTTGAATACTATCGCCTCGTCCCGACAAATAATCGTCCCGTTCCATTTGATTCCTCCGCTCTTGGCCATGCGGCATGCCGTGGCGTGATTGCAATAGTAGACCCCGTCCATCCGGTTGTAGTTGCAGGTGGCGATGGAACTATAACTCAAGGGATTGCCCGAACCGTCCGTTGGATACTGCAGGATCTTCGAGATCCGGCCCGAGGTCATAAGAATATCGCTATTCAAATTGTAGGCAGCCCGAATAACCCCGTCTCCATCCGCGTCGTAGGAAGCGTCCGTGACGTACGACGCCCCAACGTAGTGTCCATAAGAAACGTTGTCGTCCGGCGTCCCCCGGATTCCGTCCATCCCAAGTGTCGCTTCGCTTCCAACATTCTGGAGCCCGTACGTTCCCGCATAGTAACACCACGTCTGAAAGTCGCTCGAATTCACGTCCCCGCCATAGATCGAACCGCGGACGGCAAACCCTACCAGATCCTTCTGACCGCTCACGGCGTTTTGCACCCAGAGATCCGTTTGCGCTGGGGAAAGCGAGGTTGGCGGTGTGCTGAAATCCGGACCGTTACTGTAGGTCACATCATTGGCGACATAGAGATTGCCGCCGACGTAGAGTGTGCCGACGCCGGTGATAGGGCCACTAATCACCACATCGCCAGGCACCACCACCGGGCCCTGGACCTTGATCGGATCCGCAGCGGTGCCTTTGATGTAGAGACCAGGTTTGCTTGCATTCCCCTGAACCGCGTCAACCACCAACGTCGTTCCAACGTAAAGTTTCCCAGCGCGAGCCACCGCGTTGCTTTGGTAATATCCAAAGTCGAGCAAGTTTGGCATGGGTAAGCGAGGCGCTCCCGAATGCACCATGCCGACCGGATCAGATCCGGCGCTGCCGTTGAACGGAGTCACTCCGCTGAGCGGATCGACGGGAACGTGATCGGACGCAATCTCACCATTCGCAATGACCGATCCATTGACGGTCGGACTGTAGCGGAAATCAAAATCCCAGTTTGCGCGATTGTCTCCATCGCCCGTAATCGAACTCCCCCACCACCAGCCCCAATTGTTCAGAAAGTATTCATAGTCGAAAACCAAACTGGGCGGGTTCTTCACCAGAATCGCTTGAATCCTTCGCACTTTCGCCCCCACGAGTGCCGAGGCCGTAACCGTATAGCGATTGGAGACCCCACTGGAATGATTCGCAATTGTAACCCACGCGTTACTAAAACCAGAGGAAGGTTCACTCTGGAGGCTCTGCAGATAAGGAATTCCTAGCTGCGATGTCACCCAATCAGAAACGGAATACATCCCCAGGAAGGTGGCGTTCGTGCCCCCCGTGGAAGCGTCCGCAATCTTTTGTGCCGCCCAATTGAGGCCGTTTTCGGCGTGGTAATACGCTTGGTTGGACTGCCATCGGCCGATCTCAGAACGAATCCGATGAGAACTCAGCGACAACATCGCCCCGGCCGTAATGACGAGCACGCCGGAGAAAATCAATGACGTCAGAAGAACGGTGGCAGCGCGCGAGGAGCGCCTGAGGGTGATTTGCATAGGGATGCCAGGTAAGAGTTGGAGTGAGCGCGACGAGCAACTTTTTCAATTGTTTCGCATGCTCGCGGTGAAAACACGCGTCAAGCTGTTGGTTTTGCTTCGGTTCTTCGAACCCATCGCGTCGTCGTCGAGTTGAAAAACCACTGTGATAGCGCTCGAATCAGGAGCCCCATCGTTCTTTTCCGAAATGAAGAAATACATATTGCGGAGGACCGCCATTGGGCTCGGCGAAAAGTATATGTCCTGCGTGCCAGGCACAGCCATGTTGGGAAGATGTGTGCAGCGAAAGGTGCCCGCCTCATAAGCAAGCTGCTCCCGAGGAATCGGCGACGAACCTCGGGCTACCACCACTTTCCGAAAAAACGGAGATCCCGACGCGATTGGGTCGCCCAACGCGACCGCCTCCCGAGCGCTCATCGAGCGGATCAATCGCGTGATTCTATCCTCTAGCAGATTGGCGTTTTGCTGGAGTACGGCATTGACCAAATACTTCCTTTGTTCGCTGGCCATGAGCATGACGAGCATCATCAACCCCATGAGCACGACACCGCCGATGGACGCTGCGATCATCACCTCGACTAGGGTCATCCCCGATTGTCGACGTGCCCGGACGGCGCGTCCCGCCGCTGAGTAAGTGTAATTCGCAATTCTCATTCTTAAGAAACGCCCGCCCCATCGCGAGACAGATCTACAGGTCCTTGACCCGAATCAGATCAAGACGCCGCGTCATGACCGGTCCGAAACTCAAGGGCGGATCCCATCGGACTTCGACGATGACATGCCGATCGTGAGCCACGGCACCGACAAAGGACGTTTCGATGGTGACGCGCATTTCCGGAGCACGGTTGGTGAGCCAGACCAGGCTTGGGTGGAACGTTTGATAGTTATTTCCAGCGATGCTTACCCAGTTAGTGCTCGCCGGCAGAGCTACGAGTGGGTTGCCATCGAGGCCGGAGTACAATCCACTCAAAGGCACGTTAGGCCTAACTTGATCGAAGGGAAGCGCTTTGATCAGTTCGACGTAATGCTGCATGAACCCCGAAATCACGCCCCGGTCATAGTCCTTGCTATTCATCAACCGCACCCCGTAGACCGTTGCCATGTTGCCAAGAATCATCGTGGCAACGATGCCAGACGCGATGACCATCTCCGGCAAAGTAAAGGCCCCGCGCCGGTTGCGCTGATTCGAGAGATGCCAAAGCCGCATATTTCTTGGTAAGATTCGCGATCTACGAGATCGTCCGGTATCCTAGCTTTAGCAGAAAAGCTGCCAGGAGGTCCGAATCGATTTCAGTGAGAGACATAGGGTTTCCCCTCAACCGGGAGCGCCCTTAACTTACCTAAGGATGCCGACAGCGATTTTCGTCTCCCAGCTGCCCTCAGAAGGACGCACCGGTCGCAATTCGGGATGATCGAGACTACGCTCCTTTGTGAATCTTCGCTCGGTAAGCTCGGCGGCTGTTCCTTCGGATACGGCTTGCACCGGGATCGCTGATCTTACCGACCGCTCCTAGACGAACGGCATGGCCGGGACTCCAGGCACAGCCTCGGTTTGTTCAGGAAACGGCCGCTCAGCGATTCAACACGAACGCCGCGAGCGCGGCAGCGTGCCAAACTGACTTAGAGAAATTATGACGCGCAGCCCAACGTGTCCCGAAGACACCGGAAGGCTAAATGGAAATGGCGCTATCCACGTCCTGGACATGCAGGAATTCCAACACCTGAGTCACACACTCCGCCACCGTTAGCTTGTCCGTGGCGAGCACGATTTCAGGATTCTCCGGCGCTTCATAGGGAGCGGAAACCCCTGTGAATTCCTTGATCTCGTTGCTGCGCGCCTTCGCGTAAAGCCCTTTTGGATCACGAGCCTCGCAGGTTTCAATAGGCGCGTTCACAAAAACCTCAATGAATTGCCCCGCTTTCACCATGTTCCGAACGAACGCCCGGTCCGCACGATAGGGAGAAATGAAGGCCGTGACGCAAATCAGTCCGGCATCTGCGAAAAGTTTTGCCACTTCACCGACGCGTCGAATGTTCTCCTGCCGGTCCTGCGGAGAGAAAGCCAGATCGGAGCAGAGGCCATGGCGCACGTTGTCCCCGTCGAGGACATACGCGTGCTTTCCAAGGTTGAACAATTCACGTTCGAGTTCATTGGCAATAGTGCTCTTTCCAGCTCCTGACAACCCAGTGAGCCAGACCACACAACCTGGATGCCCATTGCGACGGGTCCTCTGTTCCGCGGTGACCTTCCCATGGCTCCAATAGATATGGTCGCTCTTTTGCAGCCCATCTGAACTCCGCTTAGGATAATTCCCCTCAGCAACAATTCCACCGCCGGAAACTTCAAATCCGTCCACGATGACAAAACGGCCGGTCGTCCGGATCTCGGAGTGCACGTCGAAGGCGATCGGCCGTTTGGTTCGAAGCACCAGTTCTGCCACTTCATGCCGACCGACCAAGATCTCCTTCTCTTTGCGCGAAACCGTTTCCAGCGTCGATGCATCGATGACTTTCTCGATCGTTTCAATCTCGCAATCCGCCTCTTGCGTCGCCAGTTTGAGTTTATAGATTCGACCTTTGCGAAACGGGACCCGTCCCAGCCAGAACAGCCTGACTTTCAGCCGAGTTAACTCGTAAGGTGGACTCGTCTCCAACGCAGCCACCGCGCCGCGCTCCACGAAAATCTGTTCGGTCAGCGTGATTCCAATCGATTCGCCAGCGGCAGCGGAGTCGTGCGAGGGCGCGTTCCACCGCTCAATGCTCTTGACCGTGCTGACCTTGTTCCCCGGAGTGAAGAGAAGCCGGTCGCCGACCTTAACAATCCCGGACTCGACGCGCCCGGCCAAAATGCGGCGCTCGTCAAACCGATAGACGTCCTGCACTGGAAAACGGAGCGGCTGGTCACTGGGTAACTCCGTGACCCGAAACGAATCCAAAGCCCGAATCACCGTTGGCCCCCGCCACCAGGGCATGTTCGCACTGAGGCTGGCGATATTGTCGCCGTTCTTCGCGGCAATCGGGATGAATAATTCCGGCTGCAATCCAATCCCAGCGAGGAACGCCCGGAAATCAGCCTCAATCTGGCGAAAGCGCGCTTCCGAATAGTTTTGCAGGTCCATTTTGTTGACCAGCACAGCCACTTGCCGAATGCCTAACAAATTGAGCAGATAGCCATGGCGCCGAGACTGCTCCTGAATTCCCTCGTTCGCATCAATCAGCAGCAACGCCGCCTCCGCGCTGGCCGCTCCCGTGATCATGTTCTTGAGGAATTCCTTGTGTCCAGGCGCGTCGATGATCACGTACTGCCGGCGTGCCGTCTGGAACCAGATCTGGGCCGTGTCGATGGTGATATTTTGATCGCGCTCTGACTGCAAGGCGTCCATCAGGTTGGCCCACTCGAAAGGAACACCCCGCCGCTCCGCAATCTTCTGCAGCTGTTCGTACTTCCCTTCGGGCAAAGAGCCGGTGTCGTAGAACAGCCGTCCCACAAAGGTGGATTTCCCGTGATCGACGTGCCCGACAATGACGATCTTAAGTTGCTCCGTTGGAGCTTCGGATCTCTGGGTCATAGACTACATGTAACCATCACGCCGCAGCTTTTCGAACGCGTCTTCGCTCTCTTTATCCTGCGCCCGCCCGGACCGTTCCGAGGTCTTGGTATGACGCAGCTCTTCGATAATCTCGCGCACCGTGCAAGCACTGGACCGAATTGGAAACGTGCACGGAGCACATCCCAAACTGCGGTAGCGCTCGCCCTTGGCATTGGCAAAATAAAGGGGAATAACGGGAATATTCTCGCGCTCGATGTATTCCCAAATATTCAGCTCCGTCCAGTGGAGCAAAGGGTGAATGCGGATATGAGTGCCCTTGTCAAAATCGGTCTTGAACTGATCCCAGAGCTCCGGCGGTTGATCCTCGACGTTCCATTCCATGTTCTTGTCGCGAGGGCTGAAATAGCGCTCTTTCGCCCGGGTCGGTTCCTCGTCGCGACGCACTCCGACAATCACGCCGGTAAAGTGATGCTTGTCCAAAACCTGCTTCAAAGCGTCTTTCTTGAGTGTCCCGCAACATTCCACACGCGTTGCTTTCCCGTTGGGATAGGTCACTCCGCTTTGCAGCACTTCCTCGTTTTTTCCCACGACCAACTCGAGCTTCCATTCACGCACGACCCGATCGCGATACTCGATCATCGATGGAATTTTGTAGGTCGTGTCCACATGCACCAATGGAAAGGGCACATGCCCAAAGAACGCTTTCCTCGCCAGCCAGAGCAAAACGGTCGAATCCTTGCCGATGCTCCAAAGCATCGCCAGGTTATCAAAGCGATTAAACGCCTCCCGCAAAATATAAATGCTCTGGTTTTCCAGTTTCGATAGATAGTCCATGCCAATATCGTTCGCCGCCCGTTCCACCGAGACTACGCTTTCCTCGGCATAAAAGTGTGAATCCCGCACTCGACTTTCTGAAATCCAAGCCATCGCCCGGCCCGCTCATTCTCCCCACTGGCACTGGGTGATGTGCAAGGTCGGCACCCGATCGATCGATACCCTCGATCATGGAGCGGATTGTACGGGATCTTGTGATCGTGCAGGTACTGCCACACTCCCTCGCGCGTCCAACTCGCCATCGGATTCACCTTCGCGATGTCTCGTCCACCCGCTGATTCCAACGCATAAACCTCGACGACATCAATTCCCGAACGTTGTTCGGACTGCTGACGCCGCAATCCTGTGATCCAGCAATCCAGTTCCGCCAGCTTGTTTTGGAGCGGCAACACTTTGCGCACGGTACAACACAAGTCCGGATCCTTCTTCCAAAGGGCATCCCCATAGGCCGCGGCTTGTTGCTCAACCGTTAGATCTGGCTCCAGAACCTCTATCTGGATCCCAAAAAACTGTTCCAAACGCCGCTTCAATTCTATGGTCTCGTCAAACAGAAGCCCTGTGTCCAGCGTGAACACCGGAAACGGCAACTCGGCTGCTTTCGCCAGGTGCATCATGACCAACCCTGCTCCTTGAAAGCTCGTCCCGATCGCGGCTCGCGCGCCGAATCGGTCCCAGACCCACCGCAGGATCTCCTCGGTGGAAGCGCGTTCGAACCGCGCGTTGCAAGCACGAACCTCCTCCAGGGTTAACATGGATTGAGTTGCCATCCCAAATCTAGCGAATGCGGCCGTTGAACAGCCACGTCACGAAGCAGCAGCAACCTCAGCAACGGTTGGACGAATCGCGCGCTCACAGAAATCTCCAAAACGCTCGCCCGTGCCGCGCTCGGCCACATAGCGCACGAGCAACGTACGCAGTTCTGGAACGATATCTTCGTTCTTGACCGAGTCTTTATATAGCCAGTTCAGGCGGGTGCTCGCCTCGTTGCCACCCAAGTAGAGTTGGTAGCGATTCGGAGCCTTTCCAACAAAGCCGACCTCGGCCATATACGGCCGCGCGCAGCCATTTGGGCAACCGGTCATGCGCACCACAATCTCGTCGCCACCCAGTCCCAACTCAGACAACAGACCTTCAATCCGCGTGATGATCTCAGGCAAAACACGCTCCGATTCCGCCAGGGACAACCCGCAAGTCGGCAAGGCCGGGCAGGCCATCGATGCTAATCGAGTCTTCGAATACGGGTTTTTGACGGAAACTCCGTGGCTGCTCAGGATCCTCTCAATTCCCGCGCGCGCCTCTTCCGGCACGCCCACCAGCAGCAGGTTCTGCGAAGCGGTCAGTCGGACCTCAGGCTGATACTGCGCGATGGCTTCTCGCAAACCCGTCTTCAAACGGTATCCTTCCACATCGCGGATTCGGCCGTTCTCAACAAATAATCCCAGGAAGTATTTGCCGTTCGACTGACGATGCCAGCCGAGCAGGTCGCCCTGCGTCGAAAACTGATACGGCCGAGCGGGCGCCAGTTTGATCCCTGCCCTTTGCTCGAGCTCCTGCCGAAACCAATCGAGACCCTTCTCCTCCAGGACATACTTCAATCGAGCATGTTTCCGATTGGTCCGATCTCCAAAATCCCGGTGAATGCCAATCACCGCTTTAGCCGCTCGTTCCACTTCCTGGGGCGTCACAAACCCCACGACATCCGCCACCCGCGGGAACGTCTGGGTGTTGCCGTGCGACATCCCCATGCCACCCCCAGCCAAAAGGTTAAATCCGAGCAACTTGCCACCTTCTTCGATGACAATAAATCCCAAGTCGTTGGTAAAAATATCCACGTCGTTCAGCGGCGGAATCGCAAAAGCCGTCTTGAACTTGCGAGGCAGATAATTCTTCCCATAGAGCGGATCTTCAAACGTTTCTCCCGCACCCAAATCAAGCGCTCGGCCCTCCACCCAAATCGTATGATAGGCCCGGGTTTTCGGTGCCAATTCGTCCGATAAACGGCGCGCCTCATCTAAAATATGATCCACGAGTGGGCTCGTCGCTGGCGTTGGGGGCGCCATCACGTTTCTTTCCACGTCCCCGCAGGCTGCCACGGTCGTGATCAGCGCCTCGTTCAGCCCCTTAATCGTCTGCCGCAAATTGGATTTGAGCACACCGTGGAACTGAAAGTCCTGCCGAGTGGTGATGCGCAACGTGTCGTTCCCATATTCCGTTGCCAATCGGTCGCACGCCAAATACTGCGGCCCTGACAACCGCCCCCCCGGGAACTTCGTCCGAACCATGAAAATATACTGCTTGCCAACCTTCCGCTTGTCTCGGTCGTCCTGCTGATAGACCCCGTGAAACTTCAAGAATTCGTAATCGTCAGCCGAAAACGCGTCCGCCGTGGTGTCCGCCAGCGTCTGGGCGATCGTCCCTGCAAGCCAAGGATTCCCCTCTTTCAAGCCCTCGTTCCGGGTCAATTTACCAGCCGCTTCGCTACTAATCATAAGTTAGATACCAATAATAGTTCAGTTACTTAGTCAACTTTACGCTTCTTGTCAATCGCTCTTGTCACTTGCGTAATACCGTTTGCCTTTCCCGCTCGGCACTCCCTATAGTTCAGCTTCTCGGCGGCATCGAATGCCGCCGAAATTTCGATCGGCCCATGACTCTGCAGAAGATTTATTATTTTGACAATAATGCGACCACACGTATCGCTCCGGAAGTGGTCGAAGCCATGCTTCCGTTCTTCACGGAGCACTGGGGGAATCCGTCGAGCAGTTACGATTTTGGGCATGAACTCGCCGCGACGCTTGACGTCGCGCGCACCAAGGTCGCCGCTCTGATCAACGCTGACCCACGGGACGTCGTTTTCACCAGTTGCGGCACGGAAAGCAACAACGCGGCACTTCACAGCGCGTTGGTCTTGCACCCTGAACGTCGGCACATTGTCACGACGGCGGTCGAACACTCCGCAAACATCAAGTATGGCGAGTATCTCAAGCGGTTAGGCTACGAAGTCACCTACCTCCCGGTGGAGTCGGATGGATCCATCGATTTGCATTTGGTAGAGCAATCCATCCGTCCGGACACTGCCATTGTGTCGGTTATGTGGGCCAATAATGAAACGGGGGTCGTCTTTCCGATTGAAGAAATTGCGGCCATCTGCCGCAGCAAAGAGACTCTGTTCCACACCGACGCTGTCCAAGTGCCAGGAAAATTGAAGATCGACGTTAAGTCGACGGGAGTTGATTTTCTCTCCCTCTCCGCGCACAAGCTTCACGCTCCCAAAGGGATCGGCCTGCTATACATCAAACGCCGGGCTAAGTTCCAGCCGTATGTAATTGGAGGGCAACAAGAACGCGGTCGCCGTGGCGGAACTGAAAATGTCCCCTATATCGTCGGGTTTGGCCGTGCGGCCGAGCTGGCGATGAATGGAATTGCCGAAGAGAACGGGCGTGTCCGTATTCTACGGGATCGGCTGGAAAGCGAGATCTTGCGGACCGTTCCGAAGGCCTATCGCAACGGCGGCAAAGAGCCAAGGCTGCCGAATACAAGCAACATTGCGTTTGATGGCGTGGAGGCTGAGGCGATCTTGATTCGTTTGAACCAGTTGCGAATCTGCGTGTCGAGCGGTTCGGCTTGCACGACGGGTTCCCTGGAGCCCTCCCACGTGCTCAAGGCTATGGGGCTGAGTGCAGCCCGGGCGCGCGGTTCGATCCGATTCAGTCTTGGAACGGACAACACCGCGGATGAAGTCGAGTATGTCCTTTCCCACTTGCCTTCGGTGATTTCCCAGATGCGGGCATTGGCGACCTGAGCGATGCTGATTTTGGGAGCGGCTTGAGGTTACTTGGGGAATCTCCCATTAGACTCGGCCGAGGTGGGCATCTGCAGGATCAGCGGTAGATCCCCCGCGAATCCCACCCGTTGTGGATGTCTGAGCCTTGCCCCCGAAGTTTACCCCCGGGCGCGCTCCGTAAAAGCATGAATTTCTCGAGTTCTTGGGTCCGGAGTTGAACACCCCGGGACTTCCAGGCATGCTTTCATGAGCAACGAAATGCCGTTCTTGGGTTTGAAAGACTGAACATGAAGATGCTCCTCAGTTTCGGCGTCGCCCTCGGTTTGGCCGTGTTAGCGACTTATCTGGCGGTCTCCAAGCAGAAAGCGGCACAGTTTTCCCGGGAGCGTGATTTACTCAAAGCGAGCTGGGAAGCCGAACGCGCAGAACTCGAGAACGCATTGAAAGCGGCCAAGCGCCGCCCTTCGTCCCCCGGGACTGCTTCGACCGAACCGGTGCAAGCTCGAGGTTCTGCGCAAGAACTGCTCGATAAGCTCCGAAAAACCAAGGTATCCCCAGGCGAACACCGCCTCCAATCAGTCCGGCTGGTTGTGCATTACCTCGAAAGTCTGGCCGAATTAGGCACTGAAGCGCTGCCTGGGATTCGTGATTTCCTCAGTAAGTTCGAAGACGTCGATTACTCAGGCGAGGCGCATGACGAGGACAAAGAAGGGCACGCGGACGGCAAGGATCGCGCCGTTGCGTTGCCGGGCATGCCCAACCGGGCGGCTCAAGTCGAGAGCATCTTGCCTCCGTCGCTTCGTTTGGGACTGGTTCAAGTTCTCAAAGAAATTGGCGGTGAACCGGCGGAGCAAGTCCTGTCCGAAATGCTGACCACGAGCGGCCGGGGAGTGGAAATTGCCTATGTTGCGAAGGCGCTCCAGGAGATTGCGCCGAACAAATACCGCGATATTGCGATTGCAGCGGCCAAAGATTTATTGGCCAACCCACCGGCGATCGATCGTCCCAATCGACTGGATGACAACGCGAAGAACTTCCTTTATGGCGTTCTGAGCATGTATAACGACCAATCGTTCGCGACCGTTGCCCAGAGCTTGCTTGTCACGCAGGACGGCCGCGTGGATCGGACGGCATTAACCTACCTGACAGGCACTCTCAATGAAGAGGCCGTCCCTGCGCTTTACCAAGCGTTTAAAGACAACCGGCTCACCAACATGTGGGAGCGCGCCTCGCTCGCGACACAAATCTTGAGCTACACCGGCAACAACCAACAGGCCAATGACATTTTCAAAGAAGTTGTGGGCAACGAAACACTCCCTTCCTGGCTCCGCGCGACCGCCATTCAATCCGTGGCCGGAGGCCGTGGACAGTTCTTTGGCGGCCTCGCCCCCAGCGACCCAAACCAGATCAAGGCCCGGATCGAGTTACTCAACAGCATGCCCGATATTTCCGACGAACGCCTGGCCCGCGCTCGCACCGAGGCCATTCAGAAGCTGAGTGACAGCTTGGCCGCCACCTCCGACGATGCCGCTTCCGGACGCAGTTTTCGGACTCGATTAGGCCAAGGCCAGGCCGATTTGCCCCCCCCGTTGCCGGTCACCCGTTAAAAAAGGAAGATTGCGTAGGCTTGACGGGTCCTCGAAGCAAACCTAGGCTCTAACAATCGCTCCGCCCCAAGGCGGGGCTTTTTCATCTTTGGCGAAAGGCTCTTGTGAACGTGACAGTAGAAAATCTCGCACCGTGCCGAAGGTTGGTACGTGTCGAAGTAGATGCTCAGACCGTAGATTCGACCTTTGATAAAATTACGGGCGAATTTCAACGGGAAGCGCGCTTTCCTGGTTTCCGCCCGGGCAAAGCCCCGCGCGACCTGGTGAGCCGCACCTATTCGAAGCAAATCGAAGAAGAGGTCAAGCGCAAGCTGACTTCGGAAACCTATCGGAAGGCGCTGGAAGAGCAAAAGCTCAAGGCGGTGACCTCCCCGGACATTGAAGAAATTCAGTTCGGGCGGGGCCAAGCCCTGCAATTTGCGGCCACCATCGAGATCATCCCGGACTTCGCGGTGGAAGATTACAAAGGGATCCCCATTAAGCGGGAAACCCAAACCGTGACGGATGCCGACGTCGAAAAGGCGCTAGGTGTCCTCCGCGAGCAGCGCGCGGCTTACACCGACGTGGCGCGGCCCGTGCAGAGTGGCGACTATGTGGTCGTCAATTACACCGGCACGAGCGAAGGCAAGCCGCTCACCGAGTTCGCTCCTACCGCGCGGGGGTTGACCCAGCAAACCAACTTCTGGCTGCATGTCAGCACCGAGCACTTTATCCCTGGCTTCACCGACCAACTCATTGGCGCTCAAGCTGGAGAACATCGCACGGTCCAGGTCAATTTCCCGAGCGACTTTGTCGCCCCGCAACTCTCGGGCAAGCCTGGCGTCTATGAAGTCGACATCGTGCAAGTGAAAGAGAAGGCTCTGCCGGAGCTCAATGATGAGTTTGCCAAAGGCTACACTGCCGAGAATCTCGAAAAGCTCCGCGAAGGAGTGCGTCGTGATCTCCAGAACGAACTCGAATTCAAACAGCGTCGCGCGCTGCGCAATCAGCTCGTGCGCGTTTTGTTAGACCGGGTGCAAATCGAACTTCCGGAATCTTTGGTGATGGGCGAAACGCGCAGCGTCATTTATGACATCGTGCGCGAGAATCAAGAGCGAGGCGTTCCTAAAGAAGCGATCGACCAGCAGAAAGACGAGATCTTCTCCGTGGCGAATAACAGCGCCAAAGAGAAGGTAAAAGCCTCTTTCATTCTGGCGCAGATCGCCGAAAAGGAAGGCATCAAGGTCGAAGAGAAAGAGATGATGCAACGCATCCTCTACTTGGCTCAGCAGAACAACATTCGCCCGGAGCGATTTATCAAGCAGCTTCAAGAGCGGAATGCGCTCGGTCAGATTCACGAGCAGATCCTGGCTTCTAAAGTCCTCGATTTTCTGCAACTGAACGCCCATATCCAGGAGTAATCTCGGGTCTGGCGCGCTCCAAGGCGCTGCCACGCCACGACTAAGCCACTGCATTCCGCCAGGCCTGGGAGTGCTGTGGCTTTCAATCCCATTTTTCAGGGTAGCGCAACCAAGAGAGAGGGAAAGAGAAGAGTCCGAGCACGATCAAGAAGTCGGCCACAGCTTGCGCCGGTGTCCGAGAACCCAACGCGAGCGGGCTGGGACACTCTAAAACGCGGCCGCGCAGGCCCTGATGATCCTGCGCTTCGCCAAGTCTCGAGTGCTGCCGTTCTTCTCCGAGACGCCCTTCAGCGCCCTCATCTACTGCGTCCGCCCGAACTTCTTTTCGAGTTCGCGAAAGTTCATCTCGATTAGAGTTGGGCGCCCATGCGGACAGGTGTAAGGCATGGCGCATTGACGCAGGTCGTTCACCAAGTTTTCCAGCTCCGCGTCGGTCAACGAATCGTTCGCCTTCACGGCGTGGCGGCAAACCGTCTTCGCGACCGTCTGCTCCGCCAGCCGCCACGTATTGACCCCTTCCCCTGCCGCTTTTAGACCGTCTAGCATCTCCAGCACAAAATGCCGGGCGTCCGCCGCTTTCACGAACGGCGGCAAGCTATCGAGGAGAAAGGTGCGCTCGCCAAACTCACTTAATCCCACGCCCAATCGGGTCAGACAAGCGAGTTGTTCCCGCAGGAACTGCGCGTCTCGCACCGATAACTCGATTGTTTCGGGCAGAAGCAACCGTTGGGACGCCGCTTCCCCTTGCTCCAGCCGATTGAGCATCTGTTCAAACAAGATCCGTTCGTGCGCCGCATGTTGGTCCAACAGCACCAACCCGCGGTCCGACTCCAACACGACATAGAGCTGCCCGATGACTCCTAGCAACCGGAGTGGAACCCGCAGCAGCGGCACCGGCTCCTCCGCACGGGACTGAGGCATGCCCGCTCCGGCAGTCGGGCTGACCGTAGCCGCTGGCGGTGGCACAAGCCCAGGACCGGCCCGATTCAATTCAGGCGCCGGAGCTTTCCACTGAGCTGCCAACCGCGGGATCCCCGGAACCAAATCGGCCAGCGGCTCGGGCGCCGGTGTGGGTGCGGGCGCCACGCGCGTGTCGATTTCCCCTGGGAACTCCATAACGCCGGGCTTGCGGTCGACCACACCGGAGAGCCGTAGATCCGGACGGGGCTGAGATCCTGTCCCTTCCAAACCTGGGGTCGCCGGAGTCGCGGCGGCGTTTGAGGAGCCGTGGAAATCCAACAAAACCTCCCGCACCGCTTGCGTCACCACGCGCCGAACGAAATGATCCTGATGAAACTTCACCTCCCGCTTGGCCGGATGAATGTTTACGTCGACCACCGCGGGCTCGATCTCGAGAAAGAGACAACAAACTGGGTAGCGTCCCTTCATCAAGCTGGTGTGGTAACCCTCCAAGAGCGCAAAATTCAACGCCCGGTTCTCCACCGGACGCCGATTGACAAACAGATGTTGCTCATCCCGAGTCGCGCGGGAAACGCCCGGAGCTCCGATAAACCCCCAAACTCGCAGAGTGCCGCGGTCCGAACCTTCCTCCGCCGCCGCGGGATTTGTCGGCGCGGACGCGGAGTAGTCCACCGCCAGCAATTTCAAGTCGGCGCCGTAAAGCCCCCGGAGACGCTCGCGCAACGCGGGCAATTCGCTGCCTGGGCCTGGCTCTCGGAGGCACTGCGGCAGTTGCCAGATCACTCGTTGATCGTCCAGGAAATTAAACGCCACCTCGGGAAATGCCAGGGCGGCCAAACTCAAGTAATGCTGAATATGCGCGCGCTCGGTCTCTTCGCTCCGCAAGAACTTGCGACGGGCGGGCATATTAAAGAAAAGGTTCCGCACCTCCACGCTCGTCCCCGGGGCTGCTCCCGCTTCTTTCACCTCTACGATCCGCCCGCCCTGGAGAACAATTTGCGTGCCCGATTCCCCTGCCCCCTCCCGTTCTCGGGTCGTGAGCGTCATGCGACTCACGCTGGCGATGCTCGGGACCGCCTCACCACGAAAGCCCATCGTTCGAATCTGGCTTAAATCGTCTGCCGATTGGATCTTGCTCGTGGCATGGCGTTCCAGGCAAAGCAGCGCGTCATCCCGGCTCATGCCCACGCCATCGTCCGTGACCCGAATCAGACTGCGCCCGCCCGCTTGAATCTCCACGGTGATCCGGGTCGCCTGGGCATCCAACGCGTTTTCCACCAACTCTTTGACAACACTGGCCGGGCGCTCCACCACTTCGCCCGCCGCGATCTGGTTGGCGACTTGTTCGGACAACAGCCGTATCCGGTTCATGCTCCTACAGGAGCATACCACGCTGAAATCGGCAATCCTCAGCGTGTTTCCCTGGCTGAAATCCTTCGCCAAATCCAAAAGAGATAAGCGACTCTACGGATTCAATTCAGGAATCTGGAGACGTTACCGGATTTGCATTTCGACCCCTTGAGTATCGCGCTTGACGCTGTCGTCAATCCCACCTACTTTGCGCGCAGGGTGGTGGCCATAGCTCAGTTGGTTAGAGCCCCAGATTGTGGATCTGGTTGTCGGGGGTTCAAGTCCCCTTGGCCACCCCAATTCTCTTTTTCGTAGCCATTGCCACTGAAATCGCATGGGCCTCGGGTGCTCACATAGAATTCCACTCGCCCCTTGGATATTGGGACAACTTCATTATGCCAATCAATGACGAGCCGGACAGGGGAAGCGCAGCTTTGCTATCGGGAGTCTCTCTGGCGTTTCTTAGTATAGCTCGTTTGGGATTCCGTAAACCGGCCCGGAGCTGAGCTTCGAGACGCTTGTTCCCCAAACCAAACTGGAAAGTGGAACGGTGCGTATGTTGGCGGCGACGTTTGTTCATCCAGGGCGTTCGGTCCAGAGATGAGGTCTCACGAAGTCCAGGCTGCGCTTTCGCGAGAGGTCTTCCTGCGCTGGCGCTACAACGGAGGCCAATCCGGAGCCAATTTGTCACCAGTATCTGACCGTTGAACTTCAATCCCTTGCGCCAGAAACGAAGTGATTTCTAGGCCCGCGTATGACGCCCGTGCTGACATTCAAGCCTCGTTTGAGAAGATCCTGTTGGGTCACCGCGGTATCGCCGATGTTCGCGATCGAATAATTGGATGCAACCCTTGGATCGGCCGCCTGGAACGTTTTGCCAGTGGCTTAATTGAATCCCCCTTGTCAGCAGCAGAGTGTCATTCTGCCGCGCGACCGACGTCGTTCGGCCCCGCTCTAGCGACCATTCGGAATCGCTTTTAGCGCCATTCTGGCTCACCTTCTGCGGTTCCTTCCACTGCGGTCGCAGCAGCAATAGTTGCTTGGTCCTACCTTTTTCAACCCGGCTTTGTCCGGGCTTCGTTCAGGCTTCGTTCAGGCTTCGTTCGGCCTTAGCCATCCTTACTACAGCCATGGCTGAAAGAAGGTAGAACAAAGCTTGGCCAAGGTAGAAGCAAGCCAGGTGCATTCCCGAAACAGCGATGAGTCATATTGACACATGCGAAGTCATCGCAATTAGTGTCTAACCATGCCGACCGGTCGGGAGTTTTCCCGACCCGGTCGGCAGCGGTCGAAACGACCCGGCAATTCCTACGGTTTGACTCGTAAGAACAGGTTGCCCGCACCGATTGCAATTGTGGCTGGGCTTGTGCCGCCAACGTCCGTCCAGGTGACGGGCGCGGTCAGGCTGGCTGTCCGCTGCAAGGTGGCAGCCCCGGCGGTCCAGCTCACGGTGATGTTGCCGCCGCTGCGCGAGATCGAGAGCGTGATTTCACCGCCCCCGGGCGTGGTCGTGCCGCCGCCACTGCTCAGGATGGTGGCGATTAATTCGGCCCCGAACACCATGTCGGAACTGGAACCGCTGGCCTGGTGAACTTCCGCAGCGAGGGTATTCTCACCTTTCACCAACAGATTGACCGGGATATCAAACGGACCGGCATAGGCATTCTCATGGTCCGCAAAGAAGGTCGAGAAATCGAACGTGGCGTCGGCGGCGAGCCCGAGGCGATTGATTTCCGTGCCGTTCAGGTAAAAGACCGCGCCATCGTCGACAACATGGCGCAGACGCAACTTGCTCACCTTGGCGGGGTCGGCGTCCAGATTGAACCGGCCGCGGTAATAGAAGGTGGTAATGTGGGTGCCAGCTTCGTCGAAGCGCGAGATCGGAGTGCGGATCGGTTCCACCGTGGTGGTGGACTCATCCGCGATCAGCGCTTTGCCCGTGGGCCATTTGCTATCGTCGAAGGTTTTGTCTTTCCAGGCCGTCCCCAGGTCCAGACCGGACCGGTCGTAGCTCCAGACCGTCTTATCATCGATGCTGAGCAAAGGCGTGACCACAGGCACCACCGGCACGGTCGCCACCAATTCGGCTCCGAACACGGTATCGGAGCTCGACCCGCTGGCCTGGTGCACCTCGGCGGCGAGAACGTTATCTCCCTGAATCAGAAGATTCGCTGGGATATCGAGCGGCCCGACATACGCGTTTTCGTGATCGGCAAAGAAGGTCGAGAAATCAAACGTGGCATCGGCCGCAATGCCAAGCCGGGTGATTTCGGTGCCGTTGAGTAAAAGACAGCGCCGTCATCCACGACATGGCGCAGCTGTAGCTTAACCGAGGCACTGACCGTCCCGGAGAACGTGAAGTGCGTGCGATAGTAAAAGGTCGTGATATGGGTTCCAGCTTCATCGAAGCGCGAGATGGGAGTGCGGATCGGTTCTACCGTCGTGGTGGACTCATCGGCGATGAGCGCTTTGCCCGTGGGCCATTTGCTATCGTCAAAGGCTTTCTCTTTCCAGGCCGTCCCCAGATCCAGGCCGGACCGGTCATAGGTCCAGGTGGTCTTGTCGTCAATTGCGACCAGAGTCACTTTCTCTTTCAGCCCGCCGACGGAGATGCTCACCGGTTCAGAGCGTGTGAATAGTCCAGCGCTGTCGGTGGCCACCACAGTAAACTGATGCGCGTCTTCGCTTAGCCCCGAGAGAGTCAACGTAAACGGAGGCGCGGTGACCTCTCCCACCTTGTTGGCTTGCTCGAAGAATTCCACGCGAACGATGCGCTTGCCTGACGCGGGAGTGGGAGACACCGTGAGCGTGACGGGCACACCCGGGTCAAAAGAGTCTCCGTTTGCCGGACTGGAAATGACCACGGTCGGAGCGGTGAAGGTGCCTGGAGCTACATTGGCTTGAAGAACATCGCCTGCAATGTAAGGCAGCGATTTGGCAGCGTTCGTGTCGCCAACCTTGCGCCATGCCACGTCGCAGTAATCGCCCCCAGTGCCTTCTTTCCATAGAGCGTAGATATAATAGCTCTTGCCCGCGGTCAGCGCTTTCGGCTCGGAAGTCTGCGGAGCGCCAGGGTCCGAGAACGGGTTGCAGCAGCCGGTCTCCTCCGCGATCATGACCGCGTTCGCCACGTTCTCATCCGGACTTAAAAAGAGCTGCGCGCCGTCGTCGCTGCGCAGGAAGAATTCATACTGGGCCGTTTCGGTCGGAACGATCCAACCGGAGAGGCGACCGCCGTAATTGTCGCGCGTGCTTAACCCGGAAGCGTTATCGGGAAAGACGAGCCGACTGGTAAAGGCCGTCACGTAGCCGATAAAGTCCGGCGTATTCGCTTGAAATCGGGCGTCGTCAAGGAGCGTTTGCACCGCACCGCCGGTAAGATCATAGTAAGCTTCCAGTTTAAGTCCACCGCGGCTCAGGGCAAAGGCGGGAACTGAGATTTTGGCATCGGCCAGGCTCTTGACTCCGGCCGTGTCGACAATGTCTTTGATCGTGAGAACGTAAGTTGTTCCAGCGGTTTGTTTACTCGTCGCGAGCCGGACACGGGTGGGGCTGAGGATGGCGACGCTGGTGACCGTCAACCCGTTATCGAATCCGTAACTGCCCGCGGCGCCAGCCGAAGCTGCGGCCACGGCTTCGGAAAAATCGACCGTGACCGTGTCGAACGTATCGCTGGCGATGGCAGCGATAATCGACGGAGGCGTGACGTCGGCGGTGACGGTCAGGGTCACTTCGTCACTCGTGATGGTGGCGCCAGGAATGGAGAGAAGCGCACGAATCTTCGCCCCGTTATCAGAGGCCGCCACGGGCCCGAAAACGGCGTTGAGCCCTGTCACCCCAGGCAAGCTCACCCCATTCTTCTGCCATTGAACGAACAGAGGAGAGATCGTGCCGGTCGCTTCTAGCGAAAAGATCGCAGAATCATTCTGCGCCACGGTAATGTTGGTCGGCTGCTTTGAAATCGTAATGGTCCCGTCGGACGGAATCATGGCCGACAAGTAAGCGCCAGGGATCGGGTTCAGTTTGGCCGCCGGGGTGGCATCTCCCACCTTCCGCCAGGCCACCTGCGCAAAATCACCGCCGCCCCCTTCTTTGTAGAGCACTTGGATGGCGTAACGCTTTCCAACTTGTAATGGCGTGGGCGCCGAGGTTTGCGTGGCGCCAGGCTCCTGAAATGCATTGCAACACCCGGTTTCCTCAGCGACAGGGGCCGCGGAAAGGTTGGCCACATTGTCATCCGTGCTTAGGAACAGCTGCGATCCATCGTCGCTGCGCAGAAAGAATTCGTAGTCACCAGATTCGGGAGGGCTAACAAAGCCGGTAATCCGGCCGCCATAGTTTTCGTGAGTATCGTCTGGATAAACCGTGCGCGTGTTAAACGAAGTCATCCATAACACGGCCGCTGGGGAATTGGGAAAGCTCGGGTCATCGAGCAAGCCTTGCACCGCGGCGCCGGTGATATTGGTGTAGGCTTCGAATTTCAGGAATCCAGGAATGAGCGTGGGCGGTCCGGCTGCAATCGCCGATGAAGCGAGCCCTGTGGAACACAGGGCTAAGGCAAGGAGTCTGGGCAATAGAGTTCGCATAGGTCGGTTGGTTGAATCCAGCAACACATCCCCGTCGTCTGTCCTCGCGGTCATGCTTGGCAACGGGTTGCACACTCGGTAAAGGCGCAAGCGTCCCGGAGACAGCGGCGGTATGCTACCGCTGGATTATGGGTTCTGGTGTCGGAGCCAGATCACCAAGGATCATTCCAGAAGTCAAAAAGAATTTGCACAATCGTAACTTGACAGCCGCTACCAAAGATCGCCCAGGTTAAGTTTACAGTCAGTCCGTTGCTCTCCATCGAAGACGCCTCCCTGCCGCTTCACTCGCCGTGACGTCGCGCACGCTGGGATCTCCAGCGACGCCGGACCGTGATGGATCGATTCGGCACGGCTGAGTCCATGGAGCCAGCCGAGGCGTCGGCTGTGGATTGGCGAGGACGAATTTTCCGAGCGGGGCAATTCTGCGGCTGATGGTCGCTTACAGCCGCGGTCCGCCAGTACAGAAATCGAGCGCGGCGGTATCCGCAGGATCATCGACAGGAATTCTGGACGGATGGGTAGGCGGCGCCCCCGAAGCGGCTGGTCCCTTGGACACAGTCGCAGCGCCTGGACAGGTCACGGTTGCCGCAAGCGAAAGAAACGAGCTGGTCCGTCGAGCGTGAGGTTCAGTCGGTGTTGCCCACCGGCGTTCACGACAGGCTCATTGATCGGCTGCCAATTCAACCCCGTCCCAAGAACAGGGGTCGACTCCACGGTCTGTGGCTGGCCGGAATCAGGCCAGGCCAGGACCAGGCGCGGTGGCAACCCAGGGACAATCTGGGCCGTAAGCGATGGCGCTTGGCCCGTTACTGGAGGCGTCACGCCGCCGCTGCCCGGCCGCCACGTTGGCCAAGTCGCAGGCGCACCGCGCAGGTTTTGGAAGCCAGCGCCGTCCGCTTGGATTGTGGCCAGTCGGACGCTGCCCACATCAAACGTTCGGAGGGGAAACCCATCGCGAAGCGCTTGCCGGCCCAAATCAAACACCAGGGTTTTCCCATCTGGCGCCCAGGAGACGCGAGTGATGTAATCGCCGACGTTGAACGTGGCCACGGTTCGGTCGTTGCTTCCGTCCGTTCCCACAATGCGGAGAGAAGGTTGCGACGGCAGTTTCACTCCGGCCGACGTGACTGCAGTCTGGGTCCGGACATAGGCCACTTGCTGGCCGTCCGGCGAGAAGGCCGGAGCGAAGTCGTCCGCCCAGACCAGGGCATACGGTTCGAACGCAAATCCCGTTGAGCCCGAAGGAAAGGTCAAGCGACGGCGCCGGCCCTGGTCAGCCGCGTTGGGAGTGGGTTCGATCAATTGAATCGACGTGATGGGGAATTGACCGCCCGCGCCACCGAAGGAGGTGATCGCGTTGTAGGGATAGGCAATCAGGTCCTGGGTGGGCGACCAGTCCACCCCTTCCCCTGGGTGGGCGTTGTCGTCGTCGCAAAGGCCACTCGCGACAAGAAACGGCGCGGTTCCATCCGCGCTAAAGATGACTAACGAGACGCAGCGAGAAATCTTGGAGGTCGTCTCGTACGGTCCGACCGCGCTGCCGAATTCGTTCGTATAAACGGTCGTGCCGCGCGCGCCAGCATAGCTGACCATGCCCGCGGCGACCCGTTGGTTATCCCGTGAAAACGCCAGGTAAGACGGAAAGAACGTCAGGAAACCGCTCGCGTTGGCGGTATCTTCGAAGGCCGACCACTTGGCCAGTTGCCCGGTCGCGGGATGTAACACAAATAGGTCGGTGCTCCATTTTGACGGGCGCGCGGGATCAGTTCCAGCGACGGCCAGCCACTGACCGTCGCGTGACCAGGTTGGATAGGCGGCGTTACGGACCGCAATGGGCACCAGAACGTCCCCGGTGCCGTTCGCGTTGATCGACGCTAATTGCAGCGCGGGCGCGCCTGAGGATAGGTCGAGGTAGTTGTAAGTGATACTGCCGGCAGACTGGCCTCGGGCCAGGACGGTCAGGAAGTTCGCCAGGAGCCAAGTTCGCCACAGGCGATTCGCCAAGAGTCTGTTCATGGGGTTTGCCATAGACTTAAGGGTAAGGGCTTCGCGTTCCTGACCGAGCAGCGTGAGGAATCCAACGATTGCCATTTGAGCCAGCGCGAGGCCATGAACCTGACTCTTATAGACCTAGTTTTGCAGACCTAGTGATGGGCCAGTTGGGCTTCGCCGCGCAATTCTTCGACCATGGGGCACTCCGCCGCCACGGGTCGGACCTCAACCCGAATGCCATAAGGGAGTCCCGGACATTGCTTGGCAATGGCGACAGCTTCTTCGAGAGTGCCAACCTTGAGCAGGAAATATCCACCGATCGTTTCTTTCGATTCGGTAAATGGGCCGTCCACCACAACGCGCCCATGGTTTCCGGAAACGACCTTTCCTTCAGGTTCCAAAGGGTTTCCCGCCGTTACCTTGCCGGCCTCCATCAGCCCGCGGAACCAGGCCATCCAAGCATCGGAAATAGCTCGCGTCTCGTCTGTCGAAAGTCCTTTGTACCAATCAGTTCCTCGAAAAATCAGCATGTATCCGTTGTCTTGCGGTGTGCTCATCATAAGCCTTTCGGGTTAAGGTTGAAACGATCTTTATCAATGATACGACGAACGGAACGGGAAGGTCAGGACAATTCTTCAAACCCTCTATCGGCTGCGTTTTCGGTGGAAACAGACAAACGTGGATTTCCCGACGTTCATTCGAGACCTGGAGGAGGTCCCGCGGGGGCAGAAATCCTTGACCTCCAAGGGACCCGACAGCACACTTTAGGTAATATATGTCTTACCGCGCGTGGTTTCAGTGTATCCGCCCCGAGTGCGGCCAGACCTACCCGCTCAATTCGATCATTTATCGCTGCAAACAATGCGGCGAACTGCTCGATGTCCGACACGATGTGGACGCGTTGGCGCAACGTTCTGGGATCGCGTGGATGCGTCTATTTGACGACCGTTATCGCGGCAACCAATGGCCTTACGGTTCGGGGGTCTGGGGCAAGAAAGAATGGATCCTGCCTCAAATCCAGGATGAGAACATCGTCTCGCTTTACGAAGGAGGAACGAATCTGTTCTGGGCGGAGCGCTTCGGGAAAATCATTGGCCTGAACGATCTCTGGATCAAGCTTTGCGGGAACACCCATAGTGGCTCGTTCAAAGACCTGGGAATGACCGTTCTGGTCTCGCAAGTGAAACAGATGATCGCGGAAGGCGCGCCGATCAAAGCCGTCGCGTGCGCCTCGACAGGAGATACCTCCGCAGCGTTGGCCGTTTACTGCGCCGCCGCGGGCATCCAAGCGGTCGTCCTGCTGCCGCGCGGCAAGATTTCAATCGCGCAACTCGTGCAGCCTATTGCCAACAATGCGCTCGTGCTCTCGCTCGATACCGATTTCGACGGATGCATGCGGGTGGTGCAGGAGATCACCAAAGACGAGACGATCTACCTGGCCAATTCGATGAACTCGCTGCGGATCGAGGGCCAAAAGACCGTCGGGATCGAGATTGTCCAGCAGTTTGATTGGGAAGCCCCAGATGTGATCATCATCCCGGGCGGCAATCTCGGAAACGTATCCGCCTTGGGAAGTGGTCTGCTGCTCATGCGAGAATTAGGCATGATCAATCGACTGCCGCGGATCGTCGTCGCCCAGGCAGAAAAGGCCAACCCACTTTACCGCTCTTACCTGCGCAATTTCGAAGACTTTCAGGCGATCGAAGCGCAACGCACCCTGGCGAGCGCCATCCAGATTGGCAACCCGGTGAGTGTTGCTAAGGCTATTCGGGTGCTGCAGCAATTCAACGGCATTGTCGAGCAAGCTACGGAAGAAGAACTGGCCGACGCCGCCGCTCTAGGTGACAAAACGGGAATGTTCAACTGCCCGCATACAGGAGTCGCGTTGGCCGCACTCATAAAACTTCTAAAAAAGGGTAAGATTGATCCTTCCGAGCGGGTGGTGGTCATCTCGACGGCGCACGGACTGAAGTTCGCTGATTTCAAAGTGCGTTATCACGGCCAGGAACTGGATATCCCCTCGCGTCATGCGAACCAACCGGTGGAATTACCACCGAGGCTCGACGCGGTCAAAGAGGCGCTCGATAAAGCGCTGCGACATAGCGTTCCGAAAGTCTGAGGCGGTTAACGCGCTCCGTTACGGACCGCGGCTGTGTCGTCAGACCAGCCGCAGAGTCTGATCCGCTTAAGGATTCGTCGTTAAGGATTCTTCGTTCCCGGATCGAACAACCGGACGGCGGCTGATCCTGCGGATGCGACCGTGCCCAATGCCGGAGATGGATTTCCCTACTCTTCCGAAGATTTTCCGTGTAGCCATAGAGCTATCAATCGTTAACCAAACCAAACCTGACCATGCGCCGTCTTAGCTCTATCGCTCCTGACTGGTGGGATTATACAACCCTGCCGAACGACATTATCGACGCCGCCGCAAAACTTACCCCCCGGGATCTGGAACGGCTCTCTCGCCCGGGCTTTCAGGTAAAGTTTTACGATACCCTGGAAGACTTCTATGTCGCCGAGGCCCTGGAGTACATCGACGCCTGGCGCCAAAGCACGCCCGACAATCCCGTAGGAATATGCGGACCGATCGGCCCCACCGAACAACTGCCGCTCGTGGCGCGCATCGTCAACGCCCTGGGACTCGACGTGCGATCGGGGCATTTTTGGGGTATGGACGAATGGTATCTCGATGGTAAGGAAACGCCCGTGACCCATCCGCTCTCGTTTGAACGAGCCGATCGCGAGCTCTGTTTCAGTCGCATCGATAAAAAACTGCGCATGCCCGACGCCAATCTCCATTTCCCCAAAGGCGATACCCTACCCTACCGCAAATCGTGGGACGCTGGCGTCCGCTGTGCCGTCATGCAAGGCGGTCAAGGTGATGTCAAACATTGGGCGTTCAACGATCCGTTACCGCGCAAAGGCAAATACAAAGACGCTCCACCCTCCCCCGACGAATATCGCAAACTCGGGACACGCACCGTCCAATTGCACCCACTGACCATCGCGCAGAACGCCCGGACCAGCGGCGGCGGGAACATCTCCCTGGTGCCGACGATGGCGATTAGCGTCGGACCATTGGAAACTTGGAAAGCGGATAAAGTCTCTATTTGGCAAGCTGGGAATCATGACAATCCGTTCGGTCAACGCTTGACCGCTTTCATGATCTCGAAACGGCTTGTGGATAGCGCCGTCCCCATGTCGCTCTTGGCCGATCATCCCAACGTCCAATTCAATTATTTCCGCGGCGGCCTGGGGACGTGTGCCGTGGAGATGCATTAGCACCATCGAAGGAAGTTCCGGAACTGGGCGGGCCTGGCTCAGGCCCGGATCGCATTGAGCAGCTGCGGAAAGAGCTGCGCGTAGGCATCGTGATCGGTCCAATCTTGAAAACTCAACACCGCGCGCGGGCATCGAATCTCACGGAACCACGCGCGCGCGTGTTTTAAGACCTTATCATCGGCGGCGACCGCAACTAGGAGCGAACCGCCCTCGGCTTTCTCCTTTTCCAAGGTTCGCTCGATTTCTTTTTCGAGCCGCGGGCTGCGGACGCAGTCGGACGTCAAGACCAGGAGGAGCTGATCGTACTGCCCGCTTAGGCTTGCGACCGGGCTTCTAAACCGATCGCCGCCGTTCCGGTCGTGCGGCGCGAACCAACAACGCGTTCCCGCCTTCTGCAAGTCCCGACAGAGCAACTCGGCCAAGGTCTTGCCCTCTTTGCAATAGTGAATAAAACAGCCGCCCGCCCGGACCACCGCCGAACGCTCTTCCCAATACCGAATCAGCTCGTCGGGCAATCCGCATCCTTGAAGAAAGACCTGCGGGAGCAGGCCAGACTGGGCCAACGTCCGATGGTCGATGATCGACGGGCCTAAATGAACGCACGTATCCAATCCTTTGGCGCCGCTCAGGTCCAAGGCACCCACAATCGTCTGGGCGAATGTCGCGAGGCTGAAGTTCGCGCCCCGAACCTTGGCATGGATTAAACTCGCGCCGCTCAAGTCGGCTCCGCTGAAGTTGGCCCCCGTCAAATCCGAGTCAATCAAGGTGGCCCCGATCAGGTTGGCGTGTGACAGGTTCGCTCCAGCTAAGTTGGCGCGCACCAAATTCGCGCCACTGAGATTGGCCAGACTTAAATTTGCCCCAGCCAAATCCGCGTTGCTCAGCACCGTTCCAACCAATTGGGCACCGCTAAAATCCGCTCCGCGGAAGTAGGCACTGACCGCCGTCGCCCCGCTCAAATTGGCTCCCATCAAATTCGCCTTGTTGAACTTGGCCCGCGGAAGTTCTGCCAGGGCGAAATTGACTCCCACCAAGTCCACCTTTTCCAACTCAGCACAGATCAGGTGAGGAACGATCTCGTCATGCCCCGTGCGCCACTTATTCCAAATCGCGGGGCCACGCTCGAGAATGCGAAGATGCTGTTGGCGCGCCACGGGCGCTAGAACTAACAGAGCGGCAATAGAATGGGTAGTTTATTTCGGGAAAATCTCAGGAAATATTCGAGCCTTGCGAGATCGCAGAACCAAATAGGACTCGTGCCCGAACCCGGCGCCGAATGGACTACCCCTGAACGGCCTGCGAAGAGCACCTCCCTATACGATCAGATCGACCGTGGACACAGATCTTTGAATCTGAGATAAGTCGACCATGAAGATAGCGCACACGCTCCTTGTTCTCCTCGCTACGGCTACGTTGGCCCACGGCCAAGGCCAGTTCGTGTTCAACAATCGGATCGGAGCGGAAGTGAACGCCCGCTTTGTGCTGCCCAGTGATGCGACCGGCACCAGTTCCATCGGTACTCCGGACTATTACGTGCAACTGTTCGGCGGTCCTATTGGGACGCCCGAGTCCCAACTTCTACCGCTTGATCCGTCCAGCACTACCTTTCGCGGTGCTGCCGGGACGACCACGGCAGGCTATGTGGTCGGAGTCACTCCGACAGTGCCAGGGGTCCCGGTCGGCGGCAACGCGTCCGTGCTCCTGCGATTGGTTTCCCTGAACGGCTATTCGTGTGATTTTGGCCCTTACACGGTCAATGGGCTTGGCGGCGGGACGACCACTCCACCCAACCTGCAACTTGGGACCTCGCCTCTTTTCTGCGTGCCCGAACCCTCAAGCTACCTGCTCGGCGCGGCAGGGATGGCCGCGCTCGCGGCGAGGGGCTCTTTGCGCGGTGGGCGTCAGCCCAGAGCCTTGTCAGGCCAGGATCGGTTCGATCACCTCACCCGCAACGTCGGTTAACCGTTCGTCACGTCCATTGTGTAAGAACGTGAGGTTGGTATGGTCCAGCCCCATGAGATGAAGGATGGTTGCGTGAATGTCATTCACGTGGGCTCGTCCTTCCACAGCTTTTAAACCGATCTCGTCTGTGCTGCCGTAGATCGCCCCGGGTTTAACCCCGCCGCCTGCAAACCACATGGTGAATCCGGTCGCGTTATGGTCACGGCCGCGACTCCCTTTCTGGCTGACCGGCGTGCGTCCAAACTCGCCTCCCCAAACCACAAGCGTCTCGTCGAGCAGCCCGCGCCGATCCAGATCCGTGAGCAACGCCGAGACAGGACGATCGGTAGCGCCGCACATCTTCTCATGATTGGCATTGACGTCGTCATGGGCATCCCATTGCCAAGCCACCGGCCCGCCGCCCGAGTAGAGCTGCACAAAGCGAACGCCACGCTCAACCAGACGGCGAGCAATCAGGCAACGCGTCGCAAACTCGGCGGTTTCTGGCAGATTCAAACCGTATAATGCTCGTACCTCCGCAGTCTCCCGAGAGAGATCGACCGCCTCAGGGGCCTCCGCTTGCATGCGGAACGCGAGTTCATAGCTGGCAATGCGGGCTTCCAATTCAGTATCTCCAACTGGTGTTTCACGCCGATTCAATGTCTGCAGGTAATCGAGGAGGCGGCGCTGCCTGGCGCGGTCGTAGCGCGGATCGCTCGGGGACAAGTTCACGATGGGATTCGCGCCGGGCCGGAATAACGTTCCTTGGAAAGAAGCCGGTAGAAATCCAGAACTCCAACACGGGGCGCCGCCCTCCGGAGTGCCTTGGGGTTGCGCCATCACCACAAAAGCCGGGAGGTTTTGCGATTCGCTCCCCAACCCATACGTGAGCCAACTGCCGAGGCTCGGATACCCCATAAACATCCTCCCGGAGTTCATTTGATAATGGGCGGGCGCATGGATGACACTATCCACCACGCAGGAGCGCACCAGGGCGATCCGGTCGGCGTGTTGATGCATGTGCGGGATAAGATCGGACATGTCCATTCCCGAGTTGCCATAACGGCCCCATTGGCGCGTGGAGCCGAGACAGATCGGATCGTCCTCCACAAATTGGCTGGTGACCTTACCGAAACTCGGGGGAAGCTTTTGACCATGCAATTTGTCGAGGGCGGGTTTGGGATCGAACAGTTCCATCTGGCTTGGACCACCGACCATAAAAAGAAAAATGCATCGCTTGGCCCGCGGCGCGAAATGAGGTCCGTGCGCACTGGCTGGAGCTTTCGCTGCGGCCCGTGCGGGCACGGCTTCATTGGCCAGCAAATGGGCCAAGGCCATCGCACCAAAGCCTTGCCCGGCCTTTTGCAGAAACTCCCGCCGAGACCATTGTCCATGGGCGGGCGCGCACGGTCCTGGACAGCGCGTGAGATGGGAATGTTCAGGGGACATAAACGAATTCAGTGCTATTGAGTAGGGCGAGGGCAAAGTCGCACCAGCGATCGTCTTCCGATCTTTCACCTTGCGAGGGACCAACAAACTCCAAGGCGTCTCGCATTTCTCCAGCCGAAGGTTCTCGAGAGTAACAGCGTAAGAATGCCTCAGTCACCCTCGCGCGATCGTCTGGCAAATGGGTTAGGAGGCGAGCAAATGCTTTCGAAGCCCCCAAGGCAAATTCGCTATTAAACAAGACCAGGGCCTGCGGGGCATGAGTGCTCGCAGCCCGAACAGGACACGGCGTGAGCGCATCGGGAGCGTCGAATGCGTCAAACATCGGATAGTGTACGTTCCGCTTCCGGTAGACGTAGATGGAACGGCGACATCGCTCCGCGAAGTTCTCGTTGACCGGCCAAAGCTCCACTGTTTCTTGCTCTGTAAAAATAAGCGAACGCACCTCCTTTTCCAGGTCGACCAGGACGCCGGGCCCGCCCGCCTTTGTATTGAGTTGGCCACTCGCCATCAAAATCGCGTCGCGCAAGGCTTCGGCGTCCCGTTTCTTACGAGTCATCCGCCAGAGGTGAAGGTTAGCGGAATCGCGCTCCTGACCATCCCGATTGTCGGCTTTTGAAGCGAGCTGATAGGCCTTCGACGTCAGCATGAGCCGATGAATCGGTTTGAGGTGCCACCCGTTGCGGATCAACTCTCCAGCGAGGTAGTCCAAGAGGGCTTGGTTCGAAGGCGCTTCGCCTCGAGTTCCAAAGTCGGAAGAAGTCCCCACCAAACCACGCCCAAAATGATGTTGCCACAACCGGTTGACAATCACGCGCGCGGTCAAGGGGGTGTTGGTCGCTAACATCCACTGCGCCAGGGCCAATCGCCAACCTGAGTGAGTTTTGTCGATCGGCGCTGTTGGCGGATGGAAAACGTCCGCCCCACCCATCCGCTCCAGAAGCACCTGCGGAGGTCCAGGTTCCACCGTTTGGCGTTTGCTCTTGATGCTGCCCCTCTTTAACACCCAGGTCTCCGGCCGTTGGCAGGTCTCCTCACTCAGGGCCATGGCCTGAGCAGGCGGTCGCGGAGCGCGCCTTTCCATCTCGTAGATCTGCCGTTTGAGCTCCTCGCGCTGTTCGTGGTCCATCGGGTTTTGCGCCACCTCGGCCGCGACTTCTTCCCAAGCGACTTTCAACGACACTCCGATACCCTCAAAAAGTCGATTCTCCTCGGGCGTTCGGTCTTGTTGCGGCTTGGTGCGAATCTCGCGTTCGCGGGCGGTGAGCGCTGCTTCCTTTCGTTGGATAAGGCGCTCGCGATAGGGCGCTTCCAGCTTCTGCTTTGCCTCTTCCAGGGGTTTCGTTTGCGCTTGAATGCGCTTCATCTCACGCTCATAGGCTTCTTTCTCGGAGAGATCGTGGAGAGGTATTTCCTTAAGGAGCGTTCCCGAAAAGAAGGCTTCCAATCGATAATAGTCTGTGGCCGGAAAGGGATCGAATTTGTGGTCATGACACCGCGCGCAACCGAGGGTTAATCCGAGAAACACCGATCCGATCGTCGTGGTCGCTTCCACGAGTTCGTTCTGCCGACGCACTTCAGGATCGATATTTCCAGACACCACTTCTCGCGGCCCGCTCCGCGCAAACCCGGAGGCGATCAGCGCTTCGCGGTCGCCCAGGGCCGTTTCGTCGCCCGACACTTGAAGCGTGAGGAAGCGATCGAATGGCATGTCCTTGTTGAAAGCGTCAATCACCCAATCCCGATAGCGCCAGGCATCTGGACGATCTGCGTCCAGTTCGAATCCGTTGGAATCGGCATAATGAGCTAAATCCAGCCAGTGCTGAGCCCAACGCTCTCCAAAGGCTGGCGAGGCCAGCAACCGGTCCACGACCTTGTCCCACGCTCGATCGGAGGCGTCGACGAGGAATGCTTTTAATTCGGACGAGGATGGCAGCAACCCGGTGAGGTCATACGTCACCCGGCGCAGCAACTCTGACCGGGAAGCCAAACCAACCTGCGGAATCCGAAGTTCACTCAGTTTGGCGAGGATAAAGGCATCGATCGGATTCTCGGCGCGTTGTCCTTCGGGCAGCGCTGGGGGCGCCACAGACCCGGGCGGAAGGAATGCCCAATGCTTTTGCGCTTTGGCAGATTTGGATTCCTCCCCGCCCATCACACGTCCGACCACAAGAAGGAACATCAGCGCTGCAAACGTCAAGGCGGACAGGCCTGTCATCCGGGTCTTCCTCCATCGACCCGGATGCGGATCTGCACTGGGAGCGTAAGTCATCTTGGGAACTTGGTTCGACCGCGTCTGGAGTCACTATGGCTAATTGAGGAGAGAGGTCACGCGCAAAAAGAAGAGCGAATCGCAGTGAAAACTAGGACGACGATCTCCCCCAAAGGGCCGGTCGGCGAGGTCGCTGTAATTCCGTGGTTCTGAGTGCCTGAAGCATAGGACGAAAAGACGGTTAAGCGGAATTCAAGGGAGAATCGTCGATGGACCTGGTTTAAGAATGCGAACCTGAGTGAGTGCGAGCAGGCGCGGCAAAACCGTGCGAGATGATATGCCCGCGTCGCGTGGGTTAAGTGCACTAACCCGTTGGCGAGCGCGAGATGCGTCCACTTCCAGCGTCCTGACAGGGAAACCCCGAGGCAAGCGAACGGGGGGAAAGACCGAGCTCAGCTGGAACAGTTGGGCCAAGGGAATTTGCCATGCGTCGATCTGAACGCCGAAGCTAGGCGCTTGACTCGGTTGAATTCGCTTACCATTGGCCTACAGCGGCCAGCCTCGTAGCCTTTTGGTCATGCGCCTGCCCTTGAAGACTACCCAAAAGTGCCACAATTCAGTCTCAAACTCAAACATCACCTCCTCGAGTTCAACGCCGGAATAGATTCGACTATCTACCACAAACTCTTTCGTCTGCTCGTCACCCACGAACCTTCATGGCGCACGTACCCTTTCCCAGCCAGGCAAGACCTCGCGGTTCTCCAAACCAGAATCTTTGAGGGCCTAGAGCGCGCCAATCCGTGCGCGGGAGGTCAGCAAGAGATTCTTTTCCGACAAGGTCCACCAAAACCCGCGCTCCAGGTTTGAGGGGCACGCAAACGTTGGTCATGACCCGCAAATCGTCAGCACGATTTTCGAAATAACCGAAGGTTGAGAAGATTGATAGCACCGTCGAAAGCCGCCTTGCGCCTGAAAGAAAGCATGCAGTCCTGCAAAAATTCGCCTGGACGCCGGCATCTGCAGCCCGCTGCTTGGCGTGCGCGAAATAAGCTAGGGTTCGATCGACACCTGTCACTCTATAGCCCAGACTCGCCAATTCCACGGTGTGTCGGCCTGGACCGCAACCCAGATTCAGGACGTGTGCGCCGGGCGGTAGCTTGAGCAGCGAGGCGGCTTTCTGCGCTTCGCCGGAGGCACCCATGCATTAAGAGAGAGGCATTCAAGATGAAGATCTCTTCGCCGGAGTGCTCTCGCCCATTCTCGAAACACCACTGCAGAATCTCGCTGTCCGTTCCGGTCTGAACGCGATTCACAGGCGCCGCGTACTTGATGGGCAGAAACCTGCAGGACCAGGCGTCAGTTCCCGTGCCGCGCTAGTAATCTGCCGGCAGTTTACCTTGTTCGGAGGCGGCGAACTTTGTCGAAGTTTCGCCCAAAAAAGACCGATCCTCCCACTGTCTCAGCAGAGTGCCTCAGGGACTTTCATTGCGGTTAAGCTTTACAGTTCGCCGAAGCAGACGTGGCTTCGTACTCCGTGCTACTTACCGTATCTGGCGCTCAATCCGGTATGAGTCAACGAAATCTTCGCGCCGTTCACTGCCGAATCATTTCAAGTCTGGCAGTAGGTGGGTGTGATCGCCCTGGAGATTTTCAACCCCCTCAACCGTTAGGATGACCAGATGGCAACTCGTGCACGAACGGACAGGCTCGTTATGACAAGTGGACTGTGCTCCGGCTTCTCTGGACTCTGATTTGAGGCATGACACTTCACCAATGATTGTTCAGTATCACTAAGGAAAGGAAACGTGAGTCATGACTACCGCAGCCAGTCCAAGCCACGATCTCACATCAGAACTCGAGGCGGTGCGCTTCGAGCTGAAGCAATGTCGGCTCGATCTTGAGGTGCTTAAGAATTCAGAGCAACTTGCCCGTGGAAAGGAGTCGGCTCGCGCCGATGAATGGCGACGCCGCGATGCCTATCTGGAGGAAGCCCAACGCCTGAGCCGTACAGGCAGCTTCGGCTGGAATGTTGCCACCGGCGAATTGTTTTGGTCTGCGGAGACGTTTCGGATTCTGGGATACGAAGCGACGATCCGTCCCAAGCTAGATCGAGTGTTCGAGCGGATTCACCCGCATGACCGGAGCTTTGTGCGGGACGCTCTCGATGCGGCCACCAAGGGCGAGAGCGGTCTGGATTTTGAACATCGCCTTCTCCTGCCAGACGGCGTCGTGAAGCATCTGCATATCTGGGCAAGGCCGACAAGGACGACGGAAGGTGCACTGGAGTTTGTGGGAGCAGTGATGGACATCACCGAGCGGAAGTTGGTGGAGGAGCAATTGCGGCGCAGCGAGGCCGATTTGCACCACGCCCAGCGCCTGACCGGCACATGCAGTTGGAAGCACGACCTTTCCACAGGTAAGGTTAAGGCCACACCGGAAACATATCGGATCTTCGACATCCAGCCCGACGAAGACGCTTCCGCTCCAGGCCTCTATTTTGGACGGATTCATCCCGAGGATCGCCCGCGAGTGCAGGAGCTTTTCCAACGATGTACAATCGAAAAGGCCGACTACGAAGCGGACTTTCGCATCGTTCTTCCCGATGGAAC
>JBGAIN010000318.1:0-4214 GCA_044225505.1 Limisphaerales bacterium
CCCGCGGACGCCAGGCGTTACGCAGAGCGCGTCAAGGGACTTCCGGTGTAGCTTCCGGCATTCCGACACTGTGCCTGGGGTCAAGCAAGCGAGCTGCCGGGTAGCGGATTTTGCTATATTCCCCAGCCTCTGGCACTTGATTCTTCTTCTCGTCGCGTCGACAATGAGAGGTAGGCCAAGACAACAACCGATAATAAACGCTATGGTCAAATCGCGTAAACTCATTGTGGCCGTGATTGCCACGGCTGCATTTTCTGTTGCTCCCATTCTTCTCACCCGCGCCGCGGATGCGCCGCACGGCGAGAAGGCGCACGTCGAAAGCTGGAGCTCCATTAAACAGGTCGTAGCCGTCATGCATCCCACCGCTGGCAATAAAGTGCACGGAGTGGTGCGCTTTACGCAGGACGGCGACTCCGTCAAGGTCGTCGCTCACCTGGAAGGCTTGAACCCCGGGCAAAAGCACGCGATGCACATCCATCAGTTTGGCGATTGCTCGGCCCCAGACGCCACCAGCGCTGGTGGTCATTACAACCCCGAGGGCCATCCGCACTCTCTGCCCGAATCTCAGACCAGGCATGCCGGTGACTTGGGCAACGTGCAAGCGGATGATCAAGGAAATGCCCATGTCGAGCTCACGGTCAGCAACATTTCCGTCGCTGGCACCAAGAACCCTATTGTCGGTCGCTCGGTGATCGTTCACGCCAAGCCTGATGACGGCGGCCAACCTGTGGGCAACGCTGGGGGACGCGTCGCTTGTGGTGTGATCGGTGTCGCTAACGCAGCTGCCAAGTAATAGATCAGCTCGTTCTCCGTCGTAACTCTCGCTCTCCTGCCTGGTGCTGGCGGGAGAGAACTTCTCCTTCCGTTCGTTGTTATACGCTCCTGGTTCAGCAGGCTTGGTCCATTTCATTTGCCAGGGGACGTCGCCTTTCAACCTGTTACCGCGTACCCACCGATGCCGCTTTTCTCCGCCAGGTCGTGGAGTGCGGTTGCCCTCAACCGCTTTTCCGGTGAGCAGACGCCTTCGCCATGACGCGGGTGGGCGTCCCTCGCTAGATGGAGGTTTCCCGCCACCGGCGAACGACACCTGCGTCCGAGACTCAGACGCCGTCACTAAGGCTTTGATCCGTCCTCACGCAAGAGCTACCCTCGACGCATGGCCTCGAATTCTCGCGGGATCTGCTTCGTGCTCGCCGCGTTCGCTTTGGCGAACATTCTTGCTTTGGCGGAAGAACCGCTCGCCGAGTTAGCGCCGCGAAAAGGGTTGGCGAACACCTTTGCCAAACTCGAGGCGGGCCAGGCGGTTCGTATTGCCTATCTCGGGGGCAGTATTACCGCGCAGGAAGGGTGGCGCCCCCAATCCTTGCGCTGGTTCCAGGACCAGTTTCCGTCCGCGAAAATCAGCCAGATCAACGCCGCCATCGGCGGTACCGGGTCGGATTTAGGAGTCTTCCGCCTAAAACACGACGTCCTCGACCAAAACCCGGACCTGCTCTTTGTCGAATTCGCCGTCAATGACTCGGGCGCCGCGCCGGAACAGATCCATCGCGGGATTGAAGGGATCGTGCGCCAAACCTGGAAACACAACGATCGGACGGACATCTGTTTCGTTTACACGGTCGCCGGCAACATGCTCAACGATCTCAAAGCGGACAAGCTGCCCCGCTCGATCGCAGCGATGGAGCAGGTCGCCCAGCATTACGGCATCCCGACCATCAACATGGGGTTGGAAGTGGCGCACCTCGAACGCAACGGCAAACTGCGTTTCCAGGGTGATCTCCCCAAAACAGACGAGGCGAAGGCCGCCCTCGGCGGGACGATCGTTTTTTCGCCCGATGGAGTCCATCCGTTCCCGGAGACCGGGCACAAGATCTATAACGAATCGATCGTCCGCGCCATGCAATCCATGCGTGGGAATGGTTATGCCGGCGCGCATTTGATCCCTGCGCCCTTGCGTGACGACAATTGGGAAGCGGCCCAGATGCTTCCGCTCAGCGCCATCCGGCGCTCCGCTGGGTGGGAACGACTCGACTCCGACCAACATCCGATCGCCAAACGATTCAAGAGCCGCATGCCAGAGTGTTGGAAGGCGACCCGCGCGGGCGAGCGCATCGCCTTCAAGTTCCGGGGTACGGTCGCGCGCATCTATGACCTGCTCGGCCCGGATTGCGGACAGGTGATTGTTAAGGTCGATGACGCTGCCCCAGTGATCCGGCCACGCTTTGACGCCTATTGCACTTACCACCGCCTGGCCACCTTGCACCTCATCGAAGGCGCTCCCAACGCCGTTCACACGATCGAAGTGGTCATTCATCCAGACCAACCGGACAAAGCGAAGATCTTAAGCCAGCGCAACGAGCACATCGACGATCCCAAACGTTTCGAAGGCACCGCCTGGTACGCCGGCGCCGTTCTCTTGGTCGGCGAACTCGCGGAGTGATTGCGGAGGCGGAACGGTTGCGGCTGTTCTGACAACACAGCTGCGCTTTGTATTCCAGATCGGGGCGCGGAATTTATTCCGCAGGATCGCCCCGTCAACGACAATTATTATTCACCATCCCGTGATTTTTAATTGTCGTTCGATGGGACAGCGTAGTTGTCGGCAAAGCTGAGGGCTCTCCGCGGCTTTTTCGGAAAGCGCCCCGCCGAAACACGCGGCGAACGGAAGAGCAAGAGCACAATCAAGATCAGGGTTTAGGGCGTCGCTCATGCACGCCTTGTGGCGCAAGCGCCGATGCGACCCGCCGTAAGCACGGCCGTGCTTACGGCCACGCTGCCGCATTCGCAAGGATTTGTAACAGAGCTGCTTACTTCTGTAACAAATTGCGAAATGCTTTTCGGTGATTCGGGTCGGCCATCCGGACCTGGACGCGCGTGGATTCGAGGACTCGGCGTGGAAACGCCGGATATGTTCCATCGGCCTTCTCGCAGCCCATCCATTCTCTGGCAATTGCGCCAGACTGGCACAGTTCGATGTGCTCTCCAGTCTACACCTGGGTTGCTTTTGCCTTCGCCAACCTTTGTTCAGCCTTTGTTCAGCCGAGGCTATCGCAAGGACGGCTAAGGTCGAACGAAGCCTGAACGAAGCTCGAACAATCCCTGAACCAGCATCGGATCACTCCGCTGACGACTAACCATCTTTTGCAACTCAAGCGGCATTAGAAACACATGCGGTGGCGTGTCATTTTGGCGCGGTCGGGTGCGAGCGTTTCGCTCGTTGGATTCGCCATAATCGCGCTTGTGGAAGATCGGGCCGCTGGGCTCACCCAGTTCCGATCACACCTGTCCGAATGTAAACACGGGCGTCATACCAAACACCTGAAAACGGATCGTTTCTGTAGCGCAAGTGATTGCCTAGCAGATTTGGCTGCGGTTGACAAATTGTTTATCTCGGTCATCCAGTCACTCCCCGTTGACTCTGGCAGTAGCCAGTCGCTTTGGGGTCATCAAGGTGACTGATTGAAGACCAGCCGGGAGGGAGCGGACGATATGCCTTATCCACCGATACCGATACCGATGCCGACCCCGACCGCGACGTGGAAGGGACATTACTGCTGGCAATACTGCCAACCGAGCAGTCCATCGAACGTAAATCGGGCGGGAGGGGTGACCTCGCCAGAACCGTTCTCCCATCGCGGTCGATGACCCGTTTTTCATTATGGCCTGACAACTGCGGTCGCGACTTCGTATTCCGGATCGGGGCGCGGAATGTATTCCGCAGGATCGCCCGCACGTTAGACGCGATGCTAAGGAACGTCAGGGAAGGCATCCCGTAGGTTTGGTGGCAGAAATTCCACAAAATGCCTCGTTACCTGCTGGAACAGGGACAGTTGCAGTCCAATCAGCAATTGCTGATCGGACTCCTTTCGCGCAGCAGGCACGGATAGTCCTTTCCGATTTCAGCAGGCACTTAGGCGCCATCCCCTTACTGCACCGTGGCAACGAGGACGCCTAAAGACGCAATGCACCCGACCTTCGCGAGGGGCTTCAAGCTTCACGTCGACTGTCACCAGCGCGGTGTCGATGATTTGGCCCGTTCGATGAAAACGGATGGCTCTCACGGAGGCACCAATCCTCAGCGCGGCTCAGCCGCAACCGAGGGCTGCTGGTTGTTTGTGCGTCGTATTAGCCGACCAGCTTCACCTCCGCCGCGCTGAGATATTTCTCCTGCCGGAGAAAGAGGAAAATCGAGCCCCACGGCTGTGGACCCGGTA
>JBGAIN010000319.1:0-3990 GCA_044225505.1 Limisphaerales bacterium
TTAGTCGCGGTTTGGCAGGACGCGGTTCGAGCCTTTACCTCCGCATTCCGTTCGTCTTGACTAACGCACTGGCGGTTGGGAGCGTGGCGCTCCACGTTCAATATGACGATGGTTTTGTCGCTTGGCTAAACGGAGTCCAAGTGGCAAGCCAAAACGCACCCGATTCCCTCGATTGGAATTCTACGGCCCTCGCGACCCGTGCCAATGCCCGGGCTGCTGAGCTGGAGACAATCCCGCTGAATCCGCAACTAGCCGGTTTTGTCGTCGGGACGAACTGGCTAGCGGTCCACGTCTTGAACGTCAGCGCGCAGAGTAGTGACCTGCTTTTCCGCGCTCGATTGGATGCCGTCCCGGCTCCAAAAACCGCAGCCTCCGAGGATGTTCTGAGAGCGTCCTGCACTTATCTCGTCAAACCAACGCCGGGTGCGCCAAACAGCGCCGCTATTTTCAAGGGGCCGGCGATCGCTTGGGTCCGTCGGCAACCATCGGGATCCGTCGCCCGTGACGAGTCGATCGCAATTACAGCGAGATTAGCATCGCAAGTTTCGACGGTCATGACGATGCGACTTCGCTACCGCGTTATGTACGGCCCGGAAGTGGAGTTGCCGATGGAGGACGATGGAAAGCACGAGGACGGTGCTGCTGGGGATGGAGTCTACGGAGCCACGATCCCCGCTCGCGTGGCTCAACCCGGGCAGATGGTTCGCTATTATGTCACGGGCACAGATGGCTCTGGGAGTGTCACCCGGTGGCCGCTTTTCGCGGATCGGGCAGACTATTCTGCCTACGAAGGAACGGTCATTGGGGATGATTCCGTGAAGACACGGCTGCCGGTTCTACAGATGTTTGTATCCAAGGATGCCCAACGCGTGCGTGGACGCACCTTAGCCGCAATATTCTTCAACGACGAGCTCTACGACAACGTTGCACTCGGCCCCCACGGGCAGTTCTCGAGGAGTTTTCCCAAGCCCAGTTTCAATCTCACCTTTCCGCGGGACCATGCCTGCCGTTACGAAACCAATAGCTCCCGCGTGAAGCACTTGAAACTCCTGAGCAACTATGCGGACAAATCTAAAATGCGGAACACGCTTGCTTACCAAATGATCGCTGCCGCAGGGTCGGTTTCTCATTTTGCATTCCCAGTGAGGGTTCAGCAGAACGGAAAATTCTACAGTGTTGCGGAAGTGGTCGAGCATGGAGACGAGCGATTCCTGGAGCGGGTCCAACGGGATCCTCAGGGAGCGCTCTATAAGATGAATAACAATCTGAGCGGCGTCCACGGCGCTCAGAAGAAGGCGCGCAAGTATGAAGGCTCTCGCGATCTTGCGAATTTTGTGGAAGCTCTCGACGAGAACCGGCCTCTGGACGCTCGCGCCGCCTATGCTTATGGGCACATCGATATTCCTCAATGCATCAGTTATTTCGTGGCGTTGACTTTGATCAGCAGCGATGACCACGGACACAAGAATTATTATCTCTACCGCGATGCCCGGAATACGGGAGAATGGGCACTCTTCCCCTGGGATGTGGATTTGAGTTGGGGCCGCGATTGGACTGGGCAGTATTTCAATGAAAATATTTTCGTCGATAACCCCCTCGATCTCTACCGGAACGGTCGAACCAAACCGCGCAACCGCCTCTACAATCTCTTTTTCGAATATCCGGACTTCCGCGCGATGTACTTGCGCCGGTTACGGACGGTGATGGATGAGATACTGCAACCGCCAGGCACATCACCGGCCGCGCTGGAGATCGAGCGTCGCGTGCGGAGTTGGCGTGACCAAGTGAATCCTCCGGGTTTTAGCCAGCCGGATGGAGACCGCGATACTGCCGCCTGGCCGTCGTGGGGCAGGGCGGCTTCCATGAACGCGGAGGTACAACGCATTCTCGACGAATATCTGCCGGGGCGCCGGCAGTTCCTATTCAAGAGCTCTCGTGCCAAGCTTTTTGGCGATGCCATTCCGCCAGCCCAGGCGCGCGATGTCCGGCTGCGATTTGCAGAGAGCGATATGACCTCGCCAGGGGGGGCGATTTGTCTGACGAACGCGGACTGAGTATCGCTTGGCCCCAGGCACGGTGCTACCTGCTGGACGCAGACTCTGGATTACAGGCGATGTGGCTAAGTTCCGCAGCCATCCTCCCGCGGCGGTGGGCAACGGACCTGCCTTCGTTCAAGGGGGATGGAAGAGACGTTTGCAGTCGGCGAATGCGCCGCTTGAACTCTGCAATGCCGCCGGTCAAACCGTCGTCACGCACGCGCCGTAACCGAACGATCCGCCCCGGCTTTCCTCTCTTCCATTCCGATGCATTCAGCGCCGCGCAGCCCCGGATCCTTTCGTCCAAAGAGTGCGAAAATATAGGACTCGGACTTCTTCGCTGCGCGCCATCCGAAAGCCGAGTTCTTCGAGCCCTTGGGCTAGGCCAGGCATGTGGGCGGCTCCCCACGGGACCGCCAGTTGATCCCCTCGGCTGAGTTCGTCACCGATCTTTTGAAGCAGGTGTCGGTTGCGGAGCGTCAGCAAGTCTTCCCAGAGTTGGGATGTTAAGGCTGGAGACTGAGAGCGTTCAATCAAATCCTGAATGATCTCCAAACTTAGTCCTCGCGTGTGAATACGCGTGAGCAAATTTAGAAAATCGACTGTGCTGGGAGAGAAATCCGAAACGTCAACGTCGGCGCGGCGTGTGTTGGCACCGATGGGAGCGAAAGTTTCTTGTTGCTCGGCGAGACCCAACGAGGAGGCCATGCGATGGTAGCTGAGCTTATTCGTAAGGAGGTTCTTCTCATCAGTCACTCCTTCAGCGAGCACCACGCTGTTGCTTCCGATAACCCGATTCACTGTTCGGTAAAACGAAGGCTCGGCAACGTGGATCATCGGGATGAGACTCACGGTTTTTTGCATGGTGTTGGTGTAGGCGCGGCTTTGAACCGCCAAGCCATCCGCATGCAGAACGAGAAACCCAGCACTGTAGCGATCCACTGCCAGTGATCCGCACTTTGCCAGGTAAATCGCTATTCCCGGGACGAGCAGTGCGCAGTTGACAACGACAAAGGTAATTAGATTGAGCCAGCTAAATCGCTTCAAACCGAGACGATGTTCGTCGAGATTTGGCCACTGGAGCCGCCAGCGGCCGTGTAATGCCCGTAAGACCATCACACCGGTCGACACTTGCAGGAGAGACAGCGCCCAGGCGCATCGTTGGATCTCCGCTGGATGGTAAATGGCAAAGGGAATCATCGCAAGGAGCCCGAGTGGGTAAAAAAGGACCACGGGCAAGAACAAGCGCTTGGGCACCATGGGGGTCACACCCATTAGCAGATAAATGACAATTGCCAACGCTGTCATCGGGAGCGCCAAGAAACCGCGGACCAGACTCAGTGCGCCGATCCCAAAGAATAACAGCAGGGTGTCGTCAATCAGCGAAACCACCCCGTCGATTAAAAACAAGCCCAGGCAAAGGTTCAGTAGACCGGACAAAGCGCTTCTCACGGGGCCAACTCTGCCATAGACAGCGGGCTGCGCCAACCGAGTTCCCAGACCGTCAGTCGAGCGCTCTCCCGGGCAGAGGCGAATACAGGGACGGAAACCCAGGGTTGGGGACTGTCGCCCAGTCAATCTGGCAGATAGAACCAACCGTTGCCACCCAAGAAACGAAACCGGTGATATCTTGTCGCTAACGCCTCACTTACGGGCTTGAGTTTGGCGGTATTTCGATCCGGTCTAACTTCCACGACTGGGGTAGCTCAGACTTGGTCTCGAGCAGAATCTCCAGAATCGCCCGTTTTGATTCCGGAGTCAGCCGATTGAAATCGTCGGTCCGATCCAAATTCGTTAGGATCTCCCAGAGGCGCTGGTAGATGCGTGCTTTGACGGGGCTCGGTAGCGCTTCAAAAGCTCCTGAATAGATCAGGAAACTGCACGGATACTTGAACATTCTTTGCTTCAAGTCGAACTCCCGGAGCGAGCGACCTTGGTGGTCAAAAGGCCCTTG
>JBGAIN010000086.1:0-33519 GCA_044225505.1 Limisphaerales bacterium
TCCATTTCTGAATATACTCTCGATTGCAGCCCGATCGTATCAGGTTCTTCACGTCGCCAATATGCAGCGCGGAGCGGGAGTCCTTCGCCCAATCGAGTTTTGAGAGGACCAGGTCCTCCTTGCTCACAATCCAGGTCTGAAAATCCTCGATCTGAATCTGCTGTCGCCGTGCGAACTCAGCTAACCTATAAGGAGTCTCTTTCCGAACGATGCAATCGACCTTAATCACGCTTTCATTGTGAATCAGGTTGAAGAGGGACCGGTGCTCAATCTAGATCTGCACGGCTTCCCGCGAAACATAATAATCCGGGCTGAACAAGTGGACGACCCGCGCCGCGTCGTTCGAAGTTAACGCGAGCACCAGATCAATGTTCCGCGTCATTCGCGGTTGGGCATAGAAATTCATGGCCATTGATCCCGTGAGCATATAGTCGATCCCGGCGCTTTCCAGCCGCATCGAGACGTCGCGAACAATATCCAGCTCATTTTTCATCCCGAAGACCAGTAGGCCAGCACAGCGCGACCATCTCAAGCCCCAAAGGATTGCAGAACGCGCGTCCTTTAGTTCTACCGATCGTTGGACGCGACCATGCACCATGGACGATCCTCGATCTTGGAGCTTGAAAGGCTTGAAATCAGAACCAGGGCGGAGGTAAGTAATGCAAGCCCAAGAAAACGGAGAATGGGGGCGGGCATTGTCCCGAACGGCTCGTTCCGTTTTCCCAAAAAAGATTCTGTACAAGCCACGAGTGACGCCCATCTTAGTCGGACCACAGGAAGTGATTGAAAGGCAGCCGCTTGGTTGCAGTTGAAGGGCTCCAAACGGATGCATGGCTCCTTTTCGGACCGACTCTGCGACGAGTCCAGCGGCCTGCCGACGTTGCTGTTGATTAACGACGTGGGACGTGAGTTCTGGGTGTTTTGGTCGAGAAATGTAGACCAAGTCTTACCCCTCCGAGCGACTGTCAACTTGCTCCCGCAACTCAAATCGCGACCTCGCAGAGTAAGGTCTTGGGAAGTCTCTCCATCGATCACCGACTGGTCTGGTTGGTCTCAGCGCGCTGCGGTGATTAGGTAAGACTGGCCGCGTTTGGCTTGAAACCGAACGGTTCCGGACTGACGTTCCACCGCAACGGTTTGGCCTTGGCTGTCCTTGACATCGAATGCGGTCGGGGACTCGCGAAGTACGCACGCACGATCGGCTTGAGCGCGAATCGTCGCACGTTTCAAGCTCTGGGCGGCCCATTCGATATCGACCTCAAGGCCACCTCGGGCGCGGAGTCCTGAGACCGCCCCGGACGACCAAGCCTTAGGTAGAGCGGGCAGAAGGCGTATCAGGTCGCCCTGGCTTTGCAGAAGCATTTCCGCAATGCCAGCACAAGCGCCAAAGTTCCCGTCGATTTGAAATGGTGGGTGAGCGCAAAACAGGTTGGGGTAAGAACCAGACCCGCCGCCCTGGTAATCGAACCCGAGCCCCCCGGTCGGATGCAGCAGATCCCGGAGAAGTTTATACGCTCGATCGCCGTCACCCAAGCGGGACCAGAGCGCGATTTTCCAGGCTAACGACCAACCAGTTGCCGAGTCACCGCGCCGGTCCAAAGAGACACGCGCTGCTCTGGCCAGGTCTGGAGAACGGTCCAGACTGATCTCATCCCCTGGATAGAGTCCCCAGAGGTGCGACACGTGTCGGTGGTGGGGTTCTGGTTCGGGATACTCTTCCAACCATTCCAGGAGTTGTCCGGCTGAGCCTATTTGATTCGGGGCGAGGCGATCCCGAGCGTCTTTCAGGCGTCGTTGGAAATCTTCATCGATGCTCAAGGAACGAGCAGCTTGAGCGCAATTATCGAACAAGTTACGCAGGAGCTGTTGATCCACGGTGGGGCCCATGCAGACCTGTCCCACAAACCCGTTGGTCATGCGAAAGCTGTTTTCGGGCGAGTTCGATGGGGCGGTCACGAGCCAGCCGTGCTTAGGTTCGGGAATGACATAGGCCAGGTAGAATTCTGCGGCTCCCTTGAGCAATGGGTACGACCAAGCTAAGTGCTGGCGATCACCGGTGAATAAATAATGCTCCCACAAATGCTGGCACAACCATGCGGAACCGCTGACCGTGGCTCCCCAGGAAGCATGTTCCCCGGGCGATGTATATCCCCAGGGATTGGTAATGACATGAGCGACCCAACCGGGTGCGCTATAATAAGCTTTGGCGGTTTCAGCGCCAGGTTGGGCCAACGATTGAATGAGTCGGAAGAGGGGCTCGTGCAACTCTGAAAGGTTGCACACCTCGGCTGGCCAATAGTTCATCTGCACGTTGATATCCAAGTGGTAATCGCCGTTCCACGGGGTCTGAATCTCTTCGGCCCAAAGTCCTTGGAGGTTCGCGGGAAGACCTCCAGGCCGGGAAGAGCTGATGAGCAAATAGCGGCCGTACTGGAAGTAGAGGGCCATCAGGGCTGGGTCGCTCGATCCATTTTTTAGTGCAACGAGTCGGCGTGGAATAGAGAGCGTTGCATTGGACGTCGAACTGGACGACTCCGTGTTCAATACGAGCTTAACGCGGCGGAACAAACGCTGGTAGTCGTCCAAATGCCGTTGGCGGATGGAAGTCCAGCGTCGCGAGCTGGCTTTTTCCATGTCAGCCAGGCATGCCATTTCGGCGTCCGGTGTGTTTCTACCGGCAAATCCTTGGTAATCGGTCGCGGCGGAAACGAAGAGAAGGACTTCGTCTGCGTTGCGAACGACGAGGGCATTGTCCTCAGAAGAGACGACGCTGCCGCCGGTTGGAAGGGCGCGGACACGTGCGGCGTAGCGCATGCCTTTTCCATCGGTGCCATTGTTGAGCTGGCCTGTCATGAGCAGTTCGTTGGTGCCGGACGGTCGTGTGAGGAAACGCTCCGGTCGATCCAGATCGATTTTGGCATCGATCGAGCCTGGCCGATCGGCGCTGAGGCGAACGACGATGACTTCGTCCGGCGCGCTGGCCAGAATTTCACGAGAATAGTGAATTCCATTGAGTTCGTAAGAGACCCGGGCGGTGGACTGATCAAGGTCTAGTTCCCGATGGTACTCTCCGGGCACATCTTGAGACCCCGCGGGTTTTGCCGCAGCGCCGAATGACAGTCGCAGGTTTCCTAACACTTGATAACATCCATACGGGACGTTGGCGCCAGCTCCTTGCCCGGATCCCGGACCTTGGCAAGTGAAGTTGGCTAACACCAAGTCTTGGGCTTCGCGATTATTGCCCGCCTTGAGGAGCTCTCTAATCCGTGGCAAACGTTCGTGGGCGTTGAGGCGATCGGCCTTCTGAGGCGCTCCGGACCATAGCGAGATCTCGTTCAGAACAATGCGCTCGCTGAGCACTCCACCGAAGACCATCGCTCCAAGTCGCCCATTTCCCAAGGGCAAGCTCTGGGTGAAATGCGTGGCTGGCTGATCGTAGCGCATCACGAGATCCGGTTCGTCTGCCCGCATTAAATAGGAGGCGGACGTTACAGCGGCTAAAACGAAGAGGAAGCGCCATTTCATACGTGGCGGAGAATTAGCAGTTCTGCCCTGGGATAGCCAGCCTGTCTGTGAGATCAAGGCGACCTGGGGTTGTTACATCCTGGTGAGGTTCGTTTTTGCTCGCATGATCCAAGGCCGAAGCGTAATCGGAATCCATGCACCTCCGTGAGCTGACTGTTTTTCTGTTTGCTGGGATTTTCGCTGCCTGGCCGGACAAAGGAATTGCCGCGGATCCCGAACTGCGCCGCCCGGGCGACACGACCCTGGCAGAGTATTTTCGGCATGAGACCAAGTCTCTAGCGAGCGCTTGCCTCACGGAGATTCACTCCCTGGAGGATTGGGTCCGTCAGCGTTCTGAGCTTCGGCGGGAGTTGTTTGAAATGCTGGGTTTGGACCCGCTTCCGGTGAAGACCGACCTACGCCCAGTCATTACCGGGACCGTCGAGGGAGAGGACTTTGTCGTTGAAAAGCTCCACTTCCAATCGATGCCTGGCCTGTATGTCACCGGCAACCTCTATTTGCCTCGAGGCCAGAGCAACCGGGTGCCAGCGGTTCTCTATGTTTGTGGTCACGCGAATGTCACTCATCCAGTCACTGGGGTGCCGCTGGGAAATAAGACTGCCTATCAGCATCACGGAGAATGGTTTGCTAGGCACGGCTACGTGTGCCTCACGCTGGACACGATCCAGTTGGGCGAGATCAAGGGGTTGCATCACGGGACCTACCGGGAGGGAATGTGGTGGTGGAACGCACGTGGCTACACTCCCGCTGGGGTCGAGGCATGGAACTGCATTCGCGCCTTGGATTACCTAGAGTCCCGCCCCGAAGTCGATGGAGGTCGTATCGGTGTCACGGGGAGGTCGGGCGGGGGAGCGTATAGTTGGTGGGTGGCGGCGCTGGATGACCGAATTCGTGTCGCGGCTCCGGTGGCCGGCATCACAGATTTAGAGAATCACGTGATCGATGGAACAGTTGCTGGCCATTGCGACTGCATGTTCATGGTAAATACCTATCGATGGGACTATCCCACCGTGGCAGCCCTGATCGCACCCAGGCCTCTCCTGATCGCCAACAGCGATAAGGATTCCATCTTTCCCTTGAATGGCGTGGTGCGACTTCATGCTAAGGTCGCTGAAATCTACCGTCTCTATGGAGCCACGAATAACCTCGGTCTCCTAATTACGGAAGGCCCCCATCGAGATACGCAAGACTTGCAAGTCCCGGTGTTTCGGTGGTTCAACCGGTTTTTGAAGGGAACCGATCCGCTGATTCAAATGGCTGCAACGCCTTTGCTGAAGCCCGAGCAACTGCAAGTGTTCACTCGGTTACCCGAGGACGAGCGCACCAGCTCGATTCACGAGAGTTTCGTGCCGCAGGCTGCCAACATGGGATTGCCAGCGAACGCTCGGGAATGGAGCGAACGAACGAACGCCTGGCGGAAGGCGCTTCAGGAAAAGGTCTTTCGGGCCTGGCCGTCTGAACCGACGACACCCGAGATCGCCCTAAAGCGGCGTGCCGAGAGTCAATCCGGGACCCTGGAGCTCTATGACTTGGTCAGCCAAAACGACGTCAAGCTGCCACTTTACGTCACGACTCCGCGTCGGGTGGCTGCTCGGGTGCGTTTTAAGGTGTTGGGTGAGGGGGATTGGGCGTCTTGGGTAGACACTAGACGTCGTGAGTTTCCGGCTATTTTCGACAGAGAAGCGTCTTCGGATCGTTCGTCCGATCGATTCCAACCTGAAGCGCCGGGCGCAACTGCGGAGGGGGAAATCGAGGTTGTATTTGCGCCCCGTGGCGTTGGGCCCTCCGCGTGGAATCCTCGGCCAGAGGAGCAGATCCAAATTCGACGTCGCTTTATGCTCTTGGGACAGACGCTGGATGGAATGCGCGTCTGGGATATTCGGCGTGCGCTGCAATCGTCGAGTCAGTTGAGACAGTGCCGCGGACTTCCGATTCTGCTCGAGGCGGAGGGCAACGCCGCGGTGAACGGGTTGTATGCCGCCCTTTTTGAACCTGGACTTGACAGATTAATTCTGAAGAACCTACCGCGATCTCACCGCCAAGGTCCGGACTACCTGAACATTTTGCGATTTCTCGACATTCCTCAAACGGTGGCGATGGTCAGTGAACGCACCGTCATTGAACTGGCTCAGTCTGGGCTTGGCGACTGGTCATACCCAAGCGGAGTGGCGACTCAACTTGGCTGGAGTCCAGAGCGGATTCAAGTTCGGGTCAAGGCTTCGGCGGGCCAGTAACCGCTCGCGGTCAATGATCGCTCAGCAAGAAACGTAAATCGTCGAGCGTCAAGGATTGAGCGAAACGTTCCTCGCCGAGTACTTCTTGGGAAAGCGAAGACTTCTGCTTTTGCAGCTGACGGATTTTTTCCTCAATACTATCTTTCATTAAGAGTCGATAGGCGATCACCTTACTGGTTTGACCGATACGGTGAGTGCGGTCGATCGCTTGGCTCTCGACGGCCGGATTCCACCAAGGATCGAACAGAACGACATAACTTGCAGCGGTCAAATTCAGGCCGAAACCTCCTGCCTTTAGGGAAATCAGAAAAATCGCGGCGCCCTCGTGTTGTTGGAACGTCGACACAAGCGCTCCGCGATCCTCGGTGTCCCCAGCCAAGTAGAAGACAGGCCACCCGCGTTTCATGAGTTCGGGTTTTATCAAGTTGAGCAACTCGACGAACTGTGAAAAGACCAGCACTTTATGTCCTTCGTCGATCAGCGATTCCAATTGTTCGAGGAGAGCTTCCAACTTCGCACCTGTCGCAGAGGTTTGAGGGTTAAAAAGGCGAGGGTGACAACAGATCTGGCGGAGTCGGAGCAATGACGTCAGAAAATGAAATTGATGCTTGCTCAGCTCCTTCTGCGTTTGAATGGCCAGGAGCACCTGTTGTGCTCGCTTAAGTTCAGCGCGATAAAGATTGCGCTGCTCGCCTTCCATCTCGCAATAAAGGTCCTCTTCAATACGGTCGGGGAGGTCCTTTGCGACTTGTGCTTTGGTCCGGCGCAGCAAAAAGGGCCGAACCCATGCCGCCAGTCGCCGACGGGCTAATGGGTCGTCCTTGGCTCCCTAGAGACGAGTGAACTGACTTCGGCTGCCCAGGGTTCCGGGCATGGCGTAAGCCATCAAGCTCCAGAGGTCCAAGAGCCGGTTCTCAATGGGAGTGCCCGATAAAATCAGCCGGTGATGCGCTCGGATAGTACGCGCGATTTGCGCGGTTTGCGACGACGGATTCTTGATGTACTGGCCTTCGTCCAGAATTGTGACCAACCATTTCACGCCTGCTAGCTCATCGCGTAAAGACCGCAATTGGCTGTAGTTAACGACATGGAGCTGAGCTTCGGTAACGGCTTTAGGAAGAGTTGCGAGTTCCCCAGCGGCCCAGACCCGGACTTTTAATGTCGGGGCGAACTTCTTGGCTTCGGCCTGCCAATTGTCCATAACGCTCTTCGGGCAGACCACGAGGGCAGGGGGAACGGGAGCTTCTTGGGAGTGCCGCCAACGATGGTGCAGCCATACCAACCATGCCAAGGTCTGAACGGTCTTTCCGAGTCCCATATCATCGGCCAGAATGCCACCAAAGCGATTTTCTGTGAGATACGCGAGAAAGTGAAACCCGCGCGTTTGATACGGCCGGAGTTCGCCTTGGATCCCAGGCGGCACGTCCGGAGCGACGCGGATTTGAATTTCCGCTGCGCGACGTTGGATTTGTTCGATTTGATGTTCAGGAAGAAATCGGCGCGCGGAGGGGTCAGAGAGTTGGAGGGCGTGAAGGCGTTGGGGTTCGGATGATAGTTCGCGTGCGGTAAGTCCTAATCGGGCCAAATGCTCGTCGTCTTCCGGAGTTAGATCAAACTGCAGTCGCGTCCACCCGCGGTGTTTGAGTCGAACGAAGCCGCCTTTGGCATCGAGGAGAAGTTTTACCTCTTCGGGGGTCAGCGTAGTGTCGGCGATGTCGAGCACGACTCGGAGGTCAAACCAGTCTATGTCTGCCTCCGAAACGTCGAGGCGAATGCGGCCGGCCACCGCATCGTGCAGTAACGAGTTCAGCTCTCCGTCCAAGCGCACCTCCACGTCTGGGCCAAACGACCTTATCCATTGCGAAAACACTTCCGGAAAAGCGCGTGTGACTCGGAGGTAAACGCCGGACTTATTGATAGCGGGGCGAGCCCCGAGGGCTTCCAAAGCAGCGCTGACCTGGGTTAAGGACTGCTCGTCATAGACGGATATCAGGTCCCCGTCAGACGTTGCACGCGCAAGTTCCAGTCGTTCCTTGTGCCAGCTGCGTCCTGTCCATTCACAGGTGACGAGTCCGTCCGCAGAAACTGCTGTGGGATGGACAATGCAGATTTCGGGTCCCTCGGTATCGTAAAGCTTGTCCAAGAAGCAACGCAGCGTGACGCGTACACCGATCGAACGGACCCGAGAGGCAATCCGCGGAGGGATCTCAATTCCCAGCCTTCGGAGAAATGGTATTCCCGCGTCGCTCTCCACCGCTTTAGCGGGAATCCTAGTGTCTCCATGGCGCGAGAGAAACGAGGGAATGGTCGGCGCTTGGTATATGGCAGAACTGCACAGGCAAAATACTGGATTCTGTCCGAAGACAGAGAGAAATCTTGGAGCGGGACGACCTTGCCCGTCGACGAGTCGAATTCGATAATCGGGCTGGCTCGACTCGGGCTCCAGCAAGGCCCAACGCAGAGGCTCTTCCTCATGGCGCAAGGGTTGGCCATCTGTGCTGATGATTTTCTCGGCTAGTTCCCGTCGACAGAGCAGGGTGGCCAGAGTGGCCATTTGAAATGAGTCTTTATAGACCAGGACGGCTTCGGAGGAATAGGAATGAAGGTGAGCGAGAAACGCTCGCCAGAGAATCTCCGACTCTGCTGGAAGCGACGCCAGGAGAGTGGGACTATTCGCTTGGATATCGCGAATTGCCTGGGGTCGAGGAATCTCGAACTGACTCTCGCCAGATCGTTTCCACTCTAATCGAGCGGCCAGTTCCCCAATCACCGCACGGACGTCGACGATGGGAGGTGTTGCGGGGGCGGCGACTTTGAGCGACGTAGCGACACTTTCCACGAGCCGCTGCTGCCATTCTGCCACCTGCTTTTTGTCACGCTCCTCCTGAAGCACGCGTGGAATGTTAGAAAGGTCCGTAACGGGCTCCATGAAGGGAGGAATGGTCTGTTTGGTGTTTACGGCCGCATGCGCAATCAACTGCCAGAAGCTTTGTTGACTGCTCGGAAAGTCATGCCAAGGGCGGTAAACCTCCCAGCTCGGCAACACCGGACGAAATCCAAGTTCGGAAAAATCGCGCACGGTGAGGCCCTCCAGGCGGTTGCTTTCACAACGCTGGTAAAGGCGGTGAATCGTTCGCAGGTAACTGATCTCTTCCACGGTCAAGGCTCGTCCGACGGTTTCGCCCAGTCGGGTCGCTAGGTCGGACGGAGGCGCTCCGGGGGCGCGGTTGACTTTCAACCCCGCCGCCAGGTCATGAACGCTGGCGAGGCTATGCTCGGCCAATAGAGATTTGGCTACGGCGACGGTATGCGCACATTCCCAAAGCATCTGACAGGTGCATGTCCCGGTCCATTGCCGCTTCCCGGAATTGAATTGGAGGCGGACCTCGTTCGGCGGCTGGCTTAGGACGACACCAGCAAAGACGCAACCGGGCTCGAGGGCTCGCAAGTGCTGGATGCAGTTTTGCTGGAAAAGCTGATCGCCTTTCTCCTGCGCACTGCGCGTGAAGGCGCGTAGATACGCGATCAGCGTCTCTGGACTTGGAATCTCACTCACCTGGCTCATGGCCGTCTGTCAATTCCTTCCACCGGGCGACTATTCCCGCCAACTCCACCGCTACGGTTCATTGGCCCGCCAAAAATGAGACCGCACGAGGGATTTCAAGCTCCGGAATCTCCCACCAGAGGATTGCTCGATCCGAGTTGGATGAGCAAGCTCGAAGCGTCGCGGATCGTCGAGCCTAGCGTTTTGGCGAACCTGCCGCGGCCTCTCTGCTCCGTGCATCGGGACGTGCCTGACGTAAACGGCGCATCCTCGACAGGTTGGAGCAGAATTGAGTTAAGCACGGAGGGTTGCTTTCAATTTATCTCGGAGTGCCACGGTAAGCTTTTCGTGGGTGGTGTTGATCTCCGTGTCGGTCAAAGTCCGATCAGGACGACGGTAGGTGAAAGAATAGGCGACGCTTTTTTGTCCCTCTGGAACATTCTCTCCGCGGTAAACATCGAACAGTTCCACCGTTTCCAGATTCTCCGGCTTCGCCTGGCGAACGGCCGTTAAGACACTGTCGTGCGTGGTCTCCTCGGGTAAGAGCATGGCAATGTCGCGTTGGATGGCTGGGAACACTGGCAGCGGTTTGAACGTCTTGGCGCTATTCCGACGTGCCAGTAATTGGTCCAGGTTGAGTTCCGCAATCAGGACTGCATCGCGCAGGTCATACTCTTTAGCCAGGATCGGCGACAGTTGCCCCAGTTCGCCCAGAACCTGGTGTCCAAGGGCCAGAGTCGCGGCTTCGAGGTGGAAGGTTGAGGTAGCTGCCAGGCGTTGGTAAGTCACACCACGCAGACCAAAAAGCTCCAGGAACTCCTCGAGGATGCCTTTTAAGTCGTAGCTATCGATCGTTGCCTCGCGGTCGTCACCGCACCAAAACGAAGGGTAGCGTCGGCCGGTCAACGCGATAGCAAGGCGGCGTTGTTCACGGTTGGCTCCGTCATGGAATGCAAAAACCCGTCCAATCTCAAAAACGGCGAGATCATTATTCTTGTGGTGCGCGTTGTGACGCAGCGTTTCAAGCAATCCTGGGATTAAACTCGGACGGAGAACGTTCATGTCGCTGCTCAACGGGTTCGCCAGGGGAACCAACTCTCCTTCCCCAACAGCCCGACCACACGTCGCGGCGCGATCGGAGATAAGCGTCTGACCTTGGGCCTCGCACAAGCCCAATCCCGAAAGAATTCGGCGAACTTCAGCCAGCTGATCGTGAACCAAATCGTATGGGTTGGTGCCGATGGCGCCACGCGGTGGCGTGGCTGGGATTCGTTCAACGCCGTAAAGCCTTGCTATCTCTTCGATGAGGTCAATCTCTCGTTTCAGGTCCACTCGGAATGAAGGGATCCGAAACGTATTGAAAATACCGTGCTCCGCCCCAACCAACTGCAGCTCCAGCCTCTGAAGAAAACGAATCTGCTCTGGGGCGGGAATTTCGATACCGAGCAATTCGTGGACTTTTGCATGCCGTAAAGGAATCTCCGCCCGTGCATTCGGAAGTGGGTAGGCATCCACGCTTTCGGGGACTGCAGTCCCGCCCGCCGTTTCGAGGATGAGTTGTAAGGCGCGGCGGCTGGCCCAGTCAGTGATCCCGAGGTCTGCCCCGCGCTCGAATCGATAGGAAGATTCACTCCGTAGCTCCAACTTCTTGGAGGTCGCGCGGATGCTTTGAGGTTTGAAGTAAGCACTTTCGAGCAGGACATCACACGTGGAGTCGGAGATCTCGGTGTTTTGTCCGCCCATAATCCCTGCCAAGGCAACGGCTCGCGACCCGTCGCCAATGAGAAGCATTTGAGACGAAAACGTACGCTCAGTTCCATCGTGCGTCGTGAATTTCTCGCCGTCCGCCGCGCGGCGCACCACAATGGTAGGGCGCTTGTCTCCGTCGATGGTCGGGTGTAACCGGTGATAGTCAAAAGCGTGGAGGGGTTGCCCAGTCTCCAACATCACATAGTTGGTGACATCCACGACGTTGTTGATGCTGCGAACTCCGACTGATTCCAAAGCTGACCGCAGCCAATCTGGACTCGGACCAATTTTAACGCCGCGCACGACCCGGGCGATATATCGAGGACATAACTCCGGATCCTCGATTCTCACCGCAACCCAATTGGCAGCCGTGTCTCCGGAACTCTCGATGGCGTTGGGCAAATTGGGAATCTGCAAGGGCCTTTCTGTCACAGCGCCAATCTCGCGGGCAATCCCTATGAGGCTATTGAGATCCGGTCGATTCGGAGTGATCTCCAGATCAAAGAGGACGTCTCCGACCGCCCGCCCTAAATGCTGGGCGAATGGTTGGCCGACTTTGGCGTCCGCTGGGAGAATCAACAATCCTTCGGAAAGTTCCGCTAGACCCAGCTCTTGGGGGGAACAGAGCATCCCCTGAGAATCGACACCTCGGATTTTACCCGCCTTAATCGTTATCGGCGCTTGACCTTCTTTGGAAGGCAAGCTGGAGCCCGGTAAGATTAGCGGCACCTTATCTCCCACGGAATAATTCTTGGCGCCGCAAACGATTTGTCGCTCGCCTGTGCCGTCCGCGACGCGACACACCGAGAGCTTATCGGCATTTGGATGCTTTTCGCTGGCCAGGATTTGGGAGACCACGACCCCTTCAAACTCGCCGCCCAGCTTCCTAACGGCTTCCACTTCTATCCCGAGCATCGTTAGGCGTTCGGACAATTCTTCGGGGGTCCCGGTAAACGCGACGTATTGCTTGAGCCAGTTGAGCGTAATCTTCATTGAGATCCAACTAAGTCAGTAATGGGAGACGCGGTCTGGGGAAACGCTCCATGAAAGCTTTGCCCCAGGAAGGCGGCGATGGTGGAGGCGATTTGGTTCTGAGTCAACGGCGGGGTTTGGGAACGCTCACCCAACGGGCGGGTGTCCGGGCCAATCGCCGCGAGCCAAATCGCGTCGGATTCGGGAATCTTCTCGCCGTGGTCCTTCCAAGTGGTGACGCCGTTTCCGCGACCGTGATCCGCGCTAAAAAGGAAAGTCGTTTTGCCCCGATACTGTGGGATCCGCTGCACGAGCGTCCAGAGTCGCTCCAAGTAGCGATCGACGTTGTGCGCGGCTTCCAAGTAAAGGTCGTACCGTCCAGCATGAGCCCATTCGTCTGTTTCACCAAACCCGACAAAGACCAGCCGTGGCTTCTCTTTCTCGATGTAATCCGTGGCGGCGCGAATGAGAAATGAGTCTTGAATGATCTCTTCAAACACTGGCGTAGTATCTGCGAGAATACTCGTCAGGATGGGGGATGGTCGAATGGACTTGTGCTCCAGTTTGAGGCCCCACGTCGGCCAGATAGGCAACCGGCTGCGTTGGCAGTTAAAAATAAAAGGGAAGGCATCCCACGTGCCGAACACGACAACACGATCACGAAAACCAGGACGGTCCTGCAGCCATTCAAAGACGTTCGTATTCACGTTAGGCTTCTTGTCATTGCTATCGATCCGTTCATCAGGAGCGCCCGTGAGCATCTCGTTGTATCCCGGATAGGAGAAACGTCTGGTATTTGTGACCTTCGCCAAACTCCCTTTGGCCGGATTGCCAAAGATTTGCCCGGACTGCGCGATTTGCCGCCAAAGGAAAGGGAAGAGCGCTGCCCGTCGCAACTCCGGGGTCTCCCGCCAAAAATTCGTTCGGAGGGCGGCGATGTTTTTGACTCCGCCGTTGGTTACGTTGATCAGGCGCTCTTCGGCGCCATTGAAGATTTCCTGCCAGCGAAGCCCATCGCTGATGATCAGGAAGACGTTCTCGGTCTTGAGCGAGGGTGCCTGCGCGTGCAAGGTCCACGCACTCATGAAAAACGCCCCAAGAAATATTAAGCCTAGATGCATATAAGCCTGAGTTTTGGCTCGGTCGTCAAAACTGGCGAAGGAAACGGAGATCGTTCTCGTAGAACAGTCGGATGTCGTTAATCCCATATCGGATCATGGCAATCCGTTCGATTCCGAAGCCAAAGGCCCATCCCGTCCAAATTTCCGGGTCATACCCGACCGTTTCAAACACTTTTGGATGGACCATTCCGCAACCCGCGATTTCCAACCAGTCTTTCCCCATCTTTTTGACTAGCGGACTTGAAAAATCCACCTCGAAACTAGGTTCGGTGTAGGAGAAGTAATGCGGCCGGAGCCGAATCTTGACTTCGTTTCCAAGCAATTGACGGAAGACAAACTCGATGGTTCCTTTCAGGTCGCCCACAGTGACTTGCTTATCGACGTAGAGCCCTTCGATCTGTTGAAAGGTCGGGTTGTGGGTCGTGTCAGCATTGTCACGCCGGTAAACCCGACCGGGCACCACGATTCGCACGGGGGGCGCCTGCTTTTCCATGACTCGAATCTGCACCGACGAGGTATGCGTTCGGAGGAGAGCGCGCCGGTCTCCCAGATAAAACGTATCCTGGCTGTCACGCGCAGGATGATCCGCGGGGGTGTTCAGGGCGTCGAAGCAATGGTAATCGTCTTCGATCTCGGGGCCGTCCGCGACGACGAATCCGATCTTCCGGAAAATCCGGACGATATCTTCGGTCACTTGAGTCAACGGATGGATCTTTCCAAAGCGTCGGCGTCGGCCTGGAAGTGTAAAGTCGGTAGGTTCTTTGGGGAGAGCTGCACGAAGCTCCAATTCAGCGCGGCGAGTGGACAGAGCCCGTTCAAGTTCAGATTTGATCTGATTGATGAGCTTGCCCGCAGCGGGACGAGCTTCTTTGCTCAACGTCCCTAATTGCCGGGTTAAGGCGGTAAAACTCCCATGGGCTCCCAAGAATGTCGTGCGCGCCAAATCCAGAGATGCCAGATCTCCTGCTGCCTGGAATTGTGCCAATGCCGCCGCCTTCAACGGTTCCACCTGATCGAGAAGCGATTCCATACGATCAATAAAAAACGGGCGCCATCAAGGATGGGACGCCCGTTACGAAAATTTCTCGGCGCGACTTACGCCTTGGCTGCTTTGGCTGTTAGAGCATTTTGGGCGACCCGGACCAACTCACTGAATGCGGCGGCGTCCGTGGCGGCCAGATCAGCAATCACCTTGCGATCAAGCACAACTTGTGCTGCTTTCAACCCTTCCATCAAACGGCTATAGGTCATGCCAGCAGCACGAGCCGCGGCGTTGATTCGCACTTGCCAGAGAGCCCGGAAGTTGCGCTTCTTTGTTTTTCGATCGCGATAGGCGTATTGGCGGCCATGATCGAGCGCATCGGCTGCGTAGCGATAAAGTTTCGAGCGGCGCATCCGAAAGCCTTTGGCGGCTTTAATCGTACGGATTCGGCGCTTCCGGGAAGCGGGGGCATTTGTGACACGCATAACAATAGGGCGCTAACGCACCAATTAGTGGCTGAACGGCAGGTTCTGAGTGATTCGATAAGCATCCGTCTTATCGGCTACCACCGAACTGCGCAAGGCGCGCCGCCGTTTTGGGCTCTTGGTTGCGAGCAAATGACGTTTCCCCGCGTGTGGACGCAGCACTTTGCCGGTTGCTGTCAGCTTAAATCGTTTAGCGACAGCTTTGCGGGTCTTAATACCTTTTGGACGGCGCATATTCAGTGACTTTCTTCAAAAAGAGCGCGCAATATAGGGCGCGGCCCTGAATCAGGCAAGCGGTTTTTTCCCAGAGAGACTGAGGTAACGGGTGGAGAGGCGCAGTTTCCAGCCTGATGCGCAGCCCTAAGAGGCGCTGCGGAGAGGCTGCTGGCTTAACCTGGGTAGTGGGATCGTGTCCTCGCGCAACCTTGAGCGAATCTCGTGCTAGACGATGTCAGCTCTTTTGCACCCTGACGGAATGGCGCTTCTCGGTTTCACCCTGTTCCGAGTGAACCGCTGCGATCGGCGAAACTTAAAGCGGTCAACCGGACGCATCGCGATTGGTCGGCTGACTCAGCTCAGTTTAAGATGGGACTTTGCCGATGGAGGATGCACTTTTTCTGGACAGTCGCCCGGACACGATTTGGAGGTTCGCGGGACGTCCCGACCGCCGAGCGGTTTCGCGATGGGCGGCCGGGACGTTTCGCTCACGACGCGGCAAGTGATGGTTGGACCGTATCCGTCCCGATATCCACAGGCGTTCGAATGCTCGCCAGGAGTTCGCTCTGAACTCGGAAAAGCTGACGAATCAGCGCGCTTCGACGCCTCAGGAGTTGGATCACTCGGTCGGCGTCGCCCCGACGCTTCGCCGCTTGATATTCGATCGTGGTGTCGGAGATCTCCTGACGCAACTGAGCGATGCGCGCGCGAAGTTCAGTACTGGTGGAATGCACAGTTGTCATATCCTCGGAACGTTCAAGTTCGAAGGCACCAATCGTGCCATTCGTGGAGCCGCGAGTAGTTTTTGAGAAGGTTTGTTGAGGTGGTAGCACGGAGACGACGAAACCCTACCGCGTGCGCTTGTCCGCTACCATCAGGCCAAGCCCTGAATCGGGAATCACTCCCGGTGGCGTGGCCTGAGAAATCGCAGCGCCACTGCTGAGAAAGGCGGGGCAGGGCGTGCTTCTGGCAGACCGGTCTGTTTCCGCTCGTACCAGACTTAGCCAACGAAGCTCAGAAGCCGAGCTTCGGTCGAATCCTCAACGGCTGGGAGGCTTTAGAGAACCTCAAGGCGAGCTCGAAGCGCGCCGCGCAGCTTGCACTTGGCTCAGAACCCACGGATAGGTCCGCTCGACTCCATCTTTGAGGGAGAACTTTGCCCGCCAGCCAATGGAGTAAATACGCTCATTGCTGAAGTTCCGAGACTGAACGCCCACCGGACCATCGATATGTTTGATGTGGACCTTTTTCTTCGCAATTTCGCTGACGGTGGCGACCAATTCGTTAACGGTCACGTATTCCGGACATCCGATATTCACAGCTCCGTGAAGGTCCGATTCCATCAATTGCCGGATTCCATTCACCATATCATCGACGTAAGTGTAGGAGCGAACGGCGGTTCCATCTCCCCAAACCTCAATAGTTCCTCCATCTTCAATTTCCGCGACCTTGCGGCACATGGCAGCAGGTGCCTTTTCCCGACCGCCCCGCCAGGTCCCCTCTGGACCGTAGACATTTTGGAAACGGGCAATCCGAACTTGCATGCCGTAACGACGCTCGTAGGCCTGGGCCATACGCTCCGAGTAGAGCTTCTCCCAGCCATATTCGTTGTCTGGGTTGGCCGGGACGGCCTGTGCCTCGGTCATTTCCGGTTCTCCCACCTTCATGTCCCGGTAGACGCAGACAGATGACGAAAAAAAGTATCGTGGAATTCCGAGTTCCGCAGCCAAATGAGTCATATGAACGTTGATCAGCACACTGTTATGCATGATCTCAGTCTCTGCGGAATGAATAAACCCCATGCCCCCCATGTCCGCGGCGAGTTGATACACGTGATCGAATTTGCCGGACGCTAAAGACAGTGCCTGGCGACAGTGTTGAGGCTCGCGTAGATCGAGCACCTGGAACTCGTCCGCGGCGGAGGGCGCAAATTCATGACGCTTGATATCGACTCCACGAACCCAGAAGCCTTCTTGTTTGAGTTTCTTAACGAGGTGTGCTGCGATAAAGCCGCCAGCGCCGCATACGAGTGCTTTTTTCATTGATCGTTACGTAAATCTTCGGGTCGGACAATGATATCAATCGCCTTCACGGGCGATTATGGGAAGAGGCTCGCTTCACTTCAAGCCCATTTCCCAATGCGGCCGAAGGAGAACGGTTGACGCGTGCCTCACTCTTGATTCAAGCTCACAAGGTGCCAGACGCTCGTTGCGAACGATCCCTGCCCGTGCTGTTCTGCGAATAGAGTCTAGACCGGGGCAGCCGTTTTCGACGAGTGCACGCTCTGTTAGACAAATACACTTTATGACATCGAAATCTGCTGTCCGAAGTGCGCTGACCTGGATAACGATGGGTCCAATTTGTGCCTTGTTCGCGCTTCTGCTTTCTAGCCTCAGTGTCATGGGCAACTCGCCCGGCGGGCGTTTGGTGGTTTGGGATACAGGCGTTCCTCTGAGCGCCACCAAACCCGCCAGCCAAACATCCGATTGGCTGGCAGTTCCGAGCGATCTGCTCCAGCTCGAAAAAGACCCAGCGAAAGCGAGTTCTGATCCGGGCTATTACGGTCGTGACTATTCGTTTCAAGGTGACGCCGTCGTGGAGAACCGCCACCTCACCGCGTTGTTCAGGTCGGCGGCTGGAAGGGTCACCGTGTTGCGGAAGGCCGCGGCGACAACCACGGGATCCCAGCCGTCAGACGCTCGACTTGGCGACGAGATCTTGGAGTTGGCACCTCTGAACGGTTCGGCGGCGCCCAGTCGGATCAAGCAATGTAACCTGGTCCGCCACGCCGGGGATGAGGTCGTTTTGGACGTCGTCTTCACGGCCGGGAAGTTGGAAGAAACCACCGTGCAATTCTGCTTTGGTCGATCCGAGATAGTTCAGATCAAACCGTTGAGCGGAGCCAAAGGAATGCAAGTGTTTAGCCCTGTGGAATTTGCCGTCGCCCCTTATTATGTGGGTGATGATCTGATATTCGGGAGTGACGCGTATGCCAAGCAAAGTGTCCTACACCTGCCCGTCGAACAAACCCTGCTCAGTCTGGTGCGAGGTGAAAATCTCCAATGGGTGATGACTTGGCCAAAAGGTAAACAGCAGGTTCGATTGGTATCGCAAGGGGCCGTCGGTGAGAAGCGTCGCACGGATCTGATTGAGTTTGAGTCGGATGGCCAAAGCTTTTTCCTCGCTCCACTGACCGCTCCGGGGATCTGGCATCTCGAGAAACTATCCGCTACGCAGTTGGAGAAAGACTTCAAGGCTACGTGGAAAAGACCCTTCCCGGCCCGGTGGAAAACTCAACTTTGGGAAGAAAACGTTAGAACCACCTTTGCGTTCAAAGAGAGTAAGGCACAGATATGGAGAGGCGTGCCTGGATCCTATTCCTATCCCGTCTGGTTTGATGGGGACGCTGCGTTTTATCGGTTGAGCAAGAAAGTCCCGCCGAAAGGTGAGTCCCTCATTTACTTTCTGGAAGGCTCAAGCACACCGGACGACGTCACCACCCCGGTCGACGTAGTTCGATCCACACTTGGCCGCACCGAGGCAGAGGCACTCCTTGATACCAACGGAAGGAAGTTGAGGACCCATCATCGGCGCGGTGGTTCCGGTGTCCGCCGAGCGTGCACTTGCGGTTGCACGGAGTTCATCCAAGCGATCTTTGAGAGTGGCGAAGAAGTGCAGCGGAAGGCCGAAATCAAGGACGCGCTCGATGATATGAATTTCTTCGTTGAGCAGCATGTGGCCCGGATCGATGAATACAAGAAATTCGCCGAGCAAATGCGGGCGTTCCTGCGCCAGGCAGCAAGTGCAAGCCCTGAACTCAAACCATTTCTCGACGAGGTTGTTCAAATTCCAGACCAGATCCTGCAGGAATACGAGGTGCAAAAGGAGAATATGAAATCGCATGCGCACGCCCAGGATTTAACCCGGCAGACTCTGGCACTGGCGGAAAAGAAAGCGCCGAATAACGTCAAAGATTACATGGAGCTCTTGAAAGCTTGGCGCGCGATGGGAGGCGCTCAGGATTACATTGTGGCACAGTGTCATACCTTGACTCGGAAACTCGCACAGACCGCGGGCTATCTGGGAGTGTCGGACGCTAAAACGGCCGGGTTCGCGCGAGAAATCGGCGAGCGTTGCCGCCGATGTTTGCGCAATCCAGATGGCTACGAAATCTGGGCAAACTATTGAGGGCTCTATTGAACTCCTCATCTGTAATGAAACTGAATCTTGGGTCCGTATCGCTAATCTGCGGAATCACCGCCATGCTCGTTAGTTGCGGGGAAAAACCGGCCGCACCTGGGCCCTCGAGTGCAGGGAACGCGGCGGTCGAAACACTGCCAATCGTTAAGGCGGAGACGACTGCCCCGCTCGCTAAAACACCTTTCGCGAACGAGCTCCTCGTCCTGATTCCTGCCGGTCGTTTCACGATGGGTGACTCCGAGGAATCCGACGCTAGCCCCCATGACGTCGTCATGAGCGCATTTCTGATCGACCGGTACTTAGTCACACAGGAATTATATGAGCAGTTAATGGGTGAGAATCCGTCGCGCTGGAAAGGAAGTAAGAACCCGGTCGAGCAAGTCCGCTGGTCGGACGCCGTCAAGTTCTGTAACAAACGCTCGGAGAAGGAAGGCTTGGTACCCTGTTACGACCTGCAGACGTGGAAGTGCAACTTCGAGGCCTCGGGATATCGCCTGCCCACGGAAGCAGAATGGGAGTACGCGTGTCGCGCCGGCACTCGCACGCCTTACTTTTTTGGGGATAACTCGGCAAAGCTCGGTGAGTACGCTTGGTTCGACAAAAATTCCGGAGGGCACCCTCAACCGGTCGGGTTGAAGAAGCCTAACCCTTGGGGACTTTACGACATGTCGGGGAATCTATGGCAATGGTGCAACGACTTTTACAAGGTCGATTATTACCCGCAATCGTCGGGGCCTGATCCGAAGGGGCCGGCAGAGGGCGAAACCAAGGTGGTTCGCGGAGGCGCATGGAGGGCTGGAGCGGAGAATTGTCGGTCAGGGTATCGCTACAATGAGAATCCTGGCTATGCGGACGTTTGTTTTGGTTACGATATTTATGGGTTCCGCTGCGTGCGCAAAGCACCCGCTAGCTCGTCCAATGGCGGTTGAGGTCGTTCCCGGTCTAGACTGGGGCCGGAGTGACTCTCCTGGTTGACGACCGCGCCATATCCCAATTGACGTGGCCAAGTTGCTGGAGTCGAAAAGGCCATGGTATTGGCTTCGTTCTTGCTCAATTAGCTCTATTTTTACGTCTCAACACATGGCGTCGCGTCGAATTACTCTTTGGGCCTTACTTTGCGCCGGTTTTTTTCATCTGGCGCAAGGCGTCGCGGTCGGCGCCATCCCGCCCGTACTTCTCAGCGAAGTGATGTATCACCCCGAGTCGGGAGACCTTCGAGAAAACTTCGTTGAACTCACGAGCCTTGGGAGCGCTTCGGTCGACTTGTCTGGTTGGCAGCTAACGGATGGAATGAACTATCGGTTCCCGGCCGGAACGGTCCTAGCCGGGGGTGGACAATTGGTCGTTGCCGCGGATTTAGAGCTCTTCCACCTCAAGCATCCGGGAGTGACGAATGTCGTCGCGGGCTGGGACGGCGCGATTCGTTCTCATCTGCAGCTTCGCGACGCGACGGGGAACGTGGTGAACGAAGTGAACTATTCGACCGACGGCGACTGGGCCGAGCGCGTTCTGACGCTTGAAGGCTTCGCTTCCTACGGTCATTTGGGTTGGGAATGGGTTGCCGGGCACGATGGGCGAGGCCGGTCTCTGGAGCTGATAAACCCGAGATTACCCAACACAGCGGCCCAGAATTGGGGATCGAGCATTAACCCTGGTGGAACACCAGGCCAGCCCAATTCAATCGCACAATCCAACGTACCCCCTCTGATCTTGAACGTGGCCCATACGCCTGCGGTGCCGCGCTCGACGGATCCTGTGGCGATCTCCGGGCGTGTCGTGAGCGAGGCAATGAATGGAGTCAAGGCGAGGTTGTTCTTTCGGGATGCGAGCACGTTGACGCCTCCCCCGTTTGCCGACGTCCCCATGGAAGATGACGGATTGCATGGCGACGGACTGGCGGGCGATGGCATTTACGGGGCGGTCTTGCCTCCACAGTCTGCTGGAACCGTGGTTGAGTTTTACATCCAGGCGTCCGACGCGGCCGGTCGAACAAGAACCTACCCCGTGTTCACTCCGTCGTCCTCATCGCCGCGCACGGCAAACCTTCTCTATCAGGTGGACGATGGCGTTTATGCCGGGGCTCAACCCCTCTATCGGATTATCATGACGGAAATCGAAAGACTGGAGCTTTACCGGCTTGCCCGGGGCTGCGGAGGGGCGAACTCGGATGCGGCCATGGACAGCGACGCTCAGATGAATGCAACTTGGGTTTCGACACAGTCTGGCGGAAGTGTGGGCGCTAATACCCAGGTGCGTTATAATGTCGGGGTTAGAAACCGGGGCCATGGATCCCGAGCTTCCAATCCGAACAACTACCACATCAACATTCCCGGCGATCGTTCCTGGAAGCGGGTCACCGGAATCAACTTAAACTCGCAGTATGCCTATTCGCAGGTCCTCGCGAGTGCGATCTTTCGACGTCTTGGAATCCCGATGGCCGAGTCTCAGGCGGTGCAGGTGCGAGTGAATAGTACGAATTTGATGAGTCTAAGCGGATTGCCAGATAATAACTCCTTCGGTTCCTATGCGGCCAATGAACAGTACAATGGTGATTTTATTGCACGTGCCTTCCCGTTGGATCCATATGGAATTTCCTACCGCGGCATCCGCGATCAAGCCAGTTGTGACCCTTCGCGAAATTCCGTGGCCGACTTGGCGTGGCGTGGCCCTGATTTTAAAACGGCGGTTTATACCAACGCATATTTTCAACAAAACAACTTCCACATCGATGGAGGTCCACCGTTGCTGGATCTGATCGCCGTTCTGAACAGTACGAATGGCTATTCGGCGGAGAACTATGTCTCCGATGTGCGGGACCGGGTGAATGTTGCGCAGTGGATGAAATTTTTCGCAGTGAACACCCTCCTTGATAATACCGAAACCTCCATAGCGTCGGGAGCGGGCGACGATTACGCCCTGTACCGGGGAGCTCTCGATCAACAGTTTCAACTGTTGCCGTATGATCTCGATAGCGTTATGGGAAGAGGCCTCACGAGTATCCCTCCGACGCACAGCCTTTTTCGCATGACCGCGTTGCCAGTGATGGAGCGATTTATGAGGACACCGGCGTTCGCTCCAGTTTACTTCGCTTGGCTTCGGAATCTGGGGGAGACGGCTTTCTCTCCAGCCGAGCTGAATCCCGTGATCGATCAAGTCCTGGGAGATTACGTGCCAACGACCGTCAGCTCCAATTTGAAGACTTTTAATGCAGCTCATGTCCGAAACGTCCTCTCACAAATTCCAAATACTCTGAGTGTTTCGAACAGTCTGCCCATTCAAGACGGATGGCCTCGGACGTCGGTGGGGTCTGTTCCGCTTGTCGGGAGAGCAGACGCGGTTCGAACGCGACGAGTCCTGATCAATGGTTCGCCGGCCACATGGGTCGCCTGGCGAGCTGAATGGACTGCGGATGCCGTTTTGCTCCAACCCGGTCTCAACCGATTACTGATCCAGGCCTTGGACGAAGCAGATCATCCTTTCGACGTCACGGTCTTCGAAGTATGGTTTGACGACGGAAACGTGGAGATGGTCGGCGGACTCCTCCTTGAAAACACTACTTGGACGCCCGCGGGCGGCCCTTATCAACTGACCTCAAACCTGACCGTGGCGTCGAATATCACATTGACGGTGGCGGCAGGGACCTCCGTTTACCTCGGGCCAGAGGTGAGTTTGGTGGTCGCGCCGGGCGGTCGGATTCTAGCGGAAGGGACGGCGACAGCTCCGATTCGGTTTGCAGCGGTTCCTGGAGCTGCCGCTTGGGGGAACCTTAGAATCAACGGCTCGGCAGGCTCACAGGAATCGAGGATTTCCTACGCCCACATCGATGGCAATGGAACAACGGCTATTGTCGTTAGTGATGGCGCCCTGACGTTGACGCAGACGTCATTTGGCACCACGAGCAAGCCGTATCTTTCCTTGGATCGCAGCTCGTTCCTAATTAGCCGCTGTTACTTCCCGTCGACGACAGCCGCCTTTGAACCCGTGCACGGCACGGGGGGCGTTAGGTCCGGCGGCCGTGGTGTCATTCGGGAGTGTTTCTTTGGATCGACCTCCGGCTATAACGATGTCGTCGATTTCACGGGCGGTAATCGCGAGCTCAACGAACCAATTGTTCAGTTTTTTGACAATGTCTTTGTCGGTGGTGGCGATGACCTCCTCGATCTGGACGGCACGGACGCTTGGATCGAAGGAAATATCTTCCTCCACATTCATAAGAACGGGGCTCCTGATAGCTCCAGCGCGGTTTCCGGTGGGGATTCGGGAGGGCGGACATCCGAATTGACGTTAGTCAGAAATTTATTCTACGACTGCGACCAGGCCGCCACGGCGAAGCAAGGGAATTTCTACGTCCTCCTGAACAACACGATCGTTCGGACCACTCGGACAGGCGGCACCGATAGCGAATCCGGCGTGATCAACATGCGAGATGTCGATCCGGGTCCACCGACCACTTTTGGCGCGGGAATGTACCTGGAGGGTAACATTATCGTGGATGCCGAGCAATTGGTTCGCAATTACGATCCGGCACAGACTTCGGTGACTCTTTCCAATAACCTTCTCTCAGAACCTTGGTCTGGACCTGGAGGAGGGAACCTGGTCGCCAATCCATTGCTACGTCACATCCCAACGTTGGCCGAGACTCAGTTTACCAATTGGACCGATGCTCAGATTCTCCGACAATGGTTTGGTCTGTTGCCCGGTTCGCCGGGCCGAGGCACTGGGCCGAACGGGAATGATCAAGGCGGGGTTGTGCCTGATGGAGCCACGATTTCGGGTGAGCCCCCGGAGATCACGCCGCTTTCAGACGCTACCCTATCGGTCGGAGTGACTCGTTCGGGCGGTGGCATTCCAGCAACAGGGTGGCCCCAGGGGGCAGGGTATACCCACTATCGGTGGAGATTGGATGGAGGGGCGTGGAGCACTGAAATCCCCACCGTATTACCCATAGAACTACACGGACTGGCAAAGGGGCCACATCGCGTTGACGTGTCCGGTAAGCTCGATTCCGGGTTCTATCAAGATTCGTCCGAGCTTGGCGCCGATCTGCTCCTATCAAGTTCAAAAACTTGGACGGTTGATCCGGCCTTCCATCCTTCAACCCTGCCCACAATTCGCATCAACGAAGTCTTAGCTCTGAATTCGGGAACACTCTCCAACGGAATCACGACCCCGGATGTTATTGAGCTCCACAATTTCGGCACGAACGACGTCTCCCTAGCGGGAACTGGCCTCTCGGACGACGCCCTGGCGCCGTACAAGTTCGTGTTCCCAACGGAGACTCCCAAACTTGGCCCTGGAGACTATTTAATCGTTTTCGCCGATGCCGCGTCGAGCCAGCCCCAACCTGGCGTCCATTTAGGATTCGGTCTGAACGCCAACGGCGACAGCGTCTACCTGCATCAAGCCGTGTCGGACGGAGGACAGTTACTCGATGAGGTGCACTTTGGACTCCAGATCAGCGATTTAACGATAGGACGCGGATCCGATGGCGAGTGGACGCTTTGCTCGCCGACTTTAGGAAAGGCCAATATTCCAGCAATGCTCGGGCCTCCGTCGGATGTCCGAATCAACGAATGGTTAACGGACGCGATATTCGTGTACCCTTCTGATTTCCTGGAGCTCTACAATCGAGGGAGTTCGCCTGTCGCTTTGGGCGGACTACATCTTTCGAACGCCGAGGGGGCTTTCGGACTTTTTGAGTTCGCTAAACTCAGTTTTATTGCTCCGGGGAATTACGTTGTGCTCCATGCGGACGCCGAGCCGGATAATGGCTCTGATCATCTGAATTTTAAACTCAGTCCCAACGGCGGCGTCTTGGCACTTTCGGATCCGGCGCTCCGCCCCTTGGACATTGTCAGCTATGGTCCGCAGCGCGCGGATGTGGCGGAAGGACGGACGCCGAGCGGAGCGGATTCGATCGCACTCCTGAGATTCGTAACCCCGGGTGGTCCTAATCCCAATCCCGCGGGCGGGACCGTCAACGTCACGAATCTCGTAACGACGACTCAGCCGCTGGTTGCGATCACAAACCAATGGAGATTCGATAATTCCGGAGCGGACCTTGGCACGGCGTGGACTCAGCCAACCTACGACGATTCGCTGTGGTCGGTGGGAGTCGGGCTTTTCGGACACGAATCGACACCGTTGGAATATCCTTATCCCTTTGCAACGTTCATTCCTGCGCCGGACCAAGTCAGCGGACACATCACGTTTTACTTGCGAACTCATTTTAACTGGGACGGGAGCGCTTCAGCCATCACGCTGGTGGCGACTAACTTCGTTGATGATGGCGCGGTGATTTACTTGAATGGCGTGCGAGTCGGTGCGTTGCGTATGCCAAACACCGTTACCTATTCTACCACCGCCTCGAACCAACCGAACGAGGGTGTCGCCGAGATTCTTACTCTCCAAGGATCCCCTTTTCCGGGCGACAATGTGATTGCCGTGGAAGTACATCAGGCCAACAGCAATAGTTCAGATTTGGCGTTCGGGTTAGAGCTGAGCGCCGTTCAGACGAGCACCAACGTCGTGACGAGTATTATCCCTGGAATTCCTATAGTTTTAAACGAAGTGTCGGCTGGCAAAGCGGCACTGGCCAATTTAACTGACGGCACCACAGATTGGCTTGAACTGTTCAATCCTTCTACCAATGCCGTGGCGTTGCGGGATGTAAGCTTGAGTGATGATCCGACCTCTCCGCGGAAGTGGTCCTTTTCGTCAGGCGCAATGATTGCCGCAGGCGGGTATCAATGGATTGCCTGCGATGGGAGCGCTCCAGCGAGCGATAACAACACCGGATTCGCGTTGAACGCCGCTGGTGGCGCGCTTTTTCTCTATGAAGCGCGCAGTAATAACGTCGGTTTAATCGACAGCGTCACTTACGGTCTGCAGACCCCAGAATTCTCTGTTGGCCGCTCTCCCGACGGCGCCGAAACTTGGAATTTGACTCAGCCAACACCCGGTACGACTAACATTGTCGTGGCGCTAGGCTCTCTCGACAGCCTGGCGATCAATGAGTGGATGGCTGACCCAGATTCGGGAAGTGATTGGTTCGAATTGCTGAATTTTGGAGCTCGTCCGCTTGCGTTGGGAGGGCTCTATTTGACGGGTGATTTAACCAAGCCGACTGGAAGTCTCATTCCCCCGCTATCGTTTATTGGATCTGGAGCTGCCGGCTTTATCCAGTTTGTTGCGGACAACAATCCGAGCGCCGGTCCGCGGCACGTGCCGTTCAAACTGAACAAAGGCGGCGAGTCGATCGGAGTTTACTCATCCGAAGGCACTTTAATCACAGCGGTCACGTTCGGATCTCAGCAACATAACGTCTCGGAGGGGAGGTTTCCCGACGGCTCAACGAACATCGTTCGCTTTCCAGTCGCGACTCCGGCTCGCTCCAACGTGTTGACGGACGCCAATGGAGACGGTCTTCCGGACGACTGGCAGTCACGCTATTTCGACGGGCCTTCCGATCCTCATTCGGCGCCGGGCGCTGACCCAGACGACGACGGGTTGACCAACCGCGAGGAGTATATTGCCGGAACCGATCCAACCGATCGTGAGAGTTCAGTGCAGCTGCAAGTAGCGAACATCGCTCCGGATAAGGTGACCCTCCAGTTCAAGGCCACGGCGGGGCGCGATTACAGAGTGTTTTACCGCACAGATCTAACTGCAGGCGAGTGGGTCAAACTCGCGGATATTCCGTCCCGCCTCGCCACAACGTTGGTGAGCGTTGACGATGATTCCCAACCCGTATCGAGCGTGAAGTTCTACCAACTCGTCGTATCGCCTGCCCCGTGACGGCGAACGGCCGTGAATCGAGCGATCGTTCGGAGGCCTTTGGCGCACAATCGCGCTGCTCCGGTTAAGACGTTTTAACTCGCTCGTTCAGTTGGCGAAGGATGGTCTGCTTGTGGGAGTCGAACGAAAGCCGATTGAGTTGCGCTACAATAGCGTGTCGGGCGGGGTCACTAAAACCAGGATTGGCAATTAAGGTCTGCAACAGTTCAACTTTGGAAGCATCGAAGGACAAGCACCGATAACCGACATTGACCAGGTGCACCTGAACGACTGGGCTGATCCCGGTTCGCTGTGCTACTTGGACTAGGGTCTCTTTCCGCCCAGAGTCAAAGTTGAGTGTGGATGCCGCATCGATCTCGGCAATCGTCGCTGCGTCTGCCGGAGTGAGTGGACCGGCAGGGAGGACGATCGGTGGAGCAGGTGGGGGTGCTGGCTTGTGGGAGCCGAAGCTTAAGTTGATGCAGCCGGTTAGCGGGAGGAGAGAGCCGAGAACGAGAAGCACAGACAGTGTTTTCATGAGAGTCATTGTTGTTATTGGCTCAGACGTGGAAAACGACGCTTCCATTCAACGGCGGCTTTTGGGAGTCGAGTTCCTAATGGATACGCTTATAGGGCAACGAATAGTATCAGCTGCTGAGGCAACATCGCGCAAGCGGCAAGCGGCTCGGATCGCGATCTGCTCGCACTTCTGACCCGGTCCATTAACGTTCTCGCAGCGGTTACGCCGATTTCAAGAATGGCAAACTCCACGGAGCCCGATAGCGAGGCGCCAGGAGACGATTCGCCTCCACGTCGTCTTTGATGCGCTCGTTCTCGTGATCCCAAACGAGCTTGCGTCCGGTGCGAAGCGCCAAATTGCCCAGATGTGCAACGGTGGAAATGTGGTGACCGACGGTCAAGTTCTCGACAGGTTGCTGGCGCGATTTAACGCAGTCGAGAAAGTTGCGAACGTGAGCAGGGCGGGGGTCGACTCCGGCAGGCATCTTTTTGGGCTCGAGAGAGGCTTTTCGATGTTCGACCAGGATCTGAGCGCCTTCATCGTTGATGACAAGAGTACCCTCAGTCCCTACGAAAGCCATTCCCCAAGCACGGTTGTAGAGGCCCTGGCCGACACCGACTTTGTGTTCCCATACCATGGTGTATGAAGGAAATTCATAGACGGTGATCTGTGTATCCGGCGTTTCTGTATTGTCTTGGAGCACATATTTACCACCGCTTGACATGACCGCTTGGGGCGGTTCAGAGCCCATCCCCCACAATAGCACTTGGAGAAGGTGTACCCCCCAATCGGTCATCAAGCCGCCTGCATAGTCCCAGAACCACCGGAAGTTAAAGTGGAACCGGTTTGGGTTAAACGCTCGCTGTCGCGCGGGTCCAAGCCACATTTCGTAATCAACCCCCGCTGGAGGGGAGGTATCCCCTGGATTTCCTACCGGCTGAATCCAATCCAGGTAAGCCCAAGCGCGGACGAGACCGACTTTGCCAAGTTGCCCCGATTTCACAAAATCAATCGCTTCGGCATAGGTGGGACTGCTACGACGTTGCGCACCCATTTGGACAATCCGCTGGTGGGCTTGGGCCGCGTTGAGCATGGCACGCCCTTCCGGAATCGTTGTCGCGAGAGGTTTCTCAACGTAGACGTCCTTACCCGCCTGGCATCCAAGAACGGTTGGGAGCGCATGCCAATGGTCTGGAGTTGCGACCAAGAGGACATCGACATCGCTGCGATCCAGCACACGGCGAAAATCTTTTACGGTATCTGGCTGCCGGCCCCGTTTATTTTCGACGAGTTGAGCCGCCTCTTTCAGATGCCCGTCATCGATATCGCAAACCACGGGACAGTCCACTTCCTCATTCAGGAAAAATGTGGCCAAGTCGCCTTTGCCCATTCCGCCACAGCCGATAAGGCCGACTCGGACCCGGTTACTTGGCGCGGCGGCGCGTAGGCGGCCACTCCAGAGCCCTCCAACCAGCGGCATGCTGGCGGCCAGAGTTGTGCTTTGTAGGAAATGACGGCGCGACATGAACTTTCGATGAGCGTTCATGAAACTCGAATCTAATCATTGATGTCGAATAGTCGAGGATATCCTGGTTTACTGAACGCCGGGTTTTCGCGGAGCAACTGCTGTAGCGGACGGGAAAGGCGACCATAACGTTGAGGTGGGGCCGTTGATAGGGTTGTGGCAGTCCGCACTTGATTGCGGCGCGTGGTTTGCCTACAACGCCTGTCATGTCAGTGACTGACGCTCGAGCAGAAGCATCTCAACGGAAGCTATCGGAGCTACAGGATTACCTGCATAGCCAATCCGAGGCTGTCAACGAAGCCCTGGATCGGTCTCTCCCAAAGGCATCAACGAAACCGCAGACGATTCATAAAGCCATGCGCTATAGCCTATTTGCCGGGGGCAAGCGCATGCGGCCAGCACTCTGTCTGGCGGCCGCGGAAGCGTGTGGCGGAAGACTCCAAGCCGCCATGCCGTTCGCTTGCGCGGTAGAATGCATTCATACCTATTCGCTGATCCATGACGATCTGCCAGCCATGGACAATGACGATTATCGTCGCGGGAAGCTGACGAGTCATAAGGTCTTCGGGGAAGGTATTGCAATTTTGGCCGGAGATGCACTACTAACACAGGCGTTCGAAATCGCTGCTTCGGCCGAATCGACGCCCCGTTACTCGCACCGAACTCTTATCCTGGAATTGACTCGAGCGTCAGGCTCGTTGCAGCTGATCGCCGGACAGGTCGCCGACCTCGAAAATGAAGGGAAACGCATTTCCGCCAGAGAACTTCGGTTCATTCACGAACGAAAGACTTCCGCGCTATTGTGTTGTGCCGTTCGACTGGGTGGCATGAGCGCCAACTGCACGCCTATGCAGCTGAAAGCCTTGACCGAGTTCGGATATCATGTGGGACTGGCGTTTCAGGTCATCGACGACATTCTGGACGTCACGCAAAGCAGCGAGCAACTCGGCAAGACTGCTGGTAAAGACGCCGCCGCGCAGAAAGCCACCTACCCGGCCATCGTTGGGTTAGAACGTTCCCGTGCCATTGCTCGTCAACTGACCGGGCGGGCGTTCGCGGCTTTGCGCCCTTTTAAGCGCAAAGCAACTTCGCTGGAAATGCTAGCGAAGTTCCTCCTCGAAAGAAAAAGCTAGGCTACCTCAGCACGGCTTCGATTCAATCCAGCACCAATTGCTGCGCTGTCCAGGCCGATCCGACAGCACCGGCGAAGTCACCCAGCTCGGCCGGACGAATTTCGACGCGACGGCCGCCAGGCCGCCATTCAACTTGGTCTAGCCATTCGGCGAGAGGATCAAACAGGGCCGCCCCGGCGCGAGCAATACCTCCGCCAATCACAATCACTTCTGGGTCCAGGACATTAATCAATGAGGTGAGTCCACAGGCCAGACCTTGCACCGACTTCAGCCAAACACGGGTGGCCTCGGCATCTCCGCGCAAGTGGGCATCAATGAGTCGATGCGTCGATTCAAAACGCCCGGCGGATCGCTCCCGCAACGAGTAGTTCCCAATCATGTATTCCAAACTCCCAGGAACCCTTGTGATTCCCGGTGGACCATCTGGATCCAGGCAGATATGTCCGATGTGACCCGCGCGGCCGATCGCACCACGAAGCAGTCGACCATCGACCATTGCCGCTCCTCCAACGCCTGTCCCCAAAGTCACCATGATCACATTCCTCATGCCGGCGGCAGCTCCAACGCTTGTCTCACCGACCAGGGCCGCGTGAGCGTCATTTAAAACTGGGACCAACGTTGGCACTCCGAAAAAGGTCGTCCAGTCTAGGCCCTCAAGCCCCGGCAGACGCCCCGGCATAAATGCAATGGACCGGCGATCGTGAGCGGCCAAGCCTGGTGCGGAGATTCCAATGGCCGCGGGTGGAGACGCGAACTCGACGTGGAATTCGCGGACGAGTTCGCGAATTCTTGCGGCCCACTCCATCTCCTGTTTCACCGAAAACTCGGCTGTTTGACGCTTTTGAATCTCACCTCCGATCGATAAAGCAACTGCCTTAATGCTGGATCCACCAAGGTCAAGTCCAAGCAAGTAGCTCATTGAACTGAGAATAACGGGCGCGACGGGTTCCGTCCACTTCTCCGGCCTCATTCGTGAACGTCCAACCCATCGATCGGGCATCACACTTTCAAAGGTGCCGTCTTGCCGCTGATCTGGCGAATCATTGCGAACTGGAGTCGCTTCGAGTGATGGTGAAACGGAAGAACTGAGCGGAGGAAGTTTCCGCTCGGCCGAATCGGACTTGGCCAGCAGCTTGATCGACAATGGCGCTGAGCTCTGTCAAAGGTTTCCAGATGCCTCGCGGATCGGCCGCAGTTTCGATCGTGACCCCATTAAGCGGCGACCATTGAATCACCAATTCGTCGAGAATCCTTTGGATTCGAAGTTCAGGTTTGACAATCCGGACCGAGCAACGCGAGACGGCGATTAATCCAGCGCTGTCCTGAACCACGACGGTCAATTCGAAGCTCGCTCCGTCCGAGTTACCAGGAGTGATCGTGACGGTGCGAGTCAAAGCGGTGCCTTCTACCGTAACGAGCGATCTGAACTCGGGAGGATCCACCAGAATGTTTATTTGAAGGGAATCGTCCTCCGCATCTTGCGCCTGAAAAGTCCAACTGCGCGATTCGGTGGGCAAAACGTCCAACTGAGTTGGAACCCCCTGCATCGTAGGTGGGGTGTCCTCCGACACAATTCGGACAATGATATCCTGAGTGAACTGAACGTCATCAAGAACCGCCGTCAGTCTCAAAGTCGCTTCGCCTTGTCGCCCAGGGATCGGATAGACAGCGAACTGACGGGTAGCTCCGATGCCACCAACGAATATCGATTCTGTCGTGACCAGCTCTGGATTGAGCGATCTGGCCATCAGTACGACTCTGTTCGCCGCCGTCGGGTCTGCCGTGAAAACTCGCACGGTCTGAACGGGGATTTCCACGCCGACCTTGGTGAGCAACACTTCTGGTGCATCAAAGGAAAGCCATGGATCCTGAATTCCAATTTCGACCGAACGACTCGCGATCTGGCCGTTGGCGTCAGTCACGCGAATCGTTGCCGTGGCGTTTCCTGTCTGACCGTAGACCGCTTCCGCGCTCAGCACGAAGGTGCCAACATCCAACGGATGCTCTCCAACGGAGACCTTCAAAAGCCTCTCATCCGACGACTCCGCCACGAATTGAAGTAATGGAGGCGGAGTATCTGTGCCACTCACGGCAAACTCGAGAGTCAGAGGCCGATTCCACGCTACCGTGCTCCGAGGGAGAGAGCTGATGGTTAGATCTCCAGCACTTGGTTTGCGCGGTGTGATCAGCAGCGCCGCCGATCGGCTGAACGTGGCCCCATCGGCATTCTGAATCACAGCTAGATAAACCCCAGAATCGGCGACGCTCGCATTCGAAATGGCTAGGCTCGCGGAGTGCTCCTCGGATAGGAGCGTGCCATTCCGCAGCCACTGATAGCTCATCGGTGTTAAACTCTCCGCCTCTACGTTCAATTTAACCGAGCTCCCCTCCAATTCCGTCTGATCAACTAGATCCTTCGTAAGTGATGGAATCGTTGCTGACACCGCGTTGTTCGTGAGGTCGGTCGGCACTGTGTAATTTAGCATTCCTGTGGCCGTGCTTTCACTCCCAGACGTGTCGACAGCAGTCACGAAAAAGAAGTAACGGCTGCCAGGAACGAGCCCTCCCACCGTTGCTGTCGTTGTTCGACCAAATTCGAGGCGGATTGGCTGAATTTCGACTTCGCCCAGGTAGAGGTTATAACCGGTGATATTTAGGTCAGGGCTTGGGTCCCATTCGAGCGTGACCCTAGCACCAGCTCTGCAGCAGGGAACGAAGGCCGCTAGCACGCATAGCAGCACGACCGTAAAGAAAACGGCCTTCCGGCTGCGCGCCCGGAATTGAAAGCAACGTTGAACATCCAAACAACTAAAGCACTTCACCGACTTTTGTTGGGGTCTCTCCAATGGGCCAACCTGCTCCTGATGACGAGTAATAATCGCAGGCCCTCCAGCTTTCCGCCGGATCTCCAATGATCCTAGCTGTTGAAATCCAATCGGCAGACCGCCATCCGCTCGCCTCTGAAAGTTTCGTTAACTCTGTCTTCCGTGGTGGAGCTGGCACGCACCAACCGTCCACAGCCGCCAGCATCGCTCGCCTGAACCAGCCATGTCAATGGCTTAGTTTTAAATGCAAGCGGCCGACAGATGCGGCACGTCGGGGGATGGAAATCCGCGGGCGCGAGCCCGGCGAATTGGGGCCAGCTAAGGCTTTAACGTTAATATCAGTGTGGGATCCATAGGAAAGCGGCCGAACTTCTCTCCGTATATTGCCAATCCGCCAGGCAGACTCGCATCCACTTCGAGACGAATCACGAACTCCTTCGAGGTCGATGCCTGGCGCAGAGCCGCTTCTGAACAAACCGCTCGAACAAGGGCACCGTACGATCCGGCCTCACGTAGGTGTTTGTCTCGCTTTTGATAATGCCATGAAAGGATGCCCCGATGATCTGCCGGATCGTCCGCTAGATCGAACTGTCCTGCTGAATCGCCACAAATCCGGACCTTGACGGAACTCGGAAATGTCTCGATGTCCGTCATGGGATAGGCGTTTGGATTCAAACTCGGATCATGGGTTCCTTTGCCGAGCATATAATCC
>JBGAIN010000320.1:0-3977 GCA_044225505.1 Limisphaerales bacterium
ATCGGGATTCGACCTGCCCCAAAAGGAACGAAGCCAGGCCGTTTCCCGATGTGGAAGAGCCCGGCAGCCCAGTGAACAGTGAGGTGAACTGGTATGCCCCGGTGGGCTGCGGGGGCTGATAGAGGTTCATTCGCTGCGACCGAATATCGACACCCAGTGCGAGCCGCCGCCCCGATTGTAGACGCGTGAATGTCTCCACGATCTGAGTGAGAGATGTCGCTTGCTCGACGTTCGCGGCACGAGTCGGCCCTAGCTGTTGGAATCCCTGAATCAGGTAGGTGGGCACCGTGTTGCGGAAGGGGCCAACGCCCGCTTGGTCTGTCCCGGAACCGCGCAACGCAGTCCGACGCAAGTCGCGGCCACTGTAGCCCACGCGGACTTCATTGATCGAGTTTGGCGACAGAGTCCAAGAATGGCTAACGACAATCCCCGAGGAACGCAGGTTGGTATCGCCCACCGCACCGTCAGCGACGTTCCCACCCGCAGTTCCAAGCGGATACACGGGCAGCATATCGTCGCGGACCATGCTCAGACGACCGAAAATACGCTGTCCGCTCGTGATCTGGTGGTCGATTCGGATGTCGCCCTGATCCTGAATCTGCGACTCAGTGGCGGTCAGTCGGTAGTTGTTCGCGGTCCCATTCAGGTTGGCGGTTGGATAGGCGGCCACGAGCATCCTGGCGGCAGCATCCCAGCGAGCAACCGGTATCGTGGCCCCGGGAAACAGATCCCGGACCGTCCGACCACTGTCGATGCGTGTCGTGGCAGGATCGTAGATCGCCACTGGCCGGCCGCTTACCGCCTCTGTGAAAACACCCGCGCGTTGCAGCGCGGTGGGCACGGTGCTGATGCGCACGCGCCCAAGGCCCCATCGGCTTCCCTGATAGTCGGTGAAGAAGTACGTCCTGTTCTTGCGGATGGGCCCACCAAGGGTGTAGCCAAATTGGTTTCGCCGATAGCGGGGTATCTCCGCACCGGCGGCAAAGTAGTTCCGCGCGTTGAGCCTGTCATGCCGGAAGAACTCGAACAGCGATCCGTGAACGGCATTCGTACCGGACTTCATGTTGACCTGGATAACGCCGCCGTTCGATTTGCCATACTCCGCTGAGAAGCTGTTCGTCTTGACCGTCAGTTCCTCAATCGCATCGATGACCGGGAAGTAAGCCACCTGAACCGGATCAGGCTGCATGACGGAAGCACCGTCATATTGGTACTCGTTCACCCTTGGCCGCCCGCCATTGACACGCGGCAGAGTTGAACCGGGCGCTAGGCTGACCCCGGGTGTGAGCGCCAGCAAGGGGACGAAATTGCGTCCATCGAGCGGGATGCGTTCGGCCATCGACCCGCTAAGGCCATGAGTCACGGTCCCCGAGTCCGCCTTCAGTACGGCGGCACTCGCTTTCGTCTCCACGGTTTGGCGGACCGCAGCCACCATCAGTTCAACGTCAAGGGGCACGCGCTCTTCCACCCGAATTCCGTCCCGGATGACCGGTTCGAACCCCGTTTTGGTTACGGTCAATCGATACTCGCCCACCGGGAGCCACAGGAGGTGGTATCGGCCGTTCGCCGCCGAACGAAGCTGGAAGCGAGACTTGCTGCTCTTCTCCATCGCAACCACCGTTGCTTGAGGAACGGGCAGTTGGGCCGAGTCTCTCACATAGCCAAAGATCTCAACTCGTCCCGCGCCGAGGCAAGGGAACGGGCCCCCGACCGTCACCAGGATGAGGCCTGCGATGTTGCACCGCATAGAAATCCTCCTGCTTATCCGCCAAACCGGGGCTAGCGCCAGGTCGGCGAACGAATCTCTACCTGTTTTGCGCCGAAAGGTTGAATCTTGCGCGCCACCTTCGTGGCCACGTTGGAGACCGTCAGTTCGCTTTTCCCGCTCGCATTCGAGACATAGGCGATTTCCTTGCCGTCCGGCGACCAAACGGGACTCGTCTTACCGCCAGGCCCGGACGTGATCTGCACCGGTGCGGCCTTTCCGTCGGCGTCCGCAACCCAAATATCCACGGTTCCCGACCGGTCCGAAGAAAACGCGAGTTGCTTCCCATCCGGCGACCAAGCCGGACGCGTATCCTGCGCGCTTCCGTGGAATAGTTGCCGCGGCTTCCCCGTTTGGAGGGACACGACCCAAAGTTGCTGAGTCATCGTCGCGCCGAACCCAGGCAGCAGGGTCGCTAGGCTCGACATGTATGCCAGTTGAGAACCGTCCGGCGAAACCGCAGGGTAATCCTGCGAGCCCGTCTGATTGACGAGCAGGCTGTACTTGCCGTCCTCGAAAGAATGCGTGTGGATGTCACCGTCTTCGCGCGGGGGAGTGAACGTATAAACGGTGTAGACCAGCCCTTTGCCCTCCGGCATCCAGGATGGATAGCCGTAGTGACCGTTTGAGAATTTGGCACCCAGCTTGCGAGTCGCCTTCGACGATAGCTCCATCAGCCAAAGTGCGCCGTCACTGGTTACGTAAGCCAGCTTCTTTCCATCCGGCGATAGGGCAGGCGCGCGTTCATCGATTGCACTCTTGGTCAATTGCTCCGGCGACCGTCCGGCGCGATAGAGATACAAGTCCCAATCGCCGGAAACATTGGCGCCGAACACCATCGTGCCCTGAATGTCCTGCGCCAGGGCGAATCCAGCACTCATCGCCGCTATCGGCAGAAGCGCTTTAAGTCGCAACGCGGATCTCACTCCAGTCCTCCGTCGTACCATTTGTCAATCGCCGCGCGCAGCGCAGGCAAGCATGTCGCCGTCAGCGACTTCCCACAGTGAGTCTCGGCCAGCCCTCTCACCTTTTCCGCCAAACGGCCCGCCTCGGCGTCCGACGCGAGCATCCACGGCGAGACCTCCGTGAAGTTCGTCATTCTTGCCAGCCTCTCCAGCTTCTCTAGGCGCGAGTCCTTGTTCAGCTTGCGGGAGTCAATAAGGTACTGCGTAGCCGACTGCAAGCCATGTCGCCGGATGTCCGCTTCCGGGACATCAAAGGGCCGGCCGAAGCGTAGTTTCTCAAAGGGCTCGATGAAATGAAAAAGCGCGTTAGGCTCGGCGAAACGCTGGGTTGCCCAGATTACCAGGATGCGGTCCGGCTCAGGGACGTTCCAGGTTGTGTAGAGCTCCCGCCCGACGTAGGGAGGAGGTGATGCCGGGACCTTCTGCGCGTACCGGCTGCTAAAATCCCACGACATCGCGGCCAACGCCAGCGGAACGCCAATGGCGGCTGCCGCGAAAGCAGGAACAGGATTCTTGATTCTGTCCCAATACTTCAGCCCCAACCACAACACCAGCCCGTAGACCGCGTGCGATCCAATCGTGATCGCGAGGAATCGCGCGTCACGTTGGTAGCCAAATACCTCCGCATACGGCGTCAGCAGCATCATGGCTTCTAGCAACAGGCCCCACAGGACACCAGTGATGGGCCCCGGCTTCGGCATCAGAGCTGCGTACATTAGCGCAAAGCTCACGCCGTTCGAAAGGTGGTAAACCCAGCCGAGCGCCTCGCTCGCTGCAGTCGGGCGTTCCACACCAAGCAGCGTAGTTCCGAAATAGGAAATTGCCTTGAAGACCGGCACGCCGGAATGAACGATGGGAACGCGGACCAAATCGTAGAACAGGGTCGCCAGGAGACCCGCCCAAATTCCAGAGACGACCAGTTTCCGCCATTCAGAACGCCGGGCTAACATCGCGAGCGCCACGACTTCGCCCACCAACAGGATCGTAGCCAACCGCGCGAAGCTGGCGATACCGAAAAAATACAGCAACAGGGACCCGATGGAAAGGCTGGCGGCCGAGAAGACCCAGAACCGAGTCACCATCGCGGCCTACTTCACAACCTTGAACTTTCGACTACCGATTCCTACCTGATCGCCAAAAGTAACCACATTTACCGTTAGCACGTGCTCTCCCGCGGGAAGGTCAGCCACCTCCAGCGGATAGCGAAACGGCAAATAGCCACGCTCTTCTTCCGAGTAAAACTGAAG
>JBGAIN010000087.1:0-33389 GCA_044225505.1 Limisphaerales bacterium
ACGTCCTCGGCCGTCCCGTCGGGACTTGGAATCGCGCCCATTCAACCTCGGCGTTAAAACGCCGAGCTATTCTCGAGTTGCCCCATCCGGGGCGCCAGGAGGCAATTACCGAATGGCATTAGGATAAATCCCGCGATCCTGGGGGTACTGTCAAGATACGCCCGACGCACAGTTGGCCGATGGTTGTGGATGGACAACCGCGCTTGCGACCGGCAGCTTCGACCGATGAGCATGCCAGGCGAGATCGTCCGCCTGGACTTGCCACCGCGCTAATTCGCTCAAGCTATGAACATCACCCGAAACTTGATCTGTGTTCTCGGACTGCTGCTGACAGTTGCGCGAGCCTCCGCGATCGATCCCAGCGGACCGCCACCCAAGCCGATCCTCGACGGATTCACCGCAGACCCGGCAATTCGGGTCTTTGGCGACACGTATTACCTGTATCCCACGTCCGACAAACCAAACTGGTTGACGACGGATTTCTCGGTCTATTCGTCCAAGAATCTGGTCGACTGGAAAAAAGAAGGCATGATCCTCGATGTCACCACGGAATTGAAATGGGCCAAGATCAAAGCCTGGGCCCCCGACTGCATTGAACGGGGCGGCAAGTATTATTTCTATTTCTGCGCCGACGAGAAGATTGGCGTTGCGACGGCAGATAAGCCGACCGGGCCATTTATCGATGCCTTGGGACGTCCCATGGTGCAGAAAAGCGAGCAAGTCCGCACCTACCCGATCGATCCCTACCCGCTGATCGATGACGACGGCCAGGGGTATCTTTTCTTGGGCAATGGCATTCCCACCGTGTTCAAACTTAAGCCGGACATGATCACCTTTGACGGCGGCCCCACCACCATCCGTCTAAAAGAATTCCGCGAAGGGATTGTCGTGTTTAAAAGGCAGAATAAATACTATTTCATGTGGTCCATCGATGATGCCCGCAGCGATGACTACCGCGTCGGCTACGGTATCGCCGATTCCGTCTACGGTCCCGTGACCTCTCCGGCCGACTTCATCGTCTTGCGGCAGCATGGACCGGCCAAAGGGACGGGCCACCACAGTGTCGTTCAGGTCCCTGGCACGGATCGTTGGTATGTCGCTTATCATCGCCATGCCATCCCCAACGGCAACGGTTACCAACGCGAGACCTGTCTGGCTCGAATGGAATTTAACCCGGACGGCACTATCAAACCGATTGATCCCATGGTGCCGGCGTTCCCGCCGGGTTCGATTGGTGAACCGATCAGCAACGGTCGCGGCCACCCGTGAACGCCATGGTCGCTCAATGAGAGCGGACGGAACGTTTGGCCGCTTTAATCGGTGCGGAGTGCTTCCATAGGATCCACCCTGGCGGCGCGGCGGCCGGGCAGCCAGCAAGCGAGCCACGCGACCGCGAGAACGATCAGGGATCCCAGAATGAACGTCCCTGGATCGTTGGGGGCAATGCCATACAGCAGGTTGCGCAGGACTTGAGTCAGCGCAAGGGATGCCCCCAAACCTAGCAAGATTCCAAGCGCGGCCAGCTTTAAACCACGCCGCAGTACCAACCCCACAATGTCGCCTTTCTGCGCGCCCACGGCCAGCCGGATACCGATTTCTCGGCGTCGCTGGGTCACGGAATACGCCAGAACTCCGTAGATCCCGCACGCCGCCAGGAACAACGCCAGTCCGCCGAAGAGGATCAACAACTGGGACTCAAAGCGCGGCTGCGCGACACTCTCATTCAACCGATCCGCCATCATCCGGATCTTGGGCATGGGCAAGGTCGGAGCAACCGCCCGGGTCTCGCGAACGATGGCTTGCGCCACGCTTGCAGGGTCGCCCATGACGCGTGCCACGAGGGTCGGAGTTTGCATTGGCCATTGCCAATAGGAAAAAGAAACTTCAGGCGTCGCTTCCGGGGGGATGCCGAAGGATTTCACATCGCCCACGACCCCGACAATCTCATACCAACTCGGCACGCCAAAACGGTCCTTCGACCCGAGCGGTCCAGGGTTATTTGCCAATGTGAGGTATTTGCCCAATGGATTCTCATCCGGAAAAAAGCGCCGCACGAAGCTATCATTCACGAGTACGACACCTGGCCCGAGCAACGTATCGGCTTCGGCGAAGTCGCGTCCGCGCAGGATCGGGACGCCCAACGAACGCAGGTAACCAGGCGTAATGGCGTTGGCCTCCACCCTGGGTCGTTCCGTCTCCGCCGCGGCGGGCCGGCCGTAAATGGTTAGGAACTGGTTCGGTGGATGATTGTCAGGTCGCAAGAGTCGCAGGGCGGATCCGGCGGATTCCACGCCAGGAATGCGGCGCACGCGCTCCAGCAATTCCGCGAGAGGCACTTGCGGCCGGGTAGGAGTTGGGACGACCCAAGTGGTGAACCCAGCGACGGAGAAATCCAATTCCGCCGTGACGAGTTGCTCCGCCCGAAACCCGCGGTCCGCAGCCAACAACTTCCGAAAGCTTTGCAGCATCAAACCCGCGCCGACGAGCAAGACAATCGCCATCGCCACCTCGGCGACGACGAGGGCGCTGTGCGTGAATTGACAGGAAAATCCCTGGGAAGCTCCGCGGCCATCTTTGAACGCCTCCGCGAGATTGGTTTTGGAGCTTTGCCAGGCAGGGGCCAGGCCGAAAATGATGCCGGTCAACAATGCGGATCCAAAGGTGAAGAGCAACACGGGAAGATCAAGTCCGACGTCTGCCAATCGCGGGACGTTGCTGGGACTGGCCGCGACGAAGAGCTTGATGGCCCAATCGCTCAGGATCAACCCCGCACCCGCTCCCAGGACGGACAGGAGCACGCTCTCGATCAGCAACTGCCGAACGATTCTCCAACGCCCGGCTCCCAGGGCCAATCGCACGGCCACCTCTTTCTGTCTCGACGCCGCGCGCGCCAACAGGAGGTTGGCCACATTCGCACAGGCAATAAGTAAGACCCCAGTCACAACGCCCCACAAGATCAAGAGTGCCTTCTTGAAATCGCGCCCGACCGCCTGCTGGAGCAACGGCTCAATCGAGACTTGCGACCCGATCGTTTCACCAGGATGGGCTCGTTTCACGCTCGCTTGAATCGCATTCATTTGGGCCCGGGCTTGAGCCAATGTCATACCCGGTTTGAGGCGAGCGATAACATGATGCCAATGAGCGGACCGGCGCTCCGTGAGATTCACGCCCATCCAGCCGAGCGGAAGCCATACCTCGCATCGCAGGGGCGTTCCGTAATTTGGAGGCATCACACCGACGATGGTGTAATCCCGCCGTCCGAAATTATCCACCGAGAGTGTTCGACCGAGGATGTTGGTGTCGCCGCTGAAATACTCGCGCCAGAGAGTATAGCTCAGGATCGCCGCGCGACTGCCTTGCCGTTGATCTTCCTCATCGAGAAAAGTGCGCCCCAAGAGCGGTCCCCCTCCCAAGGTCGTGAAAAAACTCGAGGAAACGTAGGTGCCGCGGACGCCCACGGTGCGCTCTGGGAAGACGAGTTTGAAATCGCTCCGATCCCATCCGGGACTGACCGCCATCTCGGAGAAAACGGTGTTCTGTGCGCGCCAATCGAGATAGTTCGGTCCCGTCACTCGCTCCTGCTCAATTCCGCGCTCGGGCGAACGTTCCCAGAGAGTAACCAACTGCTCGGGGTGGGGATAAGGCAACGGTTTGAGCAGTACTCCATGGACGATGCTAAAGATGGCCGAATTGGCGCCAGCCCCAAGCGCAAGCGTTAACACGGCGATGGCGGTGAAACCGCGGTGCTTGAGCAATTGCCGGAACGCGAACTTAAGATCATTCATCGGGAAACCAGTGTCAGCCAGCCACTGCATAAGCTATACCAGTGTCCGAATCCGTGACTATCCGCTTCCGGACAAGCTCCGAACAGTCAGTTCCGCCGCACGCAAGGCTGAGCCCGTCGCGTTTTTGGGATTGCTGAGTCCCAGGACCGAACGAGGCGACACGGTAGGATCGATGCAGCTTCTAACCCGCGCCTTCAGGGTTCGTCGGAAAAGCGGGTGAAGCCGGGTGATTCCTGAGTTTCGATCTTGTCGTCTGGAGCGCGCACGATGTGGGCATCGACGTGAGGAAGTTGGTGAATGAACTGCAACCCTTTAGCAGGACCGAGCACGCTCACAATTTTGGAAATCCCATCGGCCGTCGTGCAATTGGTGGCTATAATTGTGACGAGGCTGTGATCGGTGAGACCAATCCCAGTGTGTGGATTCACGACATGCGAATAGCGTTTTCCTCCAATCTCCAAGCGTTGAAACACATCTCCGGATGTGGCCAACCCCACCCGGCGCAATGACACAAAACGTTTTGGCGGCGCGTTGGTAATATCGAGCGGCGCAATCTCAATCCGCCAACCGTTTTTCCCAGGTGGAGGTTCTCCAATCGCCATGTCACCCCCGCCCGTCGCCAAGGCTCGGTCAATGCCGTGTTTGGCCAGCACTTTAAGCTCTTCGTCCAGTGCAAACCCCTTGGCAATGCCACCTAAGTCCAATTTCATGCCGGGCACCGCAAGTTCCACCGTTTGATCGGCCGGGTTGAGCCGCATCTTCTTGTAGCCGACCCGCTCGAGCGCGCTGGCTAACAGTTTAGGATCTGGCATCTCGCGCACTCGGCGCGCCTTTCGCCATAGGCTGATCACGGGTCCCACCGTGACGTCAAAGGCGCCGTCGCTTTTTTCGGCCCATTGTTGTGCTTGCTCGAGCACCGTCCAAAGATCGCCGCTCACGTGCACCGGTCGCCCTTGACCGGACGTGCGCGAGAGTTCGTTAAGCTCACTATCGGTTTCGTAATCGCTCATGATCGCGTTGAGTTCTGAAACTCGGCCAAAGGCGTCATGGGCGGCTTTGGCTGCGGCTTGCGCGTTTGTGGCATAAAAGACAAGCCGGAATGGGACGCCCATTTGCGGTTCGCTAAACTCGAATCGGGCCAGCGCGTTGGTCTCCTGCGCCTGCGAGGCCGGACAACTGAGCAGAGCCAGGAGAAGCGCAGAACACGGCAATCGCCATCGCTTCGCGAACGCGGAGATCTTCATGACGATACGTTAGGTTACTTATGTGAGGCAGACAAGGACCACCAGCCATTCCCCGCATCGATCGGGAGGTCGGAGTGGAGAAGCGCCTTTTAGCTCAACATCTTCGCGGCAAGCTTGTAGCCCGCGATCTGCGATTGCCGCTGACTTGTTTGGAACGTTTTGAAATGGGTCAACTGCTCAGGATCCAAGACTTGCGCAGCGATCGTCAGGAATTGTTGATCAAACCGCTCTTCTTCCTGGCTCCAGATCTCCAGGATTTCCGGCGAGAGCAGCGCAGCGTAATCCCCGTGCAGCGGTTCGCGCCGGCTGAGTCCTGTTGACCAGGGGGATTGGCTGCGGGCGTCGCTCAGAGCTGACAACAATTGGTCCTCCTGCGCGCGAGTGAGGGCGTGGCCGGTTTTCACGGCTTGTTTACTGAATGCACGGATCGCAGTTCTGTCCGGAATGGTCGTTTCGAAGCGCAACAGCGCCGCTGTGTTTTCATCGCCTAGGCACTCTCGAATGCGGGCGTCCCATTGCGCAGCCTCGGATTTGATCTCCGCAATCAACTTGGCGCGTTGGGCTGGAGTCATCTTAATCTGGATCAAGCGAATCGCTTTGGGGACGTGGCGGGTTGCTTTGTCTCGAAGCAACTCCTTCAAACGGGCCATCTGTTCGGGGCTCAACGGCCGTTGGGCGAAGAATGGTGCATAGGTTTGCTCCAGGATCGAATCGGCGAAGAGGAAGGGCTTCCCTTTCCATACGAAAATCAGAGCGAAGACGGCATAGGCCAAGAGGGCGCCCAACAAGCTCCAGCCCAAAAGGCGCAGCCCTGGAGCGCGCAGAATCGTCGCCAGGTCAAGTGGGGCACCAGTCAGATAGAACGGCAAAAGGCCAGCAAGGAGAGCGCTGCCAAACAGAATGGCTGGCGCCAGCACGAGGGGGTGTCGCAAAAACCGTAGAACCGGCGCGTCGGATTTTGGGATGGACACTTCACCTCGCTGGAGACGTTGGAAGCGTCGATAAGCCCACCCCAGGAGTGCGATTTCGGCGGCCACAAAGACGATGCTTCGAAGCGGGCTCTCGCCCCAAGGCAATGCCCAAAGTCCAGAGGCAACCAGGATCATTGAAGGCACGATGAGCTTGAACGCCTTGCGGTTCGCCGTCGCCGCGGCTGTGGCCGGGCTTACCGATTCGAGGGTTCCATCTTCCGAGGCGATTTGCAGTCGTCGGCGGTTCAGGTAGGTGGACGTGAGGACGAAAAGCAGGATACTCGCAAGAATTAAGCTGGCGAGCATGATCCCTAGCAAGACTGGATGCGCCGCCAACTGTGGCAGGAGAATCCAGCCAACTCCCAACAGGAGCACCAGGAAACCGGTGTTCGCCCATCCCACGCGCTGCATTAAACGTCGTTCGGCGGGCGACCGTGTGTCGTCAACGGCAGTTTTCCAGGAAAAGAGCACTGCGCCCATCATTGCTGCCGCACTGGCCAGTGCACCGGAGCTCAGGGTGACTTTCGCGAGCGTTCCGCCCTTGACAACGGCTCCCACGGTCGCGGCTTTGGCAGACGTCGACGTTACAGGAATCGCGGCCAGGACCGTTAGCGTGAATCCCTTGCCTGGCGAGGTCCGCTCCAATGCAGATTCCACGAACGTCCGCACCTCCTGATGAAGCAATTTCCTTCCGCGCGAGAGACGCTGGCGAACGGTTTCTTCCGTTAAGTCCAAGCTCTGCGCCACACTCTCGATCGATTGATGCTCCCGATAGTAAAGGACCAGGGGAGTCCGGTATGTCTCCGGGACTCCTTCCAAAGCCCGCCAAAGAATCTGAGTCTCTTCCTGGCTGATGGCGCGTTCCAGGGGCAGCGGCTCGGAAGACTGATTGTCCGAGGTGTGGTCGAGCGGTTCTGCCCAATGACTGGGCTCACGGCCTTGGCCGCGCAACGTGCTGTGAATGAGGTTTCTGGTAATTCCGCAAAGCCAAGCGCGGAGTTTGGCTGGTTCCCTCAGGTCAGCCAAGGACTTCCAGGCCGCCAGAAAGGTTTCCTGCGCCAGATCTTCGCTCTGGGTAAGGCTGCCCGTGGCACTGTAAGCCAACGAACAAATGAGCGATTGATATCGCGATACGATGTGGCCGAACGCGTCTCGGTTTCCAGCAAGGCTTGCTTCCACCAAGGCGGCGTCCGGACAGGTCGGCACCGAGGTCATGACAGGATGAATCATACCGTCGCTTGAGTGGCTGAAAAGGACGATCGTGTGACACGTTTTTTTCAGGCTCGGGCAAAAGCGTTGCTACAGTCCAGCCAGAACGTTGTGGAGTCCTTGATACCGAACTGTTTGCCCACACATTCCACTTTGAGATTGCAGATCGATCCTCTCCTGGCCACGGTGAAGCGAAATCGTTACCGCAAATGACGGACTACCAAACCAAGGCCGCCCTGTGGCTGGCCCGGACGCCTTTGAATTCGGTGCTGGCCAAAGCCCACCGGAAGCTGAGCCGTTACATGGACTTGGTGGAGAATTGGAACAACGGCGATGAGCAGACCAACGGCGAAGCTTGGTTGATTCAGCATTTGGGTCCGCAGGTGAACGTGGTCTTCGACATTGGAGCGAATGTTGGGCGATGGACGGCCATGCTTCGACAAGTCAACGCGAAGTGCACCGTGCACGCGTTCGAGCCCTCCCCCACGACCTTCCGCAACCTGGCCGCGCGGTTTACCGGCCAGACGGGCGTGCACGTCTGGCAGCGGGGCATGGGTGATACCGAAGCGAGCTGTCAGTTCAATGACTATGGCGAAAACTCGGTTTTGTCCTCGTTTGCGTCACGTCGCAAGTCCGTCGGCTTGGAGGCCGAGCGCGTGATCGACGTGCCTATCCGGACATTCGATGGCTTTTGCGCCGATGAGAAGATCCCATCCGTGGATTTCGTAAAGATCGACACCGAAGGGTTCGAAATGGCCGTTCTCCGAGGAATGAAAGGAGCACTGCAAAAGCGTTCGGTCTCATTAATTCAGTTCGAGTATGGCGGCACTTGGCTGGATGCGGGCGAGACGCTCGCGGAGGCCAACGATCTCCTGAACTCGTATCAATACCAACTTTACAAACTGCGCCCCGCGAGCTTGGAGCGTGTCCATTACGACTGCCGTCGCTACGAGTGTTTTAAGTACGCCAACTTTGTTGCGGTCGCTTCGCCCGATGTGTTACAGCGCTGGAAACTGCCCGTATGTCCCGCTTAAACGATCGCAACACCCGCGCGCGCAGCAACGGCCGGACGTCGAATCGTTAGCTCCGCACTGACACGGATGCGCGTCCTGATCATTCACCAGGAAGCCGAGTATTTCGCCGGAGCGGAAGTGCTCCTGGGCTATTTTCTTGATCAAATCCTTTCGTCGGACTGTCAGGTAACTGTCGCAATGGTCCAACAGAGCAAAGCAGCAAGAGTGCTCCCGGGAAGGATGCGAGCCGCCTGGCTCCAGCCGAACTCACGATTCTCTCTCGGTCAGTTCGCCCGCCAGGTTCGCCAGTGCTGCCACACTGTCCGGGCGAACGACATCGACGTCATCCACGGCTGGGCGGCGCGAGATTGGGAACTCGCTGCGGCGACGGCAAAGGTGGCAGGCAGGCCTGTCCTGGGGACGCTGCACGATCATCCGTGCGCGAGCTTCATCTCACCCAAACGCCAGAAGTTGATGCGCGGATGTGCGAATTGGGGTTTGGACAAAACGGTTTGCATTTCTGAGGCAGTGCGGTCGGCGTGTGTCGCCGCGGGGTATCGACAGCCTAAGCTGGAGGTGGCCCACAACGGGCTGCCCTTTCCTGATCTCCCGCGAGCCCAACACAAAGAGAGGGAAGCCGTTAAGATCGCATTCCTAGGGGCCATCTCCGAGCGGAAAGGGCTTCGTGGCTTATTCACAACTCTGGAACGATTGGCGGTTCAATGCCAGTCACCTTGGGAAGTGTTTATTGCCGGAGCGGCGTTGGAAGCTTCCGGAGCAGAGCTGCAGCGTGGATTGCAGGCCCGCTACGCAAGTGAATCGTGGTCTTCCAAGGTCCATTGGTGCGGGTGGGTAGAGAAGCCACTCGAGTTTCTGGCTGGAATGGATCTGATGATCTGTCCGTCGTCCGAATTTGAACCATTTGGACTTGTTATTTGTGAAGCAGCGGGTTTGGGAGTCCCCGTTTTGGCGTCAAGGACGGGCGGGCCCGAGGAAATCCTGGTGGACGGTGAAAGTGGCTGGCTCTTTGATGCTGGCGATTGGGCCGGCGCGGCTCGACGTTTAGCCGAAGCCGTAAGCGATCGCACCTTACGTGAAGGGATCGGAATCCGCGGCCGGGAGCATGTCCGGAAAAAGTTCAGCATTGAGAAAATGGTTGCGGAATACCTCCGAGTGTACTCTACTCTGTTGGGCACCTGATAGTCCGGTATGTCTCGAGCTATAATCGCTTATATTGTTTGTTTGCCTTTGGCCGTGCTGATTGGATTCATGCTGGCCACGCCGACGGATATGAACAGCTTCGCGTTCATTCTGATGGCGTTTTCGGTATTAACCTTGCCGGTTATTTTGCGGCACCACCATTTCTTCCTGGCTCTAACCTGGAACGCCGCCTTGATCGTCTTCTTCCTTCCCGGTGAGCCACCCCTCGGGTTGCTCATGGCCGGGTTGAGCTTGGGCATTGCCATTATCGAGCGCACGATGCGTCGAAATCGGAAGTTTTTGTCCGTCCCATGCGTTACCTGGCCCTTGATTGTGCTCGGAATTGTGGTGGTAGCGACGGCTCAAATCACGGGTGGTATCGGCGGTCGTGTGCTCGGTTCCGAAACCTGGGGTGCAAAGCGTTATTTAGGGGTGTTCACCGCGCTCCTGGGATATTTCGCGTTGACGGCGGAAGCGGTGCCAAAGGAAAAGGCGATGCTGTACATCGCGCTGTTCTTTCTTGGTGGAACTACTTCCGTGGTCAGCGACCTGGTCTACATGGCCGGTCCGCAGTTTTACTTTATCTTCCTCCTGATTCGTAGCGATTACGCCGGTCTCCAAGCCGTGACGGCCGACACCCTGATGCGTTTGAGCGGTTTGGCCTTCGCTTGCAGCTGGGGCGTCTATTACCTCCTGGGCCGCCATGGCATCGAAGGGATCTTTGATCTGCGCGCACCGTGGCGCTTGGTGATGATGGTCTTCTGCGTGGGTGGAAGTTTGCTGGGAGGTTATCGTGGACTGCTGATTTTGCTGGCGCTCGTGATCGTGGCGCAATTCCTGGTGGAACGTGTCCATCGGAAACGGCTTGGCCCTGTGTTAATCTTCGCCACCCTGTTGATGACCGGGATTACCGTGGCGTTTGTCGATCGAATGCCGCTGGCTGTGCAGCGCGCGTTCAGCTTTTTGCCTTTGGATCGTCTGGATCCCTCCGCTCGTATGGACGCGCTCGGTACGCTCGACTGGCGGTTGAGCATGTGGAAAATCCTCGTTCCTGAGATCCCCAAATATCTGATTGTGGGCAAGGGCTATGGGTTTAGTGGCACCGACTATTATTTGACACAGGAAGCCATGCGCCACGGCATGTACTCGTCCTACGAAGACACCCTGGTGAGCGGTAATTATCACAATGGCATTCTGACATTGCTCATACCGTTCGGCATTTTTGGTTTTACCGCGTTTATTTGGTTCTGTGGTTCGTCTCTTTGGGTATTGTCACGGAATTTGAGGTATGGAGATCCAGGTTTAAGAACGATCAACACGTTCTTGATGGCTCTTTTCGGAGCGCGCTTGCTGTTCTACCTGATTTTCTACGGACAGTTCGACTTGGATTTCGCCTACTTTACAGGTGCCGTCGGGTTGAGTGTCACCCTGAACGGTGGAGTCGCGGTGCCCGTTGAGGAGCCAGACCTGGCGCCCGCACTCATCTCTACCCCTCGGCTCGCTCCCATCACGTAGGTGTGCGCCCGGGCGACGCTACTCCGTATGGAATCGATCGATACGTTGAAGTTAGCACGGATCGACAGCAATTCGGAACTCCCAGAGTGCCTTTGCGTCGTCGTCCCTGTTTACAACGAAGCCACGACGATCGCCAAGCTGATCAAGCTCGTCGCGTCCCAAAAGCCAGTTAAGGAATTGATCGTCGTCGACGATCGTTCCACCGATAACACCTGGTCTGTTCTCCAAGGTTTGGCCGCCCAGGACAGTCGACTGCGCTTGTTCCGGCACGAAGTGAATCAAGGCAAAGGAGCTGCCCTGCGAACCGGCTTCGCGCAGGCCACTGCTCCGATTGTGATCATTCAGGATGCGGATTTGGAGTATGATCCAGCCGAGTATTATCTGTTGCTCAAGCCGATTTTGATGGACCAGGCCGATGTGGTCTTTGGGTCACGCTTTCTCGGACACGGTCCGCATCGCGTGCTCTACTATTGGCATTCGCTGGGGAACAAGGCTCTGACCACCCTGTCCAACATGGTAACGGGGTTAAACCTTACGGACATGGAGACGTGCTACAAAGTGTTCCGCCGCGAAGTGCTGCAGCAGATCAAGATTGAAGAGAATCGCTTCGGATTCGAACCCGAAATTACGGCAAAAGTGAGCAAACTCAAGGTTCGGATTTACGAAGTGCCGATTTCTTACTACGGGCGAACTTACGACGAAGGTAAAAAGATCACGTGGCGTGATGGGTTTAGCGCGCTCCGCTGTATCCTCCGCTACGGCCTTTTCCGATGAGCGTTTCGACTGTCCATCCAACCGACCAGGCGGAAGATTTCGAATTTGAAGCGCTCCAGCATGCCCGGAATTACCGCAACGCCCTGGTGCGAGAGTTTCAGCCCTACCTCCGCTCCCGGATCTTGGAGGTCGGCGCTGGGGTTGGGCACATGACCGAAGTCCTTTTGAAAGTGCCGAGCGTCTCGGAGGTCGTGGCCATAGAGCCAGAACGCCGATATCACGATCGGCTGCGACAGATCTTGCCGGCCGCATCCGTCCGCGGAGGCAGCGCGCGAGATGTCCATGAAGACCGTTGGAACGCCATCGTCTGCGTCAACGTTTTGGAACATATCGAAGATGACACCGGCGAACTGGCGGCCTTCTGCGGTCTTTTGCGCAAAGATCAAGGGCACCTCTGCCTCTTTGTCCCCGCTCGCCAGGAAATCTATGCTCCTATCGACCGCGACTTCGGACACTTTCGCCGTTATGCCAAACCCGCGTTGCGCGAGAAACTTCAAGATGCGGGCTTCGAAATCGTTCGCCTCAACTATTTCAATCTGATTGGTTATTTCCTTTGGTGGTTGAATTTCAAACTGCTCAAAACGCGACGGTTCGACCGATCGAAGGTGATCGTGTTTGATCGGTTCATCTTCCCGGTCGTGCATGCCGTTGAGTCCAACTTGATGTACCCGCCCCTGGGACAGAGTCTCCTGGTGGTCGCCAAGGCGCGACGGTGAGACGGCCTTGGGGGCGCCACTTAATCCGGGACTGGCCGGAGGCGCCGCTTTTATCGACTCTGGCGCGGGCAGAACAACCGGCATCATACCAGGCAACACCGTATCATGTTCGATAACCTAAAAAGGCCGGGACTCGCGTGGTTTTGCATCGCCAACGTTTTACTCGCCACTTTCGTTTTCCGCGGAGCGATTTGGGGGGCGAGCTTGCTCGCTCCCATCGATGTCGCGCCTGCATGTTTCGAGCACTATCGCTTTGTAGACCCCACAAACTCTGGCGTCCTCAAAGCAAACGCGCAATTCGATCAAGTGGTTTATGACCTGCCGCTCCAGCACGGAATTTACCAATCCTATCGGCAAGGAGTCATTCCCTGGTGGGACCCGTACGGTTTTGCGGGCAGACCGCTTTTGGCGGACGCGCACATCAACGGAACCGACCCGATTCGGTTGATCGCCTACGCACTCTTACCGTTCGAGCTCGCTTACAATTGGACTCTCATTGCGCACTTTTTTGCCGCTGGCCTGGCCATGTGGATGTTACTGAGCCATTGGCAATTCTCGCGCTGGACCTGCCTTGGACTGGCTTTAGCCTACGAGTTCGCTGGATCTGCGACTTTCTTCTTTGGATTCCCTTGGGTGCTCGGCTCGTTTCTTTATTACCCGATCCTCTGGATGGCTTGGGATGGAGCGCTGCAAACACGGCGTCCAGGGTGGTGGGTGGTCGCCTCTATGGCGTTGGCGGGCATTTTCTACTCGGGCAATCTGCAATCCCATGCCTATGTCGTCTTGATGGCATCGGCGTTTGCCGTTGGCGCGGCGGGTTGGTCCTGGTCCGAATGGCGTCGAACTTTGGTGATCCTTGCCTTCACGGGAGTAACAGGCGCTCTTTTGGCCGCGCCGGTGCTCCTCAATCAGTTGGAGTTTTTTCTCAACGGTGTCCGCGGTGTCAAACCTGCGATCAGTCCGCGTGTGGCGTTTGCCGGTCTTGCGTCGTTGACGTCAATTTATCCTTGGATGCTTGGAGATTTCCGCACGCTGGATTTGCGCAGTGCCTTTTTTCAACCGCTCGGCTTTGGACAGAACTACGGCTTAGGCTTTCACACTTACATTGGTTCAGCTGGTTTGGTCTTGGCAAGCCTGGGCGCTTGGAACCGGCGATTGCATCCAGAGCGCGCTCGGGTGCGTCGCACGGCCCTCGCGTTGATCGTTCTGTTTTTAGTCGTGATTTCATCGCCTTTAATCGCGGTGTTCTACACCCGGTGCTCCGGATTGTTCGTGCTTGGCGCTATTGTTCTGGCGGCGGCCGGGTTGGAGTGGCTGACGCAAAGTCGCGAGAAGCTGCGCAAGGCAGGCTGGACGATTGCGATCGGCGCAATCTTGATTGCAATCGCCACCAACACCGGCGCACTTCTGATTTACCCTCGCGTCGTCGCAAAAGTCCGCCAAATGTTGGACCGCCGGGAAAGCGCCAATGCTCCCGGCGCCATCTTCAAGATGCCGCCGACCTACCGCGCGTTTCAGATCGACAATCTCCCCAGTGAAATCTCGTTCCAGAATCCTGAGACAGCCATCGCTTTCCTGAGCCTTCTTGGCGTGGCGGGTTTTTTCCTGCGTCCATCGTGGCGTCTTCATCCGGCAACAGTGCCAGCGTTGTTAGCGCTGAACTTGATTCCTGCCGTCCTCTTTTGTGCGCGGTTTGTTCCGAGGGAACCTGTGGCTTCGTGGCATCGCCTGCGCAACGGGGGCCCAGACCAGCAGACCGCCATGCGCGCGCTGGGCGAGAGCCGTCTTCGTTTATTGGAGACGGCCACTGCTCATAATGATTTTCTATTTCCTGACGCTCTGCAGCATTTGTATCGAGTCCAGACGGTGCATGGCTATTCCGCCCTGGTCCCCTCAAGCATTCAAACTCTCTCCTTGGCCAAGGATCCTCAATGGCGTTCGAAAGTTGCGGACTATGTTTACACAACCAACAATCTGGAGGCAATCGAGGCCATTCACCCCGTCCGATTCCAGTGGGAGACGGCCAACGAGAGAACCTTGAAAGTGGATCAGAAATCGCTCAACCAGGTCGTTGTCGAGATGGGCTCAGGCGCTGCCGCCTCACTCTTGTGGACGGACACGCGCTTCCCCGGGTGGAGCGCGGACATTGATCATCAGCCCGTGCCACTGCATCGCGCGGAGCCTTGCTTCAGCCGAATCGACGTCCCGGCCAACGCCAGGACATTGACGCTCACTTACCGGCCTCGTTACTTGTATTGGGGCTTAGCCCTGGCCTCTCTCGGAGCCCTGGGCCTCGGGGTGGTTATGCTCACTGCCTCCCGTTGGTCGCCTCGGCCAGACGCCACGGAGATTCGTGCCGAGTCGCGTTCGTCTTATGCGCGTCGCGATTGACACCAACGGGCTCTATACCGGGCAAGCCGGCACCGCGCGCCATATCCGGGGCTTCCTGCACGGGCTGAAAAAGATTTCGCCGGCCCTGCAGTACTTTCCGCTGGCCTGGGAAGTCGAGAATCTCCAGTACCGCCAGCCAACTCGGACGCTGAAGACAGCATATCGCGAGTTGATCTGGGCAAAGTTCGTCGCGCCTGGGGCGTTGGTGCGTCAACGGGCGGATCTCTATCACATCACGGGGAGCCACATGGTAGATCCGCCCCGCTCGATGAAACAAGTTGTCACGCTTTACGATTTAGGAGTGTTGCAGCACCCCGAGCGGTTCCGAAAGTGGCATCGCTGGTCCGAGACCCGGCGGTTGGCCAAGCTCATCCACGTCGATCGCATTCTCTGCATCAGCCAGTTCACGGCGGACGAAGCCATGCGGACGCTCGCGATACCCGCCAGCAAGTTGGAGGTTGTCTATTGCGGCTGCAACTTCCATCCGAGCGAAACCCCGCCACCCGAGGAAAAGCCGTCGTTTGAAGTCCCACCTGAATTCTTCCTGTTTGTGGGATCGCTGGAACCGGGCAAGAACCTCGCGCTTATTCGGGAAGTTTACGAACTGGCCGAAGCACGCGGCGAAACACTGCCCCCATTGCTGGTCATGGGAGTGCGCTGGGCAGGAGTGACTGGCGAAGGCAAACCACCCGTGGGCTGGACGTACCTCGGCCGCCAGTCGGACGGGGTGTTGCAGTACCTATATCGGCGGGCGCTGGCACTCGTGTTTCCCAGCAAATATGAAGGGTTCGGGCTTCCGGTCGCTGAAGCGATGGCCCTGGGTTGCCCCGTCGTTTGCTCGCGCGTGGCGAGCATTCCCGAAGTGGGCGGTGATGCTGCCTTATACGCGGATCTCACCCCTCCCGCGTATCTTGAGGCTCTCCAGCGAGTCGACCAGAACCGGGCCTTCCGAGAGGAGCTAGTCGTCCGAGGAGTGGAACAGGCCAGCCACTTCTCCTGGACTCGTTGCGCCCGAGAAACAGTGGAGGCCTACCGGCAGGTTTGCGGTTAGCACGGCCACGGAGCGTTCGCGCGCCAGGCCCAAGCGATTGGGCGGAGCGGCCATTCCTTGCGCCCACGCTTTCATCGGCCGTGGACCGCCCGGATTCCGGAGGCCCACGAGGACGAGAGCCTAACAACGGCGGGGGAGCGATTTTCCCTGAGCCTTGAGTCAGGAGTTTACATCCAGAGCCCAGCCCATAAGATCAAGCGGAGTGACTGCCAGTTTGAAGAAAATCCTCAAAAAGATTCTTTACCGGCTGGGTTACGAACTCTACGGAGTTCCTCAGCAATGGAAAGGGGATGCGGCTATCCCTGACCTCTCCTTTTACCGGCCGTTTTTCAGTCCGTGGCTTGGTTACGGAGAGTTTGCCGCGCTTTACCAGGAAGCCGCGCCCTACACGCTAGTGCCGCCGGAACGCTGCTATGTTTTGTTCACGTTGGCGCGCCAGGCGCTAAGCGTGCCTGGGGACCTGGCCGAGTGCGGCGTTTACAAAGGCGGGACCGCCATTCTGTTAAGCCGAGTGGCTGGCCAGGCCGGCGCGTCCGACGCCAAGAAGTTACTCTTGTTCGATAGCTTCAAAGGAATGCAAGTGACCGATCCAGATCGAGATCTCCATCAACCCGGGCATTTCGCGGACACGTCCCTAGAAGCGGTGCAGCAGCGCGTCCGTGGGTTTAACGGAGTCGAGTTTCATCCCGGCTGGATTCCAGAGAGCTTTCGCGGCCAGGAGCAGCGGCGATTCTCGTTCGCGCACATCGATGTGGACCTTTACCAATCCATTTTGGACTGCTGCGAGTTTATCTATCCGCGACTTTCTCCGGGCGGGTTTATGGTCTTTGACGATTATGGCCTGCCGTCCTGTCCCGGTGCGCGCCAGGCTGTCGACTCGTTCTTCCGCAACCGGCCGGAAGTTCCCTTAGTGCTTTCCAACGGGCAAGCCGTAGTCTTTAAAGGATGTGCTTGAAGGAACGACTCTTGAGGAAGGGTGGATCGAGAAGCGCCAGTCGTGGTGAAATTCTCAGGTAGCCGACGGCATGAAACCGAAGCTGTTGGTTTTCGAGTTGTGGCGTGTCGGCGACTTGGCCATCGCGTCTCCATTTATCCGGTCTGCCACCGAACAATACGACGTCACTGTGCTCGCACAATCGGTGGCAGGAGTTTTTCAAAAGCGCTTTTGGCCTGATGCGCAATTGGTCGAGTTTACTGCTCCTTGGACGACATTTTACGGAAAGTACCGTTTATTGACCTGGCCCTGGCGGCAGTTGTATGCGGTCGTGAATCGCCTTCGACGCGAACGATTCGATTTTGCCGTATCTGCGCGATGGGACGTGCGAGAGCACTTACTCCTGCGGCTTACCGGCGCTCGCGAGAGGCTTGGCTATCCCAATCGTGGAAGTCGTCTGATCCTGACCCGTCCGTTGAACAGGCTGGGGAAGCTGGCCCACCGCTACGAAGACTGGTGGGTAGCCGCACAAGCGCTCGGCCTGAACCTTCCTTCCCGGGCCAAGTTACCGCTCCCCCCTGCGCGGACCGCGCGCACGGCGCTGATCCATACAGGAGCCGCGCTCCCCGTCCGCGTTTGGCCTCTGGAACGATATCGCAATTTGATTCTCTGGCTGCGCAAGCGCGGGTTTACGGTGCAAGTGCTCTGTGATGCCGCACAGCGAGATTGGTGGCTCAAACGGGGTGAAAGCGGCGTGCTCGTGCCGAACACTTTGGAACAATTACTCACGGTCATCGATCAGCACAGTATTCTTATTGGAAACGATTCCGGTCCAGGGCACCTGGCGGCGCTTCTGGGCGTGCCGACGTTCACGTTTTTCGGCCCTCAACTGTCCGAGTGGTTTGCCCCGCTCCATCCGGCCGCGCAATGGATTGACGGAAAACCATGCCCGTTCAAACAGTGCTTCGACTACTGCCGCTACCCTACGCCCCACTGCATTCAGAATATTACGGAGGAAGAAGCTCGCGAACGGTTGCATGGTTTCTTGAACAGCCTGTTTGGTGCAGTAAACGGATGAACGAACGAATCATCCAGGGATCGCGCAGGTTGCGTTTCGATCGTACAATCGGTATACAACAGAGCGAACGAACTGGATCATGCGTGCTCCCGTTGCCAATTCCATCTCCGAGTTAGTTGCCGCCACAAAAGTGGCCGCTTTCTCGGGTCCGACGACCTATCGGGACGCGGGAGCCATCGCCAACCTCGTCCAGCGATCGTTGGATGCCCTGGCCTTACCACCCGATTTTGTACGCCCCGGAGACCGCGTGATACTCAAGCCGAATTGGGTCAAGGAGCACGACGAACGCTTCCCGGGTGCCGACCGTTGGGAGCATGTTGTCACACACCCAGCGGTGATTGAGGCTGTGGTGCGTTGGACAGCGGCGCACCTGCGTGGCCAAGGTTCCATTGTGATCTGTGACGCTCCACAGACCGATTCGTCCTTCGCGGCTTTGAGGGAGTACTGCGGGTTGGACGCCATGTTGGAACGATGCCGAGCAGCGTTCCCTGGAACGCGCATTGAGCTGCTGGATTTGCGCCCAGAAGAATGGAAAGCGCTCGACGGCGTGGTGGTCGGCAAAACCACGTTGCCTGGAGATCCTTTAGGCAGTGCGCACGTGCGGTTGAACGAGGCGAGTGAATTTGTCGGGTTCGCCGGTCAAGGGAGACTCTACGGAGCATCTTACGATATGGCCGAGACGAACAACCATCATACCGGAGAACGCCATGAATACCTCCTCTGTGGCACCCCAATGGCCGCGGATGTTTTGATCAATCTGCCCAAGTTAAAGACGCATAAGAAAGTCGGAATCACCTGCGCCCTGAAGAACTTGGTCGGCATTAACGCGAATAAAAACTGGCTGCCCCATCATACCGAGGGCACTCCCGATCAGGGCGGAGATCAGTTTCCACGCGCCACGACCAAGGCGCGTCTCGAACATGCCTGGATGGGAACGGCCAAACGTTGGCTCAAGGGGAACCCAGCGCTATCGCGCCTATTCGTCCCCATCAAGAAGGCGGGACGACTCGTGTTTGGCGATACTCAGAAAGTGGTGCGCTCGGGCAATTGGCATGGCAATGACACTTGCTGGCGCATGGTGTTGGATTTGAATAAATGCCTTTTCTTTTTTGACGAGACGGGCAAACCGCGGACCAAACCTCTCCGCTACCTCGCGGTCGTGGACGGCGTGATTGGCGGCGAAGGAAACGGGCCGATGGCGCCAGATCCCCGCCCGTGTGGCGTGATTATCGCCGGCCAACATCCGGTTGCTGTAGACTGCGTGGCGGCTACGCTCATGGGCTTCGACTGGCAAAAGATCTGGCTGCTCAAGAACAGTTTCGGGTTGCGAAAACTGAACTTTACTCCGTTCACGAGTGATGCCATCGAGGTCATCTCGGATCAACCCCAGTGGGCTGGCAAACTGGATCAGATGGAATCGACGTTTGGGTTTAAGCCGCATTTCGGCTGGGTGGGTGCGATTGAGCGCCATCGCAAATCGCTCACGGCTTGACTCCAGTCCAGCCATGAGCCTTGAAGATCGCTTATATCCGCTGTTGAAGCTCTACGGGAGCCTGCCCCAGGGAGTGCAGCGTGCGCTCGGATTCACCTACCGCCATCTGCCACAATCCTGGCGTTGGGGCAAACATTACCCGGAATTCAAACGCCTTGCGGAGCAAGGAGAGCAATGGTCGGTGGATGAAATCCGCCAGTATCAATTGAAGGAACTCCGCCGGTCCTTGCACCATGCCGCTAGCTATTGCCCCTTTTACCAACGGCGCTTTACCCAGGCGGGCTTCCGCCCGGAGAGTGTTCATACTTTCGACGACCTGAAGCACTGCCCATTCCTGGAAAAGCAGGATTTGATTGAGCACCTGCCCAACCTGGTCTCGACCCAGGTTCCTTCCGGACAAAGACTCTATATCACGACGGGCGGATCGACCGGCGTGCCGGTGGGGTTCTTCCTGCAGAAAGGGATCAGCCGTCCCAAAGAGCAAGCTTTCTGGGAAACGATCTGGCGTCGCGCTGGCTATTTCGACGGTGCACGTCTCGCAATCATTCGCGGCCACGTGGTGAGTTCAAAGGCCACCGGCCAGATCGCCTCTTACGATGCCACGCGCGATTGGTTGATGCTCTCCTCCTATCATTTAACAGAAGAACGGTTGCCCGAGTATCTCAGCGCGATCGAAGACTTTAAACCGGACCTGTTGCACGCGTATCCTTCCGCCGCGTTGCAACTGGCCGAGTTCCTGGAGAAATCCGGGCAGACCTGGCGCACGCCTTTACGAGGTCTTCTGTGCGGTTCCGAGCGGCTCACCTTGCCGCAAAAGCGACTTTTGGAAAGAGTCTTCCATTGCAAGGCCTACCGCTGGTACGGACACTCCGAGCGGATCATCCTCGCTGGCGAGGGTAAAGACTCCGAACTGTGCTACTTCGTCCCGCAATATGGCTTCGTTGAATTTGGCCCAGCCAACGAGGAGGGTTTGCGCGAAGTGATTGGCACCTCCTTCCACAACATGGCCATGCCTCTCGTCCGCTATCGAACGGGCGATTACGTCCGTCTGGTGGAGGAATCAGTGGCGCGCGGTCCGTGGTCGGAAGTTCAAGAGTACCGGCGCGAACCCGAGCGTGAAGCAGTGGGTGGATTGGAGTTTCCTTGGCCAGCAGTCAGTGATGTCGCAGGACGGGAACAGGAATTCCTGGTGAGTGCCACAGGCCGCCGGATCTCATTAACCGCTTTTAACATGCACGACGCGGTCTTTGATGACCTCTATGCCGTGCAGTTTTATCAAGACGAACCGGGCCGTGCCGAGTTCCGCTATGTCGCTGGCCCGCGGTTCCACACCTCTCGCTTGGCCGGGATCGAAGCGGGCATCCGCGAGAAACTCGGTGACGATTTCCAGGTTGAGCTTCGAGCTGTTTCTGACGTGGAAAAGACTTCGCGCGGAAAACACCGGTGGCTAGTGAGCAAGATCAGCTAGTGAGGTGACCGCTAAGTTGAATCAGGGCGGCAGTGCCAGGATGGGCGCTCTGCTTCGACGGAGCGGTTGTCACCTTGACATGGACTTTCCTGGGCTGGATAAACGGACAGATCTTTCCTATGAGAAGCGTTGTTATTTTTCTCCTCACCACCTGCAGTTGTCTTATTACGGCTGCAGATGAGAAAGCTGCTCAGCCGCCGGCCTCAGACCAAGCTCTATTGGCCCAAGCGATTCTTGCTGATCCGGCCCTACGCGCCGTTCATCAATCCGCGCGTGCGCTGCTCTCCAATGGACTCAATGCGGGCAGCGGCTATGGCGAGGTCTGGATCCGAGACCTTAATACCTTTATCGACGTCGCCTTGGAGGGGCAGGACACAGAGCGCTTCCGTGAGGCGCTCCTGACATTCTTCAAATTCCAAGGGCCGGACGGAGACATCGTCGATGGCTACATCCCCCGCGAGCGTGCGGACGTCGGCTACGAGTATCGGCGGGCTCCCTCCGCTCCTAATCTCCTGGCTCACAAGAATACGGTTGAGACCGATCAAGAAACTTCCTTGGTTCAAGCGGTCCGCAAGTATGTCGAATCCACTGGCGATCGTTCGATACTCGAGGAGACCATTGACGGCATGCCCGTCCTCCAGCGGCTGGGAATGGCTCTGGACTATCTTTACAAACACCGCCGCGATCCGACGTCAGGTCTGCTCTGGGGAGCAACGACGGCCGACTGGGGCGACGTCCAGCCGGAGTCGCCCTGGGGAGTCGAACTGGATGCCCAATCGCATCGCGCGATCGACATCTATGACAACGCTATGTTCGCGGTGGCACTGAGCGACTACCTCGCCTTCTTCGGAAAGAGTCAGCCAGAAACCGATCGCTGGCTGGCAGCGCGTACCGAGCTTGCCCGCCAGGTGCGCGCAGTGCTTTGGGATAGAGATCGCAAGAAGTTCGTCCCTCATCGCTACTTGGGTGATTCGCCATTCCCGAAGGATTTCGACGAGGGGACCATCTACTATCACGGAGGAACGACCGTTGCCATCGAGGCCGGTTTCCTCCAACGCCAGGAGATTGCCGATGCCTTAGAGAAAATGCGGGCCAATGTGCGAGACGCCCAGGCCGGATCCATCGGCTTAACCCTGTTTCCGCCTTATCCCCAAGGATACTTCAAGAATCGATCCATGACCGAACCCTACAGTTATCAAAACGGCGGTGACTGGTGCTGGTTTGGCGGACGCACGATTCAGCAACTCGTTCGGCACGGATTCGTCGCGGAGGCCTATGCGGAACTGAAGCCGATGGTCGAACGCGCCCAGCGTCACGGCTTCAATGAACCCAGAGGCTCTGGCCAATTCCGCGGGTCGGCCGGCGTGTTAGCGCGCGCCATAGAAATGCTCGAGGCCTGGGCGGTCGATCACACAGACAATCGTCTGATTACTTCCGCAGGGGCATTCCACACGAAAACCGTCGGCAGCGCCGTGACTGGCGGATGGAACCTTTTCTCGGAGGGCAAACTCGAAACCGCCGTGCGCTTGGACGATTCTGGAACTTACCGGGTGAAAGTGCAGGCCTGGGGCAGCCCTTGCCAAAGCGTCTGGCCCGAGATGGCTTTGTTGATCGACGGCGAAAAGAAGCAGACTCGGACGGTTCGCGCTCTGAACTCCTCGGATTACGAATATCGGGTTTTCCTCGAAGCCGGCACGCACCAGATCGGCCTAGCTTTTCTCAATGACGCGCGCGCCGATGGCGAAGATCGCAATCTGTTTATCCGCGAGGTGGAACTGGCTTCCCTTTGCGGGACGCGAAAACCCGTAGCCGTCAGCCGCGTGGAAGCAGACCAAAACGCGGCCCACCTTGAAGACCAAGTGGTCCACGACACCCGAGAGAGCATCGAAAAGAATCGCAAAGGCGATTTCGTCCTGGTGCTGAAGCAGCCAGAGGGAACGCCTCGGGCCCATGCTAAAGTCGAAGTAATGCAAGTGCGGCACGACTTCCTCTTCGGCTGCAATATTTACGGATTTGACCAATGCAAAACTCCCGAAGAGACCACCCAGTACAAACAAAGGTTTGCCGACCTGTTTAACTACGCGACCGTCCCCTTCTACTGGCGTTGGTATGAACCGGAACCTGGCAAACCACATTACGAGCAAACGGACCGCATGGTGGCCTGGTGTCAGCAGAATCGTATCCGTATGAAAGGACATCCCCTGCTCTGGGGCGACGACGCAGGCGTGCCCCCGTGGTCCAACGGCCAGCCTTCACCTGAGCGACAGCAGCAGCGGGTGAGGGAGATTCTGCAGCGTTATGGAGACAAGATCGAATTTTGGGAGGTCGTCAATGAACCGGCACATCTGGCCGAGCCGAGAATCGATCAGCCTTATCGCTGGGCACGCGAAGTCAGCCCAACCGCCCGATTGATCGTCAATGATTACTTCGTCCTGGCGGATGGCTACCCGCCCTTCTACCGCTTGCTCGTCCGCGCTATTCAGGACGGCGTGCCTTTTGACGGCATCGGTATCCAAGCCCACGAACCGCGCACGATGCGTTTTCCCCTGCCCAATGTGCGACGAGTCCTGGATCGCTACGGCCGCCTTGGCAAAAATCTTTACATCACCGAGTTTACTCCAGCGTCTAGTGGGGAACCCATTTCCGGGTCTCATCTGAACGGCGAATGGAACGAAACCACACAAGCCGATTACGCCGAGAAGTTTTACCGGGTCTGTTTTGCTCAACCGAACGTGGCTGGCATCACTTGGTGGGACCTTTGCGATGCACAATCCTGGCTGAAAGGTGGAGGCCTGCTGCGAGCGGATCTTTCCCCGAAACCAGCCTACGCCGCTCTCCATCGTCTCATCCAGAACGAATGGCACACCACCACATCAGGGACGACGGACGCGCAAGGCCGGTTCACGTTCCGGGGGTATTTTGGCGATTACACTGTCAAAGTCTCTGAGGACCCAAGCCCCACCGTTGGCGCCGTAAGTTTCTCCAAAGCCGGTCCCCGAGAAGCCTCGGCCAGCTGGCAACGGTGATCGGATCCAATGGCGACTTCACGATTCGTTTACTGAGCTAATGAAAGCCTCTCGGCACCAGTTTTCTCCGATGGAGTAACTTGCGACCTGTCCACAATTTGCGGACGGAGTGTGCTACATTTGTTCTTTCAAAGCGCTTTTGGGAACGGACCGGCCTCAAATCTCGCATCCCGATCTTGAGCTGTTTTCTGACCGTGCTATTCAGCCCTTGAGAGAAGCCTCAGATCATTAAGGAGTGGACATTCATTTCCATTTGTGGATAACCATAGGTAATCCACCGTGCGGACGGTGACAGCGTTGAAAAGCCGGCGTGTACGAGCAGCGCGCTGGACCTGGAGCTTCTTCAGAACTCCTCGCGCTCGGTCAGCCTCCCCCGGTGGAAACGCACCGGACGTGTTATGCTCATCCACAGAATCCGATCAGCTGCCCCACTTATCGTCAGCCTCGCGGCTCTTCTCCCAGTGATGTCAGAGGCTCCAGCGTCAGCCCCCGCGCCTAACCCGAGTTGGTTTGATCGCTACGCTGCGCCGATCAAGAAACCGACCGAATGGCTCACTTGGGGAGCGGACATGCGTGTCCGCAACGAATACTACGATAACCTGGTCAGCCTCACTGACAGCAACCCGCTCCACGAGCAGGATGTAATTCGGTATCGAGGACGGCTCTGGGCCACCTTTCAGCCGGGAGCGGGATTCAGCTTGAACACGCGCCTATCTGCCGAACCGCGCGACTGGATGCATCCTTCGTTTGTGAGTGCTTACAAGGGCGAGTCGGGCATGGAATGGCGTTACGGCATCTTTGATGTGCTCAACGTGAAATGGACCAACGCGTTCAATCTTCCACTCTCCATCACCGCTGGGCGTCAGGATATCGCCTTCGGCGACTATTGGAATTGGTGGCTTGTCGCCGATGGGACGCCTGGTGATGGATCGTGGTCGTTCTTCATGGACGGTATCCGGCTCACCTACGACCTCCCCGAAGCCAAGACCAAACTGGACCTTTTCTATGCTTATCAAAGTGCCCGCCCGGACGCTTGGCTTCCGACTCTCGGCCGCTCGTCCGACGCTTACTTAACCGAGCAGAACGAGCAAGGGATCATCTTGTATGCTTCGAACAAGAGCCTGAAAAACACGCAGCTCGACGGCTATTTCATCTATAAACAAGACGATCAAGAACTCACTTTCGGCGATCACGCCAATATTTATACGCTCGGCGGCCGCGTCACGGGCACTCCCTGGGAGCACTGGCAGTACTCGGTCGAAGGTGCTTATCAGTTTGGCGATAAGAAGGATCCTACTCTCAAGGACCTGGACGGCTCCAACTTATGGCGGACCCTGGATGCCTTTGGGGCCAATGGCAAACTGAGCTATCTATTCAAGGATCCGCTGCAGAATCAGGTTTGCCTCGTTTACGAGTTTCTTTCGGGTGACAACCCGGGAACCAAGAGCGACGAGATGTTCGATATTCTCTGGGGGCGGTGGCCTCGATTTAGCGAGGGGTATATCTATTCCTATATTTACGAGACCAGCGGAAAGGTCGGGCAACTGAATAACATTGAGCGTTTAGGCTGTGGCTGGAGTTTCAATCCTGCCCGAACGCTCACCTTTAGCGCCGTTTACAATGCCTGGTTTGCGCCGGAATCGACACCTACCCGGGCTCGAATCCCAGGGCTCTTTAGCGGCGATGGCACGTTCCGTGGGCACTACCTGCAAACCATCCTGAAACACCAACTGAATGCCCATTTCAGCGCGCATCTGTGGGGAGAGTTTATCTGGGCGGGCGACTACTACGCCGAGCGGCCGTTCGTTGATTTTCTCCGGGCGGAAATGCTGGTGACCTTCTGAACACGGGCGCACGGCCGTTCCAAAACCTTGGTTGGCGCCCCGGGATCGTCTTTCAAAACCCTGAAGGCAGAGCAAAAAACGATTAAAGAATGCCAGGACTAGCCCTTGTCATACATCAGTTCCTATGATGCATTAAGCGACACTTAGCAGCGTCATTGATAGTACAAACATGAGTCTTCTTGCATCGAATCGGGAACTCCTAAGCGGCGATGAGGCCATTGCACTTGGCGCCAAGCACGCTGGCGTCGCCTTAGGGGTGGGATATCCAGGAACTCCTTCCACCGAGATTCTCGAAGCTATGTCTGAATTCGGAGGGCGCGCCCAGTGGGCTCCGAACGAAAAAGTCGCTCTGGAAGTGGCTATTGGCGTGGCGTTTTGCGGCGCTCGCGCGTTGGCGACCATGAAACATGTCGGGCTCAATGTCGCGGCGGACCCCTTCTTCACAGTTGCTTACACTGGGGTAACCGGCGGACTGCTCGTGGTCTCGGCGGATGACCCTGGGATGGCGTCCAGCCAGAACGAACAGGACAACCGGCGCTATGCGGTGGCAGCAGGCGTGCCAATGTTGGAACCTTCCGACTCCCAGGAAGCGTATGACTTTGTCTTCCGTGGGTTGGAGATTTCGGAACGATGGCAGGTGCCTGTTCTACTGCGTGTGACCACACGGGTTTGCCACAGCAAAACGGTGGTTGCCCCGCGGCCGCAGGTTGAAGCGCGCCCACGTGCTCATTTTGTTCGAGATGTGCGTGGCCGAGTCATGATCCCGGCCAACGCTCGTCCTGCGCACCGGCGTTTACGGCAAAAGCTGACCGAGATCGAAACCTGGAACGAAACGTCGGACCTGAATCCCATTATCCCTGGGGATCGGCGCTTGGGCCTGGTGACGTCCGGTATCTCGTTCATGCACGCTCGGGAAGCGGCTCCAGACGCAACCGTGCTGAAGTTGGGCTGCACTCATCCATTGCCGCTGGAGAAGATGAAGGCGTTTGCCCGCACTGTAGAGCGCTGTGTCGTGTTGGAAGAAGGCGATCCTTATTTGTTCGACGCTTTGCGCGCAGCGGGAGTGCACGTGGAAGGCAAAGCTGCCATGTATCGTTTTGGCGAATTGGACGTCATCCGGACCCGTCGCATTTTAAGTGGAGACCTCACCGTGGAAGAGGCGCGACCTCCTGGAACGCCGCCCCGCCTTTGCGACGGTTGCCAGTATCGAGTCGTGTTTGAAACATTGCACCGACACGACTGCATCGTGGCGGGCGATATTGGATGTTACAGTCTCGGGGCGTTACCTCCGTTTAGTGGGATGGACACATGTGTCTGCATGGGGGCTAGCATTGGGGTCGGCCTGGGAATGCGTCACGCCTTGCCTGAAGGAGAAGCCAAACGTGTGGTGAGCGTCATCGGTGACAGCACCTTTGTGCACAGTGGCATCTCGGGATTAGTGGAAATGGTCTACAACCCGCCCGCGACCGGGCATGTGGTGATTGTGCTGGATAACGCGACGACCGCGATGACCGGTCATCAAGAACACCCGGGCACCGGCCGAGCGCTTGACCACTCCGCCACGAATCAGATTGTCATTGAAGACATTGCCAAAGCGCTCGGTATTCGGCGGGTTCATGTCATCGAACCCCGCGCTGGGTCGGACGAGTTTGAGCGATTGTTGCTCGACGCGCTGGCTAGCGAGGAACTGACTGTGATCGTCGCGCGGCGACCCTGTTTATTGATCGCCAAACGGCTCAAAGAATTGGAGCGATGCGACGCGGAAAAGGAAGTGCATGCATAACAAGCTGACAACGAACATTGTTCTGGTCGGTTTGGGGGGCCAAGGGGTGTTGACGGCCAGCGATATCTTGGCGCGCGCAGCGTTGCGCAGCGGTTACCTGGTGAAGAAAAGCGAGATCAAAGGGATGAGCCAGCGGGGAGGAACTGTCACAAGCGATGTTCGCTTCGGCCAGGCGGTCTTCAGCCCTATGGTTCCGGCGGGCGAAGCGGATTTCCTGGTGGTGTTGGACCCGAGCCAAGCAGAGACCCAGCGCTTTTGGCTTTCCAAAGAGGGAGTCTTGATCAGCCCGTCCAACATCGATGTCGGCGCCCTTCCCACGCGCAAGAGCCTAAATGTGGCCTTGCTCGGCGCCCTGAGCGCCCAACTGCCCATCGCCGAGGCGGACTGGCTCGACTCGCTGCACGCCGCATTTCCAGAAGATACCTATAGCTCGAATCGATCCGCGTTCGCGGTCGGACGTCGAACTCTGCAACCCATGGGACTATGAAAACGGAGGCCCTCGCGCCGTTCCACCCTGCGAGCGCAACAGATTATCTACCACTGCCGCAGTTGCGAGACATTCAACTCACGCGCTTGCGCAAAACCGTCGAGCGCGCCTTCGATCGAGTCGCGCTCTTCCGCGGGCGTATGGACGAACGGGGCTTAACGCCGTCGGACATCCGATGTTTAGAGGACGCGGCCCATCTCCCGTTCACCGTTAAATCGGACCTGCGCGATGCTTACCCATTCGGACTATTTGCTGCGCCGTTGCAGGAAATCGTTCGTTTCCACGCCTCGAGCGGAACGACTGGCAAGCCGATCGTCGTCGCCTATACCAAAGAAGACCTTGAAGATTGGTCCCAAGCCATGCTGCGGAGTTTCGCCGCGTGTGGCGTGCAAAGCACGGACATTGTCCAGAACGCTTATGGCTACGGATTATTCACGGGCGGTCTCGGGGCTCATTACGGCGCGGAAGCGTTAGGTGCCAGCGTTATCCCGATCTCGGGCGGCAATACCGAGCGCCAAATCATGGTGCTGAAAGACTTTGGAGTGACGGTGATCTGTTGCACGCCGAGCTACTTCATTCATCTCATCGAGCGCGCTGGCGAAATGGGAATCCAGGTCCGCGATCTGCCGCTTCGCATTGGTGTCTTTGGCGCAGAACCCTGGACCGAGAAGATGAGACAACGGATCCAAAACGACAGCGGCATTCGAGCTTACGACATTTACGGGCTGTCCGAGATCGTTGGTCCGGGCGTGGCCATGGAATGTGTGCATCAGACCGGACCGCACATCTTCGAGGACCTTTTCTACCCAGAGATCATCGATCCGCAAACCGGCGAGGTGTTGCCGGACGGATCGGAAGGAGAACTCGTCCTGACCACACTTTGCAAGCGGGCCATGCCCATGATCCGCTATCGGACCCGCGATATCACAGCGCTGGCCTCCGATCGCTGTCCTTGTGGCCGCACCTTGCGCCGGATCCATCGGATTGGGCGGCGCACGGACGACATGCTGATCATTCGTGGAGTGAACCTGTTCCCATCGCAGATTGAAACGGCGTTGCTCAATGTGGAAGGAACGCTGCCGCATTATCAAATCATCGTCGACCGGGAGCGTGGCCTAGATACATTAGAAGTGGAAGTGGAAGTCACTCCCGAGACTTTCAGCGACACGGTCGGCGCCATGGCGAAACTGCAAGCGCGATTGAGTCACTCCATCGAGAGTGTCACTGGAATTCACGCCGAGGTGCGCCTGGTTGCAGCACATACGCTTCAACGCAGCGAAGGAAAAGCCAAGCGCGTGCAAGACCGCCGCCGTCTCTAATCCGGAGGGAAGCCGTATGACTCTCAAACAACTATCCGTCTTTTTGGAGAACAAACCTGGCGCATTGAGCCGGGTTTGCCGGGTCCTGGCAACCGCTGGCATCAACATTCAGACGTTTGCTCTGGCCGACTCCGAGCAGTTTGGCATTCTGCGCTTGATCGTGCAGGACTGGGATCAGGCCCGCAAAGTTCTGGAGCAGAACCAGTGGGTGGTCAAGGTCACGGATGTCGTGACGCTCAAAGTGCCAGACCGCGCGGGTGGCCTTTCCAGCGTTCTGGACCTTCTGGAGTGGGCCAACGTGAATGTCGAATACGCCTACGCCTTCACCGCCAAGCATAACGGCGAAGGTCTGCTGGTCTTCCGCTTTGATCAACCCGAAATCGCCATTGACGCACTCCGGACCCATAATATCCGCCCCGTCAGCGATGCTGAACTGACACGACTGCTCAGCTCATAAACTTGTCCACTCTCAGGAGCGGCGTGGCAGCGGCCCGACAGGGCAACGCTGTATCCGTCTCCGACGGCGAACCTCGCCGCAACTCCCGGCTCATTTCAAATGGCGATCGGCAAAATCCAGGAAAAACCCCCAATCCTCCGCTTTTGTATCATGCTCGCCAGTGCGGACATGGTAGCCGACGGTTTGGCCGATCGATCGGTCGGGCTTGGGGAACTCCGATTTGCCCAGTCCTGTGCGTCCATAGAGTTGATAGACCGGTTCGGCCCCTTGGGCGGCTAAGAATTCCCCGCGCGGATCTGCCCACTGGTCTTCGGTGGCGCTCGCGACATAAACCGGCCGCGGCGCCATCAACGCGATGAGCATGTGCGCATCGACCGGCAAGGCTGACTCCCGTTTGGCGTATTGACCGAAAGCGCCGCAGAACCAGTAGGGCACCGCAGCAACCAGGTGATGAATGCGCTCTCCAAAACAGCGTCGCGTTATCGCCGCGCCACCTTCTCCCGAGTCATTCGAAATCACCAGCGCGAACCGTTCATCAGCCGCTCCCGCCCAAAGCGCGGTCTTTCCCAGTCGCGAATGTCCGATCACCGCGACGTTCTTGGCGTTCACCGCTCCGTCCATTTCCAAATAATCGAGGCCCCGGCTCAATCCCCAAGCCCAGGCGCCAATGGCACCCCAAGCTTGAGGGTCAAAGACGGTATTCGTGCCTGCCGGACTTAGCGCCGCGCGCACTCCGCTCTTCCAACCCTCGCCAGAGTCCGGCTCAAGATCGCCGTAATAAATCGTGGCGAGCGCGTAGCCTCGATCAATTACCGTCTCCACCTGCCAGCGCTGCGCCTGAGACGCGCGCGACGCCTCCGTAGCGCGGTTGTTGACGATCCCCAAGTCCTTGGCCGACCTCATCCAGCGCGTCGAGATCCGAATGCCAGGATCGGCGTGGACAGATTGATTGCCATAAAAATTGAGTCCCAGAAACGCTGGCACAGGCTTGGTGGCCGCGTTGGGTAAATACAGCAGCAGGTCCATCTTCGGCCCGTCTTTGCGGCCCGTCAGGTAGATCGTTACTTCTTTGCGCGTGGCTTTGCCTCCCAATGCTTGCTTATCTAGCGAAGTCACTTCGAACGTGATTGCGTGGGTCGGTTTTGGGCTCCGACCGTAAACGTGCTCCTCAAACAGGCGGACAATCTCCGGACGCCGTGCGGCTCGCCAGGCCTGTGCATCCCGAACACGCGTCCCGTCACTCCGGATAAGCAATTCGGGGAGTGGATCATTGGGCACTTTGGATTCGTCGTAAAGGACGTCGGGTGGATCCGCAGCCAGCGCTGTCCAGCCGGCCCAGGTCACGCCAAGGCCAAGGGAAAATGCCACCCACAGATGGAGACGAAGCGAGTTCATAGGAATACTCTCGCTAGGAAACGTCCGGTGGCAAGCGAGGAAGTAGTGCCCTGCCGCGCGACCGGGCTGCAGATCAGTCGAAAAGTTCAGACATTCTTATGACGCTCGCCAACAGCGCTTAGCTCTGCTAGATCTGATCCCACTTCGGCATGAACGCTTCGAACTCGCCCACTGTCCCTGGCGAAAAGCCTGGACTTCTTCCGCCGCCGCGTGGGACACGACTGGCCTCCGTGGACGCCCTCCGCGGGCTCGTGGTGTTTACCATGATCTTCGTGAACGACCTCTCGGGCGTATCGAATGCAATCGTGCCTCCCTGGATGAAACACTTCCACGGACGAAATGGGATGACGTTTGTCGATCTCGTATTCCCAGCGTTCCTCTTTATTGTGGGCATGTCATTGCCGTTGGCCCTCGGCAGCCGATTGCGCCGAGGTGAATCGCTCGCGAAGATTACGCGCCACGTTTTTCTCCGTACGCTAGCGCTGCTGTTCATTGGGGTGCTCATGGTCAATGAGACTCCCGACTCCCGCCAGATGGGGTGGTCGGGACCGCTCTGGGTCACATTGATGTACTTCAGCGCTATCCTGGCGTTTGCCACCATCTCATCAAAGCCGATCGATGGATCAAGTGAACCGGGTGCTCAGGCATCGCCTTGGGACGCTGCGTGTAAAGGGCTGCGATGGATCGGGCTGGTCGCGCTCATCCTCCTGGCTTTGGTCTTTCGCGGAGCGAACGGGCAGCGCATCATTTCGTTCTCCCCATTCTTGATTCACCATCAGTGGTACGGGATCCTGGGATTGATCGGCTGGGCTTACCTGGTCGGAGCCATTGTTTATCTGTTTTGCCAGGCGAACCGGACTGCGCAATTGGGTTCATTTGCGCTGTTGATGTGCCTCTATCCAGCCGCGCGGAATGGGATGTTTGAGGGTTTATGGATCGCAAAACACGTCGGCTTCGGAGAAGCGTTAGGCTCTCTGGCCTCGATCACGGTGGCCGGAGTGTTCTTCCTCACTGGGATCACGCTCCAGGGGAGCACCGGTCAAAGACGAACGAAATTCGCGCTGCAGTTCGTGGCGGGAATGGCCGCGGCAGCCCTGTTGCTCCACGGGCTTTACGGAATCAATAAGAATCAAGCAACCCCCTCGTGGTGCCTTTGGGCGTGCGCCATCACAGCCGCTCTCTGGTTGGTGCTTCAAACGGTGGGCGATGTGCCAGGCGGCGAGCGCCTGCTGCGTCCGCTCACCTTAGCCGGGCAAAATGTGCTGTTGGCTTACTTAATCTCGGAAATGCTGCCATCAACCCTTCAAATTCTCCATCTCGCGGATCTCTACGAGCAGTTTGCCGGCCCTCACTTGTGGAACGCGCTGGCCCGGTCGATCGGCTGTGCCGTGGGAGTGCTAGTCGTAACGGCTGGCTTGAATGGCCTTGGACTGCGACTCAAGCTCTGATTGTCGCAACACCTAACGCTCAGTGGCGGCCGAATACCTCGTAGGGCTGCCGCTGGAATCCTGGAGGCGTTCAGGTTTCTGAGGCCTTTTCCTTCTGGCCTGAATGCCGCTTGTGGTAAGGCGAGTGTAAGTTGAAATAAATGCCACAAAGGGGTCGATCGCCCTCCGTTTGACTCAGGATAATAGTGACCTGCTTGTCGAGCGCGATTCCGTGGCGCAGGTTTGGCCCACGCTCGTTATACGCCTTGATTGCTTTCTCCATCAGCGAACTCAAAGAAGCGGCGCACTCTTCCGGAGTTTTTTCAAGACACACAATGTACTTGTCAAAACCCCGCAACGCTTCGGCCATTTCTTCTTTGAAGGTGTCAGCAGTCACAACGTCACGTTAAGAGCTTGTCCGCTGCCTGGAAATAGAAAATTGAACGGTCGCATGAGGCATTGTCAGCAAGGCATTCTCGTAGAGCGACAGGGAGTCTAAGGGACACCGCCCGGGGCAGGCTTGATCCGGGCTCCGAAAAGGGCGGTTCCAATCCGGACCATGGTAGCGCCTTCCTCTATGGCGACTTCAAAATCGCCGCTCATTCCCATGCTCAGTTCGGGCAAGGGCGCGCCCAGGATGCCCTCGCATTGTTCCTTCAAACTGCGGAGCTGTTGGAAGCACGGTCGCACTTTTTCCGGTTCTGGGGTCCAGGGGGGAACCGTCATGAGCCCTTGGATCTCCAGTCGTCGCAGCTGGTTGATCTGGGCTAACTCAGCCAGAACGGCCTCTGGCCGAAAGCCATACTTGCT
>JBGAIN010000321.1:0-3959 GCA_044225505.1 Limisphaerales bacterium
CGATAGTCGCCGCCGCCCAAAGCACGACCTCATTCGTGCCGCCGCTCGGCAACGATAAGTCGAAGGTACTCACCCTGAATCTCCGCAACCGGATGATATTCCGCGCCGCCGACGAGGCCGATGCAGTCCAGGCCGCCGATTTTCTCGGCAAGAAGCGTGTCGTAAAGCGTTCTTGGGGCTTTAGCGCCGGAAAGCGCAATGTCAACTACTCCGAAACCGAGGAGCACAAAATCAAACCCCACAAGCTCCGCAACCTTCGCGACCACGAGTGCGTGTTGGTCCACTGTCAGCGCGGATTTCGTCGCTTGACGCTGCCACCGCTTGAGTCCGATGGAACCATCGCCAAATGGTTTCGAAGCTGGCGGGTTCTATGGTAATTACTCAGCAGCTTCCGAACTGCTCGTAGGCGACTTGGTACGGCTGGCGGCGGAACGACCTGACTGAACGATTGCCGCTCTTCGGCGGCGTCCGTCTCTGTCGCATCCACGTTTGGTTTCAGCTTCGGATCGTTAGGTCTTTTGCCATCATCGGCTTGGCGCCAACGGCTTAAGCCGCCAGCACCATCCCTTACTGGGCACGAGCAGATTCTTGAGATATGCCGCCAAGGATGCACAACGTCTTCAATCCGAGTCCATTCCGAGAAAGGATCGACCATTTTCTCAATTTGTTCCGAGCAATCCACCAACACAACCGCGCTGTTGATGCCCAACATGCAGACATGCAGCGCACGGGTGAAAGAGCCGTCCAACGCGTCACGCAGAGCATTGAGCAAGTCGCAGAACATCCCCGCTTGCTTTAATCTTCCGTAGCCCAAAACAGAATTCGTTGCCAGGCCGGCCTGATCCTGCAGTTCTCCGCCGTTGTTGCCAACCTGGATGACACGGATTAGATGACGGACTTCTTCCTCGAAATCCTCATGGCTGCCGACCGTGTCCATTATTCAACCCGAATCAAGCCTTTCAGGCGAAGCCGAATGCGGTGCGCGGCGACTTTGGGCTGAGAAACCGTGCACGATGTCCTCTGCTTCAGCCTCGCTCTGGTCGCGCGGCCTGCAACCAGCGAATCATCGGTTGGTGGTAGGCTTGGCACAGCGCGTTGAGGGCTGCCTCGGACTCGTCACGAGCCCGGGTTTGCACAATTCCTTGAAGGCAGGAAACAACCGTAGGGTTTCTCCTGAGCTTGTCAATGGATTCCTGCTAATCGGGGTAGTCGATCGGACAGCGGTACGAGGAAATGAACGTGGCAATCGGAGTTGAGAATCTGGTGTTGGTAGCCTTGGGCGGTCAGCTCGCCCTCAAATTCCAGAATCCTGTCCATATCCCTCAGGTCGAAGGTGATCACTTTTCTCTCACGGATCAGAGTTACCAAATCCCCCCTCCAGCGGATTGTATCCGTACTAACGGAGTGACAGGAGCATCCAGGCGCCGCTTGGATGAGTTTGGTCTCCAAACAGCACCGTCTTTGGATAGTGCCGAGGGCGGAAATAGACGCCTCGGACCGGAATCTCTTCTCGTCTTCCATTTTCCTTTGAATCTTGGGGGGCGACACCAGCGCTCGCCCTGCCCAATACGGGCGGATGGTCAAGGTTCACGTGATCCTCCGCTCGATGTGACCAATCGCACACCCATTGCCTATTAAGCGTACGGCGCTTTGCAAGTCAAATCATCACGCATGCGTGATGACCATTCTGCCAGGCTGACCACGTGCAACGAAGTCTCGATCGACAGCTCGCCCGCTACCTGCGCGCGGCGCGAGGGAGTCTGTCGTACGCGGATTTCGCAAAGAAGGCGGGAGTTTCGTACACGACCCTCCATCGCATCGAACGAGGGGAGCACCACATAACCCTGGATAAGCTGGAGACAATTCTGCGCAAACTCAAGGTCAAGCTCCGCGACGTATTCCCCGACGATTACTGATCTCCGGTCGCTGTCAGCCTCGAGAGCAGCGCTGTCTTCTTGCACTCTTCAGATCACGCGCACCCAAGGGGATTGGACAGTTCTCGACCGTCGAAACAAATGCCGCGCTCTGAGTGGCGCTGGCCCATGTCGGCACTAACATCGTAGTGGCGCTTGGTATTGACGCCGGCCGACGAACGCCTACTCTGAAGGCGCATTCCCAAAGCAAATGAGCCGTTGGGTTCAAAACCAGGGAATTCTCTGAAGGCCATTGCGGCTGAGCGGCAGCAGTGATAGTCCGTAGTTGCCTCATTTATGAGCTGGCGCTTTCGACGGTCCTTTAAGGTGATTCCGGGATTGAAACTGAATCTCTCTAAGAGTGGTTTGAGCCTAAGTATCGGTGGCGCTCCCTTCACCCTGAACGTCGGACGGAAGGGCGCCTACACCACCTCTTCAATTCCTGGAACGGGGCTTTCCTTTCGCCAGCGCGTAAGCGGCAAATCCGATGCATCACGAAGCTGGCCTCCCTCGCCGGTGATAACGCGAGTCCTACCTCAGGTCCCGAGACCGGAGCTCCACTCTTCTCGGCCCGGTGGGCCAATTCAAGAGATTCGGAGTGCCTCCAGCGACATCCTGACCAGCAAAAGCCTCGTTGACCTGAAGGAGCTCATCCAAACGACCCATGAAGAGCGAGAGGGAATTCGGGCTGACCTAATCCGAGCCAAGGATCAAGAGGACGGCGCCAGGCCTCGATATCTCTCCTGGGAGCAAGGATGGCTGCTAAAACGGCTCCTTAGGAAATCGTTTCTGCGGCGCAAAGAGATGGCTGACATGGCCTCTGCAAAGATCGAAGAACTTGAGGAACAGCTTCAATTGACAAGCGTTAACACTTTTGCAGAACTCTCGGACGAGCAATCGCAACGATACATTCGAATGCGAGATGATTTCTCGAAGCTCGCAGGCTGTGGCGCAATATGGGACTTAACTTCACAAGAGACCGTTGACAACGCCCGTGAGCGGACATCGGTTGGGGTGCGGATCAGTCGGAAGCTTGTGAAATTCTCATTGGGTAGCTCGGAGCTGATTCAATGGGAGCAAGAGGTGCCGCATCTCGAAAATGCCAACGGTGGAGATCTGTATCTTTACCCCGGGTTCATTCTTTATCGGGGGCCGGAGAACGCTTTCGCGGTCATCGCTTATCATGATCTTGAAGTCACCGCCGTCGGCTTCCGATGTCAGAGCGACGAGGAAGTGCCGAGTGACGCGAAGATCGTCGGCCGCACTTGGGTCAAGGTCAATAAGGACGGAACTCCCGACCGCCGCTTCGTGAACAACCGTGAGATCCCAATTGCATTCTACGGCGAACTGACCCTCAAGACCGAGGCTGGTCTTTGGGAATCGTATCAATTCTCGAATCCCGAGGCGCTTGAGCGGTTCGTAACGTCGTGGAGGGATTTCGTAATGTGCTTCGACAACCAAACCTCCTGCGTCCAGCTAAACGAGGAGACCGGCGACCAACCGGGCCGAGCACTGGGACCGAGTGTTGATTCAGTAGCGAACGATTAATATGCACCGCCCGAGCGCGTGGCTAACCGCGAACCTCAACCACATCCCCACTGACGGCCAGGAAGCCTCTCGCCGGACAACGCGATGAAAACGGGCACGATTTTATGGCGGCGTCAGTCGCGTCAAGGTAGTGCGTCCCCTCTGCTCCCGCCTCCACCTTGACCCGCCCGCCGCCGCCTGGGACTTTGCGCTTAGGTTTTCATCGCTGGAACTGTCGCTGTGCGACCTCGGAGAACCAACCCCGGACGCTTTGCTGGGCAAACAATTCCGTTCGGTCATACTTGCCGATTCAACAGCACTGAAAAGAGCACCGCCTCATCGTGCTGAATTCGCTGGTTTTGCGCAGCGAATGGTTCTTTAATGACGAATACGGAAGGACGGTCGGGACGCAGGTCAAATGCTTGTGAGCGAGCGGTGGAAACCACCGTCCAACGACATCTTTTATCGGACCGGATTGGTTCGCGAGGAGATCCCCTTGCGAAGCGGTCATAGGTACGG
>JBGAIN010000088.1:0-33194 GCA_044225505.1 Limisphaerales bacterium
AAGAGATCGCAACTTCGATCGTCAGATCCGGAGCGGGAGGGCATTTGCCGAGGGCGTTCTGTTGCCCGCCCAGCGCATTCACATGCTCAATGATGGCATTTCCAGCGTTCCGAATGGGAGAAGTCCAGGCTCGCACGATGTCTGCCGTATCTCGAATTTTGAGATACCAGTGCTGGAAGCGGTGCTTCTGTCCTGCCGTGAGAAAGGCACCGTCTTGAAGCCAGGTCATGTTCCAATGTCCCTGAGCAGACCACCTGTAGGGGAGCGGGAAACGTCCCTGGCGAATAGGGTTCCAATGATGCACGATTCCCCCACGAACGGCTCCTTGTGCGCCACCGATTGCCTTTCGGAAACCCTTTCGCGCATTTCCTTCGAGCAGATAACGCCCCGCCTCGCCACTATACTGAATGGCACGCCGACGGAGAGCACCACCCCCGAGAGTTACCGTCGTTTCCACAACAAATTCGGTCGTTTCCCCCACATAATAAAGGCCACTGGAATAGTCCACCGCGTCAATGGCAAGCTTACCCCGCAGCCAAGAGGTGATGCCCATGGTCAGGGAATCTGCAACACCGGCGGAAGCGTCCGCTGCCGGTTCAAGCCAAGTCCAATCAGTAATGTCGCGACCATAGGCGTCGACGTAGCGAATTGGATTATTGTCGCAGAAGCCATACAGGTTCAGCCCTCCCTTCTCTCCGATCGGGTCCCTGGAAAGCCACCTTCCAGTGGAGGGGTTGTAATAACGGTGGCCTGTTACGACAGCGCAAAAACCCGGGTACAGCGGTTTTTGGCTCGCACGGCAACGGCGGATCGAACTGCCGATGGGCAGACAGCGCTGCGAGGAAAGTCGCGTCTTGATGGCCAAGAGCCTAGTTCGCGGAGCGGCGGCGAAAAGAATAATCGCTGGTCATCGCAGTTGATCTCTTCTCCGATACAGCGCGTTTTGACCTCTGAGAATCGAGCGCAAGGTCGAATCTTAACGCTAACGAAATCATAGCCCTCTGAGCAGCAGTTACTTGTCATAGTGACACCAGAACTCAAGGGACACCGGCTCGGCGGGCTTGCCACTGCTCAGCGTTCTTCAAGGCCTTCCGCAAAACATCTCTATCCACATTCCATCGCTCGTCCTGGTTAATCCAACTTAACCATTTTCGAACTACCGCCCACTGTTGTTCCGTGAACAGCTTCCAGCGCTCCTGCCTCCAAGAGACGAGATCTTTCTCATCGATGGAATCAATGGCCTGCGCGATTTCAGGGTTTTCCGTCAAGAGGGCCGATTCCGCGTTCTTCAACGATTCAGGCCAATGGATTCCACCATCGGCCAACATGTTGATCAGCGTGTCCACAAAGAGGCTGGTTTTCTCAACATCGGCTTGTGACTGTTTAATGAAGGCCGGGAAAAAATAGTGAAACGCTCGAGGGTTTAACCAAGAGGCCATGTCGAATGATTCTTGCAGCAAATCTACCCGAATAGCCTCCCACCTTTCACCCACTAACTTTTCAGCGTCGATGCGATCAAAATCATATTCAGGTGGCGATTCCCCCTCCGTCGTGCGCACCAAATCCTTGGGGTATTCGCGTTGAAAAGCTTGATGCAGTTCTTCGTCCGAAATCGCGGTCATCTCGGCATCCTCCTCTCACAGTGGACCTGTGCAGCCATTCTTCACTTGATACGTGGTGCAATCCCCGATGACCTGCCAGACTTGCGCGAGTGCTTGCTGGTGACCAGGATCACCTCCAGAAAAGCATTGTTTATGCAATCTGCTGCGTGCTAGCGCAACTGCCAGCCACGCTGCTGATTTTCCCTTGAGAATTCCGCAAGTGTCATTGCTGTTACATTTCCCCAGAGCATTCGCGCCTCTCTTTGCGACCTGAACAGCAACGGCTAGAGCGCAGCACTCTTTGCTCGCACCAAGAGTGTCCAATAAATCACTCAAGCACGCCTGCTGCTGCGCTGGCGTAGGCAACCTCATGCAAGCCTCGACAGAAGCGTCAATACTTGAAACTGCAAGACCGAGGTAATCAGTCTGGTCGATAGGATTGTTCCCAACAAAAGCATAGAGGTTCGGTCCTCCACCGAGAGGATCTACCTTTCCGCCACGCGACAACTCAAAACCTGGTTCACCCAACGGGTCTCTGGATAGCCACCGACCGGTGGAGGCGTTGTAATAACGGTGGCCTGTTATTGCAGCCGAAAAATCCCGGTACAGTGATTTTCGATTCACACAAAGACGTTGGTGGCGGCGCGAACCGTCGGCAGTTCGCTGCGAGGATCGCCGCGTCTTCATGGAGAAGAGCCTATATCGCGGAGCGCCAGCGAAAAGAAGAATCGCTGGTCATCCCGGTTGATCCCTTCTGCGATGCAACCTCTTTTAAGCCCTGAAAATCGAGCGCAACGTCAAGTCGTAACGTTAACGAAATTGCAGGCGCTTTAGCAGTAGCTACTTGCCGTGGTAACACTAGAAAGCAGAATAGGAGTGTGTTCCCAAAGCTGCTGCGGGCCTAATTTACGCCTGAGCGCTTCGCAGAGAAAGCGCAAGCAATTGTAACGCCGGTTTTGAGGCGCCCGGAAGACTTGGGATGAAGTCCAGGCACGGCGCCAGACCTGCTAATCTGCGTGCAATCGGGCACTACCGTTAGCGTAAATATTTACCCAATGCCGGTTGCTATCGGAAGTAACCTCAAAGGCTATCGCCGCTGAGCCAAGCGTCGGGTTAATCGTCTCCCCTGGAAGAGCCAGTTTCCATTTCTGCAAGTCGATATTTGTCCCGATGATGCCTGGCTGAAGTTCCGCTAGAGTCTTTGGGAGGGTGAAGTTATTAGTGCTCGCATGCAGTAACAGTGCGGCGCCAATGAGCTCTCCTTCTAAGATCTTATTTACGGTGCGCCCATCAGGAGTTTGTCGCCATAGTTGATAGCTCTTTCTGTTCTGCTCGACGAGCCAAGCGAAGCACAATCCAGCCACTCCCACTCCACACGCGAATCCCAGTAAGCCGTTCAATTTCCGTGAGATCATTTGGCATTCCTCAACTCCGGTAAGGCCTGCAGGCACAGCTCTTCACACGTTTTTCCCTTTTTACAGGCGAGACTCCTCCCTCGTGCATTGGCGATGTTATCACCGGGAGAATCATTTGGGTCATAGAAACCCATGAAATGCTCCTTATACCAACTGCCGAACCAGGCTGCGAGTCGTCCCATAAAGCACTCACGGGTGATTCGACAGTTGGCGATACAGTGCGCGAGTCTGCACGAGCCATCGAGGTATTTTTCCTTCGCCTCCGTTGTGCAATACTTATCCTCAACTTCATCGAAAATCGCCCAGGCGCAGCCCTCCGTTGTGATACTAGGATCAATCGACAAATCAGGAGGCAATCCCATTCCATCAAGACCCAGAAAATCGAAGCGATTCATAGGGTCATTACGAAGGAACCCGTAGAGATTTAGCTCGTCGGAACGATGCTCGGAATTATCTTTGGCGGCACGCGCCTTGGAGCAAGTATCCCTAACACTGCTCAGATTCTTCGGGTGGCAAAGATCAAAACCGAGTTCATTCTTCGGATCTCTGGAGAGCCACCGTCCGGTGGAGGGGTTGTAATAACGGTGGCCAGATACTACACCGCAAAAACCCGGGTACAAGGGTTTTTTGCTCGCGCGGCGACCCCGACGGCGAGGGCTTCCGATTGGCGGACAACGCCGCTTTGACGACAGCAGCCTCACGGTTCCAAATCCGACGCCGATCAGCGTCAGCTAGAAGGAGAATAAGCCTTCTCCCGCTTCCTGCGGTGGCGCGTGGGTTATTCGGCGCGGACGACTCTCGAAAGCAGGAATCCTAGAGCCATCATTAACCCGCCTATAGGAGTCATCCAATCCAGAATCAGTCCGTAGTGCTGTAATGCCTTACCCACGAGGAGGCCAAGACCGATGCCGCTTACACAGCCAAAAACAAACGTCTTTCTTGCGATCATTGTCCTCCAGTCGATTCAATTTCATTCTATGGGCTTGTCCGTCCACGGGCTGATCAAGATGCCATTACGAAAACACCCTTCCTCGCGGCAGCCAGCCCATGCCACTAACCAGTTGCCTGCTAACCCTAATCCGACACCGATTCCGATGACCGGGACTTTGATCCCGATGAGGGTTGCCGCGCCTCCAACGATAGCTCCGACGCCGGTATCAATTGAAATGTCGTTTGCGCATTTACAGGCGCTTGAATAGCCGCCAGCCTTCCAAAGGGGGATCCATTGTCCACCAACCTCCTGACATTTACCCGGCCAACTCCACGCCGCCAGCCCCAAAACATCGACGCTACTGACGGGCCTATTGTCAACGAAAGCGTAGAGGTTGAGACTGGCAACTTTGTTCGTCGCCAGATCTCGATGCAAATTCACAAAACCCAAATCGGACAAGGGATCCCTGGAAAGCCACCGTCCGGTGGAGGGGTTGTAATAACGGTGGCCTGTTATTGCATCTGGAAAAATCCGGAACAGTGATTTTCGGCTCGCACGGTGACGCCGAGGGCCTCCTATGGGCGGGCAACGCTGCTTTGACCACAGCAGTTTCACGAAGGTTAAGCGTAATCAACTACAGCAGCAGTTAAAAGGAAAACCAACATATCTGAGCCTCGCTTGGGATGTTTCGAAGCGGAGGCGTCGCGGTTCTCGGAAGGGAGGTGGGCCGAGGAGCCGCCAGAGCCAGAGCGCAGAAAGCTCCCAAGGGAGCCCTCCGAGGGGCAGAGCCAAGTCTTGCCTGTTTCGCGCCTGCCGGGCCATAGCTTTGGCGAAGGCTGGGCGTAGTCTCATCGAGGGGAAGCGAAAGCCGGTAAGTCTTGGCTAGGACCATTTCCGAAATATCCGCCGTTACCGCATTTCCTGCTTCAGCCGCTGTAGGCGTGTCTCAAACGGTTCCTCCCTGTAGAGGGTTATCGCGTTCGACCAGCCATCACTCCCATTGAGCACTCCAATGAAAACACCAGAAGTAACCAGGCGACCGTCGATCCCTTTTAGGTGCGGATTCGATACCAGCTCGACCCGAACTGCGTTAGGACTTTGAACTTGCCACGACTGGATTCTCATTGTGCGAGGAGTTTCGAAAAATGGCGACGAGTAGGCAAGTGTGCCACCATTGGACGAGCTAAGATGCAGGCGATAAAGATACAAATCGGCCTGCGCAAAACCAAACCATGCACCCGCAACATCGTTGCGTTGGTAGGGTTTGCCTTTTTCGACGATATATTCAGGGGATTTACACGAACAAAGGAGCAAAATGCCCCAGAACAGCAGTGCTGCTGGATGTTTCATTTCTTGTCCTTGTAAGACTCCTTACATCCGACGCATTTCTCGATCATCTGAATGTAAAAATTCGGATCTTTCTTCAGCCCAGCGCCGTGCAGAGTCTCGTGCAAAGCAAGACAATCCAGACTTGTGCCGCAACTTCCGGCAGTTCCTTTAAACGCCTCTGGGCACAAATGAACTATCCCTGATCCATTTTTAGCGAAATCCTCTCCTTGGGCAACAAACGCGCAAGTTCCAGAAACACACTCCTTGCTGCTTGCTTCCTCGCACACGAGCAGAATCGTGAAATCGTCCTTGCAGATCTTCTGGTAATTGTTCTTTGTTCGCAAATCGCAGTCCAGGCACTTGTTCTTTTGGGTAGCTTGGCACATCCTCTTTAGACCAGCAGCAAATTGATCCCTCTGTTCGTCGCTGCAAGTTGAGCCGATCACCCTTAACCCCAGCCGATCCACCTTGTCGACAGGGCTGTTTTTGACGAACGCGTACAAATTCAGCCCACCCTTCTCCCCGATCGGGTCTCTGGAGAGCCATCGTCCGGTGGAGGGGTTGTAATAACGGTGGCCGTAGTAAACCAAATCCGTCTCCGGATCAGAGCATTTGGTGGACCAGCGGATCGGGATGGCGGGGCTGATCGAGCTGGTGGCTCGGATCACTTCACCGAAGGGGCCGTATTCATGCTGCGCGGTTACCTGACCGCTCCCTCCACTGACGTAGGCCACTACGTTCCCATTGCCGTCATAGGCCGGGAAATACATCGTCCCGCCTGCCAACACAGCTACGAGTCCTCCGACCCCACCCGCCCCCTGTATCGAGCCGCTCAAGTCCGTTCCCCAGGAGTAGGCCCGAATGAGGGCATCGGCACCGTCAAACTCCGCCACTAAGTTCCAGCCATCCCAAACATACTTGGCTTGCCCCTGGAGCACATACGTCGACCCGTTATAGGTATAGGTTTTCTTGGAGACTCGACGCCCCTGGCTGTCGTATTCAAACTCCAGCCTTCGCTTGGCACGGGTCGGCACCGCACTTTGGGATTGCACCGCCACAAGACGGTTCTCCGCGTCGCGTTTTGCGATAACGCTGACCCCAAACCGTCTTATGATCCCTCTCTCGCCGGGCCGCGTCGGTCCGGCAGTAGGACGGTTCATCGCGTGATAGGCCGCTTCCGGATATTCCAGATCCAGTTGCCTGGGCATGACCTCCTCCCTACTGCCGCCAATACTTTATGTCAATCATGAGGACTAACACCCACGGTTTGCTTCCGTAGCCGACGAGGTGACGAGGCGGAACAGAAATCATGCTTTGAATTGAAGTCACTCCGCCTCGTGACCTCGTCGGCTACCCAGGTCTGATCCACGAGTCCGTTTCCTAACTTCCGAACGAACGTCTCGACCACCTCCTGCCGCGGCGAAAGTGAGCAGCGCTCCGCTTCTTAAGAAATCTTGGCGTGGTCGCATCTTGGCGTGCGGAACGCATTCAGCCATCCACCCGAGAGTGAGCGACTGGCCAGAGATATGTCTCACATGCCGGGAGCAAATTGCTCCGGGATTCGGTTGCGCCGTCGCGACGCGCGACGACGGAGGATAGCCGCCGCGTTACTCGCTCGTTATCCCGACCTGTCGGGACGGGTCTGCGCCTCGCTCGCGCCTTACGGGCGCGCAAAAACCCTCGCCGCGAAAGTGCAAGGACTTAGCGGTCACCACACTAGATCGCTGACTTTGGCTGGATGTGACGGTTCGCGGTGGGGGGATGCAGAGCGGACGAAGGTGCGAAAGGATTAGGAGAACGATTAAGATCAGGATTACGATTAAGATTATGATTATGATTACGGGGGGAAGACCAAGACGGAAGCTGTTGGTATATAGCGAGCTGCATGGAACTCGGCTCGCCTCGAGGGAAAAGCGCCAGGGGTCTGGCGCACTCCAAGACGCTGGCGCGGAAGGACGAAGGTGCCTCAAAAACTCGTTCGCCGCACCATCCCAGTTGAGGCCTTCTGCAAGCTGGCAACAATTTGTTGACGGAGTGTGAGACAAATCAACCAATGGACGCACAGTTTGGGAACGGACCGTTCCCAAACCGAAGATCGGGTGGCGACAAAAAGTCACCAGATGGGGCTGACCACCGTCGTTCGAAACCGGTGACCATGCCCAACGTGTGGCGAGTAAGCGAGGTACCTGCGTGCGCGGGAAGTCTCCTGTCGCTTTGATATCGTTTCCGATCGTCTCTACCCGCTTTTCCGGAGAATCGCGACCTGGGAAGCCCTGCGCCACTTCGATTTTAGATGCCTCGAGCGCGTGAGGTCGCCGAAGCAGAGCGGTTGATCTCGCCGTTCAGAAACCCTTTCAGGGCTGCTAGGAACGGTCGGCTGCGGCAGGTTGGGCTCGCCAGATTGGCCTTACCCCCGCTCCGAACCACCATGAACTCCTGAACGACCGGTTTTGACAATAGCCGTTCTCCTTGGCAGAATCGTCTCATGCGCACTCTGTTCCTGGCTGGGTGGATCTTCGTGAACTTGGTCGCGCTTTCCCACGCTGCGCCCGTTCCAGACTTCAAGTTGATGGATGTCAACTCACGCTCCTCGCGTCGGAACACCCTCGTGTCGCCGCGGGACTATATGCTGCAAGTCTCCGGTTACTATTTTGCGGAAGCGCACTGTTCCTATTGCCGCTTGCAGTTCGGATACCTGAACAAGATGATGGGTGAGCTGCGGACCAACGTGGCCGATCTGAATATTGAAATCGTCGGGGTCAACCGGAATACGGACGCGGAGTTCAATCCCCTGATTACGGTCGGTCGCACGCTGCCTTGGCTGCAAGATACCACCGAAACCGACGCCTGGTCCGCGTGGCAAGCAACGTGGCGTGACGTTCAGATCGTGGATGCCCAAAACCAACGGATCACCATCTACAATCTCACCGATCACGACCTTTCAGACTCCGCAAACTACGCTGCTCTCAAGCAAATGTTCCTCGATGCGGCACGCGCCACGGATGTCGACGGCGATAAACTCCCGGACGCCTGGGAACTGCGTTACTTCAGCAATTTGAACGCGTTGCCCGATCAGGATCCGGACGGCGACGGCGTCAGCAACGCCGTCGAGTTCGCGTTTGGCACGGATCCCACCTCGCCCAACTCGGCCGCGTCCATTAAACAGTCCTACATCCGCAGCGCCCAGCAGGTCCCCATCTCGGTTTCCTTCCGCAGATTCGCCGGGGGCATCTTCGATTACACTTTCGAAGTCTCGGACGACCTCCAGAAGTGGAGCCCGGCCACACCGGAAATCCTTGCCATCCAATCCCCCTACAATCGTTTTGACGGGTTTGGGACAGCGGAAGTGAACGCCGCGTTCAGCGACGCGGCCCTTGGCGCCCCTCTGAAATTCGTTCGGGTCCGGGCCCATCCGAGGAGTGGAAGTACTGCGGGGCCGTTGGTTGCGCCTTAAGGATCGCGGAACCCCCTGTTTTGGCTCTTTTGGCCCAGGTCGCCAGAGCGTAGCCCCCTTGGCCAGGGTCAGCTTCTTTCCTTGGGAAAGGTCGTGTTTTCAGAGGCCGCAGTAAAGCCGCTGGGTCCCTTAAAGCTTGACGGTCGGGGCCGTTATGGTTGCATACCCACCGATGAAGACGAATGCGTTTGTTGTTTTGGCGGCTGTGTGCCTCGCCGCCTTGCTGGGTGGGTGTGTTAACACCGTGGATGGCAGGTCTCGGGCAGGTATGCCGATCGCCACGGACACGAAAGAGAGCACCTACGAACGCCCGGTAGAGCAGATTTTTACCGCAGCCAAAGACGTTCTGAAGCTTAACGGCACGCTCGTGAGCGAGAACACGATCAACCACTCGCTCGAAGCCAAGATCGACACTCGCACCGTCTGGGTTGCGGTCGATGAAATCGAGCCCAAAGTCAGCCGAGTGCGTGTGCAAGCCCGCACCAAAGGCGGCCGCGGTGACATCGACCTGGCCAGCGAGATCGACAAACAGATCTACGGAAAACTGATCACCCGTTGATCCCGGCGTCACTTTCGGACGGACTTCCACCGGGCGGGCCATGTTTTAGGCCGATATTCTGCTCATAACTGCCGAGCTTGACCACTTGCGCAGCCCGTTTCGGGCGGAGTTCCAGCTTCAAATACGCAATCCGATTCAATGCGTTTTCCGCCGCGGCCGTTTTCGGGTAGAGCTCGGCAATTCTCCGTAAGGTCGCGCGGGCCTGAGCTTCGTCCCCTGTCAGCTCGATCTGCAAATCCGCGAGGGTATTAAGCCAATGCACCACTTGCTTGGTCGGCTGGCCGGGATACCCGATCAGTTGCTCCAACTGGTCCGTCGCCAGGTCAAGCCGTTGATACTCGCGCGCGTAAAGTAACGCCAGCTTCTCCCGGGCCTCGTAATCGTCCGGATACTGTTCCAGGTGCTGCACGAACTTCCCTGCCACCACGCTTGGATCCTCTGGTGGCGGAACAAGGTTTACGGGCGTCGTTCTCAGTCCGATATTCTGTTCTCCCGGGCGTAATGCAATCCGTGCGGGAGCCTCTCTTTCCGCCAGCATGGCTTCCGGCGTTAGGTGCGCAATCCGCTGCAAGGCCAACTGCGCTTGTTCAGTCCCGGGAAGACGGGCCACAATCTGTTCCAGGGCCAGCCGCGCCGATTCGCGATCGCCGTTTAACTTCAAATGCCAGTCCGCTTCCCGGCTCAAGGCGAAGGCGATGTTCTTCGGCGCGTGGCCTTCCTGAGCGAGAACCTGGGCCAGTGTCTCCCGCGCTGCCGACAAATCTTTCAGATCCTCCGCCTGGATTTCAGCCAAGAGCATCCAGCCCGGGAAATCTGTTGGAAACCGTTCCAGCTGAGATTGCACTTCCTCGATCGCTTCCGCGTATCGGCCTTGTTTACGACGGGCGTTGGCCCGTGAGTAGAATGGCGTCGGATCCACTTGTTCGTTCCCGCCCGTATACAAGGAAGCGAATTGGTCCCCCACAAAATCGCAGAACTTTTGCCGCCAAACAAAGGTCATCACCAGCCCACCCACAGCGCCAATCAAGACCGCGGCAATCTTGGAAAACTCGTCTCGGGCGCGAGCGGCTGAGACAAAGACAAAGCCCAACACGACGGCGCTGATTGCCCAGCGGACAAGCAGTTGGCCGGGCTCATCACTGGCCTTGAGCCAGCGCCAGAGCAGCCAGCCCATAAAGCCCAGAACGACGAAGAGCGGGATGAGGTTCCAGACCAGGTGAGGAGTCGAGTGCATAAGTCCCTTCGCGCCGTGCCACTCTCCGCGTACTACCCTGTGCGCTTCACTATCCGTTCCGGGTTACGTGCTCGCTTCAAGGCGGTATCGTAACTGATCAGACAACGGCAATAGAGGTCATACAGACAGGCATCCATCAAAATCATTCCCTCCTTGCCACCGGTCTGAATCACCGTCTCGAGCATGTGCTTGTTGTCTTCACGGATCAGATTCCGTATGGCGCTGTTTGCCACCAGGAGCTCATAGGCCAGCACCCGCCGCGAACGGTCCGCGGAAGGCAGCAGTTCCTGGGCAATGATCCCCTGCAGCGAATTGGCCAGCTGCATAATAATCTGCCGCTGGGCGGCCCCTTCGAAAACCCCAGTAATCCGTTCAAAGGCATGAGACACACTGGGTGAATGCAAGGTCGCCAATACCAAATGCCCAGTCTCCGCCGCTGTCAATGCGGCCGAGATCGCGTCATGATCCCGCATCTCGCCCACCACGATCACGTCCGGATCTTGCCGCAGCGCATGAATCAAGGCTCGGCGAAACGAATGCGTGTCGGTTAGAACCTCCTGTTGGACGATGATCGCCTTCTTGTTTTCGTGAATGTGCTCGATCGGATCTTCGATGGTCACCACCTTGCAGCGCCGCTCGCTGTTAATGAGATCAACCATGTAGTTCAAGGTCGTCGTCTTTCCAGCCCCGGTCGGACCCGTGATCAAAACCAATCCGTTCGGACGCCGCGCCAGATCGTCAATCTTCGCTGGCAACCCCAACTCTTCGATGCCTGGAATCCGGCGGCCACAGAAGCGAATGCTCATCTCGGGACTCCCGTTCCTCCGATAGAGCGTTACCCGAATGCGCCCCGCCACTTCGTGCGCAAAAGAAATGCATAATTCCCATTCCCGATCGAACTTCTCGCGCTGGTCCGGATTCAAGAGATTGTAGGCCATGCCCGCCAAGGCTTCGACCGAGAGGACATCCTCGTCCGCCAGGATGATTTCGCCGTTGATACGAAACGCCGGGGGCACTCCAACGACCAAGTGAAGGTCCGAAGCTTCCTGCTCGATGGCCGTTGTGATCAGCTTATCAAAACGTGAGTAGCTCATGTGCCAAACGCCTGCCGCCACCAACCCCGGACGCGCGTCCAAATACCTGCGGTCGACAGGTCCGAAAGTTCATTCGATTCCGGTTGGCACACAGGATCCAGATCCCGGGCATGACTAAAAGATTGCGCGGCGGCTTGCGGCAATCCCAGCGCCAACTGGCATCGTCCGAACTGAAGCCAGACGGCCGCTTGGGTCGGATTCAATTCGAGCGCTTTTTGCGCCAGCTGGAGGGCTCGCGAAAACTTGCGGTAAAAGTAATAGATCCGGCATGTCAACCAGTAGACAAACCAGTCTCGAGCCGCCATGGCCATGGCCTTGTCGAAACAGAACTCCGCTCGCTTCTCCGCCCGCGCCAGTAACACATCCCCCCTGGCCAGCCAAACGTAAGGCGTGTTTCCCTGCGTCTCGACGGCCGCATCGGAATAGCTGAGTGCGGCGTCCAAATCACCTGAGCGCGCCAACGCCACCGCTTTGGCCGAGAGCAGTTCCGCGTCGTTTGGAAACGTTTCCAGCGCCTTGTCAGCCCAAAGGTTCGCCTCCCGCCACTCTCGCAACTCGATCAACATGCGCACTTGGCCAGTCCAAGCCGCCGCACTTTGCGGGTCAAACTCCAGAACCTTCGCATAGGCCCGCAAGGCCTCTTCAAACCGCCCGGATTCGAACGAACGCCGAGCCTCTCCGAGGTAATACTGTGCATCCTTGACCGCAGGGGCACTGGCGGCCGATTCATCATATTCACCGCTAAATTCCAAGTTATTGAATCGGCTCATATCGCTCAAATAAGCGTAAGTTGTGCCACTGATCGAACTGATGGTCTATCTGAAGATGACGCACCTGCCAATGATTTCTGGCTTTAGTCCTTAGACGAAGCCACGGACGGTTCGTCACGCGTCCCCGCCCTCTCCTACTCTTGCTCCGCCCTGTTGCACACTCACTAACGCCACTCCGCTCCGCCAGGTTTTGGCTTGGGGTTGCCCTCCACAGCTTCCCGCAGTGCCCGCCCTCGCCGCCTCGTGCCAGAGCCTCTCCCGAGCGTTGGCACCCCAAAGCGGCAGAGGTCCGCCACGCTCCAAGACGCTGCCGCGCAATAACTAAGCGCCCCCATCGCCGCTCGCCTTTGCCGAATCGTGTCCAAGCTGCGCTGGCGTTGGCACCCAAAATCCACGCCTGGTTCCGTGGCTCTCCGATAGCGGTTGACGAAAGCGGGGGGAAGGAGCGACTGTATTTCGCGTTGCCGGGCTTTCGTTCATTGGAAATGGCTGGCTGGCCCGGGTTTATGAACTACAACCATTCCTCTGTCTCCCCTTCGCTGACGGTGCGCGAGGCACCGGACAGACCTTATGTTGGCTGAACGGCTCCCTACGTCAGATCTCCTCCCGTGTTCCCGACTCTCGCCGAGGCTGGTTTGTGCGTTGGCTTTCGTGATTCTTTGTCTAGCGCGCGCGGCTTTAGCGGCCCGCAACGAGGCCGATGCTGCAGCCCAAGCCTTTTTCGACAGCCCAGCGTTGGTGCAATTTGAAGTGGAATTGGACCCGGAACGATTCGAGCAACTCGCGCAGTCTCCGAGGCGCTACGTTCCCGGTACGGTCAAAGTGGGAAACCAGAGCTTTGAACAGGTAGGGGTTCGACTAAAAGGGACAGGGACATTTCAACCGATTTCCAAACGTCCAAATCTCGTCCTCAAATTTGATTGGAAACGCGCCGATCAGGAATTTGCCGGGTTGACCAAACTCTTTCTCAATAATTCACTGCAGGATCCGAGTCTCCTGAGCGAATTCGTCGCCAGCCAAGCCTACACCGCAGCCGACATTTCCACACCTCGTATCACTCACGCCCGAGTGCGGCTTAACGGCCGTGATCTCGGCCTCTGCGTCCTGGCGGAGGCTGTGAACAAGCGCTTTCTCCGACGCCACTTTAGCGACGCCCAAGGCAATCTCTACGAAGGCACGTTCCGCGATGTGAACGCTCCCTTGGAACAGGACAACGGGAAGAAAGGAGAGCGTTCGGACCTCATCGCGCTGGCCACCGCCGCGGCCCTACCCGACCGCGAGGCCCGCCGTCAAGCCTTGTCCCAAGCACTTGACGTCGGCAAATTTCTCGATTTCCTCGCCGTGGAAATGATCATCGCCAATTGGGACGGCTACGCGCTGCATCAAAACAATTATCGCGTCTACCACGACTCCGGCTCAAACCTGCTCTACTGGATTCCGCACGGTCTGGATAACTCCATCTTCGAGACGGGGTTCTCGGTGGTTCCTCCGCGGCGAGCACTTCTGACCTCGGCCTTGCTCGAAACCCCGGACGATCGCGCTGCCTTCCAACAACGCGTCCGCTCATTGCTGCCACGAGTGTTTGACCCGGCCAAGATCCTGCACCGCATCGACGGAGAAGTGGCCAAGATGCGGCAAGGAGCGTCGCCCCAAGAGTCCGAGCGCATCGAACAACATGCCAGCTTATTCCGACGCCGCGTGCAGGAACGCGCCGTGCGGGTGAAAGAACAACTCGACGGCACGGGTCGAAACACGCCGTCCTTTGCCCCAAACAATGTGGCCGTGCTCACGGGCTGGACGGCGAAACCCGATTGGAATGATTCGCCTCTCGACGCCCCGGATCTGGAAGGGCAGAAGACGCTCCGTGTCACCGCCACCAACGGCTACTGCTTCGGGTCCTGGCGTATTCCAGTCTGGCTGCCGCCCGGCCGATATCGACTCGAGGGAAGCACCACAACAGCCGGCGTCAAAGGCTTGCCCAGCATGACCGGATCGGGTGCCGGAGTTCGTGCTCTCGGAAACATGCGCGGCTCCGGCGTGGACGGAACGCAGCCCTGGACACCCGTGCAACACAATTTCACGGTGGAGGAAGGCTGCGAATACGGCGAATTGATCGCTGAACTCAGGGCGTACCGCGGCAAAGCGTCGTTCGATCCGACTCGCTTTCGACTCATTCGACTTTCCCCACCGCATTAAAGTCCCCTTATTCCCATGCCCGAACTGGCTGAAGTGGAATACTATCGCACCCGATGGAACGTTGGCTTGGGTCAACCCATTGTCGGGATCGCGGTGCACGGCGAAAAGCGGATCTTCCGCAAGGTGGATGTCCCGGCTCTCGTTTCGCAGATGGTTGACGCCGTTTTCCTGGAATCCCAGGCCCGCGGCAAACAGCTCCTGTTCCGGTTTTCCAAGAATCTTTGGCTGGGCTTGCATCTTGGCATGACGGGAAAACTTTCGGCTGAGACAGCTGACTATGCCGCCGGCAAACACGATCATCTCGTCTTGCGTCAGCGGGACCGTTCGCTCCTCTTCCATGACCCTCGGTTGTTTGGTCAAATTCGTTTTCATCAAGGCGCCGACGCGCCGGATTGGTGGAGGGCGCTGCCACCGCCAGTTGATTCGCCCGAGTTCACCGCTGAGCGGATGGAACAGTTCTTGAAGCGACATTCCAAACTGCCCATCAAAGCGGCCCTGCTGCTCCAGGCTGGCTTTCCCGGGATCGGTAATTGGATGGCCGACGAGATTTTGTGGCGAGCCAAAGTTCATCCTCGTTATCCCGCAGGGCGACTCGCCGCCGACGCGCAACGGAGGTTGTGGCGCGAAGTGCGTTTCGTCGCACGGAAGGCTATCACGTCGATTGGCCAGGATTTCTCGGATCCGCCACGAGGTTGGCTTTTCCATGAGCGTTGGGGCAAAGGCGGCCGATGCCCCATTCATGGCAACACCCTGGAGCGGCGGACCATTGGGGGGCGGACAAGCGCCTGGTGCAAGACGTGCCAGCCTGAAGCGTCGGGTGCTCGGCTGCGAGCAAGGAAAGCCTCCGTCTAAACGATCGGTGTCAGCGTTCCCTCGGCTTGGGCGGCGAAGGCACAGATCCAAAGTCAAACTCCAGCGTTTTGCCCCAGTGTGGAGCCGCGACTGGCTTCGGAGCGCGCCGGTTCGACGCAGTCTCCGGGGCCAACTCGCCGAGCATCTGCTGAAACGTCGCCGCGTTTCGCAAGGCGTAATCGGACGAATTGTTATTGTAGATGACGTGGGTGCGCGTGGCTTTCTGCGCCAGACCCAGAGTGAATTTGGCAAGCTCAGCCAACTCCTCTTCGGAATACAAGTAGTCGAAACGCTCCGCGACGGTCTTCCCAGTCAAGTAGCCTTTGACGTTGCGTCCGTGCAGGCGGACGTAAGCGAGTTCATCGGAAGTGACCACGTCGGAACGGGGCATGGCCATAAAGTGCTCCGTTTTGGGTGCATCCACCGTCACCAACGTCCGCCGCCGCTTCTTAAAGAAACTGACCGTCGCCTCCGACCGCTCTGGGGCGAGCCAATGGCGATTACGCAGCTCAATGGCCAACGGATATTCCGCAAGCAACTCCATCAAGGAGTCCAACTCTTCCAGTTTATGCCGCGGTGGTCCGAACGACGGGGTTAACTGCAGCAATAGAGCGCCCAGCTTGCCAGAATTTCGGAGCGGACTAATCTCTTGCAGGAAGAGCGCCGCCAACGCCTTTTCGAGTTCCGGCGTGAACACGACTTTATCTCCATGCACCTCCGCCCGGTCTCGGAGTGACGCGGGCAATGCTTTAGGAGAGGTGCTATGCCGCGAAAAGAGCCGGTGCAATTTAACATTAAAGAGAAACCCTTCGGGCGTCTGTTCACACCACCGCTGCACCACGCGCCGCCCAGGCACAGCATAGAAACTCGAGTTGACCTCCACTAAGTCAAAACGCTCCGCATAATAGAGCAATCGGTCAGACGCCGGCAGCGTTCGCGGATACCAATCAGCAATGAACCCAGGATCCGTCCAACTCGCGGTTCCTATCCTAACGTGGCCAGGCATGCCTTACTTTAAACGGAAACGGATGAATTGCACGCGCGCGCCCGGATTGGAGTTGCGAGACTCGAGAAGTTCCCCATGACGAAGCCCCTGGCATCCGAGCGGGCTCGGATTTCAGCTTTCGCCCGCGCGGAACTCGTGGCACTCTCGAACACGCCATTCGCCATCTCATGTCGACGCTCCATTCTATCACGGCTCTCGGCTGTTTCCTCGGCGTTGCCCTTGTTCCATTTCCTGGAAGGGGCGCGGAATCGGAATCGATGCGGACCCGAACGCTGCGGATGCTCGACCGGCGGGCCGAGTTTCAAACCAATGCCACACGCCAAGCCCGAGCGTTCCACGCCTTTGGATTTGTCGACCGCCGGGAGGCGAGCGGAATTACTTTCGAGCACCATAGCGTCGCGGACGCGGGTAAACTCTACAAAGCAGCGCACTACGATCACGGCAATGGGGTAGCCATCGCCGATGTCGATGGAGACGGCCTGCTCGATATTTATTTCACCACGCAGTTGGGGGCAAACGGTCTCTGGCGCAACTTGGGCAGAGGACGTTTTGAGGAAATCACCGCTGCCGCGGGAGTGGGTCTGGCGGATCAAATCAGCGTTGGGGCTTCTTTCGGAGACCTGGATAATGATGGGGATCCAGATCTCTTTGTCACGACGGTGCGACATGGCAATCACTTCTTTCGCAATGACGGCAAAGGACGATTCACCGATGTCACCAAATCGGCCGGCCTCGACTACTCGGGACATTCTTCAGGCGTGGTCTTTTTCGACTTCGACCGCGACGGGCTTCTGGACCTTTTCCTGGTCAACGTCGGAAACTACACCACCGAGGAACGTGGGCCCGGAGGCTATTTTATTGCCCGGCAGGACGCTTTCTCCGGCCATTTGTTTCCGGAAAGAACAGAACGAAGCCGGCTTTATCGCAACACGGGCCAACTCCACTTTGAAGATGCCTCGCCGCTGCTCCATTTATCCGAAACCGTGTGGAGTGGAGATGCGACGAGCACAGATCTCAACCAGGATGGCTACCCGGATTTATACATCGTCAATATGCAGGGAGACGATCACTACTTGGAAAACCAGGGCGGCCAAGGATTTGTCGACAAAACAGCAGCCTATTTTCCCAAGACACCCTGGGGCGCCATGGGGGTTAAGTTCTTCGATTACAACGGGGATGGGTTGCTCGATCTTTTTGTCACCGACATGCATTCGGACATGACGCAAGGCCAAACCGAGAAAGCGCTTGGGTTTCAACCGCAGATCGAGAAGAACAAGAGCGAAGCGTTCTGTTCGGTCCAATGGACCGAGGATTACCTTCAAGGAGCTTCCAACAATATTTTCGGCAACGCTTTTTACGAGAACCGCGGCGGAGGCAAGTTCGTCGAAGTCTCCGAACGGCTTGGAGTGGAGACCTACTGGCCTTGGGGTGTCAGCGCCGGCGACTTGAATGCCGACGGTTACGAGGATCTCTTTGTGACCGGGGGAATGGGGTATCCTTTCCGATACGGCATCAACTCCCTGCTCCTGAACGAGCTTGGGAGCCGATTCGTTGATGCTGAATTCATCCTCGGGGTCGAACCCCGGCAAGGACGGCGGACGCAGAAGCCGTGGTTTGTGCTCGACTGTGACGGGAGCGATCGCGCGGATCCGCTCTGCCAGGGGCGTGCGGGTCGACAAACCGTGATGGGGGTTTTGAGCAGCCGCTCCTCCGCCATTGTGGACATCGATGGGGATGGGGATCTTGATATTGTGACCAATGACTTTAATGATCGGCCCCAAATCCTGATAAGCAACCTGGCCGAAAAGAAAGCGATTCACTTTTTGAAAGTGCAGTTGACCGGCGTCCATGGCAACCGGGATGGCCTCGGGGCGACCGTGCGGGTGCATGTGGGCAACCGAACACTCCTCCAATGCAACGATGGCAAGTCCGGGTATCTCGCGCAAAGTTCCGTTCCTCTCTATTTTGGACTGGGTGAAACCAGCTCGGTCGATTGGGTGGAAGTTCTCTGGCCTTCCGGGCGCGCTCAGCGCCTCACCACGGGCATTCCCGTGAATGGCCTGCTGCGCGTGGTAGAAGTGAAGTAAAACGGAAGCACAGTCTCCGGATTGCACTCCTCCGCTGTCGCTTATTTCAGGCCTCAAGGGCTTCACCTGCGACCTCACGATCCACCGCTGGATCGCCGGGACCGATCGGACGCTGGGCGTGTCGCGTCGGCTGATCGACTCCTATGGACCGATGGTTCCGCCGAACTCGGGCGGGCCCGACGCGGCGGGGTCGTTCGCCTAATCGAAATCCGACCATTCGGCCAACCCTGCCGCCGCCCGAATTGCTCGCCTCCCCTGAAGACGAGACCGCTCCGCACGCCTCTCGGCGCGCAGAGCGCTCGTGTTCCAGGTGCCCGAAATTGTTGCTTATTGCGTAAGCCGATAGAACTTACGTTGAGCCTGACCAATCCCGATGGTCACGGTCGTGCCGGTCGGTGCGGGAGTCACGTTCTTCCAACCGCCAGGCAGAGCGTCCGTCTCCTGCAGCGTTCCCGATCCAGTCCAGCTGATGACCAAGTTTGCTCCAGTCAGCTTAGCCGTGAGTTGTGACGGGACCGAAGGAGTCGGACACACATCTTCCTCACCCGTGAGCGAGGCGTTGTCGAAATAACCCCGCGCCACGTTGCCCGTCTCGTCGACGTAAGTCGCAAAACCAAACGTCAGGTTCTGGCCGAATGGGAAGGGCACTTCCGCACCGAGCACGCCGTCGACATAGAGTTTTGCCGTCACTCCATTGACGACGATCTTGGGACGGTGCTTGCTGCGGTCGTCGAAGCTGCCTCCATCAAACGCCAGCATGTTGACACCGGCCCCGGCGATATCGTCATCCGCGCCGCCCGTGACTTTATTGTAGCGCCAGCCGAAATTCCGGCCGTCATGCGCGATGTAATCGTTCAGGAAGAGCGAATGCCCGCTCCCGTCCCGCACCAGGATGCCGCTCCGCTGTTCTGCGCCTGTGCCCGTGAACAGAACGAATTCCACTTTGGCTCGGTCGACCTCGAAGGTGACCGGTGCCGTCCGGGTCGCATTGTAGGAACGCGCGGTCAGGACCGCAAACCCAGGCCAAAGAGAAGCCTCAGCCGTGACATCGATTTTCACCTGACCATTTGTGATCGTCACACTGGAATCCGCAGTCGCCGTTCCCGTATCCAGCGGATTGGCATCCACGGTCCATTTCGCGGTGTCTAGAGCGGCTGCGGAGAAGTCGTCCGTCAGCAATGTCTTCGGACAAGCGACTACTTCGACACTAACAGACCCAGCGACACAGGCCGACGGAGTGCTAGCGAGTTCGAAGGTCGTCGCCCCTTTACCAACCGGCGTGATCGCGATCGTCTGACTGTTGGCCGCGCCCGCGGCGAAGTTCAATGTGAGAACCCCGTTCACTGCGCCGGCGGGAATGGCGACGGCCGGATCGCGGCTGGTCACGGTGACCGTGACGGGGGCCGCATCGTTCAGGAGTTGCGGCACGGTAACGGTCAATTCCCGGCTGGCTTCCGCTCCCGTCATGCTGACGACTTGCGGAGCCGCGGAGAGGCAAGGCAGGATGTTTTCAGCTTTGACGTTGTCAAAGAACCCAGTCACCGAGTCGCCTGCAGCCCGGCCATAGACCCCGAGTTCAAAGATGATTCCAGTGGAAACGTCGAAAGCGAATCGCCCTCCCGACCGACCGTCCAGGAAGACCTCCACCGTCTTTCCATCTGCCACCAGTTTCAGCTTGTGCGATCCTGTGTCGGTGACATCGGCAAAGGCGGTCACGGCGGTGCCGCTGCCGGTGGCGCTGCCCGGGTTGACATTCACTTCCCAGTTGTTCTCTCCCACATTCTGACCGAAGAAGACGAATTTAGAACGGTCCGCGGTCGTGATGAAGACACCGGATCGTCCCGCGGTGCCGTCCTGGGCAAGCGAAACCCGGTCCACTTCAAACGAGAGATTCAGATCTCGAGTTGCCACGTAAGTCTTGGCTGTTTTCAGGGATGCGCCCGGCCAAAAGTCGGCGTCGGTCGTTCCAGAAATCTGCAACGTTCCGCCCGTTTGGGTAACGGTGTAAGCACCGGTGCCCGTCTCAAAGCCGTTCGTGGAGGTTTGCCATTTGGTGTTATCGATCGTGTTTGCCGCGAAGTTCTCTTCAAGCACGACACCAGGTCCGGAGATCACGGCCGCACTCAGCTTATTGCCGCCTTCCAGATCGCCCTGAATTGAGAATTGGGCTCCTCCTAACGCAACTCCTTTCACACGGAAGGTCGCGGTGTTCGCGCCCCCAGCCGGGAAGGTTAACGCGAGCGAGCCGCCCGTGCCTCCCTCAGGAATCGCGACGGCGGGATCGCTGCTCACCACCCGCAACTGAATCGCCGATTGGGCGTTGAAGCCCTGCGGAATCTGGACGGTAACCGGCAGCGACGTTTGCCCAACGCGCACGCTCACGGAATCCGTGGCGAACGAGCCTTTGCCCGTGCTCTCGATATTAAGATTATCCCAAGTCGTCGACGCGGTGTCATTGTTGGCTCGAGCGTAGCTGCCGAATTCGAAGATCACCGGCGAGAAGGGAAACTTCACTTCCGGTCCTGGGATTCCATCCAGGAATAGCTTCACGCTCTTGCCATCCGCCGTCATGCTCATGCGGTGCAACCCGCCGTTGTCAAAGACATCTCCATTGAACGCGGTTATGTCCGTCCCGCCGCCGGTTGGCACGTCCCCATCTTCGCCGATCTTTCGGTTGTAATGCCAGCCGCCCTCGCCGCGTACATCGGCAAAGAGGACGTAGCGCGTCTTGGTTTCATCCAGGATCCACAGGGCACTACGAGAAGCTGTGCCTTGACCCGCTTCCGCCACGCGATCAATGGCCAGAGTAATGGTCTGTTGATCTGACGGCGCGAAGGTAGGAACGATCTGAAGCGTTCCACCGGACCACCACTGCTGACTGGTGGTCCCGACAAATTCGATCACTCCATCGTGTGCCGTCGCATGAATATCTCCGACGCCCCCTTCGAAAAACGGAGCATCTGCCTTATATCGTGTCGGATCGATCGTGTTTCCAGCGAAATTGTCCGTGAAGATCGGCCTTGGGCCGCTCCCTGCCACCGTCTCGACCTTGATGTTATCCCACTTCGTTGAGGCGGTGTCGTTGTTCGCCCGCGCGTAGCTGCCAAATTGGAAGATTACCTTGGAGAACGGGAACTTAACTTCGGCTCCCTCTTTACCGTCCAACATCAGTTTTACGGTCGCGCCGTTTGCCACGATGCTCATCCGATGCAATCCGCCATCGTCGTATTGGTCGCCGTTAAACGCGGTAATGTCCGTGCCGCCGCCGGTGGGAACGTCGCCGTCCTCCCCGATCTTGCGGTTATAGTGCCAGCCGCCTTCCCCACGGACGTCGGCAAACAGCACATACTGTGTTTTGGTTTCGTCCAGAATCCAAAGCGCACTTCGCGAGGCTGTCCCCTGCCCAGCTTCCGCCACACGGTCGACCGAGATCGTCACCGGCGTCGATTCGGACGCATTGAATGTCGGCACGATCCGGAGAGTGCCTCCAGACCACCACTGTTGGCTGGTCGTTCCCACAAACTCAATGACCCCGTCGTGCGCCGTGGCATGGATATCGCCAACGCCACCTTCAAAGAAAGGCGCGTCCGGTTGAAACTTAGAAGGGTCGATGGTATTCGACGTAAAGTCGTCAGAGAATGCCACCACCGTCTTGACCGCCGTCTCGATCTTCAAATTATCCCACTTCGTTGAGGCGGTGTCATTGTTCGCCCGCGCGTAGCTGCCAAATTGGAATATTACTTTGGAGAACGGGAACTTAACTTCCGTTCCCTCTTTGCCGTCCAACATCAGTTTTACGGTTGCGCCGTTCGCCACGATGCTCATCCGATGCAATCCGCCATCGTCGTATTGGTCGCCGTTAAACGCCGTAATGTCCGTGCCGCCGCCAGTAGGAACGTCGCCGTCCTCCCCGATCTTGCGGTTATAATGCCAGCCGCCTTCCCCACGAACGTCGGCGAACAAAACATACTGCGTCTTGGTTTCGTCCAGAATCCAAAGCGCACTTCGCGAGGCTGTGCCCTGCCCAGCTTCCGCCACACGGTCGATCGACACTGTAACGGGCGCGTCTTCGCTCGCGTCGTAGGTCGGGACGACGCGCAGCGTCGCGCCGGACCACCACTGCTGGCTGGTGGTTCCGACAAACTCGATGACGCCATCATGCGCGGTCGCATGAATGTCGCCGGTGCCGCCCTCGAAAAAGGGTGCGTCCGCCTGATACTTGGTTGGATCGATCGCGTTGGACGCGAAGTCGTCCGAAAGGAGCACTTTGGAAGACTGGGCAACGCTCATCAGTGAGCCGGCTGCCAGAAGTGCCAGTGTACAAAACCACGTCACGAGTGAGTTAGTTCGTTGCATAAGCCGTTTAGGTTCGGGGAACAACCGTGTGTAAAACAAACAGCCGCTCCTTGTCAAAGCATTTGTGACAGGACGGCAAGAAAGTTCTTATCCAGCCTGATTTCGATCCCAACGCTTCAACCCGGCAGGATTAACAACCGCACAGGCGTCCGGCCACAAGGTCAACGGACCAAAGCTTCGTTCGCTATCGCTTGGACCTGACTCGCCCCAGCGGGCACCGGCACGCGTTGCGTTTTGCCTCCAGGCCAGCGCACCAAGACGGCAACGGCCGCTCGCGGGGTCGATAAGATTTGGGTGACCGCATCTTGCGACCAGTAGCCAGAGCCCGCATGAACCTCGCGGATCGGTCCGCGCCCTCCCTCCGCGTCCTCGATTTGTAGCGTCACTCCTATACCGCTTGGATTGCCAACCGGTCCCTGGAGTTCCACACGCAACCCTGGTTTGCCCGTGCGATTGTGGTAGAGCAGCGTCGGATTGGCGTTCTGGCCAATTGCCAGGTCCGGACGGCCATCGTGGTCATAGTCGCACACCGCCGCGCCCCGGCCTTCGCCATCCACGCGAATTCCACTCTCGGCACCGAGAATGGGGTGGAAGGTTCCGTCGCCTCGTCCGCGCAAGATCAACCCCGAACCGGCGTCATATCGGGAGGTTTCCGGAGGAACGGCAAAGAAGTTCTGATTGAGGAATAGGTCTTCCTTTCCATCTCCGTCAAAGTCAGCCACCGCCAACCCGAATCCCAGAGCCCATTGCGCCTCTTTCGGCAGCGGGCGCGCTTCGAACTGGCCATGCCGGTTGAGAAAAACCATGGAATCCAGGGTCGTTACACTCGACACCTGAAACTCTTTCAGTCTGGCACCGAGAATCTCTTCCACTCCAGCAAGACTGAATTCCGTAAAGCTGTGATAGCGCTCGCGAATGAACGGCAAGATGCGCGCCAGACTTTCCCAATCTTTGGACGGTACGAACTTCTTAAGATCCGGATCGAATTGGGCTTCAATTAACTCCGACGTCCCGTCCCCATTGAGGTCGCTGGAGTAAAGACGCAGGGGCTGCGCCAGGTAGGCTTGGTATTTACTATTTCGCCCCCAGTTCCCCGCCGCCAGGTCGAGAGTGCCGTCGCCGTCGAAATCCCCGGCCGTCACGCTTTGCCACCAACCGGAATATGGCGTCAACCCCCACGCCTCGGTCACTTCCTGCCAGACCGTTCCTTTGCGCTGATAGATCCGCAGAGGGCCCCATTCGCAGGCGAGAATCAGTTCCGGCACGCCGTCGTTGTTCAGATCACTCCAAACCGCACTGTTCACCAGGCCTACCTTCTCGAAAGTCCGCGTGGCAACCTCGTCCAACCCCCAGTCTTTCCCTTGCGGTTGGAACATCATTCCAGAAGCAGGCTCAGGGTATCGTCCTGGAATAACTTGGCCACCGACCCACAAGAGGAGCTGCCCGTCCGGGCCACCTGGCCCCAGGGTCAGCGGTCCGGTGCTAGCCCGTTGTCCTGGCCAAGGTTTGCCTGCAGAACTGCCTCCCAGCTGGAAGACCCGCGCCACGCCCCCGTTGGTCAGACCATCTTCGTAGTTGGCGGAACCGGCCAGCAATTCCACCCCCCCATCCGACCGGCGTTGCGCGATAATGGCGGTCTGGTCACGCGTGATCGTCCCGGCGAACGCGGGATCTGTCATCGGCGCGAACCCACCGTGTCCATCGTTCTTGAAGCCGGCCATTTTACCGCCTTTCGCCGCGCCGATTACCAGGTCTTCCCAGCCGTCCCTATCCAAGTCGAACCAAGTCACGCCTGGACCTCCCTGGCTAAACCGTCGCGGCAGCATCGGTTGCCGCGCGAAATCATCCCACGCGACCTCCTGATGCGTATGGCGCATAATGGCGCTGGCGTTTTCGAACCAAGTCACGGTTGGGGTGACCGGCTGGGGCGGAGCGGGCTCCGCGTCGGTTGCATCAATCTCAACCGAGTGGTTCGCTGGAAGGTCGCGAATGGTGCTGCGCCGGCCATCCCGCCAGACCACTTCCACCCGCGCTCGATGGCTCGCACTGCCCATCGCGAAGGTAGCTAAGCGATCGTCCGACGAGAGATATCGCCCGCCCGACGTCACCTCGCGCGATTGGACAGGGAAGCCAGGCGCAGACACCCGAATGCGCGCCCCGATCGCTTCCAGGTTCGGAGCCGTTCCGCGGAGGTGCACGGCCAGGCGCGGTGCCGTGCTGTCGTTTCGATAAACGAGCACCGGTCCATTTAAACAGCTTATCACCACGTCGAGATCGCCATCCCCGTCCAAGTCGGCCAGTGCGATCCCCTGCGAAACCTGCGTCGAGTCGAATCCCCACGCCGTCCCGGTCTCTTCAAATGTCAAATCCTGTCGGTTTCGAAAGGCGAAGTTCGGCGTGGCGTAAACCGGGAATAGTTTGCGCAATTGCATCTGCGCCACACGCGACATCGGGCGCTGCCGAATGGCCGCTTCAATCCGGCGGGAGAGGTCGATGTTCTGGGCGTCCCGCTCGTGGCCGGTGACCATGAGCAGGTCGGGGTAGCCGTCCAAATCGACATCGAGAAACACCGGGCACCAACACCAGTCAGCCGCTTCCACGCCGCTGAATTGCGCGATCTCCGCGTACGTTCCATCGCCACGATTCCAATAAAGCATGTTTCGCGAATACTGAGGACGATCATCGATCGCCCCGACTCCAGCTGGCATCATCTTTCGATCCGAAATCTGGACCTGCCGACGCGCGTGGGATCGACTGAGCATATCTGCCACGCAGATCTCGTCGTGGCCATCGCCGTCCAGGTCGGCAAAGTCCACCCCCATTGAGAACAAGCCTGTGTGTCGCAACGCCCGCGGCGCCAGCTCGCGAAAGTTTCCCCGGCCATCATTGATCCAAACCCGGTCCTCGGATTGGAAATCGTTGCAGACGTAGAGATCCGGGGCGCCATCCTCGTTAAGATCATGGAACATGGCGGACAATCCCCAATCGTAAGGCACGGCGATGGCCTTGCCTTTGGCGTCGAGAAACCGGCCTTGCGTCCAGCTTGCCGCCACAAACTTCCCGCCGCCCTGATTCAGATAGAGAACATCCGGTTCACCGTTCTCTAAAATCCCTGTGACTGGGTCCACGCTGAACCGGCCTTGCAGTTCCGCGTTGGTCGCTGGCTGATTATCCACCGAGAGCAATCTGAACTCTCCTTTGAGAGTAGAGACTTTGAATCGGGTGTCCGGCTCATCGCGAAGTGTTCGACTGCGATAATTGACGACATACAGGTCAAGCCAACCGTTGCCATCGACATCCGCCAGCGCCAGCGACGTGCTGCCCGTGGATCCTCCCAGCCCCGCCGCTTCCGTCGCCTCTCGGAACCGACCCCGTCCATCGTTGAGAAATAGACGCACCCCGCGCCGCACGCCCGTCACGAGCAAGTCCAAGTCGCCGTCGCCATCCACATCAGCGAATGCGGCTCCGGTCGACGCCTGGTCCGCGCAGGCCACTCCCGCATTCGCTGTGATTTGCTCGAACTTGAAGTCTCCTAAGTTTTTGTAGAGCGCGTTCGGATTATCCAAACCGCACAGGTAAACATCGCAACGGCCATCCCCGTCCACGTCTCCCAACGCCACGCCAGAACCATTCAAGTAGATCTGGTTCGTCAAGGATCGTTCCTGGCTCAACTGATTCGTAAACTGCAGTCCCGTGGTCGCTGACGAGAGCAGACTAAACCCGGTCTTCCCCTTTGTGGGAACCGTGAGCGGGTGAGCGCGGTAACCGGCGCCCTTTCCCTCCAGGGCCGCCGCCGCGCATGAGCCGCAGGCAAAGCGCAGAAGCGAGAGAATGATGAACAATCTGCAAATATGGGCCATGAGAACGCCCCTCCCTTACCACATCTGCCGCTGTCGTCGATCGTATTCTCTGGTAAATCCTTGGCCAGCGTCCGCGCGTCCGCCATGATAGCTTGAATGAAACCCGGGACTCGGGAAGGCAGCGCTCATCTGGAGAGCACCTTTTGCCGCACGAACAAAGGCACTCATAAAACGCATCACCTCTTGCCCTAATGCGCTCCCGTCGGAAGTGGATCGGTCTCTCCTTCGCGTTCATCATCGTTGCACTCGCGCTGTTTTTCCTTTGGCTCAGGGCGCCATCTCCGACGACGCCCCTGTCGATTCAGTGGCATCCCCAACCCGATGCGTTGCCTCTAGGCCGCTACCTGCAAGGGAGCCGCGTCGAAATCAGTCCTGGAATCTTGAGCGATCAGAAGCCGCCGCCGCTCCCGACCTGGCCAGCCCAGCTGCCGCAACCGTTGCGGCCTGCCGGAGAGCACTTGGCTATTACGTGGGCTCGAATTACGGATAAGAACCGCCCGGAACTGACCGTGCAAGTGCCTGATTTTATCCACCTGGATCGCAGCCGCGTCTTTTACCATCCAAGCGCAGGTTGGTTCCCCGTCCTGGAGGGCTCGATCATCACCGATCGCCCTGGGGAATACCGCGGGCAACTCGCCGTTCGCCTGTCCACCCCCCGTAACGGCACCCACACCGTGTCGATCCCCGTCCAATGCACAATTCTCGCCCAACCCGCCACCTGGCATGTCTTGGTCGTTCCCAGCCCGTTCAATCGCTTTGCCACCGACTCCGGCGGGCAATATCAAGCGATGACGGAGGTCGTCTCTCGGTTGGCGGCTCGCGGAGTTCAGGTCGATCTTCTGAGTGCGCTGCCCAAATCTCTCGCCGGCTGGAATACGGTCCTCCTGGGAGAGGAAGCGCTGCTCCAAGCGAGCCCCAGTGACACGCAACACCTCCGCCAATTTGTGGCGCGCAAAGGCCGCCTGATTGTCGGCGCGGACCCCTTCTTTGTAGGGACAGTCCCTGCCGCCAATTCGTTGGTTGCCCCGTACGGATTCCGGGTCGAAAGCAAAGAAGCAGGAGATCACTTTTCTAACACGATCGTTGCGCCCGATCCCCTGACCCGCAACGTCTCGAACCTTACCTTTAACCGACCCGCCCGCGTTTTGATTGACGACGCGAAACAAGCTCAGCTCCTGGCACAAGTTGCCGCCGATGATCCATCCGGCTTCGTCGCTGTCTCGCGGGAACCTGGGCGGGGCGACGTCATCCTGATCGGCAAATCCATGTGGTGGTTTTGGCTGGCGACGGCGGATGTCCAAAGCGACAACGCGGTTCTTTTGGAGCACTTCTTCTCCCCGTGACGGCAAGTGTCCGCAAATTGCCGCTGACCAAGTGTCTTGACGGACCCTGCCCCACCCGTACGCTTCGACCCCGATGGAACTCCGCCACCTCCGCTACTTCATCGCCGTCGCGGCCGAGGAAAACGTCTCGCGCGCGGCGCTCAAGTTGCACGTCTCGCAACCTGCATTGAGTCGACAAGTCCGAGATCTAGAGCGTGAGCTGGGCTTTGATCTGCTCGAGCGGACGCCAAAGTCCGTTCGGTTGACCGACGCTGGCAAAGTGTTTCTGATCGAAGCCCGCGCCGTGTTGGACCGTGCCGAGGAGGCCGTGCAGAAAGCGCGAACCGTGGCCACTGGCGGGCGCGGTGAACTCCACGTTGGGTACGCCCCATCATTGACAGCGCGAATTTTGCCTTCGGCCTTGCGGGCATTTCAGGCGGAGTTGCCCAATGTCAGCGTAAAGCTGCATGATCTATCCACCGAGGAGATGCTGGAAGGGCTGCGGTCGGGCAAGTTGCAGATTGCTCTGCTCGTGCGGCCGACGGCTGCTATGCTCCGGGGTCTGCACTTCGAGGAATTGCTGCGAGATCCGTTGCGGCTGGCCGTCGCCCCGACACACCCGCTCGCCCATCAACGCACCGTCACTCTGGACAAAGCAGCGCAAGAACCACTGATCGTCTACAGCCGCAAGGAGTATCCCGAATACCACGAAATGCTAGCGTTGGTCTTTGCCTCGACGAAACGCATCCTTCGAATTCGCGAGGAACACGACGGGGTTTCCAGCCTGATTGCGGCCGTCGAAGCGGGCGGCGGCGTCGCGTTGATTCCGGAGTCATTGAATTGCCTCGCGGGCGTCCGGTTGAAGCTGTTGCCGGTCTCCCCCGCACCAGCTTCCCTGGTCATTGGAGCAGCGTGGCCCAGAGGAGGCCTGACGACCGCCGCACAGCGCCTCATCGACGCCGCGAAAGCGTTTCTTGTGAAATGAATCCGGCCCGGCTGCGTAGGCCGAGACCGCGATGCCCCACTTGAATTGGAGCGCTTGCAGACCCTCACTTTAGCCGCGAAGCGTCGTGGATTTGTCGCAAGGCAGCCGCGGCCGCTCGTCGAACGGCCTCGCTCTTGTCGTCAAGGAGTGGTTCCACCGCGCTTTTGGCAGTCTGGGCACCCTCGCCCATTTCGGACAATGCTCCTAAGCTCGCCGCGCGCACGGATGGGAGCTTGTGCTTCAACAAAGGAATCAGCGTTGGCAAAACCTCAGCCTTCTCGCCCATTTTCCAAAGGGCTCTCGCGGCGGCAACTCGAATAATCGAATACTCGCTCCGCAATTGCAGGCGAAAGAGCGAGCGATCGTCCTGATCGTTCGACCCCGAGGCAGCGATTGCCTCGATGGCACCCACGCGAGCGTCAATCGATTCGTCAGCGTTTTCCACGGTCTGCCGCAACCCAGGCACAAAGAGCGCGCGGTCGACACCGGCTTCGTTCAGGATCGTCCCGATAACTCCCCAAAGTTTGCGATCTTGTTCAGACTTCGACTGGAATAGCCCGATCAGACCCGGAGCCGCGGGCTTCGCCGCAGGACCACAGGCGCGAAGCGCAACCAGGCCAAATTGCCGTTTCGCCAAATCGTAAGGCCGGAGAAACTCGTCCTTTCCCGTAACCAAGTAAAGATAGCTTTGATACGCGTTCGTACTGGCCCGCAATTGACCATGGACTTTCCCCCATTCCGGGGACTCGTCGGCCCTTATGCTGGCCAGCACCGTCGCGGCACTTACCGCCACTTGGATTTCGGGATGCCCACTCAGGACAACCAGCGCGGGAACTGCCGGCCAAGCATTGGTTCCCATCCGGGTTATGTCAGCGACCGCGCGGGACCTCGTTTCCCAAAGTTCGAAGAACGCGGCTGGGATATCCTTCCCCCTTGGATCTGGGGGAGCGGCGATTTCGTTTACCCGCCGGGAAAGCGATCCCACGGGGCCCAACGCAGCGTCAGGGTCTAATACTTCTTGGGCGTGACCCAGCAACGGCAACGAGAGCATACCTGCCATGATCCACTTTAACTGCAAGCTCATCTTCATGGAAACAAGCTGGTTGCGGAAATGCCCGGAGCACTTGATTTTGCCCTTCCAAAGAGACATGCGAGATCGGTGGTGGAAACGTATCAGACAGCGGCAAAAACGGATAGCGCGATCTGGACAAAGCGTCGGAGGTAGCGTCGGAGGTGACAATTTGTCACCAATCGCTTAATCAATTGTGATTAAGCATCTAACAAACGCGTCACACACTTCGCCGCCGCTTCCTGTTTATCCGGTTCGGGCTTCTCTCGATGAGCTCTCGATCAGCTCTCGATGAGCTCTCGATCAGGTCTCGATCAGGTCTCGATGAGAACAGCATCGCGATACTCTCCTCATCGGGGTCTCATCGGGTTCTCAACCTGTTTGGAGCGAACCACGGGCGAGCGCTGCAGCACGAAACCAGGTCTCCCATCGCGAGCCAATCTGATCCGTATCCAATTGTTACGCAGTAGTATCCACAGATTGGCCCCGCGACAGTGCCAACGCTGCCTCACGTTCCCAGTCCGACGTTCGCCAGCGTTCCGTAACATCCATTGTCGCGCGCCGTTGGAACAGGCCTTGTCCTGTCAGGGGGATTCCCTCAGATTGATGGCATGTCGCTCCTGGAAAAAGCCATTGCCATCGCCGTGGAAGCGCATCGTGGCAAAAATGACCGAGCGGGGCAGCCTTACATTCTGCATCCCCTGCGCGTGATGTTTCGTGTGGAGAGCGAAGCAGAACGAATCGTCGCGGCCTTGCACGACGTGGTGGAAGATCACGGCGATGTCTGGCCTATGGAACGTCTGCGACAGGAAGGGTTTCCGCCAGAGATCCTGGAGGCTCTAGACGGCGTAACCAAGCGCGACGGCGAAACTTACGAGCAGTTCGTCGAACGGTCCGCCCTGAATCCGATCTCGACCCGAGTAAAGCTTGCCGACTTGGAAGATAACATGGACGTCCGGCGCTTGAGTCAAGTGACCGAAAAAGATCGGGAGCGACTGAACCGGTATGTGGCAGCGTACCGGCGTCTGCGCCGCTGACGGAACGGGCACTTGCCGAACCGCCGCAGCTTAGTACCATTCGCTCGGAGTGGCATGGCCACATTTAATGCTCAACGTATTATGAAAGTAGCTTCGATTCGAAAATGGCCCATCATCGTGAGTTGCGCGTTCACTGCCCTCGCGCTCCCTGCGTCGCAAGGCGCGGAAACCCCCGCTCCAGTGGATGCCAAAACGCGCTCCGGGAACCCAATCTTTAGTGGATGGTACGCGGATCCCGAGGCGGTGATTTTCGGAAAGACCTATTGGGTTTACCCGACTTACTCCGCGCCTTATAACCAACAGGTGTTCTTTGACGCGTTTTCGTCACCGGACTTGGTGCATTGGACGAAGCACAGTCGCATTCTGGATACCAATCGGGTCACGTGGGCCTGGCGGGCGATGTGGGCACCGTCCGTCGCCGAACGGAATGGCAAATACTATTTCTTCTTCGGCGCCAATGACATTCACGATCCTAAGAAAGAGACCGGGGGCATCGGCGTGGCCGTGGCAGAGGCTCCCGGGGGTCCATTTCGCGATCTCCTAGGCAAGCCGTTGATCGGCGAGATTCAGAATGGAGCCCAGCCGATTGATCAGTTCCTGTTTCGCGATGACGACGGACAGGACTATTTAATCTACGGCGGGTGGTCGCACTGCAACATCGTGCGACTGAAGCCTGACTTTACCGGACTCTTGCCTCACCAGGACGGAACCCTTTTCAAGGAGATCACGCCTCAGAATTATGTGGAAGGCCCGTTCATGTTCAAGAAGGACGGCAAGTACTACTTCATGTGGTCTGAGGGCGGCTGGACCGGTCCGAACTACTCCGTGGCCTATGCCATTGGCGATTCGCCGTCTGGTCCTTTCAAAAGAATCGGCAAAGTGCTGCAGCAGGACCGGCAGATCGCCACGGGAGCGGGGCATCACTCGGTGCTGCATGCGCCGGGATCCGACCGCTGGTATATCGTCTACCATCGGCGTCCTCTCGGAGAAACGGACGCCAACCACCGAGTCACCTGCATCGACGAGATGCACTTCGACGACCAAGGGTTGATTCAACCCATCCGAATCACGCACGAAGGCGTCGGGGCTGCGTCCATTCCATAGGACCATGCCCCGGCCGACAGGGCTATTTGGACATCGAGGCGGCTATTTCGCGACAGGCGCCGTCCTCCAAAGTCGTTGGCGGAGCGAGGGAAACAGCTCCAGCGCATTCTCGCGCAGGATCTGTCGGCAAATCCGCAGCGCGTGCTCTTCGCGCAATTCACCGCGCTCAACCTTTTCCGCAAGCGCCTCTGCCAGGATGCGTCGGGTAACCTCGGTGGCGGCGTAGATCCCCTCAGCGTGATGGGCATCCGCACCCCACAGAATGTGATTGGAGGGGACGACATCGAGCCATTCCTGGTAAGCGCGCCGAGCCATGGTGAAGCTGATCGTCGGAAGCCAGACTGAATCGATCCAAACATTCTTGTGGCGGGTCGCAATCGCGCCCGTTTCGCCAACCCAAGGATAGCCGCCATGGAAGAGGATGAACTTGGTTTTCGGGTTGGCAGCGATCAAGTCCACCAGAAGCATTGGGTTACTCCCCTGGATGCGAGCATGCCCAGTGTGAATTTGAAAGGGCAAGTCGTAGCGCGCCGATAGTTCAACCAGGCGCCACAGGATAAAATCCTCAAACGCTTTGATCTCCTCGGGCCGGAGCGACGTTCGGGGCCGGTTGAACACAAGCGCAGCAGCCTCTTTGGAGACTTTGTCGAAAGCCAAAGTTCGCTCATAGGCCAGCGTCGTTTTGAGACAAACGGCTCCAGCCGCTTTGGCTTTCTGAAAGAGCCGATCGATTACGCCCAGATAGTCGTCCAACGAGCCCAGCTTCTGGCCTGTGTCACTCGCGAACTTCCAGGGATCATCTGCCGGACTGCTAAACTCGCTTGGATGAAAGCCGCGCACGAGGGTGGTCACGTTGAAGACCATGACTTCAAAGGGGTATGAGGTCGTGAATTTCAACCGCGCCCAGTACGGGTCGATCAACATGAGCTCGAT
>JBGAIN010000089.1:0-32773 GCA_044225505.1 Limisphaerales bacterium
GGACATTGGCTGGAGCAGCCTCATGATCTTGCCGATCCCCGCAATTACGCTTTTTGGGGTCGCGACCTTTGTCTTGGATGTGCTGGCCATCGTCTGGGTGGGAATGTGGATGGGAATAACCCAAGTCCGTCCTTTGCAGGCATTCGCAAAAACGGTGCTCTATGTTATGATCATTCCCACTGTGGCTTTCTGCCTGCCCAACATTCTTTTTGATTTGTTCTGGATGAGTTGGGCTCGGCGAAACCTTGAGCAAGGCTTTCGCTGCGCAGCCGCCCATCGTTATGCGACTGATTCTAAGATGCCCGCAGCGACTCTCTCCGCGCCACCTCGTTTCGCTCCACCGATCATTTGCACTTGAATCCGTTGTAGCCAAATTGTCCTCGAAAACGTCTCTACGCGTGTGATGGCTCACTCCCGGAGTCTCAAGTTCATTTCAGCGAGCGTGGCAGCTTTAATGCTGATAGGCCCCATGGGCCTTGCGGCGGACGTCTTAGCCAGCAAACCTGCCATCGGAGACCGACGTTCGGTGCCGAAGGTTTTTCGCAAAAGCCTGCCAAACGGGCTCGAGGAGCTGAAGGCGATGGAAGGCCATATTCAAGGGATTGTGCGAGAAGTCGCACCTGCGGTCATCTCAGTGCGCGTTGAAAACAATGTCGGGACTGCCGTCATCATTTCGACGAATGGCCTCGTATTGTGCGCTGCTCACGTCTGTGGCGCACCTCATCGGACCGTTGAATTCACCTTTGCCGACGGGAGGATTGCGCGGGGCGAAACGCTAGGCACAAATCATGAGATGGATTCTGGCCTGATGCGGATCACGGACCCAGGTCCTTGGTCCGCCGTAACACTCGCAAATCCAGACAGTCCAGAGGTTGGCGATTGGGTTCTCGCGCTGGGTCATCCTGGAGGGTTTGACGTTAACCGACCTGTCGTGGCTCGCCTCGGTAGGGTCATTGCCCTGGGCGAATTGTTACGCACAGATTGCACGTTAATCAGCGGAGACTCCGGCGGTCCGCTCTTTGACATGCACGGTCGCGTTGTCGGCATCCATAGTCGCATTAGCAAGTCGACGGCAGACAATTATCATGTGCCAATCGGAACGTTTCTGGAAACGTGGGAGAGGTTAGTTCGTGGCGACAATTGGGGGTCTAAGCCAGCTCCTCAATGGTCGACGATCGGCGTTCGCGGTGTGGATGCCTCTCAAGGATGCCGATTGGAATATGTCCGCGACAATGGCCCAGCGGCAACTGCCGGGCTCCAAGTCGGTGACGTCGTGACCCAGGTCAACACGGAGACAATTACCGACGCAGAAAGTTTCGAGCATTCCATCCGTCAACTGAGCCCTGGAGATGAAGCGGTGATTCGTTTGAGTCGCCAACAAACAGAACTTATCTTGCGCGTTAAGGCGGAGTTGAAGCCGAATTCTCCTCGTCGCTTCCGCTCGCCCAGGTAAACCTTCGATCATTATGCCCCTTTCCTGCATTCCATTGCGTGTTCTGTTGCTTCTGGGGGGCCTGTTGCTCGCTCCGTCATCTTGGGCTGATCATCGTCGCCCACATCACGGTGATGAACTCGCAGAGCAAGATACCAAAGGTGGCACCGCTTTCCTGCGAGTCTTTGGCCCAGCAACCGAGGGTGTGCGACGCTCAATCGTTCAATTTGAAATCGATGGTCGGAGCGTTGGTTTTGGCGCCGTCCTAGATGCGAACGGTGAAGTGATTACGAAGGCAAGCGAACTGACCTCCGGAAGCCTCACCTGCCGATTCACTGATCACGCAGAGTCTTTCTCGGCCAAGGTCGTCGCCATCGATGAAGACAACGATTTGGCCTTGGTCATTGTCCGCGCCCCTGGAATTAAACCGGTCGCGTGGGCGACAAACGATATTGCCATCGGCCAATGGGCCATCACTCCAGGCCTCGAACCGATTCCAGCCGCTGTCGGCGTCATCAGTGCTACACCGCGAAAAATTCTGCCGAAGCGTGCTTACCTGGGTATTCTGCCGGACTTCGGAGCCAAGTCGGCACGAATACGGGATGTCATGCCAGGTTTCGGCGCCGAAAAGGCCGGACTTAAAGCCGGTGACGTCATCTTGACGCTTGACTCGAAGAAAATGAACAACGGCAAAGAATTGGTCGATGCCCTCAGGATTTATCGAGACGGGCAAAGCGTAAAACTCTCCGTCTTGCGTGGAGAAGAACAGCTGGAGTTTAGCATTCAGATGATGGTCCCAAAGCCGGAGCGGCCGGTTCGCGGAGTTGATCGCCAAGAGCGCATGAATCGCTTGGGGAGTCAGTTAAGTCGGCGCGCGGAAGGTTTTCAGCTGGCCATCCAACACGACTCGGTTCTACAACCTTGGCAATGCGGCGGCCCCCTGCTCAATCTCGAAGGTCGCGCCATCGGACTCAACATCGCGCGCGCCGGGCGAATAGCATCTTACGCTTTGCCTGCGGATCTCTTGCTGACGCTGGTCGACCGATTGAAGGAGCGGATGGAAGTCGCTGCTCAAATTGAAGCAGGAAAGGCTTCGCAACCCCATTGACCTTCCAAGACCGGGGCTGCGCATTGCTCCGAGCTACGGGGCGCAAACGGTCGTTGATCATCGCACTACGTTGAACTCAGCCCCATGACGTTGCCCACCCTCGCAGAAGGTCCGATCGAGACGAGGAAAGGGCGTGGATTTTCCCAAGCTTAGGTATTCGAACCAAAGGTGCCGTTTCAACGATCGAGTGAAACATTCGAGTGGCATGAGGTGTTTTATAATTGTTGCCGATCCAAGCGACGCCGGTGTGATTTCAGCCGAATGGTTTGAAAGTGCCGGAATCTTCTTGGAGAGAGCTGCTTGCGTGAGATCAGCGATGCGCAGGCAGCGCTTTCGGAGATAATGACCGGCGCCGTTTGTTGCTCGGTCGGAAAGATCGGCGTTTGCCGACGGGGACGGGAATCTCGCTTCCGCGACGATCAGGACTCAGTAAGAACTGATGCCGAACCGTGAATTCGAGTGCTTTGGGCAACGTCAAGATATGGTGAGTAGCGTGCTATGAAATTACGTTGGATCGATACAAAATCACAGCGGCTTCAGGAAGTGTGCATCGATTTGGGCAGCATTCTGAAACCTGAGGGTGACCGAACACCGCTGCCCAGTGTGAGCCAGCCATTACCTGAGGTCCGAATTCATCCGGTCGACCTGGCCGCCGCGCCAGTCACCGACGACTCGACGTCCGCTCTGCTAGCCAAATCATGTCCTGGTTATTGGGAGACGAGACGTTAAGCGGGAGTTGACTATTGTATTTCGGCGCTGGCTTGGTTCTGGCATCAACCCATTTTCGGATTTCAGCGTGGCCATCGGCAAATGAAATCCCGGCCGCGCCATTGTGGTAACTCGCAGGGTAATCAATGATTCTCGCGGAGCCCGGGTTTTCAACCATCATATTGGCAAACCCGCCCGCGTTAATGCCATCCGGATGCTCATCCACTAGAACCCAGCAAAGAGACGGTGAAGGGCTAACAATATCGGCCGTCTTGTAATACACCCGATACTTCTTTGAGCTGACGTTTGCTTGAAACCCAGCCGGGTCAAGCCAGTCGCCCGGCCCGAACGCCTGACTCATCGACATACTGCGAACTCTCGGATACGTCCGACCGCCAATTTTCACCACACTTCGATCCGCTGGACATTTATAAACTTCGACCTCAGTCAGGTAACTGGCAAATTTCGATCGATTCGGATCCTTTAACGCCAGCGTATTGGTATTGTCGCGGTTGCCACCCGAAAAATCCAACCAGCCATCCACCCAAGCGGTCGACTCGACCGGCTGAGTATAGCCGGAGGTCGTTGTCTTGTCGTTATTATCGTCGGCGTACAAGTGCCAAACGAGCTGCAATTGTTTGAGATTACTCATGCACTTGATGCCTTGGGCCTTCGTCTTGGCCTTCGCAAGCGCGGGTAGAAGCATCCCTGCCAGAATGGCGATGATTGCAATGACGACCAGGAGTTCGATCAAAGTGAAGCCATCTCCTCGGAGAAATCGCGAGGAAACAAAATGGCATCGAGTCGTCGGTGGTTTCATGACAACAACTCCAATATTTCGGGTACTCTTAGACCCGATGCGATGCTGTTCGGGAGCGGCGATGTCCATTTGTTGATGATTCCATAGCGTTTCATTCAAAAACAAAAATGCAAGATAATTGCCGGTCAGTCCCGATGGAGGCATGACCTGAGTCGTTAGACGTTTGCCGCTCGTTGCGGGTCGATTCGTCTGACGGTCAATCACAGATGGTCCTCGCCTAGACCAAGTCCTGTTCCAAACGCGCTATTTCTTGGCTGACCAGTTTGCCGATCCGGTGCTTTGCCAGATAGACTTGGTTCCGCGTGACACCCAGGCGAGAAATGATTTCCTCCATCGCGACACCTTTTGTCACATAAAGGAAATAGGCTTGGTACTGCTTTGGCTTCACCCGTCGCTTGACCCGTTCCAACGCAGCGTCATGGAGATTGTGTTTCCACTCGGCTTCGTAGATCTCGTCGACTTCCGCACTGCGCGGGTCTGGGATTCGCTCCGCCGTGGAAGTTCGGTGCGTTCCAGATTTCGTTTTTGGATTGTCCAAAGGCTCGCAATCTTTGACTCGCGCCCGGAACTGGTCGGCAATATGCCAACGCGTCGTGTGCAGCAGCCAACTCTTAAACGAACCGACGTTGGGATCATACTGAAAACTCGGCATGTTTTTGGCCACGTGACAGAAAGTCTCCTGCACCGCGTCCTGAGCTTCTGGTTCGGTGAGGCCGGCACGGCGAGCAACGCTGTAAACCAGCCGCCGGTAAATGTCGTAGAACTCACGCCAACTCTCGTGATTACCGACATCCTTAACGCGAGCAAGCAAGCTAGCACGCGTGGCGATCGACGGAAAAGATCGGCGATTCATAGGCCTATCTGGATCCACTGGAACACGCCTGTGACGAACCCATCTATGATGCTTCAGAATGGGCTGGTATTTCAAGCCTGGACCGCTGGGCTCAGTTGATTTTTCACCGGAGGGTGAGGGTGGCGTTCGCATAGTGGGCGTGTGTCGATCCATCCGCTTCTCCTGAGTCACTCGACAGTCACAGCAATCAGGAACGGAGCGGAATCAGCTTTTGAGGAACCAAAACTCAAAGAAGTCACCACGACGTCTGGAAGGGAATTCGTCCAGGTCGTATGGAACAGGCGCAATAGCCGATTCTTCGCCTTTGCAGCGTCATTGACCCCCTCCCAGGCAATCTGGGCCTTTTCCGAACGGGGTTCATTAGGATCGAACCACCAGTCAAGAACGTCTTTCCCGTAAATGATCGGGGCATTTATCGCGGGGCGCTCTTGGTAATGTATTTGGTAGTAGCCTATCTCCTCCCCTGTCTTGGCCGAGTAAGCCGCACCGTGAAAGAAATGGATCTTTCGACATTTCTGGCCAACTCGGATGCCATCGACCTTATCGGGAAATGTTCCTGCAAATAGCTTGCCACTCAGTTGAATCAACCCATGCACGTCAAATTCAATATCGACTGGAATCAGGCGAATTCGCCCTTGCGGCAACTGCACCAGGTTGTTTCCAGGAATACCGGACGGTTGCCAGTCTTCGTTGAGTGACGAGGTATAGTGACTTCTGAGATCGATAAAGTAGCTCGGCAACTGTGGATCCCGAGCCAGAAGGCGTTCTGGCTGACGAGAAGCGCTGAGGGGTTGATTCGCAAACAACTTGCCTGGCAACAGATCGCTGAATTGCACAAAATCGACATAATTCTCTTCCCAATCTTCGCCGCTAAAGTAAACGCGCCCTCCGAGGGACAAGTTCAGAATCGGCCGGTGTGCAAAGCAGCGAACAATCGGGACTTCGGCCGCTTTCAAACCCATTTGACCGACTTGCCGCTTTTTGTACTCCTGGACGGTTGTTTTCACCCCGTCCTGCAAGGCATACTCTGCGCCCGAGAACTCGTATCCATACGAGATCGGCAGGACTGGATCTGTGAATACTTCGCCACGAACCCCATCGCGCCACGTGAAAAAATCGCGAGACTTTTCAACCACAGGGCAGATGAACTCTTTTGGATCGTCGATAAACTCGGGGTGCAAATCGGATAGCCACTTGGGAAGACACTTGTGCCTTCGTTGATATTCTACGAGAGCTTCATGAATCTTATTCAGGTGAACTTTGCACGCTGCTGCGTCGCTAGGGTCCCGGCTAATGGGCGGTTGCTTGGCGTCGCCAGTTTCCGCGGCCTGGGAAAACCCGCGCGACACCATCCACGCGCTCAGAAAAAGACACTGAACAATCTGACTTTTGATCCTATTCATCATAAGTTTCTGCTTTCCTGTTAACGGGGATCGGGAACCCGTTCACCTCGTCGCCGTTCCGTATTGATTGCGACTCCAGTCGGATGGATCCCGGCGATCTTCCAGCCGTGCTGCCGAATTGCCTCCCCGAGAAAAACGTCGTCTCCATGCCTTCGGAGCCGATAGTCTGGCCAATCAATCGCTCGGACGGCCGCAGACCGAATTAGCCAACAGCCTCCCAGAACAAAGATCCACCTCCCATCGCCACCGTTTTGGCCCCGGAAAAGAAACTCCCCTTTGCCACCCGGGCGCCAGGAGGGTGGTGGTAACCCGCGGTACCAAGATGCCGAGCGCACAAACTTGAGCACATCTTTGACCTCAGTAAACGCCATCGGATGATCGCACTCTCCGAGTTCGCCCCACATGACCGTTTCTGCCGAAGAAGCCTCCGCCTCTCTCAGCCATCGAAGCCACGCCCCTGCATCGGTGATGAACGAATCATCATCAAACCACCAAATATACTCCGTGCTCACTTGGGCGAAAAGTCGCCGCATCATCGGGCACTTGCTCAGATTCAAATCGCTGACGACGAGCTCATCAATGCGATGCTCCACCTTGCTTTGACTCAGGAACTGCCGCGTCGGCTCACCGACCGCGTTTGCTCCAACGATTAGCTGGTAGGCCGATCGCGGCACGTTGTTCCAGATCGATGAAAGTACGCGTTCGGCTAAACGACAGTAATCGCCATAAACCAGAACGCAGATCGTCAAGGATTCAGAGCTCACCATCGCTCTTAAAGGTGTTATGGGACAGTCACATGAGAGGAACTGGAGTGAGGGTTCCATTTGACAACGAATTTCACGCCTGTAATTCGAGCCGCAGCACCGGTGGGGTTTTCGATCACAGGATCCACGTAAAGCCATTTGATGACTCGGCCGTAGCCCGGTCCCCCGGGAGACGCCCCATTAGGAAACTCTGCATCGTCCAGCTCAGACACGAAGTTAGCGTAGTCCATACGCGCTTGGCAGTAATCGGATTTCTCTTTTGCCTGATTAATCCGGTCGAGAAGCGCAATAATCTGTCGCAGCAAGAACGTATAGAGCGTCTCGAGTCGTCGGTAGCCAGGCGCGCATTGGAGCAGCTTCTCGTTCGCCTTGAAATACGGACTGTCATCTTCAAGATGGCTGTAATCCGAAAGCGGATGCGGCACGAGGGTAGAGCCTTTCCCGCTGGGCGGTCCCGGATCTGTATTCGGTTTCTCTTCGAACTTCGCGGGAATCGGGCCAACCCGCGCCTCGGCCTTATTCCCTCTGGGAGCCGATCTCAAGAATTCTTCCAAGGTGGCTGGCGGAGACCAGACATAGATAGGAAACTTATGCTCTTCTTCGTGGGTATGTGCAGGTTTAGGCATACGTTTTGATTTCATGATTAAGGGGTGATGCTTGACAGGCGTGCTTTCCCGGCGTGGGAGGTGGATTGCAGGTTAACGGCGGATTGGCGCCGCCCCGCTCCCAATCCGTGCGGCGGCGCAAAAACGGTTCGATCTCTGAAAATTGTAATGGCGACAACTGCGGCAAGCGGAATCCATCCAAGTAAAGCTCGACTTTCGCGACGACCTCCTCGGTTTTGATGTCAGCCATGCATCGCGGCAGGTTTTCGACCGTGTTCACGCAAAGAGCTTCTGGACGGTCATGCGCGTCTTCGTCTCCCAATGGCACGGAACGGGAACGCCAACAGCCACCGGTGGCGCAACAGGGCAATGTTCCGACGCGATGGAGGAACTGGTGGGTGGGGTAAGCTTCCCAGTGGGGGGACTCGCGACCGCCCGCAACGACTACACAGGGCCGTGATGGTGGAGCGTCAGGAGCCGGTTCCACCGCAGCCGCCAGATGCATCAGGAGAGTGACCGGGCAGAGCACGCCCTGCGCCGAATAAACCAGCCGAATTAGATCGCGAAGCCCGGTCCGAGATCGCAAATCAATGACTCCGTTCAATCCTGGATGATAGTGATGCGCTTCCCCAACTTGGACGAATAGCACACGCCCTCGGAGTTCATCCACAACCGATTGCCAACGGCGGGTATGCCACCACTTGATAGTGTAGTCATATTTGCCACCCGCAACGAGAATCCAATAAGGAACCTTCACCCCTGTGATCTCCTCCACCAAACTCGGAGCGCGCTTTTCGTCGTCCGAGAGGTGGATATCGCCCTTGAACAAGGTCGGCTGGAAGTTTAACCCAAGCTGTTCGTTGAGATATTCCGTGAACCCATGCAAGAAGTGTAGCGGCCGCCGATTGGATTGTTGGATTAGCGGGTAATGACAGCGGATTACCTCCGTTTGCTTCTCTTCCAGATCAAGCGCGGTGAGGTAAGGATTGTGACGCCACAGGTCGGGACAGGATGTGCGAACATCCGTTTGAAAGCGCCTCGGGTACGCGGCATGAAGGTCTCGCACGGCCGCTGTTAGCATAACGATATCGCCGGGTGCCTGAAAGTTTGTGAGGATAAGTCGTCGCATGGATCAACGCGACTCGCGCGAAAAAGACGGCGGGACAATTTCCTCGGGTCCTTCAACCTCGACGACGAAGCGCTCGAGGGAGATGTCTGCCGGCAAAGGAACTGGAGCAGCCGCCGTCAGTGTCACCCATTCGGAACGCTGACGCCCACTGGCAAACTGATTCCCGAAACTGCAAACTAGATTGACGGCCATTCCATCCTTCATTTGTGGTTCCACAATCACTCCGAAGGGAGCATAAAAATCCTCCAGCTCATCGCGGCGTCGAAGCGATGCCTCAATGCGCCTTAACTGAGTTTGCTCCTGCACAAATCGAGTGTCCGCTGGCAACAGATTGCGAACCGCGACCAGCGCACGATACTCGCGATTTAGCTCATAGTACGCGATTGCGAACTCAAGCAAGATCCTCCCGTTGCGATCACTAAGATCGACCATCTGCGGGAGAGCTTGGCCGTTGCACGCCGGGAAGCACTCCGGAGCAAATCCCGGTTCAGTTCTCGGATCGTTCGAAGGATTAGGATGTGCATTCATCATCGTTCATTGTGGCACCTTACGGGCTGCGGACGGTCCAGCTTTATCCATTCGGCGGATAGACTCCGCCAGAATCGCATCGTCAGGGTTAAGCCGCAACGCCTGATCGAAGTCACGGCGCGCCCGAGCTTTGTCTCCAAGCCATTGATACGCTCGCCCACGGTCAAAGTGCATCGTGGCTTGCTTCGTCGGCGATAAAAGCGTCTCGCCATCTAAAACCTGGGAAATCTGTTCCACCATGTGCCAAACCCGGGGGCTTTCAGCGTCGACTTCCGCCGGTTGCACCTCGACTGCCGGGGGCTTTTCCGTCCGCATCGGAAATGCCGCGAACCGGCCATTCAATCTCAGTTTTTCAAGACCGCGTTGAAGGTGAGCCAAGTCGAACACCTGGATAATTTGATCACTCGTCAGGGCCGCTAGCCGGGTGGCTCCGGCATTCAAACAAAGGCCGGTCACAGGCCGCCGGTGCGGACTTTCTATGGTAGCGAGTTCCGTCGCTTGGAAGGGATCTTCCAGAACGAGATCAAAAAGCTTCACAATGGTCGGTTCGACCGACACTGCAAGCAAGGTGTGATCTGATTGCGACAGCTTGGCGAGAGCGAAGGGCCCCCCCTGACCACTGGGACGCGACGCGGAGATTTCCAGGTCCGCCTGTCTCCACGTCTCTAATTCTAGAAATCGAACGCGTTTGTCGAGATGCGTTGCGATCCAGCGACCGTCCGGGCTAAAGCTGTAAGCACGCATACCCACAAAAGCCTTTCGCAACGTACTGCGAGTGCTGTCGATGTCCCAAAGTTGAAGCTCTTGTCCTTTTTCACTGAACAAAGCCAACCAATCGGCCGTTCGGTTTAGAGCTAAAGACTGAAAATTACCCCGGCAAGGCAAAACTCGATCAGCAAACGGAGCGCCCAAAGCTGTCAGGTGAACGTGATCGTCGTGCAGGACAGCCATCGATCGAGTTCCTTCACTAAACGAGGCGGAATTCAAACCATACGGCAGGCTCAGGCACTCGGGTTGACCAAGATTCACAACTCCGAGGCTCCCGTCACTGTGGTTCAGCCTTGGCCATCGATAAGCGCCCGAGGCAGTAGTCGCGATCAGATCGCCATGAACGAGATCAAGAAAAGCCGTTCGCGCGGTCTTAGCTGGAATTGACGCCGCTTCTGTTCCCGTCGCTGAGTCCCATAACGTGACTCCGAGCTCGGTGCTCGTCACGAGAAGGCGGCCATCTCCGCCAAAGCCAAAACTGGTCACGGGCGACGGCACCCGGGACGGTCGGAAAACGGTATACTCCGGTGAGTAATAAACGCGCCAACGCTGAACGACTCCTCCAAACGCGGTATGAATCAGCGTATCACCCTCGTCACTGAACTCCAATCTCCCTTTGGTCAATCCCTCAAACTCAGCTGTCACTTGCCGAAAGGTCGCTAGAGTCCAAAGCCGGAGGGTCATGTCGTCTCCCAGACTTGCTAGGAGCTCACCTTTGGGGCTGAACGCAATTCCACGAATGACGGCCGCGTGGGCTTGAGGAAGTTCCCTTCGTTTTAAGGGGTCCAAGTCCCAAAGGTAAATGTCGTCATGCTCAGCTGCGATCGCCAGTTGCTGACCCGTTGGATGCCAGGCGACGGCCACCCCTGAACTTCGCTGCGGCAAACTTACCGTCGTTTGGCTGTAGAGGTCGTAAACAACCGCGTGATTGCTGTTGCGACTCACTTCGGCCAAGCGACTTCCTGTGGGGTCAAAACGCAGGGTTGTGAACTGTCTTGGCTCCTCAATGTGGGCCTGCTCGGACAGGGTGGCGATGCGCTTACCGTCACTCAATCCGAACACCCAGATCACGCCTTCCCGAAGCCCTACAGCGAGCTTTGAAGAGTCGGCGCTGAAATCGACGGCGTTAGCGGCAATGCTGTTGGTCACAAGAAGCACGGGCTTGGATAACTGGCAGTCCCAGACCGCGAGTTGATTTCCACCGTCTTCCTCCTCTTGGACCGCCAGGAATCGTCCGTTTCTGCTCAAGACCACGTTTGCCAGCGCTCCGGCAGGAGGACGCGTGGAGACAATGCGGCCGGTCCGAAGGTCTACGATGTCGATCCGACCTGACGCATCGGCTTGCGCCAGATGAGTCGCATTTGCACTCAGTGCACACGCGGTAAACCCGGGCAGCAACTGGGTGATGTCAGGGTTACGTTCCAAGTCGATTAACGACATGCTCGCGATGGCCTCGTCCCGCAAGTCCGACTCTCGAGCAGCTTCGCCGCGTGCGCGCTCTATCGCTTTGAGACTGTCAACCCTCTGCCCAGCGCGTCCGCTATTGCGCAACATTTGTGCCTGGACGAAATAGGCGTGAGCCAACGCGATCTGCTGTTTCCGGTTGCTGGCCTTAACCGCTCGGAACGCGAGGACGCCAGTAATAGCGACCGCGGTGATGACCAATGAACTGATGGCCATCGCTCTACCAACACCGCGCCGGAACGCTTGCCGTTGGCGACGCAGCTCGGCTTCCGGAAGATTGGCGCGAACCCATTCGGCGTCAAAGACCCGCTTGTAAATGCGGTTACGTTCGAGTAAACGTCCCTCCGCCACCCGGACAATGCCAGAAAGCCTGAGCAGACTGACGAGCGGATCCAATTCGTCATCGACCACTTGCCTTCCGCGCCAAACGCGCAGATAAAAATCCAGCAAATCGGCTCGATCTGCGTCATTACGCAGAAGCCGCTCTCGCACGAACACCAAATTATCATCTCGCTCCCGCGCCCGGTGACTGAAAAAAAGGCCGGCACAAAGTTCGTCAGCCAGGGCGGCCCCACGGGTTTTCGTAATCCCGGCGGAACTGCCTTTCCCTTGCAGAGCTTCGGCAGTGACCCGGCAAAGCTTCTGCGTCAAGTAGGGATGGCCATCGGTCCAGTATAGAATTCGACTGAGGAGTTCGGTCGCCTCGCAAACACTTATGGCCGACTGGTCCATTTGAAGCCCTCGCGCCAACGGCGCGGCTTCTTCTGGGGTGAAATCGTTGAGCTCGATACGGCGCCCGATATTAAACGGCGTCGTCCGCGTGTCCCGGATAAGGTCGGAAGGCGACGCCACTCCAAGGAGGCAAAACGTTAGTGCGCAGTACACCTTGTCCAAACCGCGGTGGTTGTAGCACTCTCGAATCGCAGAAAAAAACTCGTCCGTTGGAAATGGCAAACTCCGCACGAAGTCGATCTCGTCGACGAAGATGACCAGGCGAACTGAGGTCGGCTTTGGACCTGGTTGAAGCGTGCCATTGTCATCGGAAGAAAACTGTTTGGAGAGTTCACTCTCGGCAGCTTGGACGACGATGTGACGCAAGGCCTTCATCAGGCGATGCAACGGTCCCAAGTGCGAATTAGACTGCCACAACGCCTCGAGTTCATCTTCCAGGTCCAATTCTTGACCCAGCATGTCCAAAAGGCCGTAATACCATTGATCTGGCGTGACGTTCTGGCCGCCCACCGCAGTGAGATCCAAAGCCGCTACTTTCATCCCGGCCGCACGCAAGCGCGTGGCCGTTCGCACCATGAGAGACGACTTCCCCATTTGCCTCGCCGTCAAAACGTAGCAGAATTCGCCCTCCAGCAACCCTTGCAGGAGGTCCTTGTCCGCCCGCCTTTCGACATAGGAAGGAGCATCCGATTGCAAGGAACCGCCTGTGACGTAAAAGTTCATCGCCCAAACTCGGTGAATGAACCACCGGCAATCCACTCGCATCCGCCAAGAGCGTCTCTCGCCTTCATCGCAGAGTCTGTCGCAGGTAGCTAGCGTAAAGCTCGCACCGCGGCTTTGCTTCGACAGCTGATTCACCCTTCAAAACACCAGCGCTGCGCAGCCGGTAGAAGCTCTCTGGACTTGGGCAAGGCTGGCCCTGCAACACTCGTTCCACCGCTTCCACCAACACTGGATCTTGCCGCAGCGCAAAACGCAATCGTCGCAAGTGCGCTCCGAAAATGCCGTCATCCCGCCCCACTAACAGTTCGAACGCCTCGAAATTGAAATGTTGCGTTACCAACTCGTGAAGTCCGCGTCGCGTCAAATAGGGATGGCCCCCCAAAAGTTGGTAAAACTGAGCCACCTCTTCAGGCGTACGCAGCGGATTGCCATAGCGAAAGTTCAGTTCATTCACTTGCGCCATATCGAAGTCGTCCAAGCTCAGTTGAGTCCCGACGTTGAACGGCGATTGGTTCAGGTCCGTGATGAAAAGGTGAGCCTCCGTCGCATAGGCAATCGCAAGCGTCAGCTTAGCCCACGGCCCATTCGGATCTAACGCGCGTTTGTTAAACCAAGCGCGAAACATTCCAAAAACCTGCCCTCCAAAACTTGTGCTGAACAAGCGATCGACTTCGTCTAACCCCCAGAAGAGGCGGGTAGGAACGCTTGGAATGGCCTGTCGCCGCATGAACCGCTCAAAATTGTTGTTCGGGCTCCGCCGATCATCCCAGCTCTTGGCCAAGGTTTCATCCAACTCCAAGCCATCTTCCAGGCCGCAAGCTAACGCCAGATAAAAATCTTTCAGCGAATGCAGATCCGATTCGTTAAACTCCTGAATATCGGTCAGAACGACCCGGGCCTTTTCCTCGCGAGCTTGCTGCAATGCTCGAGCCAACAGCGATGTTTTCCCCATTTGGCGCGCGCCCTTCACCAAAATGATAGAGTCCTTACGAATCAGGGCATCTTGAAACTCCGCATCCGCTGGTCTCTCAATGTAAAACGCTGAATCGAGAGGCACAGCCCCGCCGATCGCTTCGAGTTGAGGCTCCTCCTTGGGTTCGGGCGGTCCTTTTTCGCTCCACAAAGCGCGGAACCATCGTTTCCCCACGCGACTTTCACTCTCCGTGGTCTGACGAATTTTATTCAGCTCCTCGAACATATCTCGAGCTGACTGAAAGCGGCGGCGAGGTTCCGGATCGCACGCACGCAAGATCAGATCATTAAATTTCCGCAGCGCTTGGATGTCCGTTCCGTCCGGCAGGTAAGTTGGCAAATCCGGAAACGAGAGCCGATCTTTGCCTGTGCTAATCTCGTAAAGCACTTTCCCGAGACTGTACAGGTCCGTGCTGGGACTGCTAGTGCCTTTCGTCGGCATGTAACCCTCGGTCCCAAGCACGGTCGCTTGACGACCTCGATTCGTCACCAGTCCAACATCCGCCAACTTGGCCTTCCCTCCAACAAAGACAATGTTCGACGGCTTAATATCTCGGTGAATCAATCGGCGATGATGCAGACAACCTAGAGCCGCTGTCAGCGAAAGGCCAATCTGCAAGCACTCGGGAAATGGTAGTTTTCCTCGTTTCTCAATTTCTGCACTGAGCGTCAGTGGTTGGTAGGTATCCGGAATTATGTCCGGACGTCGCCGCACGTCATCTGCCAGCTCCATGACGTAGTAGAAATAACCGTCCCGGTCGTTTCGACCGATGTGCAAAATAGCAACGAACCCATCATGAGATCGAGAGATCGGCTCAAAATGGCGTATCCCCTGGAACTCCTGTTCGTACGGGCGCTCGTCCTTGAAGCTACGTCGATAGACGACCTTGATCGCACGAAAATGCCCCAGGACGTTCTTGGCGAGCCAAACCACTCCGAAGCTGCCATCCCCGATAGGGCGAAGCAACTCATACTCAGGAACGCTGAGCGGTTCGATGCTCATGGCTAACAACGTGACACCCCTGGTTGAGCGTCAAAACTCAGTAACGTTACGCACTTTATTCGAGCTGTCACTGCAATTCCAAGATCCTGCCCCGGTCCGTCCATTTACTCTCAAAGCCGACAAAACTTTCCCAAATGTGATCGGCCCCTTACGCCGCCCGCAATGGCCCTTTCCTATAACTACGCGGCGGAAACCCCGGATCTTTCAGGTTTCTGCAAAAATCTTGCGGTGGACTCCCGCCCCCGCCCTGCCGCGTCTCGAGGCAAATTCGAACCGAGGATCGCGGCCTAGTTCAATTTCAGCCGGCTGCATCTCCATGAAACGACCCTGGTGGCGAATTCAAAACTATTACCACGCCGCTGATTCTCACGGAGCAACCGTGGTTAACACGCCGAAAAATGTTTCGATATGTTTCATCGCGTTGGTCCGCCCAGCGTCGTCGATGGCACTATTCGCCACCCACTGCTCGATTTGGGCGCGACGGGAAATAAAACGGTCTTTTCCGGCCTTGAAAAAAGAGACCATGGTGCGGTCCTTGATCAGCGAAACGCGATAGAGAGCTTGTCGATCCAATTCCGGAAGCTCTGGATGGTAGTCGTGCGGAGCTGACGCCCGAACCTCACCCGTGACCCACGAGGCGAGATCGAAATCGCCCGCCACGGGGATCAATTGTCCATTCGGAAGCTCAATCACCTCCGTATTTCGAACGTTGGCTCCCGTCAGTGGGAGTTCGTAATCCCAGTTCCCAAGCAATGCGTGGAATAGTTCCATGTCCACGACCAACTGTTCGTCAAACTTAGGGTTCTCTAGCCTGGCAATCTCGGCATCACTAAGAGCACGGGCACCATGATGTTCCGCGACAACCTCGATATCCTCCAGAACGAGCGCACTCCGGGTCAACTGCCATCCCGAGTCAAGAGCATTGGTGCCTGAGACGTCTCGATACTCGATTCGCGCACGGCGGACTCGGGGTGACACGAACTCCAGAAGCCTCATCACTTCATAGGCCGTTGCTTCGCGATAGGTCGCTCGCTCATCGCGCAACCGACCGACATTTCCACGTCCCCCCTCCGCACAGTGCGTCCCAATCTTGATCTCCCGCGCGTCAAAGAAAGGCGTGCCGAGACGGTCTTCCTTGGACACTTTAAACTTTATCTTGGGAAAGGGGCACTCTTGGAGGCTTGAATTCCCCCGCACGCGCAAGTTTACGGGCAAATCGTAACCAGCAAACTGTAGTCTTCCATCAAAGTTGGGCTTCTCCCGTCGTGGGGGAAATATGCCGTCGGGCGTGCCAGCCAACGCGAGTTCAAAATGCTGTTGGAACGGCCCTGTCAAAGTCCAGGCAACGACTGAGTTGGTTTCAAAGATACTGGTTGGACTGTCGTCCCGTGTCCTAAAAAACTGCATTTGGCGACTCGGCTCGACCGGCAAAGGGCTTGCTCCAGTGGTCAGCCCGACCCATGGTCCAGTCGCATGGTCGGATAACTCCAGCGCTCCGCTAAACGTCAGGATGATTGTGCCGCTGCCATCACGTTGGATTTTGACATCCGGCGTTCCAGCTATCGCGCTTTGACCACGGACCAGAAGTAAGCCGCAGATCGCGACGGGGAGTGAAATTCGGGTGAATCGATTCAAGCGCATGACGTCAATTGGATAAAAATCGATGGTGTTCAGGCCGCGGCAATGGACTGTGTTACCGTGGTCGCTTCTTTAAGCTATGCCAACGTGCCTTGGGTGCCTGGGTTGGTAAATAGAACCAACGGTCCACTGTCGATCTCGTTTCCCAGCTTGGTTTAGGCTTCCGAATCAGTCTGGTGAAAAGAAGCCCGTGGGACACGAAAAGCGTCGATTGTCAGCTAAGACTCAGGTTGTCGTGTCAAACGGCATCGGCAACGGGCCTCTGACTGCAGGCGGTTGGAGAGATCCACGCCGCAGCGCGATTTGGGATGGCTCCCGTTTAACGGCAGCGTAAGGCCCGGTTCTAATCTGAGGAACGTCTGTAAGCCCCGCGGACCTGTTGGATGAGGGTCGTAAAGGTCGCCGCCATGATCTTGAGGTCAAACCACAAGCTCTTGTTCCGAGCATAGTAGACGTCCAGGTCGATCATCTGGCTAAAGGTCGTTCGGTTCTTCCCGCTCACCTGCCAAAGTCCCGTGAGTCCAGGTAAGGTCTCAAAACGAGCATACTGCCAGGCCCGATAACTCAGCAATTCATGCGGCGTGCAAGGTCGAGGGCCGACCAAGCTCATCTCGCCGCGCGCGACGTTAATGAGTTGAGGCAGTTCGTCAAGGCCTGTGGCTCGGAGCATCCGACCGAATCGGATTAGGCGCGGGTCGTTTCGTTCGTCCAACTTCGTCATCGGAACGTCTGACTGGACCAAAGAATCGACATATTGCTGGTGCGACAGGGTGTCACAACCCACATGCATCGTTCGAAACTTAAGGCAGATGAACCCCTTACGCCGGTAGCCAACTCTCTCCTGACGAAAAAAGATCGGTCCAGACGAAACACACTTGATGATCATGGCAATCGCCAGCATCAGAATGAGCACCCCAGGCAGGCCAAGAACCAGGCAAGTCAGATCAAGTGCGCGTTTCCAAGGCAGCGCGTTCAAAATCCCTGTTACCGCCCCTTCCCGGCCCTCGTGCGAAAGTTCAATCGACGACGAAGCCGCCTTCGAGTGAGGCAGCTTGGCGGATCCCATACCCAGCACGTTTGGGGAAGCGTTCATGGCAGCGTTACAAACCTGTGCATTTCGGTCCAACAAATCATTATGTCCTATAGAGCCTACGGGCGCAGAAAGCCGAATCTTTCACTAAGAATCAGCAAAGTTCCAACGCCCGGGGTTCCTGGCTCGCGTGACATACTACTCCGGTCAGCCGGCAAGAGCAATGCCGATTCCAAAGCCGTCAATGGTAGCCGCTTCCGGACGGTTGATCTGCTTCACAAGGGTTTGACGAATAGTTTGTCGTTGCCCAAGCGTGTGTCCGCGCAACGGTTCAAGTTCGACATCCGAAGAATTTGAGAGATGCGGTCCATCAATTCCAAATCCGGGAAGGAAATAGCAAAAAAGGGGTAGCCAATCGCAGCATAGAATGGCATTTCGCTAGGCACGATCACCAGCCGGTCGCCTGAGACTCGCCGCGAGTCGCATAAAAACCCGGCTCGCTCAAAGGCCGGTAGGTGCAGCGAGTGAAGGTTTGCAGGGAAACGTCTAAATCGCGGGCCAGTTCAAATTTCGGCTATGACGACTGAAAACGGAGCGGAGTCGAACCTCGGTGCAGGGACAGCCGGGACGCCTAGTGAACCTGGACCATCCCCAATTCCAGCTTCGCCTGGCCCAAAAGAGAGCGCCGAGGGTGCCCCGAACTTCATCGTTGGAATCGGTGCGTCCGCGGGCGGGTTGGAAGCGCTCGAGCGGTTCTTGCGCGCTATGCCGTCGAACAGTGGAATGGCTTTTGTCGTCATTCAGCATCTTTCCCCCGATTTCAAAAGTCTGATGGATGAACTTCTGGCCCGGCATACCAGCATGAAGATCATTCGAGTGATGGAGCCGGCCAACGTCCAACGCGATACGGTTTATCTCCTGCCACCGCGCAAAGATATGGTGATGGCAGGAGGCAAACTCTTCACGCGCGATCGCCCGACCGATCAGCACCTCAGCATGCCCATCAACCTCTTCTTTCGCTCCTTGGCGCGGGAGGCGAAGGATAAGGCCGTTGCGATCGTGCTTTCTGGCACGGGCACCGACGGTAGCGCGGGTCTTCTGGATGTTCACGACATGGGTGGATTAGTGCTGGTTCAGTCCGAAACCACGGCGAAGTTTGACGGAATGCCCTTGAGCGCCATTGACACTGGGCTCGCTGATGCCGTGCTAGCGCCGGAAGAGATGCCGGAAACGCTCCTGGCCTACGCGCGGAATCCGTCGCTGCCGCTCCTGGAACGGAAGCGTCGTCAACCAGGCCCGGACGGTCTGGTCGGGTTGCCCGCTATCATCGAGAAGTTGCGCGAGGTCTACGGCATCGATTTCAACTACTACAAGCCCGCAACGATTTCGCGGAGAATTGACCGTCGCATCGCCCTAGCCAACTACACAAGCTTCCAAGAGTACAGCCAACGCGTGACAACTGACTCCGGCGAATTGGATGCGCTCTACCGGGATTTGCTGATCGGTGTGACCCGTTTCTTCCGAGACCCAGAGGCGTTTCAAACGCTGCGGACCGAGGTGATCCCCTCCGTCCTGCACGCGGTGGCACCGGAAGAGGAGGTGCGAATTTGGGTTCCCGCTTGTGCGACCGGCGAAGAACCGTATTCCCTCGCCATCCTGCTGTCGGAATGCATGCAGGAATATCAATGCCAGCGTTCCGTCAAGATTTTTGCGACCGACGTCCACCGCGATTCCTTACACATCGCGTCGGAAGGGCTCTATTCCGAATCGAGTTTGGAGGAGCTTTCGTTGGAAAGACGCATGCGCTTTTTCGAGCCGGAGAACAAAATGTTCCGAGTGCGCGCCGAGCTTCGCAAGATGTTGATCTTTTCTCCTCACAACCTGATCAAAGACCCGCCATTTACGCGAATGGATCTGGTGAGCTGCCGCAACCTGCTAATCTATTTCCAGTCGGTCGCTCAAACCAAAGCACTATCCGCATTCCACTTTGCTTTGAAACTGCGAGGTGTGCTCTTACTCGGACCGAGTGAAGGCCCAGGCGAACTCGAAGAAGAATTCGAGTGCGTTGACCGACAATGGAAGGTCTACCGCAAGATGCGCGACACACGCCTTCCGCTTGACCTACGCATGAGTTTGGCTCCAGCACTTTCGCGCGGCGCCGGACGAAGCACGCTCCCTGGCGATCTGAGGTTGGCCCGTGCGTATGATGCATTGTTGAACCGCTACGTTGCCAAAGGGGTTCTTGTCAACGAACGACGTGAGGTTCAGCACGTCTTTAACGAAGCGGAACGTTACCTGCGTCCTCCCACCGGACGCATGACCACCGATGTCGTCGAACTCGTCCACGAGGACTTACGCGTCGCTGTTTCCTCCGCCATTCAAAGTGCCCTCAAGAAACACGAAAGAATCACGCTTAAAGGGGTCCGGCTACGCATAGCGGGCGAGCCAGGGGAGATTGCACTCTCTGTCGTGGTGGATCCGATCATGGACCGAGCGATGAGCAGCACGTATCTCTTCGTTTGCTTCCAAGAAGAGCGCCTCATCGCCGTTCCCGAGCCGGACCGAGGTCAACAGTTTGAGCTTTCCAAAGAGTCGAGAGCGCAGGTCGATCAACTTGAGCAGGAGCTGCGTGATACTAAGGAGTCGCTCCACGCGACGGTTGAAGAACTCGAGACGAGCAATGAAGAGTTGCAGGCGAGCAACGAAGAGCTTCTCGCTGCCAATGAAGAACTCCAGAGCACGAACGAAGAGCTGCATTCGGTCAACGAAGAACTTTACAGCGTGAATGCGGAACACGAGCAGAAGATCAAAGAGCTCGTGGAGATCACGAATGATCTGAACAATCTGATGCGTTCCACCGCGATTGGGACAATTTTCCTGGATCGAACCCACTGCATTCGCTTGTTTACTCCAGCCGCCGCTAACATTTTCAATCTCCTGCCGCAGGACATCGGCCGCGACATCAAACACATCACTTACCGCGTCAAGGGCGACGACATCTTTGAAGTGATCGAGGAAGTGAATCGTTCGCAACAGATGCGTGAACGAAATGTGCAAGCCCCCAACGGTCGTTCTTACCTGCGTCGGGTCATGCCTTATCAAGACGAAAAAGACGAGGCGGCTGGCCTGGTTCTGACGTTTGTCGACATCACAGAGTTGCTCGCCGCCCAACGTCGTTTGCGACTCAGTGAATTTTCCGTTGACCAGGCAGCCGTGCCGACTTACTGGATCGCGCAGGACGGCCATATCCTTCGAGTCAACCAGGCAAGTTGTGAAATGCTTGGATACAGCGAAGTCGATCTCTTGGCCAAGCGCGTGGGAGACCTCTTGCCGTCACTCCCCCCCACCGCCTGGGCCGAACACTGGGAAAGAATCCGCACGCAGAAAAAGGTGGCCATGGAGTCTACGATGCGGAACGCCAGAGGCTCGGAGTTCGCGGTCGAAATTGAGCTCAACTGGCTCGAGTTTGATGGCCAGGAATACAACTTTGCCTTCGTGCGCGACATTACCGAGCGCAAGCAGTCTGAGCGAGTCTTGCGTGAGGGAGAAGAGCGATTCCGTTTGTTGATTGAAAGTTCGCCTCAAGCCTTGGTCATGGTAGATCAGGGCGGCGAGATTAAGCTGATCAACTCAGAAGGCGAGCGACTCTTCGGCTATGGGCGACACGAGCTGATTGGCCAGCATGTGGAAACGCTCTTACCGGAGCGTTACCGAAACCTTCATTTGGAACAACGCTTGCTTTATCAGGAGCAGCCTGTTGCCCGTTCGATGGGCGCTCGCCGGGAATTGTTTGCGCTGAGGAAGGACGGGACGGAATTGCCGGTTGAAATCGGGCTGAGCCCTCTTCGGATCGGACAGGACAACTACACCCTTGCTTCACTCTCGGACGTTTCCGAACAACGACGCACCGAGCTCGCGTTGAAGGAATCTCTCCGGGAAAAAGAAACGTTGCTCAAAGAGATTCACCACCGGGTTAAGAACAACATGCAGCTCATTTCGAGCTTGCTGAATCTGCAGTCGAATGTTGTTCCTTCGCCCGAGGCTCGCGAAGCGTTTCGTGAAAGCCATGCCCGAATTCGTTCCATGGCACTCCTCCACGAGAAGCTCTATCAATCCAAAGACCTGGCGCGCATCGATTTTGCCGGTTATATCCGGGATTTGCTGGCCGCGCTCTTCCAATCCTACGGTTCAAAAGCCCGCAACGTGACGCTCCGAATTGATGCTGCGCCAGCTCTGCTGGACCTGAACGTCGCTGTGCCGGCCAGTTTGATCCTGAACGAACTCGTCTCCAACAGCCTCAAACACGCCTTTGCCGAAAGAACGACGGGCGCCATTGAGGTCCGTCTGGAACAAACGTCACCCCGCCGCTTTCTGTTGCTGGTCCGGGATGATGGTGCAGGCTTGCCAGCAGGGTTTTCGTTGGAGGGTGGCAGCTCCTTGGGACTGCGGTTGGTGAAGATTTTAGTAGAGCAGATCGGTGCCCGGTTGACGTTCGAAAACAACAATGGAGCGCAGTTCGAATTGAGTTTTGAGCAATCCTCTCCCTGAAAAACACTCATGAAGCCCAAGCGTATATTAGTGGTCGAAGATGAAGCGATCGTGGCCGCGGACCTTCAAGACCGGCTCAGCCAGATGGGGTATGCGACGGCCGGTGTCGTTAGCTCTGGTGAGGACGCCCTGCACAAGACCATGCAGTCGGGGGCGGATCTCGTGCTGATGGACATCGTTCTGCGCGGACAAGTCGACGGCGTGGCCGCTGCCGCCCAAATTCGCGAGCATCTCGAAATCCCCGTTGTATTCCTAACGGCACACGCGGATGAGGCAACGTTTCAACGTGCCAAGGTCACTTCGCCCTTTGGTTACGTCCTCAAGCCATTCGATGACCGAGAGCTCCGGACCGCTATCGAAATCGCTCTCTATCGCCACGGAGCGGAGGCACAGATTCGCAAGATGGAGCAATGGCTAGAGGCGATCGTGGAGAACATCGGAGATGCGCTCGTGGTCACCGACAATTGGGGCTTGATCTCCCTCATGAACTCCGCCGCTTGCCGACTGAGTGGACGTACCTCCGAAGAAGCGTCGTTGCGCTCGTTGGGTGACGTGTTTCCCTTCGCTGACCCAGCCACGGGAGCACCGATCACGTGGCCGGTCGGCAAAGTTCTCTATGAGCAAGTCCTCGTGCAATGGCGCCGACCGTGGTTACTTCGTAACGCCGCAGGATCTCAATGCTTAGTCGAACTCACCGCGTCGCCAATACGCGATAACCACGGGCAAGTAACGGGCTATGTCTGGCTGTTTTTCAACTGCACGCCCCCTTCATCGCAGAGTTAATTCCTCATCCAGATCGATCGATCGAATACAACTGCGGCAATCGTGCCAAATTTCTTAGTTGTCTTATCGCGCAGTTTTGTTACTGTCGCCGTTGACTGATGCACACATCAAGAAACTCCGGCCGCCGGCAACTCCTCAAGTTCCATGACGGCAGCCCAAGAACGGTTGGTTGTGCTTCTTGCTGATGACGACGAAAACGACGTCTTTTTAATTCGCCGCGCGTTCAAGCGCATGAGTGCTATGGCACAGCTTTTAGTTGTGCCGCACGGCGAAGCAGCAGTTTCCTATCTACAAGGACAAGGCGACTACGCCGATCGTTCCAAGTGGCCGCTGCCACGCATGCTGATTCTCGATCAGTGGATGCCTCGGCTCTCTGGCTTGGACGTGCTTTGCTGGGTCAGACTGGAACCTCGCTTTGACGGGTTGCCCGTCGTAATCCTCACTGGCGGGCTCTCCCCATCTCAATCGCGATTAATGACCCAGTTGCGAGCCGCGGTCTGCAGCAAGTCGATCGATTCAAAAGAGATGGAGTCCGGCATTGAGCAAGCCATGCGAGCTTCTCTCGAACTCGCCTGGGAAACCTCAATCCGCGGCAAATCCGCCTGGTTCGTCCCTCCCACACCGCCGGTTATGGGTTTGTCCAACCGGAATGAATGCGAACAGGTCCACCGATAAAGAGCGGAGCTCCATCGACACGAATTCGTGGTCAATATTGAGACGAGAATACCTGCCACCGTGGCTTGTCCCCTAAAAGCTCAGCCCAAAGCCTGATCTCATTCTATGGTTATTGTTCCAGACCGCATAAATGTCTTGCTCGCGGAGGATGACGAAAACGACGCCATTCTGATCCGCAGAGCTTTCGAGACCATCGGCTGCGTCGACCATTTGCACACCGTTCGTGATGGGGAAGAGGTGCTCGCATTTCTCCAGGATGAACAGCGGTCGCTCGACATTAGCGCGGTAATGCGCCCAGACATCGTGATCTTGGACCACCGCATGCCGAAACTATCCGGACTTGGGGTCCTTTATTGGCTGCGCACAAACTCCCGTTATGCGTCCATTCCAGTTTTGCTTTTCAGCCTGGCCTTGCTGCCGGCGGAGGCAGAAGCCGTGGAGAGACTCCAGGCGGCCTGGTGCGTAAAGCCGGTTGCTCCCAATCGAACCTTAGCGGCGCTCCGGCGGGGAATTCAGGACGCCTATGAGGTGGTGGCACCTGTTCGCCAGGAGAGCGAAATCTCCTTATAAACAAGAGGCGCCTCAGGTGCGATTGATCTTTTGGCGAACTCAATGGATTGCGAGCCCGCGCGTTCCAGGATTTTCAGGTCACATTACAGGCCGGCCACCGGCGTAATGCCGCGACTCGCCAATTGAGAGAGAGTCCAGTCGTACTCGGCCACGAGCTGATCAACCACGGAACGATTTTTCAACGAGGCTGGCATCACTTCCCACGTATACGTTTCCATCTCCAAATGCGAGCAAGCCCCAGGCGAAGCCTGCAAGAAATCCAGTGTGGCCAGGAGTTGATCGGTCGTTCCTGCAAAGCCACCCGTCGGCGCGCTGTGCAGTGGAATATGAAAATGGATTCGCCACTCGAGCGCTTCCGGCCGACTCGCCTTCCGAATCGCTTCTAGGGCCAGGCTCAAGTCGCGGTACCTCTGCAACCGTCCGTCAGGATGGCGTTCGATGACTTGGTGAAAGTAAATATCGTCGGCAAATGCCGCCAGCGCCTTTTGGCCAGCTTGGTTGGGCACGACTTTCAACGCGGAGCTTAGGTGGATTTTGCTGATTCTAACACCGTGATGCGTCAATAGAGTTAACGCGGCGCGCGCTTCTTCAAATTCTACGGCGAGGTGACATGTGTCGTAGTTGATCCCTAACCGTCGCTGCAGTCGCCCGTCGCCGGGCCGGTCGGCGCGCATGCGATCAAAGAACGCTGCCGTTTCTACGCTGGTTTCCAAAAAACAGAGCGGCTCCGGCTCCAAGCCGAGGTGCAGTTCTTTCCCTGATCGCACACTCAGTTGTTCGATGTATTCAACGCACTCCCAGAGATTGGCTCGCATCGCCGCGGTTTGCGCCTCGGTCTGAATAAAGTCTTTGAACGATCCAGGAACAGTGCTCACGCTTCCCTCCATTCCTGGCGGAAGAAACTCACCCAAAAGATCAAAAAGCCGTTTCGTGTAATCGACGCGTTCGCGGGTCGTCCAGTCCGGCGCATAGACTTGCTCCTTTACTCGGGCCCCGTGAAACCGACCGAATGGAAACCCGTTAATGGTAAAAACGTAACAGGCTTCTCGGTCCAACCATTGATGGAACTGCCTTTGCGCCTTGGGATCGGTCAGTTCGCGAGACGCCTGATCGCTGAGGCGCAGTCCAATGCCATAACGCTTTCCTGGGCAAACACGATCACGCACGGCCAGGGTGTACTGCTGCAGCGCCGAGAATGTTTCCAGCCAACTCTCGCCGCGATGGATATTCGTACAATAGGCCAAGTTAAAGCCGCCGCTTAGTTTCATAAGAGTCGTTCACCAATCTGCGTCCGCTTTTGCCGGACGATTCTCGTCTATCCTTCGGCCATGCGAGTTGAACAGAAAGCGCTCGTCAACTCCTTGAACCCCTGGGGTAAGCTCATACCCCAATCTTAAATTTGGGCGACTGACTCAGAAAACGGCGCGGATTCTCATAGATCACTCGATCCACCGCGTCAGCTGACCACCCGCGCCGTTTCATTTCCTGCGCCGTTCGAGGCACCGCCAAGGGAATGCTCACCCCCCAATCGCAAGCACTGTTCATCCAAATTCGCTCCGTTCCGTACAGCTCCAAGATGTCGACAGCTCGCGCGGGAGTGCACTTGGACTCCGGGTACAAGGTCATGCCAGCCCAGAAGCCAGCCTCCAACACCTGCCGCACAGTATGCTCTTCCACATGATCGATGATCACCCGGTCAGGGCGAATCCGGCTGTCCTGCTTGAGCACATCGATAATTAATCGTGTTCCCTTCAGTTTATCTTCGAGGTGAGGAGTGTGAACGAGAATGAGCTGATCGTGCGCTGCAGCCAGTTCGACATGTCGCTCCAAGACTCGGATTTCGTTGCGACTGTTCTTATTCAAGCCAATCTCGCCAATTCCCAGAACGTTTGGTCCGTTCAGAAAGCCTGGGATCAATTGCAGAACCTCCTCGGCCAGCACAACGTCCTCCGACTCTTTCGGGTTGATGCACAACCAGCAGTAGTGCGGCAGCCCGAATTTGGCCGCTCGGCGGGGTTCATGATCCGTCAGCTGACAAAAGTAGTCGTGAAATCCTGCGGCCGAACTTCGATCAAAGCCGGCCCAAAAGGCCGGTTCACAAACGGCCTCGCAGCCTGCCAGCGACAGACTCACGTAGTCATCGGTCGTCCGGCTGACCATGTGTGCGTGCGGTTCGATGTATCTCATGTTGTTTTAAACTCTCGCGACCGAAAGCGCGGATCGGACGGTTAGCGCCTGGCGCTGGAATCAGGGTTGACCCAAGCTCCGCAGGCCGCTTTGGTGGTTGCCCTGGCGATCGGCTCGGTGGTGGGATCGCTCAAGGCAAGCAGCACTTGCTCCGCACAATCTGAACTTCCCGTTCCCAAATGCTTCATCGCGCTACGAAACGCATCTAAACGGAAGTCGGCCGAACCGGACGCGCGTCCGACGCGATCCAGGAATGCCGCCACGTCGATCAGCTTTGATCGTGCATCCATAAAGTAAAGATCAAGAACTTGCTGGCGTGTCATGCCTGAAAACATAGACCGGTAGTCGAGGTGGTCTCAATACGAATCGATGCAACGTCCAACTCCACGATCTCCATCCCCCCCGGGGAATTCGGCCCGCGCCGTCAAGCGGAGATGTGCAATTCTCAAAGCGCGAGCTTAACATAGGCCGCATACTGCTCGGGGACCACGACCGGCTTGTTGAGAACGAAATCCTGGAGGAGCAAAGTTAACCATTCGCGCGAGCTGGAAGCTTGTCGGAGAATCACCGACATCTGGCCTGACTGATCCGAGAGTTCGTACCTCTCAATTAAGACAGTCACCGATTCGTGCTCCCCTTTCAAGATCAGTCGCACGCTGGCGGTGCGTTGACGCGAGTCGATTTTGAGCTCGATCAATCGTCCATAACGCTCAATCTTTTTCTGCAGGAACTTCTCAAGGACCAAGGACACAGAACTGTCCTTCCGATCGTGCAACCAGTTTTTGAACTTGCCCGTCGCGCTCATTCGCTCAGCGTAGCACAGCTCTCCAAAACCTCGACTTCAGACCGCGACCTGCGCGGGTTTCCCCAACAGAACAAGAAACCACTCATCCAAACCCCGGGCAAAGCAGGCTCTCATGGAAAACCCGACCCACTTTCCGTGGGCCGCCACTATTTACAATCAAGGGCGCCACTCCTAAGAATGCTTTAGAGAGTCTTGACTGGGCATCGCCGGATTTCCAGTACCGGCTAAGCGTTTTCTTTAAGCAGCGTCTCCGCCATGGTATTTGATGAGCCGAATCTTACCCGGCGCCCCGTTCAATGGCGAAGCCATAATTCTAAGACTAGGAGAGGCGCTCAATTTCTTACCTCGATCCTAGGGGCCGCCCTGCTCTACCTATTCGCCGTGCAGCTGACTTCCGCTGATACCCCGAGAGAATACGATATCAAAGCGGTGTTCCTTTACAACTTTACCCAATTCGTTGAGTGGCCGTCGGATGCTTTCCCTGCCTCCAACACGCCTGTGACCATTGGCATCCTCGGGACGGACCCATTCGGCGAAGCGATCGACGAGGCGATTCGAAACGAAACGGTCCGTGGTCGACGAGTCATTGTTGAGCGATACCGGAAACTAGAGGAGATTAAAGTGTGCCACGTCCTTTTTATTGCCAACTCGGAATACCGGCGCGTCAGTCGGATCTTAACGGCGCTGCAGGGACGCCCGACCCTAACGGTCGCCGAGTCGGAGAACTTCGCCCGGCAAGGGGGTATGATACGACTCTACACTGAAAACTCCAAAGTCCATGTGAACGTGAATAACGAGGCGGCGCGCGCTGCCCACCTTGTGATCAGCAGCAAACTCTTGAGGATCGTCAACGTCGTAACCCCGGCAAGCCCACCGCCGGCGAAGTAAACGAGCGTGCAACCTAGACCGATCAAACGCCGGTTGATGCTGGTGATTCTTCTCACGAGCACGGCCGTTCTTGCGCTCACGTCGACGACTTTCGTCGTCTACGAGATCATCGCGAGCAGCCAGGAGCTGAAACGGAACGTTGAGATCGCGGGACAAATCATCGCCGCGCAGGCTTCGGCGCCGTTGGTTTACCAGGGCGAAGAAGGAGCGCAGGAAATCCTGTCGGCATTAAAAGTCGCTGAAAACATTGAAATCGGCGCTGTCTACGATGCGAACGCCATCCTTTTCGCTTATTATCCGACGAATGCTCCGCCCACTTCGTTTCCAGCACACCCGCCCAAGCTGGGAGTATCGTTTACCTGGCAGAATTTGGAATCATGCCTCCCCATTCACCAAAATGAAAAGCGCGTTGGATGGCTATATCTGAAATCCAACCTGGCTCCCATTTATGATCGCCTCCGTCTCTACAGCATCACCGGAACGGTCGTCTTGATCGGATCGTTTCTGATGGCTCTTTTGCTTTCCAACCATTTACAACGCGGAATCTCCGATCCGATCCTCCAACTTGCAAACCTCGCGCAGTTGGTTTCCCGCGACCGGGACTACTCGGTGCGAGCTCCCAAAACAAGCGCTGATGAAGTGGGAGTGCTCACGGAGGCGTTTAATCATATGCTCGGGCAAATCCAAGACCGAGAAAACGCCTTAAGGGAAAGCGCGGATCGATTGCGGCTCGCTCTTCAAGCTGCACGGATCGGAACATGGGATTGGCACCTCGCGTCGAACCAGGTGTATTGGGACGATTCGATCTATCGCCAGTTCGGTTTGGAAGACGGAACCTCTGCGACCTCTTTTGAAGAGTTCATGAATCGCGTGCTCCCAGACGATCGCGAATTGGTCCGACGCGGAGTGCAGGATGCGCTCCGAGATCGCCGCGAGTTTGAAGTGGAGTTCCGTGTCCGCTGGCCTGACGGCAGCATTCATTTTGTCGCAAGTCGTGGCAAAGCGGTTCTGGATACATTTGGGAACCCAGTGCGCATGACAGGTGTCAGTCTCGAGATTACCGAACTGAAAAAGGCCGAACAGGCACACGCGTTTCTGGCAGCAATTGTCGAATCTTCACAGGACGCGATCGTCGGTAAAGATCTGAGCGGAACCATTATCAGCTGGAATCGTGGCGCCCAACGAATGTTTGGATATTCAGCCGCTGAAATTGTCGGCGAATCCATCGCACGACTGACGTTGCCAGAGCACCCCAATGAAGAAGAGAATATCCTCCAGCGCATTCGTGAAGGGAGCCGCGTCGAGCACTATGAAACAGGCCGGCGCCATAAGAACGGCAAGATCGTCCAGGTTTCGCTGAGTGCCTCCCCGATTCAATCGAGCACCGGCGCCATCGTTGGTGTCTCCTCGATCGCCCGCGACATTACCGAGAGGAAGCGAGCAGAAGAAGTTCTGGCGCATCAAGCCGCCGTTCTCCGTGAGCAGGCACAATTGCTCGATTTGGCCAACGTGCTGGCCCGTGATCTGGACGACAAAATCATCCTTTGGAGTGCGGGCATGGAGCAACTTTACGGCTGGTCAAAAACCGAGGCGTTCAACCGAGAGTGCCACACCCTTTTGTCCACTGAATTCTTCGAGCCGGAAGCGGAGATTAACCAGAAGCTCTTGACCACGGGCGAGTGGATTGGCGAACTCCTGCATCAGCGCAAAGACGGTGTTCGGTTGCTGGTTGCCAGCCGCTGGGTCTTACATCGAGACGAGACGGGTAAACCGACCGCGATTCTGGAAGTCAATAACGACGTCACGAAACGGAAGCAAGCAGAGGAAGAAATCCGCCGGTTGAACAGCGACCTGGAACAGAGGGTTCAAGATCGCACCATGGAACTTACCAGTGCCAACCAAGAATTGGAGGCATTTACTTACTCGGTGTCGCATGACCTGAGAGCCCCTCTGCGCCACATTGATGCGTTTGCGCGCATTCTTCAAGAAGAGCTGGGAGCCAATTGCAGTTCAGAACTCCGTGGGTATATCGATCGCATTCGCAAAGGCACGCAAACGATGGGACAACTGGTCGACGACCTGCTTAATTTATCAGGGTCGGTCGTGCGCAACTCGGGCAGCAAGTCCATTTGAACGGTGGCTCCGTGGAAGAAGTGGTGTCTGAATTGAAAGCCGAGATGGGCGAACGGACCGTCGAATGGCACCTTGGTGACTTGCCGCTCGCTGAATGCGACTCCGGCTTGATTCGTCAGGTTTTCGCAAATCTCCTTTCAACGCTGTCAAATACACGCGCCCTCGCGCCGAGCGGTCATCCGCATCGGTTCCGTGGTCATTGGCGGCGAGAGCGCGATCTTCGTCCGCGACAACGGAGTTGGTTTCGACATGAAATACGCACACAAGCTATTTGGAGTGTTCGAGCGTTTGCATCGGGCGGAAGATTTCGAGGGAACCGGGATTGGCCTCGCCACGGTCCGTCGGATCGTGCAACGGCACGGTGGCCGCGTGTGGGCCGAGTCCGAAGTCGACCAGGGCTCATGCTTCTATTTCACCCTCCCTGATTCAAAATTATCACATCGATCATTGCCATTACAGGCGCAACTTCCTTAGGATCTAACTATCACCAGTATGAGCAGCGTCAGCCTATCGACATTCTGTTGGTCGAGGATAATCCCGACGATATCGAGCTTACCCTTTACGCGTTAAAACGGAACAATTTAGCCAATGCCGTCCACATCGTTCGAGACGGCGAGGAAGCGCTCGACTTTGTCTTCTGCCGGGGCCGCTACGAAGAACGCAAGATCGACGACCCTCCTAAAGTGGTGCTGCTTGATCTCAAGCTTCCCAAGGTTGACGGGTTGGAGGTCCTCCGCGTTATGAAAGGAGATCGTCGAACCAAGGCGGTCCCTGTGGTCGTGATGACCTCATCAAAGGAGCGCGATATGGTCGAAGGCTACCGCGCGGGAGTAAACAGTTACATCCAAAAGCCGGTCGACTTTGACAGTTCAGGAACCTGATCAAACAGCTGGGCTTCTATTGGCTCGTTGTCAATCGCGCCACCTCAGCAGCATTTTCTTCCGAGTGTGGTGACCGCTCGAGTCCTTGCACACTTTCGCGGCGAGGGTTTTTGCGCGCCCGCAAGGCGCGAGCGGACAACAGACCCGTTGCAGCACCGGCAGGCACAGAAAAAACCGCCGCCCAAGGGTGTGCGCTGAAAAGGAACGCGGCTATCCTCCCTCGTCGCGCCTCGCCAGGACCCATTTTAGGCGCAACGAAAGTATGGAACTTAGCGGTCACCACACTGGCTGGTCAAGACAAGACACCTTCGAACGTGATACTCACGCCTCGATTTTTAACGTTACTAATTCCTTGAAACCTTAAGATGTTGCTTTCCTACGTACCTTCCGCACTCTAGATCGAAAATCCTTCGAAAAACGAGGTCACTCTCGTTCATTCGGGGATCAGACTAATGCAGAACTGGCCCGGCCATTGAGGACCCGTGCCGGTCAAAGGATATGTTGACACGAATCACTTTCTTCATCTTTAACTTGGTTGCCGCTGCCACCCTTGCGTCCGCCTCCGAAATCTTTCCGTTCGGCTCGAGTTGGAAATTCTTTGTGGGCACCCGTGAACCCTCCAATCCGACGGATGCTTGGCGAGCGATCAACTTCAATGATGCTCGGTGGACGAACGGCGTCACGCCCATCGGCATGGGTAAAACCGATATCGTCACGCGCCTTCCCGCCAGCACCATGAATCGCTTCTGGGTCGCAGCCTTCTTCCGCAAAACGTTTGTGCTCACTAACCCGGCTAGCGTTTCTGAGCTTAGATTGACGGTTCGCATCGACGATGGTTGCGCTGTGTGGATTAATGGACGGTCCCTCGGACGCTACAACGTCCCCGACGGCGATTTGAGCATATACACTCCCTTTGAGTCGCCGTTGCCTCTCGGCGATATCAATTTGCTAAGTTGCCTGCTGCCTAAGAGGCATCGGAACAGCACCATCGCTGGCACCAACGTGATGCAGATCCCGAGGCGTTCAACGCCAGCTTTTTTAGCGCCGATTTTCTGTTCGACGCCTCGTTGGAATATACCGTTGATACCACACCGCCCAAAATCGCAGATTTAGTCCCCGGCACTGGGGTGGCGCTGCCAGCGAACTTGCTGAAGTCGAGGTGCTTAATGACAACGTCGCCGGTGTCGAAGCCACGGACTTGCTTATCAACGGCGTGGCGGCCACCAACTTAACCGTCGTTACGGACGCGCAATACATCTTCGGCTTTGCTTCCCCTCCTCCTGGACCCGTCCGGATCGAGTGGATCCCGAATCACGGCATTCACGATCTGGCCGAACCCGCCAATCCGTTTGCTGGGAACTCATGGGGTTACACGATCGATCCCACCGTCGTCCCACCCGGAGTCGTGATTTCGGAGTTCATGGCTGACAACGACAAGACCCTGAACGACGACGACGGCGACGATTCAGACTGGATCGAGCTTTACAACTCAGGCTTCGTCACCGCCGACCTGCACGACTGGGCGCTCACGGACGGCCGCAGTGAATGGCATTTCCCCGCGGTATCTCTCCTGCCCCAGCGTTACTTGGTCGTTTTCGCCTCTGGAAAAAACCGAAGCCTCGC
>JBGAIN010000090.1:0-32763 GCA_044225505.1 Limisphaerales bacterium
CAGCGTCCTCGCTGATATTTACGATGGCGATGGCGCCAAGCAAATTGAGGCGATCTGGCAGTACCTCGCCCTTGGCGCTGACCTTCCTCCACCTCCAGGGACGGAGGCACAGTAAGACTCAGCGGCTTTTGCTCGGGAAGAATATTGCTTCCCACTGGCTTTTGCTTAGCTATGATCTCACCACCACAAGTAACCAGGACCATGTGCGCATCTTCTCAGGGCATTTTTGTCGCTGCCACACCGGCTGCGGTATTTGTGCGAGTGGTCGGGCAGGGGGCCGCCCGGAACAGTGTGTGTCTCCGTGATTTTGGCCTGCAAAAGCTAGACGAGGGGCACAAGCGCCTGTGTATCGACCTGCGTCATTGTGATGGAATGGACAGCACGTTTCTAGGTGTGTTTGCAGGACTTGGCCTCAAGCTTCTAACGAGCGGCAAACTGGTGTTGTTTGGGCTAAGCGGTTATAATCGACGGGCTTTTACTGACTTGGGTTTCGATCAAATCTCATCGGTGGAAACACTCGACCCGGAGATCGTCAATAACGAGGTCCCTCCGGATGAAAAGTTCGAGCTCTTGCCAGGATCGGATCTGACCGTTCGGGCTCGTGCGTGTGACCTTGTGGAAGAGGCTTTACTGATGCTGGAAGCGCACGAATGCCTCTGCCAGATAAACGAACGGAACGAGCCGAAGTTCCGCGAAGTGAAACAGTTCCTGCGCCAGGATATCGCGCGACACTCTAGTCCCCCGGATCCCGCGACGCCGGGCCGTGCGGACAATTAGAAGGCACCACTGTTGAGTGGCGCTCGCGTGGGGAGAGGGCGGTGGAGTGACTCACCGGGCGCATTCCGCCCCTACGCAACGGGCATACGCCAGGTTCGAGCTGGTTCATTCTTGACCGAGCCTACGCGAGCAACCCTTTCACAACCTCACCATGGACATCGGTTAACCGAAAATCACGTCCTTGAGAGCGAAAGGTGAGCTTGGTGTGATCCAGTCCCATCAAGTGCAAGACGGTCGCCTGCAAGTCATGGACATGTACCGGATCCTCCGCGACCTGGTAGCCTAACTCGTCCGTTTGCCCGTAGGTGATCCCAGGTTTGATGCCTCCGCCAGCCATCCAAATGGAAAAAGCATGTGGGTGATGGTCGCGCCCGATAAAGCCGTCGCGGTTCCGGTTTTCATTCATCGGTGTGCGACCAAATTCGCCGCCCCAAATCACGAGCGTTTGGTCCAGCAACCCCTTTTGTTTTAGATCACGGATGAGTGCGGCGGCTGGTTGATCCACTTCACGACAGCGATCGACCATGCCATATCGGAGATCGTTCTCACGGATGTCACCGTGGCTATCCCATCCCCAGTGATAGAGCTGGACGAATCGGACGCCTCGCTCAATCAGACGACGTGCCAGGAGACAGTTATTCGCAAACCCCGACCTGCCTGGTTGGGTGCCGTACATCGCATGCACCGACGCAGGTTCTTTGGAAATATCGATCAGGTCCGGAACGCTCAGCTGCATTCGATACGCCATTTCATACTGTGCGATGCGCGTCACAATCTCCGGGTCTCCCATTCGTCCTAGATGAATTCGGTTAAGCTCTTCGATCGTATCGAACGTTCGGCGGCGCAACGCCGGGTCCATACCTTCGGGATTGGAAAGGAACAAGACCGGTTCACCCTGGGCGCGCAGTTGGACACCCTGGTGAATGGTTGGCAGGAATCCACTCCCCCAAAGGGAGGCGCCCCCGTCCGGAGCGTTCTTTCCCGAGAGCATAACCACAAAGCCAGGGAGATTACGGCCTTCCGTTCCCAAGCCATAGGATAGCCAGGACCCCATGCTGGGACGTCCCAGCCGGGCGGACCCGGTCTGGACAAACAGCTGCGCGGGCGCGTGGTTGAATTGGTCCGTCTTCATGGACCGCACGATACAGATGTCGTCCGCAACCTTTGCGAGGTAGGGCAAGGCATCTGAAATCTCGGCGCCGGATTGGCCATAGCGTTTGAACTGATGCGGCGTTCCCAGCAATTTGGGGACGCCTTTAATAAAGGCAAAGCGTTCCCCCTTGATCATGCTTTCCGGAATCTTCTGATTGTTCAACTCGATGAGTTTTGGCTTGTAGTCGAACAGGTCCAGTTGCGAAGGAGCCCCTGCCATGTGCAGGTAAATGATGTTCTTGGCTTTGGCTGGAAAGTGCGGGACATGGGGCAGCAACGGATCGGTCGAGGCCGCGCGAGCATCTGCTGCTCCGAGGCGATGGTTGAGCAACGAGGCCAATGCGATTGTGCCCAATCCGGCACCGCAGTTCCGGAAGAACTGTCGCCTGGTGATGAATTTGAGCTGTTCTTCACGCGTAATCATAGAACTCGCTAGATCGTGGTTCGCAAAACGCCTATTTCGTGAGGGCTTCGTCCAGATTCAACAGAACGTTGGCGATGACCGTCCAAGCTGCTTGAGGTGCCAGCGGCGCCGAATCGTCTTTGGCATCCGAGCCCAGTTGAACGAGGGCCTTTGCCGCCGCAGGCTGATCTTCAAAGTGGCGCAAGCTCTCGTCGTAGAGACGTTGCAGCGGACGTATTTCGTGAGGGGCGGGTTGACGGCCCAAGCAACATTCGAACCCGAATTGGATTCGGTGTTCGCAAGACGCGCCGCCTTCCGAAAGAATCCGGCGGGCTAACCCTCGCGCCGCATCCAAAAACGCAGGGTCATTCAGCGTCACCAAGGCCTGGATGGGAGTATTTGACCGTGGTCGTCGTTCGCACATGACCTCGCGGCTGGGGGCGTCAAATGCGGCAAAGGACGCGTACGGCGCTGTGCGACGCCAAAAGGTGTAGAGCCCGCGCCGGTGCTGATCGCCCGATTTGCTCAACACCCATCGATCTCCATTGTAGGGAGAATTCCAGACGCCGTCCGGTTGAAACGGAAATACGCTCGGCCCGCCGACTTTTTCACTCAGCAAACCGCTCACGGCTAGCGCGGAGTCGCGCAGCATCTCCGCTTCCATTCGAAGTCTTGGACCTCGCGTAAAAAGCCGGTTAAACGGGTCTCGCTCGAGCGCGTCGGCGGTGACTTCGGCGGACTGACGATAGGTGGCCGACGTCACGATAAAACGATGCATCGCTTTCAAGCTCCAACCCTGGTGCACCAGTTCAGTGGCAAGCCAGTCGAGCAGGTCCGGATGCGTGGGTAGCTCGCCCTGGGCGCCGAATTCCTCGCTCGTTTCAACCAAACCCCGGCCAAAGTACTGAGCCCAGATTCGGTTCATGGTCACTCGTCCCACCAACGGATTCGCGGGATCCACCAGCCAATAGGCAAATCCGAGCCGGTTGGTCGGTTGCCCGTCCGGCCACGAATGCAGAACGGAGGGCGTCCCTGGCATGACTTCGTCGCCCTTATTAAGATGACTGCCCCGGATCAACACTTGGGTTTTGCGTGGTTCCTTGGCGGCCTCCATGACCAGGGTCGTCGGCACATCTTTCGGTTCCAGCTTACGTAAGCTGGCGATCTCTTCACGCACCTTGTCCAGCGACGGATCGAACGTGCGATAGTGCGCTGCCAATGCTTCCTCTTCCGTGCGGTTCCGATCTGCCGCATCTATCAGTAGCAGATTCCGGATCGCGACTGGGACTTTGGCCCAAGCACGCAGCGCTTCAGGCGGTGCGGTGGAAGCCGACAAGCGGAATTTGCCAAGCAAATGCTGACGGCGGTCGGACTCCTGTTTCAACGTGAAGGCCAATTGCGTTCCTTCGGGAACTCCGACCGGACGTTGCGTGACGAAGACCGCCTCGTGATCGACCCGGTTGATCGCTTCAAATGCGGCAATCGACCAACCGGTCTTCGGCTTGCCGTCAAGAGCATCCTTGACGTCATATTTCTCCATGGAAAAGTCCGCATAGGCCGTCTCGAATGCCACACGATGAAGCGCGTTTTGATCCTCGCTGACCGCAAAGTAGAATCCGGAATTGCCGGCACCGTTATTGACCTTCAGCAGCAGTCGGTTTTCTCCCGCACGTAGCTGCAATTCCACGGAGTCTTGATTGGGTGCCACCCCGCGTTCGACGTCGCGCGCAAGGATTTTCTTGTCGTTCAGCCACACTTGCAGGCCGTCATCGCTGCCGAGCGAGATGAGCAAGGGCATCGCTTCCTTTGCCGTGACGGTCCGAGTGAGATAGGTGGCGCAGTTCTCGCCGGTCAATTCGTGGACCGTGCCGTCGCGAAGTTCCGGCCGCTCCGTCCAACGTAGTTTGCCATCCTCGTAAGTTTGCGACAAGTCGAGGTGAGTTTCGCGAATAAACTCATGGCTGAAAGCCTCGCGCACGGTGGCCGCGTGGAAAGGCCCGATCACCTGCCACGGTCCAAGTTGAGGTGCCTCGGGCGTTGCTTGGGTTGCGGCACTTCCAGGGTGGGCCTGAACCGTAAATTCGGTCAAGACGAAGTCGCCGTCCTCGGAGCGCCCAGAACTTTTGCCTGGGAGATCCGCATCCGCCAGAGCCTCCAATCGGAAAGCGGTGATGCCCTGTAGATTCGTTCGAGCCGCAACTTCGTAGACACTCGTATCGGGCAACGAACCGCCCGCGAGGATCGCGCCCTCGGGAACGGTCCTGAGGCTGACCCCGTTTTCGGCGTGGAGCGCCTCCAAATTGAGAGGATGCCAGCTCGCCGCAATCGCATCGCGAAACCCTTCCATCTCCGCGAGCCAGAGCTCCAACCCTCGATCGAGCTCCGCGGTTTGGGTATTCAGGATCTTCTCGAGAGGAGGGATCTGGGCGCGGAGTTCGTCGCGCTTGGTTTTTTGCGCGGGCGAAGGCAGTTCGAGTTCGGGATCGTTGCTGCGGCCTTTATCGTTGGTCTGATTGAAAAGAGCGAAAACCTGGTAATACTCACGTTGGGTAAATGGGTCATACTTATGGCTATGACACTGCGCGCAAGCCAAAGTCGTACCCATCCACACTCCAAAAGTCGTGTTCACCCGATCAACAATGGCCGCGACTCGAAACTCCTCTTCATCCGTGCCACCTTCGGTGTTGACCATGGTGTTACGATGAAATCCCGTAGCAATCTTTTGCTCGGTGCTCGGGTTGGGGAGGAGGTCCCCGGCAATCTGTTGGATGGTAAACTGATCGAAAGGCAGATCTCGGTTGAAGGCGTTGATGACCCAATCTCGATAAGGCCAGATCGAGCGCCGGAAGTCCGCCTCGTATCCGTTGCTATCCGCGTAACGAGCTAGATCTAGCCAAGGCCTGGCCCAACGTTCACCGTAGCGCGGAGAGGCGAGCAGCCGGTCTACGAGCTCCCCATAAGCTTCCGATCGGTTGTCGCGGAGGAACTGTTCCACTTCGGAGACCGTGGGGGGCAACCCGGTGAGGTCAAGTGTCACGCGTCGAATCAGGGCTTCGCGGGAGGCCTCAGGCATCGGACGGAGCGATTCTTTTTCCAAGCGCGCCAAGACAAAGTAGTCGATCGGATTGCGCGGCCAGATCTTGAGTTGCACGTCGGGCAAGGCAGGACTTTCCGGACGAAGGTAGGCCCAGTGATCTTTGTACGGAGCCCCGGCCTCGACCCAACGGCGAAGGAGAGTGATTTGGTCGGAGTTGAGATGCTTGCCGCTCTTCGGAGGCGGCATCTTTTCATCGTCATCCGCCGTGGTCAATCGGCGCACCAATTCACTTTGCGCCGTATCTCCAGGAACAACGGCGTAATTGCCGGACTTTAGTTTCTGGAACGCTTCGGACTTGAGATCGAGCCGCAGGCCGGCTTTGCGTTTTTTCTCATCCGGACCATGGCACGCGAAGCAATTCTCGGAGAGGATCGGGCGGATCTGGCGGGTGAAGTCGACGGGCGGTTGTGGCACGGACTCAGCCCGGGTGGAAACGAGAGAGCTAAGGTTGGCAAGCAGCCCCAAAGCGGCAGCTCCTCCCAACATCGCAGGGAACGTCGATCGCATATGCTCGGTGTTGAACCGGAGCCAAGATGCTCTAATGCGCGACGGGGCTCAACTCTCAATCACACCAATCTCAACAGGCTCCACTTTGATGCCAAGCTTCTCCAGCCACTTGATCGCGCCTTTGATTTCGGAACGCTGGCCATCCATCTCCAAACAAACGATCCCGATTTCGCCCGTCACGCTAGCTTGGCGCACATTCGTCACCAATTTGAATTTTTGGCCGATTTGCCAGATGACCGGCGTGGTGATGTGCTTGGGCGGGTACATCAGCCAGAGGCGCCGGCGCTCCTCACCAGGCGAGGCATCTGGTTGAACTTTGGCCGCGGCGCGGGATGGGCGAGTCATACGTCAATGCAGTTTGCCGATGGTTTAGCCGCCAGCGATGGCGGGGATGATGCTGATTTCATCACCACTGCGGACGGGCGTTTCCTGGTTTTGCAGAAAACGGATGTCCTCTTCGTTCACATAGACGTTGACGAACCGGCGCACCGCTCCGTTTTCGTCCAGAAGACGCTCGCGAATTCCTGGGAAGCGCGTTTGCAGCTCCGTGATGGCGGCCCCGACTGTTCCGGGCGCGACCTCGATGATTTCCTCATTGTTCGTCAGTTTGCGGAGCGGAGTTGGAATTCTGACTTTGGCTGACATAAGTGAATGCTGTTCTAGGGGATCAACGATTTTGTCTCGGGCTAACAGTTAACTCGGGTCTCGGCTTCCAGAAGCGCTTCAAACTCACGCAAACTCGGCCGAATCTCACGCGTACGCCCCGCGTGCTTGGCCACCGCGTCGAGCGTTTTCAAACCGTGTCCTGTGATGCACAGGACCGCGGAATCTTCCGCCGGAATCTTGCCGGCGGCAATCAGTTTCTTGGCGACGGCCACCGTGACGCCTCCGGCGGTTTCGGCGAAAATCCCCTCTGTCTCAGCGAGGAGCTTAATGCCATCGCGGATCTCGTCGTCCGTCACGTCATCGGCCACGCCGCAAGTTTCCTTCATGACGCGCAAGGCGTAGAACCCATCGGCGGGCGTGCCAATGGCCAAAGACTTGGCAATCGTGTTAGGCTTGACCGGCTTAAAGAAATCCATCCCGTTCTTTTGCGCTGAGGAGATCGGGGAGCAACCCGTGGCCTGGGCGCCATGCACGCGGTATTTGGTTTCCGGCACCAGGCCTATTTTCGTGAATTCCTGGTAGCCTTTGTGGATTTTGGTCAAGAGCGAGCCAGAAGCCATACAGACCACGGTATGGGCCGGGATCCGCCATCCTAGCTGCTCCACGATTTCAAAGCCCATGCTCTTGGACCCTTCCGCGTAGTACGGGCGCATATTAACGTTCACGAAGGCCCAGCCAAATTTGCCAGCGATCTCGGCGCAGAGCCGGTTGACCTCGTCGTAATGCCCTTTAATCGCAATCACTTGTGCCCCGTAGATCAGGGAGTTAACGATCTTGCCTTCCTCCAAATCCGCTGGAATAAAGACGTAGGCTTTCAATCCAGCCGCCGCGGCATTGGCCGCTACGGAATTCGCAAGATTTCCCGTCGACGCACACGCAACGGTTGTGAAACCGAGTTCGCGCGCTCGGCTCAGGGCCACGCTCACTACCCGGTCCTTAAACGAGAGCGTTGGGTAATTAACGGTATCGTTCTTCACCCAGAGCTCCCGAATCCCTAGCCGTTGCGCGAGTCGATCCGCTTTCACCAGCGGTGTGAATCCCACTTGGGACCCAACCGTCGGCTCCTGCGCCGTCGGCAGCAGCTCGCGGTAGCGCCACATCGTTCGTGGCCGGGATTGGATTGCCGCTTTCGTCAGCGACGCGCGGACTCGATCGTAATCGTAGACCACCTCGAGCGGCCCGAAATCGAACTCGCACACGTGCGTGGCAGCGAGAGGGTATTCGCGTCCGCATTCGCGGCATTTCAGGGCCTTCATGAAGCCATCGTTCTTGTCCATAATCCAATATTCGTATATCTGAGCGTTCGTGCGCTCGAGCAGACTATGGATGAGAAGAGGTTAGAAGCAGTCGACGCTCTTCTCATCTTTCCCAGATCGCTTTCGATCCTGGGCTGGAGTTGGCACCTTGACGCCGAAGTCGGAGCTTCGACCGGTTGCCGTGGTTTCACAGGGCCAGTTCCCTCAACCACTCGGAATGAGATCCGTTCAATCAACGGATGCGGATAGAATGATATATTAGCCGGCTTTGTCAACTGTAATCAATCCTCTTGCGTTCCGGTCCCACCCGCTCCCACGCCACCGAGCCTCCACCTTGGCGCGCGATCCAAGGCACCGCGTGGAACATTCGCCCAGTTCGAGTTGGCGCCGCTTTCCCAGGTGCGCGGCTTCCTCCATTTGCCTTGAATTTGAGCATCCCGCCCGGCACAGTGCCGAGCCAATGCGCCTGTTCGTGATGCTCTTCGCTTTTTCGCTTCTGGCAACGAGCGGCGACGGCGCAGAATCAAAGCCCCGCATTGCGACGCTCCAAATCTCCGGCCAGGAGTATCTCAGCTTGCAGGACTGGGGGGAATGCAATCAGTTCCAGTTTGTGCGTAAAGAGGAGCAGGTTCTCCTTACCAATCGGATCCATCGCGTGACACTCAAACTTAACTCTCAGCGCGCTGAGATCGACGGCGTCATGCTTTTCCTGGCGTTCCCCGTTTGGATGCGCCAGAACGCGATCTGGGTTGCCGAGGCGGATCTTGAGCGATCTTTGCGTCCGATTTTATTTCCGCCGAAGAATAAGAACAACGAGCGGGTCAAAGTGGTGGCAATCAGCGCTGGGCATGGGGGGAAAGACTCGGGATACCAAGTCTCCGGGCAGCAAGAGAAGAAATACACACTGCTGCTCGCCCAGGAACTGCAAAAACTTTGCGCACGCGCCGGCTTCAAGCCGATTCTAATTCGAAATTCAGACCGATTTGTGGAGCGGGAAGAGCGCACGCGCCTGGCGAAACGCGGGAAAGCGAACCTCTACGTGGAACTTCACTATAATTGCGCCGGCCCTGGGAATACCGAGAGCAAAGGCGTGGAAGTCTACTGTTTGACGCTCGACGGCGCCAACTCCACCAACGGCGGTAGCGATCAATATCGCGCTGCGCTCGCGGGCAATCGGCACGATCCGAAAAACATGCTCCTGGCCTATCAGATTCACAGCGCCTTGGTGAGCTCTGCTGGGCTCACGGACCGTGGGATTCGTCGGGCGCGTTTTGAAGTCTTGCGCGATGCAGAAATGCCCGCCGTGCTGATCGAAGCTGGCTTTATGTCGCAACCAGACGAATTGAAGAAGATTCAGGACGCGGGGCATCGTCGCGCGACTGCTCAAGCGATATTGGATGGATTGCTTGCTTACAAGAAGCTCGTCGAGCCGAACCGCTGAGCGACGCGCTTCGCACCGTGCTGCCCGCACATCTCACTGTTATGAGCCGACGTTCTCGCGCCCCGATGCCGTCCGCAGCGTGCCGGCTGCCGATTGGCATTTTTGACTCTGGTATTGGCGGATTGACCGTGGTGCGCCAAATCCATCGCGTCCTGCCTCACGAAAATCTCGTCTACCTGGGCGACACCGCCCGGGTTCCCTATGGCACCAAATCGCCCGCCACAGTGGTCCGCTTTGCGTGTGAAGACGCTGAGTTTCTCCTGCAACAAAACGTCAAAGCCATTGTCGTCGCTTGCAACACCGCGTCTGCTTGGGCGTTGCCCACGTTGGAAAAGAAATTCGGTTTGCCGATCTTTGGCGTGATCCGGCCAGGGGCTGAAGCTGCGCTCGCACGGACCCGCAATCGCCGCATCGGAGTGATCGGCACCACCGCAACCATCGGAAGCCAGGCCTACCCCCGGACTATTCTCGCTCTGCATGATCGTGCCAAAGTCTTCGGCCAACCATGTCCGTTGCTCGTGCCATTGGTGGAAGAGGGTTGGATACGGCATCCCATCACGGAGGCCGTATTGACCGAGTATCTGCGGCCGTTGTTGAAACGCCGCATCGATACCCTCGTGCTTGGCTGCACCCATTATCCATTGTTGAAAACTGTCATTCAGAACATTACCGGGCCGGGAGTCGCTTTGGTCGATTCGGCGGAGAGTTGCGCCAACTACGTGCGTGATCGGCTCCGCAACGGAGGCTTGCTAGCGCCCGGACGAAAACCAGGCCGAATCGTTCCTTTCGTAACTGATGAAGCAGAGCGATTCGAGGGAATGGCCGCGCGGTTTTTGCGATTGCCAACCCTGGCTGCCTCCAAGGTTATTCTACCAGAGTTCGAGCCTGGCTCGTGAGCTCGCTTGTGGGGATGGTGGCCCGCTCCGTTCAGCGGGTGTAGAGGCAGGGCGAGAGTCGCACCGTTGGCTGCCAGGGCAGGGAATTACATCGCACCAGCGAGGATCGCACGGGCCACGGTTTCGGGTTCATTCGTATTAAACACGGAGACGACAGGGACTTCACATGGATATAACGCGGAAGCAATCCGTGTTATTTCCCTGTTAAATCCGTGTTATCTCCCTGTTATATACGAAGAAACGCTCATCGAGAGAGCCGCAGGAACGGTTTTTCACAAGCTGCGAGGAAAACGGACGTCGCGAGTTGCTCTTGTCAAGACGACGCGGGCTCTGCCGCTCGTGCCAAAAGCCAAAGCAAGTCGGAAAGCCGGTTCAGATAAACAATGATCTCCGGATTCTTCATTTCCCCTTGCTCATAGAGCGCACAGACCCGGCGTTCTGCGCGTCGGCAGACCGTCCGCGCCATGTCCAACATGCCCGAGTGAAGCGTTGCTCCCGGCGTAGCCCAGCCATGAAAGCTGATGTTTCGAGCTTCGAGTTCGGTGACCCAAACGTCCAGCTTGCGGGTAGACTCTGCCGAGATGCGCGGCATGCCATCTTTGATGTAGCGATCGAGGTCCTCGATCATCGTGGCCAATTCCGCCATGAGCGCGACCAAGTCCTTCTGGATCCCCATCAGACCCGGCGCGACTGCCGACGGTTCCGCGGTGCTCCGCGCCAACCCAATGGCGGCATTCAGCTCGTCAACACAACCGTAGGCCTCAACGCGCGGGTGGGACTTCGGGACACGCCGATTATACATTACGGCCGTGGTGCCCGCGTCACCCGTCTTGGTTGCTATGCTCATGAACTGTTAATTTAGCCACAAGGCCATTGACGCCCGCAAGGTCATTTCATATCGTCCGCACCGACGTCGGTCTTATGAATGCCAAGCTCCTCCTGAAGACAGTTTTCCTCATGATCATTCTCTTGTTGCTCGTGATCATGGGAATGTACAACCGCGGCAGTGTCCCGTTTGTTTTGCCTCCCCTCGTTACGCACGCTGTCTCTCAGCCCGCCGCGATCATGTATTTTGCTTTCTTCGCGGTGGGAGTCCTGACCGGAACCGTTCTAACCGCAGGTGGCGGCGGTAGAGGATCGGGTAGTTCAGGCAGCAAGCCGGCCAAGAGTAGTCGCTAATCAGCAGGTGTTCTCTCGACTCCTCGAGGGCTGGTTCGTCAGAGCAACAACATCGCATCTCCATAGCTGAAGAACCGATATCTTTCCCGAATCGCTTCGGCATAGGCTGCCAGCACTAAATCGCGTCCGTCAGTACGGTCTGGAGCGGCAAACGCTGATACCAGCATCAGCAAGGTGGATTTTGGCAGGTGGAAATTCGTGATTAGGCCGTCGACAACACGGAAGCGATAGGGCGGGTAGATAAAGATCCGCGTTTGTCCTTCTGAAACAGGAACTAAGCGGCCGTGATGAGACGCGGCAACGCTCTCCAGGACCCGGACCGTTGTCGTGCCTACGGCAACGACTCGAGCGGATGCTGCCCGCGCCGCTTCGATGCGATGGACCGTTTCTGCCGGCAACGTGAACCGTTCCTCGTGCATGGGGTGTCCGGCCAGATCTTCTGATTTCACGGGAGCGAACGTGCCAAGCCCAACGTGCAGCGTGACATAGGCAACCGAGAGGCCTTGCTGAGCTGCTTGAGCGATTAGACCCTCCGTGAAATGGAGCCCAGCGGTCGGGGCGGCGACCGAGCCCTTCGACTGAGCATAGACCGTTTGATAACGTTCCCGATCAGCCGCTTCCACAGGTCGGGCAAGATAAGGAGGGAGGGGTATTTCGCCGAACTCCTCCAATAAATCGAGCAGATGCTCTTCTCCTGCAAAGTTCAACAGGTAATGACCCTCCTCGTTTTTTGCCAGAACAGTCGCTTCCAAGGTGCGATCGGTCGTTCGAGCATGGAATACAAGTTGAGTCCCCGTGCGGACGCGTTTGCCCGGGCGGAGTAAAACCCACCAATCGGTGGGGCGAAGTGGTGCAAGGAGGAGCACTTCGACGTTACCGCCGCTGGGACTTTTTGTCCCAAACAGCCGCGCTGGAATCACTCGGGAGTTGTTTAGCACGAGCAAGTCTCCGGGGCGTAGGTAGTTAAGAATCTCCCCAAATGCTGCGTGGTGCGTCCAATGGCGTTCCTGCCGGTTCACGACGAGGAGGCGGGAGGCATCACGCTCCGCGAGCGGCCGTAGGGCGATTCGATCCGCCGGCAAATCGAAGTCGAAGTCCGCGGTGCGCATGGGAATTAGGATGTAATCACGTCGTGCAGATGAGCTTAGCAGAGGGGCGGGGGAATGTGAATAGGATGTGAGTAACAAGTGAGTAAAAAGAGAGCGTGATTGGGGAGGTATTTTGTTGACGGAATGGGGCATTCTGGGTAGAAATGGAGCGTTGTGGGGCAAAGGACCGTGCGGCATGGGTCCTTGGACAGGTGAAATGTCAGCAAGCGCATCCAATGAAATCATTTATTACAATTCGCTCTATCGTCATGGCGTCGACGATAAGCGGCGCTTGCAGATCCCCGCGAAGTGGCGTCCAGCGGATGCCGGCGTGCAATTCACACTCATTCTCTGGCCGAAGGGCGCGATGCAGGATGCCTGTTTGCTGGTCCTTCCCCCCGACGAGTGGGTTACTTTGGTGCAGAAACTCAAAGCCCTCCCTTTTGCCGATCCGAAAGCCGAAGTGCTGCGTCGGATTATCGGCCTTAAATCTGACCGCTGTGTGTTGGATAAGTCGGGCCGAATCTGTCTGCCGGATGGAATGGCTAAAGCCGCTGGAATTGAAAAAGAGGCTCTCTTGTTGGGCTTGGTGGATCGATTTGAAATCTGGAATCCAGAGCGGTTCGAATCGGTCAGCGCCGTGGATCAGCAACTTTCATCTGAAGTGTTCCGACAAATCTAAACCGTCATGAGCTTCATGCGTCTGCTCGCTGCCGGTCGCAGTATCATGGGAATCAAGAAACAACCAGGGCCTTACCGCATGAATCAAGATAATTTGCTCCCGAAGTTCGCGTCGGTGCCGAAGGTGGCGAACAGTGTGCGGAGTGGGGCGGTCTCTAAAGGGGAAGCGCGACCCGATTCGGAGATGGCGGCACGCGATTCGGATGACAAGAACTCCGGGAACGGGTCCGGCGGCGGGGAGGTTGCGGACAAGCGGAACCGCCGGCTGTCGGGACCTACGGGGTCGGTGAAATCGCATGGTGTGCTCACTCGCCTGGCGTCGCGGTTGACGCGCTGGGGCCGGGCGCCAGGCAAGTCTGAGGAGTCTACCCCAATTCCAGGGCGTGCGATTCAAGGGGAACTGTCGCTTGAGACGGTGAAGGTAGTTCGTAACGATTTGAGTGAGGCTGAGTTTGGAACCGGTAAAGGTCGAAGTGGTGCCGGGCAAGCGGGACGGGCGCCGCTCGGGATGGTTTGGAATCGGCTGAGCGCGCGGCTGCTGCGGCAGGCGGCGCAGGAATTTACTCTCGTTCAAAAAGAGCGTGGCAAACTTCTCTCACAAGCCGGTCCTAGCCGCGGAAGTTCTGGCGGCGCTTAGGCCGCTGGCCGGAGGTCGCTACGTCGATGGCACGATCGGCGGCGGTGGGCATGCGGAGGCGATTTTACGGGCCAGTTCGCCGGATGGTCGGGTGGCGGGATGTGATCGAGATGAAGCGGCAGTTCAAGCGGCGCGGGAACGGCTGCGTCCCTTCGGGGATCGGATTGAGATTTGGCGGGGCGAGTACCGCGAACTGGGGCGTTGGCTCGGCGCGGCGAGTTGGGATGGAGCGCTTTTGGATCTGGGTGTGAGTTCGCCGCAGTTGGATGTGGCGGAGCGAGGATTCAGTTTTCAGCAAGACGGACCGCTAGATATGCGGATGGACACGAGGCAATCGATGACGGCGGCGCGACTGGTGAATGAAGCCAGCGCGAGCGAGCTGACGCGCCTCTTCTGGGATTTGGGTGAGGAAAGGCAAGCGACGCGTTTGGCGCGAGCGATTGAGCAGGAACGTCGTGCCGCCCCATTTCAGACCACGAGGCAATTGGCAGCTCTGATCGAACGGGTCACGCCGCGCCGCGGTGCCAAACTTCATCCGGCGACGCGGGTCTTCCAGGCCTTGCGTATGGCGGTGAACGATGAGCTGGGGAATTTGAGAGAAGGGCTCGAGGTCGTTTGGAGCTTGTTGCGCACGGGTGGGCGCCTTGCGGTGATCACCTTTCACTCGCTGGAAGACAGAATGGTGAAGGATTTCGGACGAGAGAAAGTTCGCGATTACACGATTGCGGGCGAAGTGGATGTGCCGGAATTGCGGACGCCTGCGGTCCCGCAAGGGGCCTGGGTGGAGCGAAAAGCGATTCAGCCCACGGACGAAGAGATGGCGGAGAACCCGCGCAGCCGCAGTGCTCATCTGCGGGTTTTGGAAAGGATTTGAGTGAGTCGAAACCGCAAACATCAAACGGCAGCGGTCCGGTTCGGACCAGCTTTGAAAGCGGTGACGTTATGCCTGTTTCTCGGTGGATCGGGGGTTGGCTACGTTTGGCAGAAGGAACAGATTAACACGTTGGGTGACGAACTGAAGCGGAGCGAGCGTCGCTACGAACAGGTGCGCACCCAGAATGATCGGCTCGCCAGGATCCTGGCCGCGTTACAATCCCCAGCGGAGATCGAAGCGCGCATCCGACGTAGCGATTTAGGCATGGTGGCTCCACAGCCCGACCAGATCGTCCGGTTAGTGGAGAATTCCCCGGTGGTGGAGGTGTCAGCTCGACCGGGGGATCGTTTGTATGCAGCTCAATCCGTCATGAAATAGAATATCGAGATCGGCAACCAGATTTGAATCGGCACAGGTGCACGGGCGGTGCGCCTCCACAGGAGCGAATGATGATCAGCACGGCGCAAACGCGGAAGCTTATGGGAATGGGATTTCTCATGGCGGTCGCCTTTGCGGGACTTGGCTACCGCCTGGTTGATCTGCAGGTCGTTCAACACGACAAGTGGCGTGACGAGTCGGAGGACATGACTCGACGGACCATTCTCAGAGCTCCAAAGCGAGGCGATATTCGCGACATTCGCGGCAACGTGTTGGCCGGAAGCGTCTTCGTGAAGACTGTCTGCGCTGATCCTTCCATAGTTGGTCCGCACCGTGCCGAGGTGGCTCACTTGCTGGCCCCCTTCCTTGATATGACCGACGCGGAGCTGGAGCAGCGGATGGAGCCAGCCATCATCACCCTGGCATCCGGCCGCCGCATCCCGAAGCGATTCGTCGTTCTGAAAAATAAAGTCCCGACAGAGAAATGGGACTTGATCCAAGCGGCGTTAAAAGATTTTCCCGAAGGTGTAGATTTGAAGCGTTTACCTCGCAAAGAACGCGACTCGTATCTGGCGATCCGCGAAAATGGCATCCAGACCTCGGGGGTCGATGACCAGATTCGCACTTATCCGAACAAAGGACTTGCTGCCCACGTGCTCGGATTTGTGGGCCGCGGTGAGACTTACAGTCCCAAGGGCAAGATTACGGAGATTGAAGGTAAAGACGGGATCGAGTGTTCTCTCAACGGTGCCTTGAGGGGGGTGGTCGGCTGGCGCAACACCGAGATGGCGGCCAAGCGGGAGTTGGTGAGTTTCCGAGAGCAGGATATCGAAGCCCATCCCGGCCGCAACGTGATCCTGAGCTTGGATGCGGGCATCCAGCACATCGTAGAGGCGGAGTTGGAGGAGGCTATGGCCAAACACACCCCTATTAGCGCCTCCGCCCTCGTGGTTCGGCCACGCACCGGGGAGATTCTCGCGATGGCGACGCTGCCCTCGTTTGATCCGAACGATTTGACTGGGACCGAGCCCGCCCAGCGGCGCAACCGGGTAATTGCCGATCTGGCTGAACCCGGGTCGACGTTCAAGATCGTTGTCATTTCTGGAGCCCTCAACGACGGGACGACCTCCCTTGAGGAGAAGTTCGATTGTGAGAACGGCGTCTTCGTTTTCGCTGGGAAGAAACTACATGATCACGAGCGTTATGGGGTCCTCTCCGTTGAAGAGATCATTACGCATTCTTCAAATATCGGAGCGGCAAAGGTCGGTATAAAGATGGGTTCGGAACGTTTGTACCAATACATGCGTGATTTTGGATTTGGGACGAAGACTGGGGTACCGCTCGGAGGCGAGGTCACGGGACTGGTTTACCCAGTAAATAAGTGGACTAAGCTCTCGATTTCTCGAATTCCCATGGGGCACGAGGTGGCGGTGACTCCACTCCAGATGGTCATGGCGATGTGTGCGGTCGCAAATAACGGCCGTCTCATGCGCCCGATGCTCGTCGACCGATTGGAAGATCAGTCTGGGGCCGTGTTGTTCAAGAATTATCCCCAGGTCGTCCGCCAGGTGGTCAGCGAGTCCGCTGCCAAGTTGATGGTCCAAGCCCTGAAGACAGTGGTGAGTACCAATGGCACGGGGCGCAAAGCGATCCTCGAACACTATACCTCCGCCGGCAAAACAGGGACGGCCCAGAAAATCGTCGGAGGCACTTACCGCAGAGACAAGCACTTTTCGTCTTTTATCGGTTTCTTTCCGGCAGACTCACCCGAGGTTTGTGTGGCGGTATTTCTGGACGAACCAAAGAACGGGTATTACGGCGGCGAGGCCGCGGCGCCAATCTTTCGCGATATCGCCGAGCGAGTTGGCAAATACCTGGCCATTCCGCCGGATGTCACGCCGGCACCGTCCGTTGCGAGTCGCGTATCGCTCGAAGCTCGTCCCGCCAAGCTCAACATATCGGACCTGGGAGTGAACTAGCGCCATGCAACTCAAACAACTCCTAACGGAACTGCATCCGGTGAGCGTGGAAGGCTCCGTAGAGCGAGAGATCATGGGAATCGGCTATGATTCTCGACGCATCACTCCGGGTATGATCTTCGTAGCCTTGCCTGGGCATCACACCGACGGGCACGAGTACATTCACAGTGCGATTGATCGCGGCGCGACAGCCGTGATCTGTGAGCGGAACGGATTTGTCCCGCTGCGTGCGACCAAGATTAAAGTCACGGACGGGCGGGAAGCGTTGGCTCTGGCGTCGGCGGCCTTTTATGAGCACCCGAGCACAAAACTTAAGCTCATCGGCGTCACGGGCACCAATGGCAAGACAACCGTCGCCTTCATGGTCAAACAGATCCTGGAAGCGTCTGGCATCAAGACGGGGTTAATCGGGACCGTGCGCTACGAGATTGGTGATCGCATTTTCCCGGCCCATCGGACGACTCCGGAGGCGCTGGAAGTGCAACAGATGCTAGCACAGATGTTGCGCGCGGGTTGCCAAGCGTGCGTTATGGAAGTCAGCTCCCATGCGCTCGAACAGAAGCGGGTCCAAGGCGTCGAGTTTGACGTGGGCATTTTTACCAATCTCACTCGCGACCACCTGGACTACCACGGCACAATGGAGAATTATTTCAGCGCGAAGAAGCTCCTTTTCCAGGCGCTGGAGCAGGGCACTAAACGAGGCGGAGTGGTCATCAACATTGACGATGCCTTTGGCGAACGCCTCGCGCGTGAGAGCCGGGCAGAAGTACAATTGACCTATGGGATCGCTGGCACCGCCAAACTCCGCGCGACGGCAATTCAGCTTTCGCCGGCTGGGACGGATATGACGGTGGAAACCCCGGCGGGGCAGTTCGCGTGCCGCTTGCCTCTCGTAAGCTGGGCACAACGTTTACAATGCCTTGGCGGCCGTCGGAGCTGGTTCTGTCTTGCACATCGATCCGCGAATCATGCAACGCGCTCTCGACTCTCTCGAGCCAGTCCCCGGACGCTTGGAAAAGATCCCGAACGCCCAGGGGTTTGCCGTCTACGTCGACTATGCGCACACCGACGACGCGTTGCAGAACGTGTTGCGAACCTTGCGCGAGATCACTCGTGGAAAACTATTGTTAAGCTTTGGTTGTGGCGGAAATCGCGACAAAGGCAAACGGGCGCGCATGGGACGAGTGGCGGCGGAGATGGCGGATTTCACTCTGATTACGAGTGATAATCCTCGCCGCGAATCTCCTGCCGATATCGCCCAGCAAGTTGCGGCTGGGTACGGCGAGGTCCGCTCGGATGGACAGCGGGTTGAGTTGGACCGTCGTCGCGCGATTGAGGACATCATTCGGATGGCGCAGCCGGGTGATAGCGTGCTCATCGCTGGCAAAGGGCATGAGACCTACCAAGAATTTGAGGACACGGTCGTGCCGTTTGACGATCGGATTTATGCGCGAGAAGCGTTAGATCGGCTAAGTGGAAAAATGCCCACACCCGACTGTGCGTCGCGTCATTGACATGAATTTCTCCCTATTCAAACAAGAGCAGGGGAATTTGGGGTTCCTGAGACCGGATCGGTTGAGCTCGGAGGCTGGATGTTCCCTGGTGTGTGCATCGCCATCCCGCATCGGCGGGACAATGGGAAACAGTTTTCAATGCACAGGTCCGTGTTGATGGAACCCCGCACTTTACAGTATATGGCAGAAGCGGCCCATGGTGAGTTGATCGGTGCATCAGACGCCGTAGTGCGTCGGGTCTGCACCGACTCGCGGGCCGTCGAGTCGGAAGACTTATTCGTGGCATTGCCCGGGGACCGCTTTGATGGGCATGCCTTCCTGGCTGACGCAGTCCGCGCCGGGATCGTCGGTGCCGTGGTCGATCGAGCCCACGTTCCAAAAGAGAAGCTATCCTGCGCATGCATCGCGGTTGACAATACCCGTTCGGCCTTGGGACGGATGGCCGCGCGGTATCGGCGAGACTTCGATTTGCCTTTGGTCGCCGTGGCCGGTTCAAACGGGAAGACGACCACTAAGGAGTTGATCGCTTCAGTCTTGCGGCAACGGTTTCGAACGCTCTCAAGCCGAGCGAGTTTCAACAATGATATTGGGGTTCCCACCACTTTGCTGGAATTGAATCAGGATCACGAAGCCGCTGTGCTGGAATTTGGAACCAATCACCCCGGAGAGCTTGCGCCGTTACTGGCTCTTGCCCAACCGGGTTTTGGCGTGCTGACGAGCATTGGTCGGGAGCACCTTGAGTTTTTTAATGATGAGCAGGGCGTTCTGCAAGAAGAAGGGTACCTGGCCGAATTAGTCCCCGCCACTGGCAAGCTGTTTGTCAATGGCGACATGGCCGTCTTGGAATCAATCGAGCGCCGTGCGGCAGCCCCAGTGGTTCGGGTCGGCTTCGGTGCCCAGAACGCATGGCGCGCCTCGAATTTTAGGATGGACGAGACCGGGTCCAGCTTCTGCGTGCTCGGTGGGGTGCCAGGCTATGATCACGAATATCGACTGCGTTTATTGGGACGGCATCAGGTGATCAACGCGCTTTTTGCCATCGCTGTTGGGGCCGAACTGGGCGTGAGTCCCGAGAAGGTGCAAGCGGGTCTTTTGAACTGTCCTGCGCCTAAGATGCGCCTCGAGTTCAGCGTGATGCAGGGCGTCGGGTTGCTCGATGATAGCTACAACGCCAACGCCGATTCCATGCGAGCGGCGCTGGAAACATTGCGCGCTTTGCCCTGTCGGGGCCGCCGCGCGGCTGTCCTGGGAGATATGGCGGAGCTTGGAAATCAAGCGGCTGCGGCCCATGCCGAGACTGGGCGCAGCGCGGCCGAGTTGGGGATCGACTATTTACTGAGTGTCGGTGAGATGGCGGGCGTTACGGTCGAAGCGGCGCATGCCGCTGGCCTGACTCGCGCCCGGAAAGTGCAGACCGCGGAAGCAGTCGTGGATCTGTTGGGGACCTGGCTGCGGCCCGGAGACATACTGCTGATCAAGGCGTCGCGTGCTGCTAGGCTGGAGCGTGTTGCGGAGTGTCTGCGCCAGCGCTGGGCTCGATCGGACGCTGACCCGAGTCAAGGGAGAAAAGCCTTGGATCAGGGATAATCTGGTTCTGCACTGGAATGCTTTTTTACTTGAGCCAATACCTGCAAGAACGTGCGGCTGGGACCGAATGGTCGGAGTCCCTTTCGTCACTGCGCGTGTTCCGCTACATCACCGTGCGGAGCGCAGGGGCCGCTGTGACGGCGTTACTCATCAGTTGGTGGTTTGGGCCAAAAGTCATCCACTGGCTAAAGGCCCTGAAATTCGGTCAAAACTACACGGATAAGGCCGAAGAAGCCGGTGATATGAAGGCCCGGTTGCTCAGTAAGCGCGGAACACCCACGATGGGCGGTGTCTTGATTGTCCTGGCCATGGATCTCTCCGCCTTGTTCTGGGCGCAGCTCAACGAATTGGTAGTGCTGACATTGCTTTCATTGGTTGTTCTGGCAGGGCTCGGGTTTTACGACGATTACGCAAAGATCACCCAGCAGAGCAACCGCGGAGCAAAGTCGAATGTCAAACTGTGGGTTCAGACTGCGCTAGGGATCTTCATTGCCGTTTACCTGTGGCGCTTACCGTCCACCCGGCCCCTGATCACGGATATCATGGTCCCGTTTCTTAAGCATCCCGTGCTCACCGGAGCAGCCGGCGTGGGTCTCTTGTTAACGGTGATTACCATTGTGGGCAGCTCCAATGCCGTCAATTTGACCGATGGCTTGGATGGGCTAGCGATCGGGTGCACTTTGATCGTCACCACGGTGTTCTTGGTCATGACCTACATTGCCGGACATCATCGCTTCGCAACTTATCTGCAGGTCCCGTACGTGGCTGGAGCCGGTGAACTAACGGTCTTTTGTGCAGCCATGTTTGGAGCCGGGCTTGGATTTCTTTGGTATAATTGTCATCCCGCTCAGGTTTTCATGGGAGACACCGGATCTCTTGCTCTGGGCGGGGCGCTGGGAATCATGGCAGTGCTCATACACCAACCGCTGGTCCTGGTCATCGCGGGCGGAGTCTTCGTGGCCGAGGCGGTCTCGGTGATTTGCCAGACAGCATGGTTTAAATATACGCGGCTGCGCTACGGAACAGGCCGCCGCATCTTTCTAATGGCGCCACTGCATCATCATTTTGAGAAGAAAGGCTGGTATGAGTCGCAAGTAGTGACGCGATTTTACATTTTGGGAGTGCTTTGCGCTGTGGTGGCCCTAAGCACACTAAAGCTGCGGTAGAAGAAGGAATCAACTGTGAAGGTGTTCGACTATCAACGGGCTCTGATCATTGGCTTGGGCGCTAGCGGAATGGCAGCCGCGCGCTTGCTTCGTCAGCGCGGAGTCAATGCCGTTGCAGTCGACCAGGCAGACACTGCGTCGCTTCAGGCGCAAGTTTCTGAATTGCGGCTTTTGGGCGTGCACGTTGTGTTAGGAGCAACATCCCTTCCCGCGGGGAGCTTTGATTTGGCTGTGCTGAGCCCAGGAATTGCCAAAACGTCCCCGCTCGTGCGAGCCTGTTTGGCTTCAGGAATCCCGGTCATTGGGGAACTTGAGTTGGGGTTTCAACACTCGCTCTGTCTCAATGTGGCCATCTCCGGCACAAACGGAAAGACGACTACGACTGAGTTGGTTGAAGCGATGTTGAAACATTGTGGTCGCCGAACGGTTGCGGCAGGCAACATCGGATTGCCGATCTGCTCGGTCGCTGAGCAAACCAAAGACTTGGATTTTCTCACCCTTGAGGTTAGTTCGTTTCAACTGGAATCAATTCAGTACTTCCGCCCGGCGGTGGCCGTCCTCATGAACATCACGCCGGATCACCTTGACCGCTACGATAGCATGGGGGATTACGTCCGTGCCAAGGCGCGACTTTTTCTCAATCAGCAAGCGTTCGATTGGGCCATCGTTCAAAGCGAGGCTTTGGCTCAGATTCGGTCTTTGGGATTACCCGTTCCTTCTAAAGTCATCACTTTTAGTGCCAATAACCGGAGGGCGGATCTCTGCCTGGATCGGGGTTTGTTGATTAGTCGGCTACCGGACTGGACCGGATTGCTTCTCGACATGGACGAATGTCAGTTGCGGGGACCTCACAATGCAGAAAACCTGATGGCGGCACTCGCGGTTGGGCGTGTTCTCCGGTTGTCATTGGACGAAACGGTGGCCGCGCTCAAGGCGTATCGACCGGCAGCTCATCGCTGCGAGCGCGTCGGGGAAATTGGTGGTGTGCAATTCTTCAATGATTCCAAAGCGACCAATGTTGACGCCGTCGCCAAAGCGTTGCAGACCGTTCCCGGTGCGAACAGCAACGAGCCGAACGTCTATTTAATCGCGGGAGGAAAAGACAAAGGCTTCGACTATCACGACATTGGTCCGCTCTTGGCGCGGCGCGTCAAACACGCCTTCCTAATTGGCGAAACGCGCGAGAAGATTCGTGCGGCTTGGGGGTTGTTTGCTCCTTGCTCATTGGCTGACTCACTGCCCGAAGCCGTCGCACGCGCATCCGAGGCCGCGGTGTCCGGGGACGTCGTTTTGCTTTCTCCGGCCTGTTCGAGTTTTGACATGTTCCGAAACTACCAACATCGTGGCGAAGTGTTCCGCCAGGCCGTTTCGGATTTGGCCCGCGTTTCTCGATCTGACCCATCGCCAGACAGCGTGAAAGGAAGTGCCGGAGGTTCTGCGGCCCCGCTATTGGCGAGTTTGCACGCATCTCTAAGCTGAATTTGCCGCCGGACGAGGAGACCTCCTTGCCCGAGGCTTACGAAAGTTAACTGCACAACACATAACGGTCCGCCAAATCATGAATACTCCAAGTCCGCTCATACCTCAAGGGGCGCTCGAACGCCAATCGAAAGGCAAATCCACAGTTCGCATCGCCATTTTTACTATCATCTCAATCCATGCCGTATTCTTCACCGGGTTGCTGATGCAAGGCTGCCGGCGGGACGATAGCAAAGCCCCGTCGCACTCAGAGAACGCCACAACAAACCAAAACAGTTTGGCGGCACTGGACAATGGGTACTATGCGGCCACTCAAGAGATAGCCCAAGCGACGGCGCCGACGATTCCAGCAACGACGATTGCTCCCCAAACTGTGGCAGACAGCCCGCCCCCGTTGCCTGCGGCCACAGCTCCTGAGTTTTCTGCCGACGGTAAGGCTTATACAGTCTCCAAGGGAGATACTCTTGCCAAGATTGCCAAGGCAAACGGCGTGACTGTGACAGCCATCGCTAAGATGAATCCCGCGATGGATGCCGGGAAGCTCAAGCCAGGCCAAAAGATTCAGATCCCAGCCAGCGCGGTAGCGTCGACCTCAACACCGGCCGCGCCGAGTCTTGGCTACGTCGAGCCCACGAAATCCGAGACGACCACGACGAGCGGTACTGCTTATGTCGTCAAAGCGGGTGAAACGTTGACACGCATTGCCAAGCGCAACAGCACAACCGTAAAAGCCATCCGCGCAGCTAACAACTTGAAGACCGACCGCGTGTTTGTTGGCCAGAAATTGAAACTGCCTCACGGTTCCGGGGCGTCCACAGTGTCTTCTGGCAAAACGACAGCACCTACCAAAATTTCCGCGGTGAATCCGGCTCGTGTGACTCCTGTGGCATCGGCGAACTTGCACTGACGGGTTCGTAGTTCGACAAAGCCAATCCTGAGCACAAGCCGAGGCGCCCGTGAATTTGCCACGCAGAGGGAGAGAGGAACCGAACACAATGCGCCCGGTGGAGTGGTTCAACCACTCCACCGGCCTTTGTGGCTCTCGCTTCCGGGGCTGGCTGGACCGGGTCCCTGGGGCACTGTTCTCATCGTCTAAAGGAGGCGCATGAAAGTAGCCACTAGCTTGCTCATCTTTTGCGTCGGCGCGCTCTTGTGTCTGGGATTTGTCATGCTCTACAGCGCAGGGCTGATGAAGGGAGGAGCACACTATCTGCTCATGCAGTTGGTCTGGGCTGGCGCTGGCTTAATTTTTGGCTCAACTGCAGCGACACTCGATTATAGGTGGCTCAAGAAAGTCTCTTGGCCCTTGCTGGGGATGGCTTTGGTTCTCTTGATCCTGGTTCTGTTCACTGCCAAGACGAACGGCGCTCGTCGCTGGTTTCGCTTGGGGCCAATTAACTTCCAACCATCGGAGCTCGGTAAGCTCGCGTTAATTATCGCCTTGGCGCACTACGGAGAGCGCTACCAGCGCTTCATGCCAACGTTCTGGCGCGGGTTGGTGCTTCCAGGCTGCATGATGGCCGGAGTGATCGGTCTGATCTTCGTTGAACCAGACCGAGGAGCCACAATTCTGCTTACCACAGTTGGCGGGATCTTGATGATCCTTGCGGGGACTCGGTTGTGGTTTATCATCCCCCCGATTCTTACCGGAGCCTGTGCGCTTGGTTATTGTATGTTGCACGATCCGGTGCGACGGCGAAGAATCATGAGTTGGCTCGATTTAGAAAATCACAAACAAGATGCAGGCTATCAAGTGTGGCAATCGATCGTTGGAATTGGGAGTGGCGGTGTCGAAGGTGTCGGCTTAGGCAATGGTCGACAGAAGGCATTTGTGCCGGAACATCATACGGACTTCATTTTTTCGGTCGTCGGAGAAGAATTGGGCTTGATCGCCACTTTGGCGACAATCGTTGCATTTCTCGTCGTGGTTCTGTGTGGCATATACATCGCCCGTCGTGCTCACGATACGTTTGGTTTTTTGCTCGCCAGTGGGATCACCTTCCTCATCGGGCTGCAGGCTGCCATTAACGTTGGTGTGGTTACTGGCGCCTTGCCAAACAAGGGATTACCCCTTCCGTTCATCAGCTATGGAGGCTCTAACCTCTTGCTGATGCTCACCTGTGTTGGACTTCTTTTGAGCATTGCTCGCCAAGCGCGCGAAGTCCCAGATTCACTGGCTGAAATGGACCGAGTTCCCGAATGGAGCGCTCAACCCAGCTCGTGAAGCCGTCGGTCAAACCTCCTTTCATTGGCATCGCGTGCGGCGGCACGGGCGGGCATCTTTTCCCTGGACTGGCGGTTGCCCAGGTGCTTGAGCAATGGGGCTGCGAAATTGCCCTCTTGATTTCCAAGAAGGAAGTCGATCAAGACGCTGTAAAGGCAACCGGGATGCAGGTCGTGACCCTACCTGCAGTGGCATTGCAGAACTGGCAATGGCCAGCCTTTCTGCGAGGATGTTGGCGTTCTTACCGTATTTGTCTCGACGCCTTTGGCCGGCTGCAACCGCGTGCAGTTTTAGCCATGGGTGGCTTTACCAGCGCGCCGCCCGTGCTGGCCGGAAAGCGAACCGGTGCAGCAACCTTCTTGCATGAGTCGAATTCGGTTCCAGGTCGCGCCAATCGCTGGCTTTCACCTTGGGTGGATGAGGTGTTTATTGGGTTCCCAAGCGCTCGCCAACGCCTCTATAGCCAATGCATTCGGACTGTCGGAACCCCAGTTCGTTCGGCCTTTAAGCCTGGCGACCCGACCGCATGTCGGATGGCTCTAGGTCTGTCGCCTGATCGTCCGGTTCTGCTGATTATGGGCGGAAGTCAGGGAGCGAGTGGGATCAATCGGCTTGTGCTGGGAGCTTTGCCTATCCTGGCGAGGCAGGCACCCTCATTACAGTACTTACATCTGACAGGAGCCGACGAGTGTCAAAAAGTCCGGTCTGCCTACGACGAGCTGCAACTGCGCGCCGTCATCCGGCCCTTCCTCACAGAAATGGATCTTGGATTAGGGGCGTCCACGTTGTTGGTAAACCGTGCGGGCGCTTCTTCGCTCGCGGAAATCGCAGCGGTCGGCGTTCCAGCGGTCCTGATCCCGTACCCGCACGCGACCGACGATCATCAGCTCTGCAACGCGCGTGCTGTCGCGCAAAGTGGAGCGGCTCTTTTGCTGGAGCAAGCGTTGACGACCTCTGAAAAACTGGCGGAAACCATTCTCAAGCTCTTGAATGACGCGGCCGCTCGCGGCGCCCTGATCACTGCTTTACGCCAGTGGCATACGCCAGACGCTGCAGAAGCCATTGCCAGGTACATGTTTCATCGGCTTGGACTGGTTATACCGGAGCTTATGGCAACAGACGAGGCAGTGTCCGTTCCTGCGTCGTCGGGGCGTCTGGCCAAGGGACTCAAAGGGGCCACTTTCAAACTTTCTTCCGTTCCGCCCTCGCTATGAGTCAATTGTTGAACGCCTTGCAAGTCGATCAGGTCCTTGCCGATGCCAAGAGCGGCGGGACGGTTTATTTGCTGGGCGCGGGTGGTTGCGGGATGAGTGGCCTGGGGCACCTTCTACTCGACCTTGGGTTTCAAGTTCACGGGTCGGATTTGTTGGTAAACGACGAGACTCGCCAGTTGCAGGCGCGTGGAGCTCGGATCTATCGTGGACACGCTGCTGGCCAGATACCAGCTGGGACCCTCCTGGTGGCATTCACTTCTGCAGCCCGGTTGGACCACGTCGAGTTGACCGATGCGCATGCTCGTGGGATTCCAATGGTTCGGCGTGCCACTTTGCTCGCCACTTTGCTCCATCGGCAGCGCGGTATTTGCGTGGCTGGAATGCATGGGAAAACGACCACTTCTGCTCTCCTGGCCTTTGCGCTGCAGCGATTGGGTGCGAGTCCGAGTTATGCCGTTGGCGCGCAGGTGCCGCACGATTGTTCTGAACGTCGACGCCGAACATCTCGACCATTTCATTAATATGGAGGCGATCTTGAGTGAGTTTCGACGATTCGCCACGCAAGCGCGCGGACAGTTGGTCTTCTGCGCTGACGATGCGCGTTTGGTGGACCTCCTCGGGCGCAATCCCCGCACGAGCTCGTTTGGCCGTCATCCTCTAGCTACCTTCCGCTTCGAACCAGAGAAAGTCAGCGGGCGGCTAACTGGCGACAAGCCAGGTTTGGTCGCGGCTTCCTCTCGCTTCCAAGTGTGGCACGCGGGCGAACTGCTTGGGGCGTTCGAGATTGGATTGTTAGGCGAACAGAACATGTCGAATGCGACCTCGGTCATCGCTCTTCTCCATCGTCTGGGTTGGGAGACCGAGAAGATCGCAGAAGCGATCGCTCCATTCCGAGGAGCGGCAAGGCGTCAGCAACGGCTTTACGGAGACGAAGTCTGCCAAGTTTATGAGGACTACGGTCATCATCCGAACGAAATTCGAGTTACGCTGCGAGCCCTCAAGACGCTCCGACCTAATCGGCTTTTGGTCGCATTTCAGCCGCATCGTTTCACTCGTACGCAGCACTTGTGGCAGGAGTTTGCGACTTGCTTCGGCGAGGCTGATCGGGTGTGGCTGACCGATCTTTACGCGGCTAGCGAGCCTGCCATTCCAGGCGTGGACAGCGGGTTTCTGGCGAATGCGATTAGGGCGCAGGGCCAAGCGGTGGAGGAGGTAGTTCCGCTCGGCAGTTTAGCGTCGGTGGTACGGGCGGCTATCCGCCCTGGTGATTTGGTATTGTTCCTTGGAGCCGGAGATATTGGCCAGGCAGCCCACCAATTGGTCGCCGAGTTGGGTGCTCAAAGCACCGACGAGCGAATCGAGCCAGTGATAGACGTTGCGCCTCAATCTTTGTGCCACCCTGAGTCAAACTTAATGAAAACCGAGCTGTTGAGGGACCTCATCGCGCGATTGGCGCCGGGATCCGTCGCACGTGTGGACGAGCCATTAGCAAAACGGACGACGCTGCGAGTCGGCGGAGTCGCTGATCTGTATGTGGAGCCGGAGAGTGAACAGGACCTCGCGGAGACGTTACGATTCTGTCGCGAACGAATTTTGCCAGTCATGGTTCTTGGGCGCGGGTCGAATCTGCTCGTTCGCGATGGAGGCATTCGTGGGGCCGTGGTTTGCCTCGCTCACCCGGTTTTTAGTCTGATCCAGGTTACTGGAGAGCAGATGCAAGCAGGAGCGGGAGCTCGTCTGAAAGCGGTCGCGGTTGAGGCTCGGCGGCATGGACTGAGCGGTTTGGAATTCTTGGAGGGGATTCCAGGGAGTTTGGGGGGAGCCATGCGAATGAATGCGGGAGCCATGGGGTCATGGCTGTTCGATGTGGTGGAATCCATTCGTTTCATGGACTCCAGTGGTGATGTCAAGGAGCGACGCGCCAGCGAAGTCAATGTTGAATACCGTGGCTGTCCGTTGTTCAGGGATCACATCGCATTGGGCGCTGTGCTGCACGGACGCACCGCGGATAAGGAAGCCATACGGGCGAAAATGGAATCATATAGCCGAAAACGGTGGGAATCCCAACCGAGTCAGCCAAGCGCGGGCTGTATCTTCAAGAACCCAAGTGCCATTCCCGCGGGGCGCTTAATTGACGAACTCGGGCTGAAAGGGACGCGCGTGGGGGGAGCCAGTGTCTCGGATGTGCATGCGAATTTTATTGTGAATGATGGGACGGCCACCGCGAGCGATGTGCTGGCCTTGATCGAAGTCATAAAACAACGTGCTAAATCTGCGCGCGGCATTGAATTGGAAACCGAAGTCCAAATACTAGGAGAAGGATGAACGCTGTCCCTCATCTCAATGTAACGGTTTTGCTTGGTGGGCCTTCTGCCGAACGCGAAGTTTCTTTAAAGACCGGCTTGGCTGTCGCCAAGGCGCTTCGGTCGCTGGGACATGTCGTCCACGAGGTCGATCCACGCGATGGCACCTTCTCGCTTCCGGTTGGCACGGATGTGGTGTTTCTGGCTCTGCACGGAACGTATGGTGAGGATGGGACCGTTCAAAACCAACTGGAAGCCACCGGGGTGCCCTATACGGGCTGCGATCCGGATTCAAGCCAAGTGGCGTTCGACAAGGTTCTGACCAAGGAGTGCTGCTTAGCGGCGGGGATCCCAACAGCGCGATATCTGGTGTTTGAATCCAAGAACGAGCGCTGGCCCGAAGGGTGGGAGCCTCCCGTGGTCCTAAAGCCGGTTCGGCAAGGCTCGAGTGTGGGCCTCCATTTTGTCGATCGAAAGGACCAGTTCACCGCCGCGTTGTCGGAGGCGCTTCAGTTCGATTCGGACGTGCTGATGGAAGAACGCATCCGTGGGCGGGAGACGACGGTGGCCATTCTAGACGACAAGGCCTTACCCATCGTCGAAATAAGGCCCAAACACGGCGCTTACGACTACACGAACAAATACACAGCGGGACGGACCGATTACTTGTGCCCGGCCCCATTTCCGCCGGAACTGACCGAACGGATTCAAGCCGCTGGTTTGGGAGCTTTCCGCGCGGTGGGAGGGCGAGATTATGGCCGGATCGACATCATGGTTCACGAGACAGGGGTTCCGTTTGTGTTGGAGGTAAACACCTTGCCGGGAATGACCGAAACCAGTTTGTTGCCAAAGGCGGCGGCGGCGGCGGGGCTGTCTTATGCTGCCTTGTGCCAGGCCATGATTGATCTGGCGTTGCGTCGAGCTCGAGTTGATGCACGTCCGAGGTCAGTTCTAGAGCAGCCGAAGTCAACAGCGCTCAACGAGCCAATCACTCTCTTCCGGTAGCAGGTCTAAAATATTGCTCCTCCCACGGAAATTATGTGGTTTAAAAAGAAACGCCGCAACCGACGCTTTGAACGAGAACATATTCTTGACGTCAAGGTGGAGTCGCGGCAGTTGCGTGCGCTTCGATTGCGACTTGTGGCTCGGGTCTTCTCGCGATTGTTCGCGACCGCGACCGTTCTGTTCCTGCTCTGGCGGGGAGGCGATTGGATGCTGGACGAGTTTGTTTTTAGGAACCCGGCGTTTGCTGTTCAAGAGATCGAAGTCGAGACCGATGGGATTTTGCCGAAAGCACAGCTGCGAGCTTGGGCTGGAGTAAAGATTGGCGATAATCTTCTCGCGCTCGACATCGGCAGAATTCAGCGGGACTTGGAATACTTGCCATGGATCCAGAGCGCTGCGGTGGAGAGAGTGCGGCCGCATATGGTAAAGATCCGCGTGACTGAGCGCGAGCCGATCGCCCAAACGACTTTGTTTGAGCCGGGTGACGGCAAAGCGCGTGGTGTGGTGTTTTATTTCGATGCGACGGGACAAGTGATGCTACCGCTCGACGCGCACCGTCAAGAAGCGTCGGCGTGGGGATTTGATACCTTGCCGATGTTGACCGGCGTCGCCGGAGCGGATTTGCGTCCTGGACGTCGAGTGGAGTCTCCGCAGATTCAGGCTGCGCTTCGACTAATCAATGAGTTTGGTCGTTCGCCCATGCTTGGTGCGGTCGATCTAACAGCGGTGGACCTTTCGAATCCACAAACCTTGCAGGTTTCAACCGGGCAGGGATCTGTGATTACGTTCAGTGTCGAGAATGTGAGCCACCAGTTTAACCGGTGGCGCCTCGTTTATGATCACGCAAACCGCACGGGAAAGGCAATTGCGTCTTTGGATTTGTCCGTTTCGAACAATGTTCCGGCACGTTGGCTGGAGGCTGCGGTGGTTCCTCCGCTCCGTCCCAAGTCTTTAAAACCCTCTCCGTACAGGAAAAAGCATGTTTAACTCGTCGTCTATCATCGTCGGATTGGACATTGGTACGTCCAAAGTCTGCGCGACGGTTGGTGAGTTGAGCGAAAGTGGCGCGCTCAACGTTATTGGGGTCGGCCAAGCCAAGTCTCGGGGCGTCCGCAAGGGGGAAATTATCGACGGCGCGATCACGGGCGAAGACGTCCGGAATGCTATCGTCGAGGCGGAACAGATGGCCGATGTGGAGATTCGTAGTGTTTACCTTGGAGTAACCGGCGGACACATCCGCGGCTTTAACAATCGAGGGTTTCACCCTGTGGTCTCGCACGATCGTGAGATAATGGAAGAGGACGTGCAGGACGTAATCAAGAATGCCAAAGCCATCAATCTCTCAGCGGAAAACCGTGTGGTGCACGTTATACGCCAACACTTCTTAGTAAATGGCCAAGAAGGCGTGCGTAATCCGGTCGGCATGGTGGGGAGCCGCGTGGAAGTCGACGTGCACGTGGTCCATGGCAACTTGAACCGGCTCCAGAATCCCATTCGCGCGGTGAAGGGGTTGCAAATTGAAGTTGAGGACATTGTTTTCAACGGATTGGCTTCCTCGCTCGCGGTATTAAACAACCAGCAGAAGGAACTCGGCGCCTTGGTCATTGATTTGGGCGGGGGCACGACAGAGTTCGTCGTATACGCTAATGGCACGATCAAGCATACGGGGGTCCTGGCCGTGGGCGGAGACCATCTCTCGAATGATTTGGCCTACGGTCTCAAAATCGGTCTAGGCCGCGCCGAACAACTTAAAGTGGAGCATGGCGCGGCAGTGGTTGACCCGTCGGCAAAGGGAAAAACTGTGCCCTCGAACAGCGACCATGGCTTGCCAGAACGTGCCGTCAATTTGGAGCACTTGCATCGAATCATGTCCTTGCGCCTAGAGGAGATCTTTCAATTGATCGCCCAGGAAATTCAGACATCTGCATTGCTGCATCGGATACGATCTGGGGTGTTTCTCTGTGGTGGCGGAGCGCATATTCCAGGCATTCAATCGCTGGCCGAAGAGGTCTTTGAACTCCCAGCTTGTATCGGGAAGACCAGCTGTGTTAGTGGTCTCCGGTCCGCTCTGGAACAACCGGAATTTGCCACCAGTCTGGGTTTAGTGAAGTTTGGCTCATTTGAGCACCAGAAGCGGTCTGCCGGGCGCGGTTCCTTCACTACTGGCATCAAGAATACGCTGAGCCAGCTGTTTCGCCGCGGTTGACCTGCGCCCATTCGGAACCGAGAGATTTGAGCTTTTGAGTATGAACGCGAGCACAGATTCCAACGAAGCAGATAGTCCCCCCAGCCCAGCCGGTGCTCTGGCGCTGCCCGTCACGGCCAAGCCATTGGCCCTTCGAATCGTCGGGATTGGAGGCGCAGGGGGCAATGCCGTCGCGCATATGGCCAATTCGGACCTGGCAGCGCTCCGTCCGGTGGCCCTCCATACTAGCGCCCGCATTCTAGAGATGACGTCGGCGCCAGAAAAGATTTTGCTCGGTGCCAGCCTGATGCACGGGTTGGGCGCAGGAGGCGATCCGAGCGTGGCTCGCGAAGCGGCCGAGAAAGATTTGGCCGTCCTTCGAAATCTGTGTACGGACGTTGATTTGCTATTTATTGTGGTAGGACTGGGAGGGGGAACGGGGACGGGAATCGCGCCCGTTTTGTCGCGTGTGGCGAAAGAGGCGGGTGTGCTGGTCGCAGGGGTGGCGACTTTGCCGTTTGAGATCGAAGGACCACGACGGCAGCGGCAAGCGCAGCAAGGCTTGCGAGAATTCAGAGCGGCTGCCGACACGGTCATCTGCCTTCCCAACCAGAAGATTTTCCGGATTGTTGATGAAAATACCAGTGTCCTAGACACCTTTAAGATTACCAACGAACTTCTGGCCCAAGGAATTCGGGGTATCTGGCAAATGCTTACCCGTCCTAGCTTGATTCATGTCGACTTTGCACATCTCGGGTCGCTGCTGCGCGATCGTCATGCCGAGAGTTCTTTCGCGACTGTTTCAGCACAAGGGGAAGGGCGGGCTCGTGACCTGATCGACCAGCTCTTGGCGTGCCCTTTACTGGACGGTGGGCAGACTCTTTCTGACGCCGACGCTGTTTTGGTGAACCTGGTTGGGGGGGCGGATCTGTCCATGGCTGATGTTAAACGTGTCATGGAAGAACTGAACCGTCGCACGGATAATGCGCAGCTGATGATGAGCGCCAGCGTTGTCGATGAGTTACAGGGCAAACTGGGTTTGACGGTCTTCATGGTGCGCCGGAGTTCATCCGAG
>JBGAIN010000322.1:0-3878 GCA_044225505.1 Limisphaerales bacterium
TCTCTTCCTTTGTGCCCAAGGCGGCTGTGAATATCCGAGCGATCCGAGAGCTGCTCAAGGAAGCAGGAATTGTCGAACCGCGGTAGACCGGAGGACAGAGACTACCGATGGATTCCGAGGTAATCCGGTAGAGGCGCGAAAACCCCAAGATTCACCAATAGAACGATCAGCGCGGTGTAGAGCAGCGCCATAAACAAGTCCCAAAGGAGCTTTTTCTTGGAATAGACCGAGCCTTCTTTTCGGAAAAGCGACGCGCCGCCCCATTGCATGAGCATGAGCCCGGCCACGTTGGTCAGCCAATAGCCGAGCACGAAGCTGGTTGCAAAGGCGGGAGGCCAAAACCAGCTGATGGCCCACGCAAAGCCCAGAGCCAGAGGCACATTGACGAGCAGATCGTTCCACCAGGAGAGGGGCGACAATAAAAACCCGATCGTCGCGATAATCGCGCCGAGGCTGCGACGGACGATGGGTGAAGGGCCCGGATTGTTCACTGAACCGCCAACCTTGCGCTCGCCAGCGGCGCAAGTCAATGAACCTATCAGGTGCGTGAGGCGTTCACAGGGTGCGGCGTGCGGCCGTAACAGGGTGACACGGACTGCGAACAGCACAATGCTATGGCCGCAACCGCGCCCCGGGGTGGAGGGCCGCGGCGCAGCGTTCGATGGAACTCACGTTTCCTACGACTAATCTCTCTAACCCGTTTGCAAAAGTGTTGTTAATTCACGTTGACCTTCGGTATTCTCGCCCCAAGCCGATGACGACCGACGCAAATTGCCCGGCTCAGCGTCCGAAAAAACAGTGGCGCCCGACTTGTGCAGCCTCGGGCAACACGGCGTCCTCTGGAGATCAAAATCATGAACCCCACCCTTGAATCCCACGCGCTCGGCACAAGCTCACGGCGCGAGTTTTTGAAACTGACAACCACAGCCGCAGCTGCGGCCACCCTCGGCACGGTCGAACTCGCCCGCTCGGCGCACGCTGCGGGGTCCGACACGCTCCGCGTTGGAATGGTGGGCTGCGGAGGACGGAATGCAGGCGCGGCGGTGCAAGCCTTGAAAGCAGACCCTGGCGCCCGGTTGGTCGCTATGGGGGATATCTTTCTCGATCGTGTCAAAGCCAAGCGGCAAGAAATCAAAGAGAATCGCCCCGACCAGGTTTCGGTGAGCGACGATCAATGTTTTACAGGTTTCGATGCTTACAAACAAGTGATCGAGCGTTGCGACGTGGTGTTGATCGCCAACGCAGCGAAGTTCCACCCACTGCACAGCTGGACGGCCATTCAAGCGGGCAAACACGTCTTCGTGGAGAAGCCTCACGGGATTGACCCGGCGGGGCTCCGAGTGATGCAGCAGGCGGTGGATCTCGCCAAGCAGAAGGGCCTGAGCGTGGCGTCGGGATTGCACAGTCGCCACCACCCTGGGTACGCCGAAACGATTCAGCGAATTCATGACGGCGCGATCGGTGAGATCGTGACGATCGAGGAGAACTTTTTGAGGGCCCCTTACGGAGTGATTGCTCGCAACCCGGCATTGAGTGAGATTCAGTGGCAATGCAGCACGCAGTATCATTTCGTCTGGCTTTCGGGTGATGACGTAGTTCAGTCGCTGGTCCACAATCTAGATCGAGCGAACTGGGCTATGGGTGGCCAGGTGCCAGTGAAGTGCCATGGGTTGGGTGGACGGTCCGCGATGTTTGAAGGGATCTATGGCAACGTATTCGATCATCACTCCGTCGTTTACGAATACGAAAATGGGGTGCGCATCTATGCGCTCTGTCGCACGACCACGGGGTGCTATGACGAGTCCTCCAGTTTGATCTTCGGATCCAAAGGGCGAGCCAACGTCACGTCGTGTCGGATTTGGGGGGAGAAACCGTGGCGCTGGCAAGGGAGCGGGGACCCCTATCAGATTGAGCACGACAAGTTGTTCGCCGGCATCCGGAGCGGGAAACCAGTGAACAACGGCGATTACATGGTTCGAAGCACTCTCACCGCTGTAATGGGCCAACTCTCCTGTTACACTGGAAAAGAGGTGACTTGGAGCCAAATGCAAGATTCGAACTTCGCTTTCGCTCCGAAGCCGGAGGAATGCCACGATGGCATGGCCGCGCCGGTCTGCCCGGATCGGGAAGGGAGTTACCCCGTCTACGTTCCAGGGAAGACGGTCTTACTGTAAACGGAACTACGAGCGACGTTGGCGGGTCCACTTGTAGCACGACGCGGATCGTTCGTTGATGGTTCGTGCCACGCCAACTCTCGAAGCAACTCGACGTCGAACCCGCCGCGGTGGCGAAGTTCACTCGACTAGGAATCGCGGTAGGAAGGCAGGATAGGCGGACGGTCGCTCTCGGGAGTCGATCTCCCGGGATAGGCCGGTCTGCGAGTAAACTCGCGGATGCGCAACACGCTACAGAGCAAAGCGCCAAAGACGAAACCGCCGGCGTGCGCCCACCAGGCAATGCCACCCAAGTGAGCCGATTGCATCAAACTGAGCGTTCCGTTGAAGAACTGGAGGATGAACCACCAACCTAGAAAGACGACTGCGGGCACCACAAAGAACGGACCCAAGAAAAACGGTGGGACGAGCATTGCCACATTGGCTCTTGGGTAGAGGAGAAAATAGGCCCCCATAACCGCCGCCACCGCGCCGCTTGCGCCAATGGTCGGGAGCGTAGAACTGGCATTAGTGAAAATATGAACCAGAGCTGCGACGACTCCACCGACGAGGTAAAGGAACCCATATCGCACGTGGCCCAATCGATCTTCCACGTTATCGCCAAAAATCCAAAGCGACCACATGTTTCCCAACAGATGAATCCAACCGCCATGGAGAAACATGGAGCTAAATAAAGGGAGCAGCTGTTCGCCCGGGCCAAACAACGCCGACACCTCCGGAATGGTGTATCGCGCTGGGATCACGCTAAAATAAAGCAAGAGGGTATCGAGATTATTGCCCACGCCCAGCTCGGCAAGAAAGACGAAGGCGTTGAGCAGGATGACCGCAACGGTGACCACCGGAAAACGACTACTGGGGATGTCGTCGCGAAGAGGAAACATGCAAGTGGGCCTCAGGTTCCGCGGAGGAATCGCAACTCTCGCCGCAACGATTCCACTTCATCCAGTAAACCAAAGACTAATTTAACCCCGGCGACGTCCATTCCATGGCTCTGACGGAGCGCCTCCGCGCGTCGGACAGACCAAACTGCTTCCGGGGTGAACATTAGAGATCCGTACTCGGACTCGAATATTGACCCGACCAAACCCTCTCGACAATAGAGAAGGAAGGTGCGCCGCGAGACGCCTGCCAAGTAAGCGGCGGCATCCAACGAGTAGAGCTGGTTCGCTGCGGGCTCAAACGCCTGCAATGCTTCGGTGACTAAACTCCCCTGCCCATCCATAGCCTTAACTCCGTGCCCGAAATTTGGACTTCTTTGACAGTTCTTCCCACGCCGCCCGCTCCTCCGCATCTATCTGCGAGGGCACTTCCACGGAAACGACCGCAAAAAGATCGCCGCGCTCGCCGTTGCGGGTTGGCAGCCCGCGCCCGCGCACGCGGAGCTGCTGTCCCGCGGCTGTGCCAGGGGCAATGCGCAGTGAAATCGATCCTTCCAAGGTCGATATTGATAACGTCGTGCCTAGCACTGCTTCCCACGGTGCAAGTTCTAGGTCATAATATAAATCAGTTCCGCGAACACGAAAGTCCGGATGCTTGGCCAGGCGGACCCGCAAATAGAGGTCGCCAGGTCCCCCACCCCCGACCCCAGCTTCTCCCTTTCCCGCAACGCGAATCAGTTGCCCTTCCTGGACGCCTTGAGGAATCTTCACCCGAAAGGTGTGCGTCTCGGTCTTTCCAGTTTGCCGGTTGGCTTGCTGGAACGAA
>JBGAIN010000091.1:0-32669 GCA_044225505.1 Limisphaerales bacterium
GCCATTTCGTGGCACCGAGAGCGAGTCCTGCTTCCCGAAAAGAGTCGGGGACAGCCTTGAGTGCGTCTTCTCCAATCGAGACGATGATAGGCACGCTCATCAGGGCGAGGATGATGCCGCCGTTCAGGACATTGACCCCTACGGGAGCGCCTGTGAGCTGGACGATCAGCTTGCTCATGGCGGTGAGGCCGATGAATCCCCACACCACGCTGGGAATCGCCGCCAAGAGCTCGATGGTGATCTTCAGCGTCTCTTTCAATTTGCCCGTGCAGAACTCTGAAACGAAGATTGCCGCCCCAAGCCCGAATGGGACGGCCAAGAGCATGGCCAGCGCGGTGACGCTGAAAGTGCCCACGAGCAAGGCAAACGTGCCATAGCGAACGTTATTGACGGATGTGGGGTACCACTCGGAGTTGAATAGGAACTTGCCGACACTGAAGTGTTCACTCCCTAGCACTGGCGCAGCCTCACGAAATATGAAAAAGAAGATGGCAGCGACGAACAGAACGGCGCTAATGCCGCTGGCGCGAATCAGCCATTCGAGCAATCGTTCCGCGGCAACCTCCCACGGAGCGCGCCGTGTTCTCGGGATCGGCGGTGGGGAAGAGGGAATCGCGTTCATCGAACCGCCGCTCGGCGTCCTGGTGGCATGGACCGTAGCCTCACGTTGTTGCCGATCACTGGTGACGGGCGGCCGCTGGAATGGGGACGTATCCGGTGGCCTCGACGAGCTTTTGCCCTCCGTCGGTCATGAGCCAATCAACAAACTTTTTCACGGTGCCCTCGGGTTCACCCACGGTGTAGACCTGGAGGGATCGGGCAATGGGGTAAGTCTTGTTTAGGGTGTTCTCCACCGTGGGCGGATAGGCTGGATCTCCTTCTTTGACGGCGACTTTGAGCATCTTGACCGCCGGTGTGGCGTAGCCCATCCCGCTATATCCGATCGCCGTCGGTGTGGAAGCCACCAATTCAACGACTTCTTTGGAGCCGTTCATATCGCGTGAACCGTTCTTGAAGTCCTTGTTCTTGAGGACATGCTCGCGGAGAAACTCGTAGGTTCCTGAACTTGATTGGCGGCTTACTCGAACGATGGTGTCGTCCTTGACACCGGGAATAGTGACTCCTAACTGAGACCATTTGGTGATCGTGCCCCCTTCCGCATAAATCTGGGCAATCAAATCGTCATTGATCTCGTTGAGGGGATTGTCCTTGTGCACGTAAATCGCCAGAGCATCGTAGCCGACCACGAATTCTTTCGGCTCTTTGCCGGTATTCTTCTTGGCTTGTTCGATTTCGGCGGGCTTCATGTTCCGGCTCGCCGTGGCAATGTCGATGGTGCCCTTGATCAGCGCGGCAATCCCCACGCCAGAACCGCCTCCGGAGACTTCCACGTTCACATCAGGCTGAACCTTTTTGTACTCTTCGGCCCACGCTTGCGCCAGGTTCACCATGGTGTCCGAGCCCTTGACTTGGATAGAATCAGACGAGGCAGGTGCCGTCGTTGAACTGGCCTTAGAGGACGTGGAGCTCTGATCCGAAGGGTTCTGGCCGCAGCCCGAAAGTGCCACGACGCAGCCCAGGAGTGAAAGGAGTGAGGAAGCGTGTGAGAGAAAGCGGATAGCAGTGCATTTCATAGAGTGTTTTACTTTGGTTGTGATCGATTGGATTGCACGATCGACGCGACTAAATCGTGGAGCTTTGCGGCCACGGTGGTGCGCGCCGTTGTCAAGGAAGCGAGCGCTGCGTCATCTGCTTGGCCTGGCGGACATGGATCGACTAGAAACCAGTCCAGTTGGACCGTTTTCCGCGGCATGGCCGGTAGTTGCCGCTTGGCCTCTGGCGAAAGGCAGATGACAATATCGTAGGCGGCAAGGTCGGCCGCCTGTGCTACGGCCTTGGGAGTCGGATCTGATACCGGGACGGCCGCACGTGCCAGGATTCGGAGCGCTTGCGGCGAGAGCGTTTGCGGTTGGATCCCAGCGCTGGCAAATTGAAACTCCGACGGGTGCACACTCAGAGCAACCGCTTCGCTGAGCCGTGCGAGGCAGCCGTGATTCTCGTCTACAAAGACAACCCGGTAAACGGGCGACCCGGTGTGTTTGGCGTATTCGCCAGTGCAAATGTAGAGGGTTTCCTGGCAAATTCCCTTCGCTTGATCGGAGACACGTTCAAAGCGCCGAGCCAGAGTCATGAGCGGAGTCAACGCGGCCAGTGGCATCTGATTGCTCTGGACCAGATGCATTAACTCGCTATTTACCTGGTTGCGCAAAGCGTCGACCTGCTCCTCGATTTGCGCGGTGAGGGAGGCCAATTCCGGGTCTTCCCGCACAAATGCCCGAATGGCATTTTCGAACATAGAGATGGAAGCCGACGAAATGTCGGTCAGCAACCCGGCGGGGACGGGAGATTTGTAATCCAGCAGCTTGAGTATCTGCCGGGCCATGCTCTCGGCATAATCTCCGACCCGCTCCAGTTGGAAGTTAATCTGGAGCGCGGCCGAAACGAATCGCAGATGGGAACCGGCAGGTTGGTGGCGGAGAATAAATTCCAGACAGAGTTTGTCGATTGTCTTCTCGAAGTGATCCATCCGTTGATCCCGCAAGATAATCACGCCACACGCTTGGCGGTCTGCCTTGTCCAGGGCGGGCAGGCATTGACGCAGGGTTTCTGCGCCAAAACTCGCCATATCGGAAATCAGAACGCGGATCTGTTCGGCGTCCCTCCGTAGGCTGGCCTCTAAGTGAGTCGTCATCGGCAATTGGAATGTGAGATTCGAATGTGACAACGCCGTGGCACAATTGTAACGATTGGGTGACATGCGGGGGACTCATTGAGACCTTTGGGGATCGCTTGGAACGTCGTTGGTCGCGCTGGAAATCGCTTGAGAACCACCTTCAGCCGAGCTCGCGATCTTTGCCTGCGCCAGGACCGATAAGTAACTTCCGCGGTTGCTCCGGTGGGGCCTAGGAGCGAAAGGAAACTAGGTTATTCGATGAAGCGATAACCGACCCCGCGGATCGTATCTAGGTGTTTGGCGGCAGTCCCCAATTTCTCACGCAGCCGTCGGACGTGAGTATCCACGGTGCGGGTGTCGATCGGGCTGTGATACTCCCAGACGTCATTGAGGAGTTGCTCACGAGATTGCACCCGGCCGCATCGCTGCGCCATTAACGTAATCAGCTTGAACTCGGTCAGCGTGAGGTCAATCAACTTGCCCGCAACCGTGACTTCGTGTCGTGGAACGTTGATCATGATTTCGTCAAACCGCAGCAATTCCTTGTCGTCTCCAGTGGCTCGCGGGCGGAGTAGCTTTTTGATGCGAAGCAACAGTTCGCGAGGACTAAAAGGTTTTGTCACGTAATCGTCGGCCCCCAGTTCAAGTCCAAGAATGCGGTCTACCTCGGCGCTTTTGGCTGTGAGCATAATGATCGGTGTGGTCATCGTCTTCGAGTCTCGACGCAGGCTTCGACAGACCTCCAATCCGTCCATCCCGGGCAGCATGACGTCTAACACGATTAAGTCGGGCAAAGTACTGCGAGCGGCTTGCAAGGCTTCAACTCCGTCAGCCGCGGTGATTACTTCCAGGCCCGCCTTTTTCAAATTAAAGCTGACGAGTTCGATTGCGTCGGGTTCGTCGTCGACGATCAAGACCTTTGGTTTCCGCCATTCCATAGTGTCGTGGAGAATACTGAGGAGTGGTCCGATAGTCAGGTTACGTTTCGGCAACAAAGGATCTGGATTTGTCACTCAACCGTAACAAAGCGAAGAAGCGCACGTCTGGGAAGGGCCACGGATGAGAAGCGATGGTTTCACTGTGGACGGAACGCGGTTGAGACGCTCCAACCCGGCCCCAAAGCCGAAGCAACCCCGGACCAGGGCCGGTCATCGACCGGCTTTGGAGCGGCCTTGCACCGGCCTTGCACCGGCCTTGGTCCGAATGAACCAGGCCAGATTCGCGTTGTCGACGCACTGTCACGGCCTCACCGCACTCCCGCTATCTCGAATCCCATTTGCCCACCTGGCTGCCTTTCACGCTGCGCGAGGAAGGCCCGAGAGGGAAGCGCCTCCGTCGCGAAATGTCGCACACTGTGGGAGCAAATTGTTCCCTTGCGCCAGCGCACAACGGGTAAAGGAAGACTTCTGCACAACCTGTTGTAAATGCCGGTTTAGTCGCTATGATAAGAAGGATGAAACTCTTACAAGCGGCCGGTCTTTCCGTATTGGCTGGTCTGTTGTTGCTCGCGTGTCAGACCCCTCGAGAGCATCCTCCCGTCTCGACGACGGCGCCGACCAGTTCCACCGCTGCGTCCGAGCCGCGCGTAGCCGCGGCCTGTTCGCTGTGCGGTTGCGTGCATTTTGAACCGGAATCTGACAACGCGGACGTTTGCCGTATGTGCCAGCATTCGGTGAAAGATCATACGCGCCAATAGGTTCCCGTTTCGTGGGGCACGGTTGCAGTTCGAGCCGAGGGCGACTCCAGGCTCACTCCGTGGGCGGCTAACCGCTTGCGGCGGAACTCTCAATGAGAGAGCGGGAGAGCCGGCCTGCGCCCGGGGGGCCGAGGGAGCCATCAGGGCCATGGCCAGAAGCGGGTATTTTCCGCGGCGGGACGGAAAATCGCGGCCCTTCTGGCGGGTCTTTGGGAGGGAGGGGGGTGAGCTCTGTCTAAGGCACTTTCGGTGCGGTATGGAAGCTGCTGGGCTGTTTCGGAGTTTCGAGATAGAAATGCACAGCCCGGTTTGCAGTGGCGGTAAAGGAGATGGCGCAACGGTTAGCCCGTTTCCAACTAATTTCCAATGGGCTCTCCAGGCATTGCGCGCCGGCCTGTTTCTAATCGCGCCAAGCCGAAATGGGGGCCACCTCGTCTGGGTCTCTGAACGCTTCTCCGAGATCACGCTCTATCCGGAAGCCGAGGTAATTGGACAGAACCTGAGCGTGCTGTATGGCTCGAAGACATGCCCTTCCGTGGTATCGGCCGCAAATCGAGCCATTGTCAGCGGACGTCATTTCCAAGGAGAGTTGCTTTGCTATCGGGCGGATGGAACGACGGTGTGGTGTCAATTAACGCTGGCCTCCAGTGCAGTGGAACAAGAAGAGGACGGCCCACTCATTGGTGTTATTCTCGATGTCTCAGAGCAGAAAGCACGCGAAGAGGCTCTGCGTGTTTTGGAGATCAAACGGAGGGGCAGCTTCGAGAATGCGGTGGAAGGGATTTATCAAAGCACGCCCGAAGGCCGGTTCTTGGAAGTGAATCGGGCGTTGGCCCGAATGTACGGCTACGAGGATCCGGAGGACTTGCTCGCGCAGGTCCACGATATCCAGCAACAGGTCTATGTGGATCCGCGGATGCGAGATCGATTCAAGCAGGATATTGAGCGAACCGACGAAGTACGTGGCTTGGAATATCAAGTACGACGACGAGACGGCAAGATCTTTTGGATTTCGGAAAGTGCCCGCGCGGTGCGGGACAGCGACGGACGACTCTGCTATTACGAGGGCTTTATCCAGGACATTACGCAACGGAAGGAAGCCGAGATTGCGCTGCATCGTTCTCAGCAGAAATTGGTGGAAACCTCTCGTCAGATTGCGATGGCAGAAATGGCTACCGGGATTCTGCATAATCTCGGGAACGCCTTAAACAGCATCACCGTCTCGACGACCACCGCTCTCGACTTGCTGCGCGAGTCAAAAGCATCCAACGTTTCCAGAGTGGCGCAGATGCTGAATTCTCACGCTGACGACTTGGGTCGATTTCTAACCGAGGACAGCAAAGGTCAGCAAATCGCGGCTTTCCTGACTCAGTTAGGATGTCACCTCCAGGGCGAGCAACTTCACCTCAACGCGGAACTCGCTGCGCTTCGCAAGAGTGTCGAACATGCCAGCGGCATTTTGGCCATCCAGCAGAACTATGCGAAAACCTCCGATCCGTGCGAGGCTGTGTCCGTGGAGGGGTTGGTGGAAGATGCTCTACAGATGAACGCAAACGCTCTCACTCGCTCCAAAGTGGAGGTTGTCCGGGAATATGCCGCAGGCCTGCCTGTCGTCGTCGTCCCGAAGCACAAACTGCTGCAGATTCTGATGAATCTAATCCGCAACGCCTTACAGGCGTGCGTGGTTGTTGATCACGGGGAGAGACGGGTCACCGTTTCCATTCGATCCGCGCGCAAGAGGAAGTGGATTGAGATTGAAGTCCGAGATACGGGCGTCGGGATGTCAGCAACCACTCTCTCGCATGTGTTTGACCACGGGTTTACGACGCGAAAGGACGGGCATGGTTTTGGCCTGCACAGCGGCCGCGTTATCGCGCAAGAGCTTGGAGGAGAGTTGTCAGCCCGAAGCGATGGCGTGGGTTTAGGGGCGGCTTTCCTGTTGACCTTTCCGTGCCAGGTCGCCCCAAACCCTGGGACCGGCGTTTCTAAGGCGGCGTCGGTAACTGAACCGTAGCTGGGGCTGGAATCTGCAAACGGGTCCCTCGATCGAGAATATAAAGGAATCCAGCAAAGAACAGCACCATCAGAAGGACGGCCCAAACCATCCATGCTCTTAAGCCATGGCGGAGGAGAAATCCTCGAAATCCGGCAAGCCTGGGATCGCGATTAACTTTGGTCACAAGTAAGCCTCCATTAATCTAGATTTACAACCGAGGCTCGCGACGATCAAGCCCCGGTCGCGTTGATAGGCTGCCGAGTTTGCTGGAGCCCGAAATCCGTCCAGCAGGGTTACACAGATTGTGTTCCGGCAAAGCGAGAGGGGCGGCGGGCTCGGGCCACCAGCCATCCCACCAAGACGGGCCAGAGAATTGCTGGGATCACCGCGGACCCCATGGATCGGATTGCCATCGTCCAGGCAAAATCTACAGGACCTAGCGCTCTGCCAGCCAACGCTGCTGCGGCAGTAGAACTGAGCAGGTTCACCGCAAACGCAAAGAAGACAACGAATCCGGCGGCAACCGGCTTGGATCTCATGGTGAGCCCCCATCGTTGCATATGCACCACGCCTTGTTGCCCCCACCGCCAGATGCATAAAAGCGCTCCGAATGCGACGGCCAGGTAAATAGCGATGGAGAGCGTGGAGAGGCCAGGAGTTGGCGCCGCGGTCCCTGAGAGTGCCAGAGACTCTGGCTGGGCCGACAAGGGCCAACCGAGCGCATTCGCCAAGGCGAGATACGCGACGGTGCAGAGCAAGCTGCACGTTGTGACTAATCCGGTAATCGATGAGATGACAACTAACCCGACGATCATCCACAGGGCCCGGTGCACCCAAAGTTGTTCTGGATGGCATTTCGCGTACTCGGCGCTGAGATCCTCTAACGTGCCGAGGCGGGCCCGTGCGACCCAAAAAGCCTCGGTCGGAGAAAGGCCCTTAGACTGCAAGGTTGAAAGGCTATCCCTAAGATGCGACTCGAGTTCGTCTCTGTTTTCGCGTGTGAAGGCAGGGAAAGAGACGAGGCTTTCGCGCCAGTCTTGAATGGCGGTCTCTAGGTCAAAGCGGGCTGAGTTTTCCATAGTTTCGTGAGCACGGTGTGAACGGCCAACCATTGTTGTTTCTCTTCCTTAAGCGCGAGGCGCCCTGACTGTGCGATCCGATAGTACTTCCGTTTGCGACCGCTATCGGCTTCTCGCCATTCGGATTCGATCAGGCCTTTGTCCTCCATCCAGTGCAGGACGGGGTAGAGCATTCCTTCCGTCCAAACAATCTCATCTTTGGACAAAGTTCGGACCCGTTGGATTAAGGCATAGCCGTAGGTGTCGCCCTCCATCAGAACGGAGAGGACGAGGGGAACGGTGCTAGCGGCGACAAGTTCTTTGGACACCATGGAGGGAGTATAGCCTAGCTCTGCTAGGTATGTCAACTCAAGTCCCAGACGAGATTCGCGCCTCGGAAGTCTCGATCTTGACCGATCGCGCTGGGCACGCCGATCGAACTGGACGAGGGATTCCGACGACGCATAGGTCGATAGGAGCACGATTGACTTGAAGGCCACGGCCATTCAGCTTACCAGTCGAATTAAAGCCCTCGAGTTGCAGGTTGATGCGGAAGCTTTGCAACATTGCGAGAGGGGCGTTCGCTGGATGGTTCTAATTATATGATCAGCGCGATAAAATACTCAGTGCGAGTCGAGTCTGGTTTGTTGATCGCTTGTGGACTTTTGGCCTGGAACAGCGCGGTACGTGCCGACTGGCCCGAGTTTCGAGGGCCTTGGGGAAACGGCAATGCGTCGCTTCCGGGCGGTAGCAAGGCGCTAGGTGTGCCGTTGCGGTGGAGCGAGACCAATCATATTCGCTGGAAGACGGCAATCCCGTACAAAGGCTGGTCCGCGCCGGTCGTGCTGGACAAACAGGTTTGGATCACGACTGCAACCGAGGATGGTCATGACTCCTACGCCATCGGTCTGGACGCCGAGACGGGCGCGGTTCGTTTTCAGGAAAAGGTGTTTCATACGGACACTCCCGAGCCGCTTGGGAATGGAGCGTCGATGAACTCGTATGCGACGCCCTCGGCGGTGATCGAGCCTGGCAGAGTTTACGTGCATTTTGGAAGTGCGGGCACGGCCTGTCTGGATACCGAGACTGGGAAAGTGCTCTGGAAGCGTGAGGACTTACGATGCCGGCATTACCGTGGACCGTCCTCATCGCCGGTTTCGTTGGAGAATTTGCTGATACTCACATTTGACGGGGCGGATCTTCAGTATCATATCGCGCTCGATAAAAAGACAGGGCAGACCGTGTGGAAAACGGATCGATCGGTGGCCTGGAATGACGAGAACGTGCCAGGACAGATGGCGCGAGACGGCGACTTGCGAAAGGCCCATAGTACGCCGTTGATCGTGCGAGATGGCGAGCGGTGGCTAATGATTAGCGCGGGAGCGAAAGCGGCTTATGGCTATGATCCCCGGACAGGGCGTGAGCTTTGGAGAGTGGAACATCCGGATTTCTCCGTGGCGCCACGGCCGCTCTACCAGGATGGAGTGGCTTACATCGTGACCGGCCTGACCAAAGGTGAGCTCTGGGCCGTCAAGACCGATGGGGACGGCGTCGTGACAGACAGCAAGGTCTTGTGGCGGCTCAAAACCCACGTGGGTAAATATGCCTCACCGCTCTTGGTGGACGGTCTCCTTTACACGGCAGCGGACGAGAGCTTTGTGACTTGTGTGGACGCTGCGACGGGACAGGTCGTCTGGCGGGAACGTATTGGCGATAAGTACGCGGCGTCGCCCGTGTATGCTGACGGACGTTTGTATTTCTTCGGACAAAATGGCACCGCAACGGTGTTGAAGCCTGGACGCACGTTCGAGGTTCTGGCCACGAACAAGTTGGACAACGGATTTATGGCTTCGCCCGGTGTATCGGGCAAAGCGTTGTTCCTTCGCACGAAAAAACACCTCTATCGCGTCGAGGAGTAAGACTGCGGAAACGGTAACGGATTGCTCAATGGACCGACGGCTGTGCGTCCCGGGGAAAGGGCGCAGGCTCGGAGGCGCCAGCGCGCGAGGCTGATCGGTAATTCCCGGAGCTCCATTTGGGCGGTCTGCCTGATTGCCTGAGCGGCCGTCGCGTTGGAGGTTGCAACCAAGACAATCCCTATGAAAATAAAACTGACGCAGAAGCTGGAAGAGGGGCGGATTGGTTGGATTTTTCTCTGGTTGCTGGGAATTCCTTTGCCGATTCTTCTGATTCTCTTCCTATTACGGGGCTGCACATAAAGCTTCACTTGAGCTTAGGAAGACAATTGTAGAAGGCGTAATACGGTTTTCCTTCGGCCTCGCGAAGGATCATCAGCGCGAGCTCGCGAGCGTGGTAATCTCCCCACATAGAACTTTCGCCATTTGGCACTTTCTGGTGGGGAGCGAGATAATCCCAACCGTTTGGTCGGTGATAGACAGAGTGAATGATCAATCCCTGATGGGTTGGATCTTCGGAGAGGTAGGGAGCGGCGAACAACGTTCTAGCAATGGTGAAAGCCGCTTGGCGATACCGGTGCCCGGCCGCATTCTGGGCTGAGCGGTTTAGGTAATTGCCAAGGCGGAGGAGTCCTTGGGCGGTAATGGCGGCGGCCGAACTATCCACAGGTTCCCAAGCATTGAACGGGTCGGAAGGCCGGTTCAGATAGTCGCCCAAGTGACGGAGTCCAGGAGCGTCCGTGTCCCACATTGGAATGCCGTCGGTGCAAGTGTGATCCAGATAAAAGTCCGCGGTCGCGAGCGCGGCTTTTAGCATGGCGGCGTTGACTTCTTCAAAGGGAGCAAATGTTGATCGTGGCAAGGTGTGGAAGAACTCGAGCTGCTCGGCAAATCCAGTGAGTCCCCAAGCTAAGCCACGCGTCCACGTGCTGAATGGCGAATAGCCTTGCTGTGAACTTGGGCATCGAAATGAACCGTCCTTGGTGTTGAAGAGACTTTCGTGCGCGGTTCGACCTCGCAAGTCGTAATGGTCTCGTCCGGTGCCGTAGTAAATGGAAAAGCGGGTCGTCGCAAGTGCGTGTTGAGCGAGTCGATCGAGAAGCGATATTCGAACATCGCGTTCTGCCATGAGTAGGTGCCCGAGTTGATGGGCGATAGCCAAAGACCGCAGTGACCGCATCGTGTCGATGAAGAGGGAGTGGGGACCGTTAAACGAGTAGATGTAGCCCGTCCCGTCGTTGATTGGTGTCCAGCGCGCGGCTTGAACAGCTCCAGAGACCTTCAGCGCCAACTCGTAGAACCGGCATTCTTCCTCGGAAGCTGTGATCCTTCCCTCCCGGGCAAGGCGGAGGAGATTGCCGTAAGTCGATACGTTATTGAACCCATGGTCATGCACCCCGACGTGGGAAACGTGGGAAGCCATATGTTGGATGACGCTTTGGCGTCCAATTTCAAGGAACATGGCATCCTCGGTCGCATCAAACTGCAGGAGTGCGGACCCGAATTGAAAACCTTGAGTCCACTCTGTCCAACCGCGGGAGGTGTACTTGCCTTGAGCGGTAAACACAGGGGTTCCGTGGCTGGGATTCCAAGATTTTTCCAAGCTCTGAATCTTTTCCCCGGAAATCTCGAACACTCGGCGGAGCGTGGGAGCGAGAGTTTGCGGAGCTACGGTCTGGTCAATCTGGATTGGCATAAAAGCGGGCTTGGTTGAGGGCGAGGGTCAAAGCTGCCTTAGGTGGAACCCACCATCCACGTTGATCACTTCACCGGTGCTGAATGGGAGCAGGTCAAGAGCAATAGCGACCACGGCCTTTCCCACGTCCTCAGGCGTGCCCCAGCGCTGGATGGGAGTGAGGCCATTCGCGATAAGGGAATCGTACTTATCTTTGACACTCGCGGTCATGTCCGTGGCCATAATGCCGGGACGGATTTCATAGACATGGATTCCAAACTCTGCCAGGCGCGCGGCGTAAAGGGGAGTTAGCATCGCCAAGGCGGCTTTGGATAGGCAGTAATCCCCGCGCGACACTGAGGCGGTGTAAGCGCTAATCGATGTGATCGTGACGATCTTTGGTGCGGTGGTGGCCTCGCCGGTCGGCTGGTTCAACCGAGCCTTGACTTGGTCGATCATCCACCGAGCTGCAAGCTGTGTCAGAAAGTAAGGTCCCTTGACATTAATACCGAAGAGCCGGTCGAGGCTCGCTTCGTTGGCCTCGAGCAAATCGACTCGCGCGGTGGGTGCTACCCCCGCATTGTTTACAAGCAAGTCGAGACGGCCAAACGTCGTGCGGGTAAACTCAATCAGCCGATTTCGATGTTCCGCAATTGCGATATCTGCAGCGCAGATCTCCGCTCGGATCTTCCGCCCGGCCGTTGTGGCAGTTGCTAGGCAAGCGGCGGCGGCCTGCTCCGCGGCGCTCCGGTTGGAAGCGAAGTTAAGCAGTAGATCGTAACCGGAGTTCGCGAGTTGGAGGGCGATCCCTCTGCCCAAGCCGCGCGAGGCACCGGTGATCAATGCTACTGGGTTCATGTGTTTTCCATGTTTGAGATCGGTCGTTCCCAGCTGTTTCCTTGAGCTCGCCTCGAGCCGTTGGAGCTGCCCGGTCCTGCGCTAGGGCTGGAGGACCTCCCGCACAGCCGCTAGCCAGCGACTCTCTTCCGGAGAAATTCGATTGTCGCTTGCTACCAAATCGTGAAGGAAAGTGTAAACCAGGCGCTTTTGATTGGGTTGTGAAAAACTCGCGGCCAGGGTCCGGCCCAGTCGGATGGCTTCGGTGGGGGAATGGGCGTGGCGACTGACGCGGGATACAGATGCGTCGTAGCGGGTGGACCGGTCGTACTCGGTCATCGGTCCCATGGCTTTGAGCAGCTCGTCCACCCGCTGATCCTCGGCAGCAGCCAAGTGGCCATCCGCGTACATGGCCAGCATCGCGAGATCGAGCAGCGCGTCACGTTGTGACTCTGTCAATTCGATCAAGTTCATGCGCGCCACTTAAACTCTGGCTGAGCCTCGTTGGTTCTAGCCTCCGAGCAAGAGCGAGTGTTCGACGCGGTCGTGTCCGAGTCCGTAGCGAGGGAACGCTTTAAGAGAAAAGGTGATGGCGACGGTATAGTCATCGACTCCATCCCGGCGGTCGCGCACCCGAAATGTCAGGGCAGACGTCCAGTTTCGCAGGTCCCGGTAAATGGTGTAGTACTGTTCTTCCATGGTCCAATCCCGAGCTTCGTAATGATGGGTCATTCGCCAGGCCCAGTTCTCATTGATCCGATAGTAGATGCTGCTGCGAATGAGACTGTTCCCCGAGTTCACGCCGAACGCTGGATCGTCACGGACGTAGAGGTGGCCGAGTGAGATACTCCAAACGTCATTCGGAGTAATTGTCAACCCATGGTTGGCATATCGCAGGAAGCCGTTCTGGACGTCTGTCCGTGTTTCGGAATTCAAAGTCAACCAAGAGCGCGGGCGGAAATCGAGATCCGAGAAGAAGTCGGCGAAGGTTGTTTGGCCGTCTCGACGATCGATTCGCCAGTCAGTGAACAGTCGCCAGTTGATGAGATTATCCACTGTGCCATGGCGTTTGGTCTGAATCTTATTGAAAAGACCGAGGCGCAGGACGTTTTGCGTATCGATTGCGTCGATTGCGTTGTAATCCGGGAAGTCAATCGGCAGCAGACGTAAGCTCGGAATCTCCGTGTCGAATTGCGGTAAATCTCGCGGGCGGACATTAGGTGAGGGGACAAAGACATAGTTCACGGAGGGCTCAATAATGTGGCGGATGCCATCAACCTCCCAAAACCTGCTCCGAACTCCACCCCAGAGCCGCGATGCCTTGAACGAAACTTCTGCCCCGGTGTTAAAAATGCCGCGATCGCGTTCCTCTAAATTAGGCCCGTCCTGGTCGGTTTCGCCATAATGCGTGAACCGACCACCGACGCGTGGGGTGACGTTTAGCCAACCGAAAAACGTATACGGCAGCAGGACCTGGTGGAAGGTATCGGCCCGCATTGCAGCGTAGTTTGTACTGGTGTGTTCTGGAGGCTGGAAACGAAAATAGCCCACCGAGGTCTCACTTTCGTAGTAGAGAGGGGAATTACCAATCTGTTGGCGAATGCCGCTCAGTCGGACATCCGGGAGGCGTTCCACCGTCTGAAAGAAATCGTTGATCTGAGGCTGAGCGAGAAGGTCCAAACTGAAATTGGACCACTGTTGGTTCAGCTCCAAGAAGGACTTCGGCTGAGGATTTTGCCGATACTCTCCCTCGAAGAAGTCGCGTTCGACAAACGCATCACTCTGCTCTCGCACCACAACGGTTGCAGTCAGGTTCGTGCGTAGGCTTCCGCGGTGAGAGAAATTGACGTGGTGGCGGTCTGTCTGGATCGGAGCGCCGACGGGATCGGAACCCGGTTCCAAGTCGTGAATGTAATAGCCCGAGAGTGTTCCTTGACCGTAGGATCCAAGGCTGTAATCAAAGTCCGGGCCGAATCCAACGCCTCGCTTTTGGTAAGCATCCAGGTTGAGCGCTCCGCTCAAATATTCGTTCAAGTGCCAGTTGTAGGCGCTCCGTAAGAATGGCCCGTATCGGCTCCGATAGCCCGGTGTGAAAGTGAAGGCGTTCGGAATGCCGTCGAGGCGCCGATGGAAGTAAGGGAAATACATGATCGGCACGCCTCCCAAGTAAAGTGTCGCTCCCTGGGCGACCAATGATTTCCCTGGGATTATCTTGAGGCGCTGGGCCCGGATACGATATCCGGGCGTAAGGACGTCGTCGGTGGTAACGTAGGCTTGATTTGCCGTGTACACCCGGTTGGTCCCGTCCCCAGGTTCCGAGCCCAGACTGGCCCCACCAGCAAAGAAAGGCGGAAAACCTGCCCGGAAGTCGTTGGCGGTCATTTCCCGCGTGCGAAGGTTATACGTAACCCGATCGCCTTTCCAAAGGTAGCCGTCGCGCTGGATGCTGACATTCCCCTCGGCATGTGCCTCGCCCGAGTTCTGCTCAACCCGAACTGAATTAGCGACCAGCAGGCTGCCCTGGTAACGCACCGCAATGCCGTTTGTCCCAACGATAAGGCCGTTGTCGTAGAACGCGTAGCTTTCCGGGGTCAAGCCGTCAACTTGCCACTCGGGCTCCTGGTCTTGCGCCTGAAGCGTTGCCACGAATCCCAAAATCAGTGGGAGGAGAAGGTGGGACAGGCAGAGTATCTTCATCAACGCGCCCAGCTAATCAAAACGCCGCTGCACTGCCAAGCGGGATTTGGGGGCGTTAGGAGAATGCATCGGCGACTCGCTTGGGCCCGTTGGGAGGAAAATGTGAAAAGTGGTCCCACGACCGACTTCGCTAGCCACTTGAATCCCGCCTTTATGCTGTTTGACGATGCCGTAAACGGAGGCCAAACCGAGCCCTGTTCCCTTACCAATGCCCTTCGTTGTGAAGAAGGGCTCAAAAATATGCCCTAGGATCTCAGGAGGGATGCCGCAACCAGTGTCGGTAACGCTGATGCAAGCGACGGGACCGATCGGAGCGTCGGCCCAACCGTCGATCGGAGTTGTTTCACCCACGAGCAACCCCGATGTCGCAATGGTTAACTGGCCCCCCTGCGGCATGGCGTCTTTGGAGTTTACCGCGAGGTTCAACAAAACCTGTTCAAGCATTCCCGGGTCCGCTCTAACGACTGGGACGGTTGCACTGCATTCGAGATGCAACTGGATGTTTTCTCCCATGACGCGCCGCAGCAATTTACCGGTGGCTTCGATGACCGAATTCAAGTCAACGGTTCGAAGCTGCATGACCTGCCGACGACTAAACGTTAGCAGTTGACGCGTAAGGGACGCGGCCCGCTCCGCCGCGAACGTAATCTGTTCGGCGGCTTCGCGGACGAAGTCGGTCCTATCTTCTTGGTCCTTAAGCAGCGCGGCATGGCCTTGAATGACGGTGAGCAAATTATTGAAATCGTGAGCTATTCCGCCGGCTAGTTGCCCAACCGCTTCCATTTTCTGGGCCTGTCGAAGCTGTTCCTCGAGATGTCGTTGGTCGGTGATATCCTGCGTAACGACAATCATACACTGTTCTTCGCCGAGCAAAATGCGCTCCGCAGAGATCAAGACCTCTCTTACTTCGCCGCCCTTAACTCGCAATCGAGTGGGAAAGTTTTTCGCGAGCGAATGCTCCTCCACCAGTCGCACGAGATTCTGCCGGTGAGAGGGCTCCATCCAAATCCCGAGCTCATACGCGGAACGCCCGATTATCTCGTCCCGAGTCAGGCCGAGCATCTCCGTAAGGCTGGAGTTGGCGTCTATGTACCGGCCTTGGTGCAGTGTCACAATGCTGACCGGCAACGGACTGCCATGGAATGCCTTGGAGAACCGCTCTTCGGAGGCCCGCAAGGATTCCTCGGTTCGTTTGCGTTCGGAAATATCGAAGAAATATCCGAGTAACGCCGGTTGGCCTTGCCAGCTGATCTGGGCAACGGAGCTCTGAACCCAAACCTGACGTCCGTCCTTGCGAATGCCCGGCCAACCTGGGTGCATGGCTTGTCGCTGCCCGTTCAGAGACGCGGCGCCCCGAGCCTGCAATTCCGCCCGGGCCTCGGGTGCGACGAAGGTTTCCCAGATGTTACGTCCGACCAAGTCTGAAGGCTGTTCATACCCAGCCAGGCGTGCCGCTGCGCCATTGGCAAAACGGATGATCCCATTCTGGTGAATGACAAGACCTTCCATTGCTCCTTCGACGATGTTTCGATACTGCCCTTCGGACTGCCGCAGGGCTGCGACCATTTGGCGCTGCTGGGCAAGTTCCATTGCGTGGCGTGCCTCGCTGGCTTGCAAGGCAGCCTCCGCTCGCTCGAGTCGATCACGAAGGGCACTCTCCTCCAAAACCCGGCGAACAACCCAGCCGACCAGATCCAATCGTGCTTCGGAAACGACGTTGGTGACGCCGACCGCCAACGCGGCGGCGGTCTCGGGCGGGTCCGACTCGCGGATGATATAGATTATCGGGACGAAGGGTGCCTTAGCTTGCAGCTCTTTAAGCAAGGGCGCTACGGTCGGACAGGCGTGGGATTGTTCAATGAATAGGACGGCGGGCACCGATCCAATCATAGACCCTAGCGACACCGGCGACGGAAGACTATGCCAACTGGGATGGAAGCCGCTCCGCCGCAATTCCGCATCTAAACGGTCCTGATTTGGACCGTCGTTGTGCAACGCGACCAGGTTGAAAACATCGGGCATAGTCAGTTCCGACCCGCGGCACGAGATGCCAAGTCGAACTCGGAAGGTTGTCGATGCCATGGCTGGACTGCAAGGCCAATCAGGAGCAGGAACTGGAAATCTGCATTTCCATGGCGTCCTCTGAACGGTAGAGTTTTGTCATGACGTCAATGTCGAGCAGTGGCTTTCCTCTAACCCGGTTGCGGCGCTTGCGGCAGTCTCCGTCAATGCGGCAACTTGTGGCCGAGACTCACCTTCATCCACAACAGTTCGTCTTGCCGATGTTTGTTCGTTCCGGTGGGCAAATCCGACGAAAGATTGAAGCGATGCCAGGCATTCACCAGGTATCGGTCGACGAAGCCTTGAAAGACGCCTTGGTCGCTTTTAAGACGGGGGTTCGGGCGGTCTTGCTCTTTGGGATCCCGGACTCTAAAGATGAAAAAGCCTCAGGAGCTTACGCTGCCGACGGAGTTGTGCAGCAAGCGGTGCGACTTTTGAAACGTGAGCTGCCTGAGCTTATCGTCATTACCGACGTTTGTTTGTGCGAGTACATGAGTCACGGACACTGTGGCTTGATAGAGATGCGGGCAGGGCAGGGGCGAGTCATGAACGATCCGACTCTAGATTTGCTGGCACGCACCGCTTTGTCGCATGCGGAGGCGGGCGCAGACATGGTGGCGCCGAGTGACATGATGGATGGACGAGTTCGTGCTATTCGTGAACACCTGGATGGAAGTGGCTTTTCTGAGCTTCCAATTATGGCGTATGCAGCCAAGTTCGCCTCGGCTTTTTACGGGCCGTTCCGTGAAGCGGCTGAGTCCGCACCAAAATTTGGCGACCGTCGAAGTTACCAGATGGACGCGCCAAACGCGCTGGAGGCCCTGCGCGAGGTGCAACTCGATATTCAGGAGGGTGCGGATATTGTGATGGTAAAGCCCGCTCTGGCGTATCTCGATATTATCTACCGGGTGAAATCAACCACGGGCTATCCAACGGCTGCTTATGCGGTCAGCGCAGAGTATTCGATGATTAAGGCCGCGGCGCAGAATGGTTGGATCGACGAGCGCGCGGTCATGATGGAAGCGCATTTGGCCATGCGCCGAGCAGGGGCAGATATTCTGATTACCTACGCAGCCACGTCACTGGCAGGATGGCTGCGGGAGGAACGCGGTGAAAGTTAGCCGCGCAACTTCTGGTATGCGATAAAAAGAAAAACGACAATAATCACTGCCAGCACGATCCCAATCGTAACGAAAATGACGGCGGTTTTGTTGCTCTTCTTGGAAAAGGGAGAATCTTTGTCGAAGACCGGTTTGGCTCCCTGGTCGAAGTCACCAAGCTTTACGCCACCAATAACTCGGGTTTGATCGAACTGTTTCTTGGAAGGAGGGGCTGCTTCGCCCGTTTCCAACCGCATTTCGATTTGCCCAAGGCGCAATATCTGGCCGGGTTTGAGCGGCGCTTCGGTCGTGACCCGTTCGCCATTGACAAAAGTGCCGTTCGTCGAGCTCAGGTCCTTGACGACAACGTCTTTCCCGCGCAACAACACTTCACAGTGGTGACTAGAAACAGAACCTTCGGAAATCTGAAAGCTATTGTCATCAACGCGGCCAATCGTGGTTTTATCCACTTTTAGTTCGTAGCTTTTCCCGGTCAATCCTTCGCTTAGAACGACAAGTTTGGCCATAGGTGCTTAGGTGCCGCGCATTATCCCACTGACAAAGCTCAAGTCAAACCGTTTCGTCCGTTCGTCTCGGAAATGAGAGGGAACAACGGCTGGCGTTAGCTTATTTTTTCTCAATGAGTCTTCGAAATTCATCGAATAGTAGGGTCGAATCGTGAGGTCCTGGGGAGGCTTCAGGGTGATATTGGACACAGTAAACTGGCTTATGCTTGTGCCGCATCCCTTCCACCGTCTGATCATTTAGATTGATTCGGTTGACGCTAACCTCAGGTGGCAATGACGCTGGGTCGACGGCGAAGCCATGATTCTGCGATGTAATCTCCACTCGACCTGTCTCCAAATCCTTCACCGGTTGATTGGCGCCGCGGTGTCCAAATTTCAGCTTGAACGTCCGGCCTCCAAGCGCGAGACCGAGGATCTGATGACCCAAGCAGATTCCAAACATCGGAATCCCAGTTTTAACCAGGTCGCTTACGGCGCGAATCGCGTAATCGAGCGGCGCAGGGTCTCCCGGCCCGTTGGAGAGAAAAATGCCAGCGGGTTTATACTTTAGTGCTTCGGAAGCGGGCGTTGTGGCGGGAACCACTTGGACTTTAAAACCTCGCTGACGAAGGCGCCGCAGAATGTTGTATTTCATTCCAAAATCGTAGGCCACGATCGGAATGTCTGCAGGTGGCAAAGGATCTCTCACTTGCCGGGCATCCGTTGATCCTGCGCCGCGCACGAGGTTGAAACTGCCGCTTTGTTCGTCCGTCGAATCCCAGGCAAAGCTTTCTCGGTGTGTGACTTCACGCACATAATCGACGCCCATCAGGCCAGGCCATCGGCGAGCTCGTTCTAAAGCTTCCTCTTCAGAAAGGTCTTCCGTAGTCAAAAAGCCATTCAACGCACCTCGCACTCGGAGTTTTTTTGTAAGGGCGCGAGTGTCGATCCCTTCCAGGGCGGGAACACCATTTTGCTCCAAGTAGGTGGCAAGCGAAAGGTCGGCGCGCCAATTACTAACCACAGGAGAGAGTTCGCGCACGACAAACCCTGAAACATGCGGCCGCCACGATTCAACGTCCTGGAGGTTGACCCCGTAATTGCCAATGAGTGGGTAAGTCATGGTGACGATCTGCCCTTTGTAGGACGGGTCGGTCAGGATTTCTTGATACCCGGTCATCGAGGTGTTGAAGCAGACCTCGCCGCAGGCAGAAGTTCGCGCACCAAATGCCCTTCCGCGGAACAGCGTGCCGTCTTCAAGCGCCAAAATTGCCTTCATGCAAAAACAAGTTGCTGCGGGATGCTACGTTGACCGCTCCAAGTAGCAAGATTTAACAAAAAGGCGCGGCTGAAAGCCGCGCCTGGGAAAGACGAGCAGTTGTCAGCAGGAGCGTTACGGCTTAATCTTCTTGAGCTTGGCGACAAACTCCGCCGCGCTCTCCCCGCTGTAACCAACGTCTTTGCTCAATTGTTTGCCGGTGTTGTCCAGGACGACTACCGTCGGAAAGCCTTCGATCTTAAACTTCTTAGCCAGAGCTTCGTTGGCCTTCTGTTGCTCCGGAGCGAGTTTCTTTGTGTGCGGAAAGTCCACGACAACCAGCACGAGGTTCTCCTTTGCATAATCGTTAAATTCCTTGGAGGCTAAAACGTTTTTGTGCAGTGCTTTACAGGGTGGGCACCAATCTGAGCCGGTGAAATCCATCAAAACCAGCTTCTTTTCTTCCTTCGCGGTGGTTTGGGCTTTTGCGAAGTCAGTCAGCCAATTGCCTTCCCCTGCCATTGTTGCCGGCACCAAGGCCAGGGCAGCCAGCAAGCCCAATGCGAATATTTTCATAAATTTATACGCGTTCCGCGGGAACACTCGAGTGTTGTGGTTTCAACCGTTGTTGCACCTTACGTCCAAATTGCTCATCCTGCCACACTATTTTTCCTGCCACCACAGTCAGCATCGCTTTGCCTTTCAGGGGCCAACCGAAGAATGGGGAGTTGCGTGATTTGCTCGCGGAACCGGCGCGAGAGTAACTCCATTCATGGTTCGGATCGAAGACGGAGATGTCGGCATCTGCGCCCACATGCAACGAGCCCTTTTCCAATCCGAGCAGGCCCGCTGGACCCGTTGTGAACTTGGCAATGAGTTGCGGCAAGTCCAATCGCTTCGTGTGGTAAAGTTGCATCAAGGAAAGTGCCAGCTCTGTTTCTAACCCAGTGATTCCGAAGGGCGCATAGTCAAATTCCACTTCCTTCTCGTAAACGCAGTGAGGCGCGTGATCACTCCCTAGAATTTCCAAAGTGCCGTCACAAATTCCGTCAAGAATGGCTTCCCGATCACGTGCCGATCCCAGGGGCGGGGTCATTTTTAGACTGGTGTCATAAGGTGGCCAAGAAGGCGGCTCAGCTGAAGACTCCTGAAGGAGCGATTTTCCGTCGCCGCGCCAAAACGTGTCGCTTCCTGCGACCGCGGCGTCCGTCAGTGTGAAATGGTGTGGGCAAGCTTCTCCGGAGATTGGAACTCCGCGGCGTTTAGCCTCGCGCAACATCCTGACGCTTCCGGCCGAACTCAAGTGCTGGCAGTGCACCCGCGTGCCAGTTAGTTCGGCGAGGATGATATTGCGGCCAACGATCAACTCCTCGGCTAACGACGGCCACCCGTGCAACCCAAGGGAGGTGCTCCAATATCCTTCGTGCATCACTCCGTCCGTGGCGGCCGTATAATCCTGGCAATGGTCCAGGACGGGCAAATTGAACATATGCGCATATTCCAGCGCACGTCGCATAAGATCGTGGTTCTGAACACAGCGCCCGTCGTCCGTGATAGCTACCACGCCCGCATTTCGCAACGAGCCAATGGGCGCAAGTTCTTCCCCAGCCAACCCTTTTGTTATCGCCCCGGTCACGAAGACGTTAACCATCCCTTCGCGCTTGGCCTTCTCCCGGATTAGAATTACCGTGCCTGAATTATCGATGGGAGGTGCTGTGTTTGGCATGCAAACCACTGAGGTAAAACCTCCTCGGGCTGCGGCCGCAGTTCCGCTGGCGATCGTTTCTTTGGCCGATTGACCAGGTTCTCTCAAATGGACGTGGGAATCGATAAGGCCTGGGCAGATGACTAGCCCGCGAACGTCTAATTCTGCGGTTTCCGCATCCGCGCTTTCGGCAGCCAAAGGCCCAACGGCTGCAATCTTGCCCGCGACGACTAACAGGTCCGCGATGGCATCAATACGGTTCGCAGGATCGATCAGGCGCCCGCCCGCGAGCAATAATGCGTTCATTTAAAGCCGCATTGTACGGACGCGGATTGACAACGCAAGCATCCTAGTTAGAGTGAGAGCCGATGCGGGCGTAGTTCAATGGTAGAACGGAAGCCTTCCAAGCTTCACACGAGGGTTCGATTCCCTTCGCCCGCTCCATCTCATCTCGCCAAGGCTTGGAAAGCCGCGGTAGGCTTGTTGCCCAACGTTGTCTTCTTTATGCTCTTCTCCTCTTGAGCCTCCGTGATCCATCTCGAGTGACCGGAAACACTTCGACCGGCCCTACTCGGAAAATTAGTGACGCCATGACTCGAGTTCGCGAGCGCTGGCTGGCAGCGGTGTTGAACCGAGTCGATTCCTTCACAAAAGCTCCGGAGCGAGAAGGGGCTGTCCATCCCTCATGGTCACCGGGCGCCGCCCCGGTGCGAATTGCCATTGTGGGCTGTGGGTTTGTCGCGGACTTTTACACCCGGTGGTTGGCGGCGCACCCGGAGTTACGGTTGCTTGGAGTTGTCGATCGGGACGAAGTGCGCGCTGCTAAACTGGCTGGGCGCTGCAACGTGAGAGCCTATGGTTCCATGGCCGCAATGCTTGCCGATAAACAGGTTGAACTGGTGGTTAATCTCACCAACCCGGCCAGCCACTTCCTGATTTCGAAGGCGTGCCTGGAAGCAGGGAAACATCTGTATTCCGAAAAGCCGCTCGCTTTGAGCATGGCGCAGGCGGAGGAACTCGTCCATTTCGCCGGACAGCAGGGACTCCAGATTTCAGGAGCACCTTGCAGCTTGCTTGGCGAAACGGCCCAAGCGTTGGGCCAGGCGCTCCGTGATGGTGATATTGGTCGGGTTCGGTTGGTTTACGCAGAGCTGGATGATGGCCCGATTCATCAGATGCGTCCTCAAGAATGGGCCAGCCCAGAAGGGACTCCCTGGCCCTGGCGGGATGAGTTTGCCGTAGGATGCACTTTGGAACACGCCGCTTACTACCTGACTTGGTTGGTGACTTTTTTCGGCGCCGCCGAATCGGTGACGGCGTTTTCATCCCTCCTCGTGCCGGAACGACTGCCGGATATTTTGCCGCATCGAGTGGCCCCGGATTTTGCCGTGGGTTGTATTCGCTTTCGATCGGGGGTTGTTGCACGTTTAACTTGCGGAACGGTCGGTCCGCATCATCATGGCCTCCAGATTGTTGGAGATAGAGGCATTCTTTCGATTGACGAGTGCTGGCATAATGCGACGCCAATTCGTTGGCGATGCCATTCCGAGTTGGGATTTCGTGCCGATACTTACTCGTGGCTCAGTCGGTACTGGCCCACACGGTTCCTCTTTGGACTGAACGGAAAGCGGCACTGGCGAAGTCCAAAGCCTGGTGGGCGCATCGCCTTACGGCGCCATTATATGGACTATTTGCTCGGCGTTTCGGACTTGGCAGCGTCGATCCGGACTGGCCGTCGGCCCTGTTTATCGCCGAGTCTATTGCTCCACGTGACGGAAATTGCCTTGGCGATGCACGAGTCGCTGAGTGGAGGCGAGCCCTACCGAATTAGGTCCACCTATCCGTAAGGCAGACCTGGCCTGTTTCCAATGCCGACGACCGGGCCCGTGGACGGAATCTTTTGCTGTCCCGTGCAGGGCGTTCCTTGACCGGCCAGCGAGGCAGCCCCTATGGTAAGTGGATGATATCAGAGAAGGACCGTTGGGGGGTGGGCGTTGTCCTAATGGTCAGTCGATGGATGTGCCGTATCTCCGTTGCGATTATGTTGGCACTGTATTGGCCGCCCGATTCTCTCCAAGCGGCTTTTGAGATCCGGCCCGCCACGGTTCGCTATGACTCCAATGGTCGGATGTCATTCCAGTTCGATTCCGCGGGCCAACAGATTTCGGAGCTTACCATCGAAACTGCGCCGACTCTCGGGAAGAGCATTTCCTGGTCTGAAGAAGCGGGAGCCAGCATCGAGATGGTCGCTGATGGCCTCTATCAGGCCAGTCTGATCGTCCGCGACGGAAACCTGTTTTGTCGAGTCCGCCTCCGCGACTTGCCGCCCGCGCCGGCGCGAGTCTTGATCAACGAGGTCATGACGGACAACGTGGCTTCGTTCGCCGATCTTGAAGGACGTTTTTGGGACTGGGTCGAACTCTACAATCCGAACGACGAGGCGGTTGATCTGGCTGGCTATGCTCTCAGCGACGATCTCACGGTACCGGGAAAATGGCTCTTTCCGTCTGCGCTTATGCAACCGCACGGATTTCTCGTCGTCTATGCGTCGGACTTGAATCAAACCAACGCCGTGGCGGCATTGCATACCAACTTCAAACTCAAAGCGTCCGGTGAACTCTTGATTCTGAGCGATGCTGCCTTGCGAGAATTGGATCGGATGGCCGTGCCCGCTCTCGGTTCGGATCAATCGATAGGGCGTGCTCCAGATGGGGCGGCGGATCTCCAGTTCTACACGCGAACCACCGCCAGCCCAGGGAAAGAAAATCTTGCGACTGGCGCAGGACCTGCCTTGGCCTCTCCAACGTTTGAGCCTGAAAGCGGGATTTTTGATTCGCCGATTTCAGTGCACCTTCAGGGAGCGGAGTCCAATCATGTGGTCCGATTTACTCTCGACGGGTCGGCACCATCTGTACAATCCCCAGTCTTCTCGACGAATCTGGTATTGACTGAATCCAGGGTGATCCGGGCGATGGCGTTTGGGCCTCGCGGAGAAACGAGCGCGTTGGAGTCGAGGAGTTACCTGATCGGGGTGCAGCATTCCCTGCCGATCGTGTCGATCGCGACCCCGGCGAGTCACCTCGCGTTTCGAGATGGCTACCTCTACGGGATGGGTTCGAAAGTCTTGTCCGCTCAGAACCAGGTGCTGCAGAACTATCCTTATTCCGGTTCGAACGCATGGCAAGATCGGGAAGTTGAAATCGCCATCGAGTTTTTCGAAACAAACCGAACGGTTGCCTTCCGGCAGCGGGCGGGTATGAAAATCTTTGGTGGGTGGGGTTCTCGAGCTTATCCGCAGAAGTCGCTGGCACTCTTCGCGCGTCGGTCGTACGGGGCAGGCAAGTTCGCGCACCGCGTGTTTCCCGATCAGAACGTGGATCAGTTTGAGGCCTTGGTGTTGCGGAGTTCCGGCAACGACAATCAAGGGACGCAACAGACGCCGCCGCGGCCTCCCATTTCGGAATTCGGCCCCACGACCGATTATGGCAGCTATTTTGTGAACGGCCAGTTCACCCTGATGCGTGATGCGCTCATGCAGCGGTTGATTCAGGGAACCACGCTAGATACCCAAGCTTACCGTCCCGCGGTCGTTTATGTGAATGGTGAGTACTGGGGGTTATACAATCTCCGCGAAAAGCTGACCGAAGATTACCTGGTCGCGCACCACGATCTTGCGCCCGGCACCGTGGATCTGATTGAAGCCTATGGGACAGTCAATGCTGGAACCGGAAGCGTTTACACGCAGATGCGTCAGTATCTCTCCTCAAAGAACATGGCCGATCCAGCCAGTTACGCATTCGTGAGCGAGAATTTCTTAGATATCGACAACTTTATCGACTACCACCTGGCGGTCATTTACTTCCAGAACTTCGATATTGGCAACATCAAGTGTTGGCGTCCCCGGTCCGCGCGGGGTTTGTTCCGTTGGCTGGTTTTCGATCAGGATTATGGCTTCAACTTGTGGCCTCCTGAAGTGTATGTCCCCGCCATGGCTCGCGATTACTCGGCTTATGACAACATGTTCGACTTTTACACCGGCGGGACCGGGACGAGCACCGCCTGGCCAAACGCCGGCGGTCGGACCTTGTTGCTGCGAAGCCTGCTTAAGAACCCCCAGTTTAAGGAGAAGTTCATCCGTCGCTGCGCTGACCTGCTTAATAGCCTTTTTCGAGAGGAGCGCGTCGCACAAACAGCCCAGGAAATGGCGACGGTGATTCGTCCCGAAATATCCGATCACTTGAAGCGCTGGAGTTGGGCTGAGCTGACTCGGCGGGGATTTGGCAAACCGCATCAAGCGGAACATTTGCCTTTCACCCAGGCTACCTGGGAAACAAATATCACGACCCTTTCGAAATTTGGCCGTGAACGTCCCGCGAAGCTTCGTCAGGATTGCATAGAGCACTTTCAGCTCCGTGGCGGTTTAGGCACGCTGGAAGTTCAGACGGAACCGGCAGCGGCGGGACGAATCGCGGTGAATTCGCTTGTGATCGACGCGTTCCCTTGGAATGGCGTCTATTTCGCCGACATTACCAACTCGCTCCAAGCTTCTCCAGTTCCTGGGTACCGATTCATCGAATGGTCCACCGTACACGGCGCGATCAACCAGCCCATCCTGTCGTACCAGGTCGCATCCGGCAAAACGAATCGAGTCGTCGCCCGTTTCGAAACGGCTGCAGCATCTCCGGCAGGGGAGTCGGCGCTCAAGGTTACCGAGATCCAGTATCATTCGGCGTCCGCCCAGGATTCCGGAGATTGGGTCGAATTGTACAACGCCGGCGCGGCATCGGTGAATTTGAGCGGTTGGATTTTGCGTGATGGGTCCGATGACCATGCCTTCCTCTTGCCGCCCGTCGAACTCGCCCCGGGCGCCTCTCTGGTCGCCTGCCAAGATAAGTTTCGATTCCGCCTTTTTCATTCGGCGAGCGTTCCTGTTGCCGGGGATTTCGGATTCGGCCTGGACAACAGCGGCGGCATGCTGCGCCTATTCCGGCCGGATGGGAGCGTGGCGGTTTCGATTCGCTACGACGATGAGGCCCCTTGGCCGTCTGGAGCGGATGGAACTGGGTTTACCCTCCAACTCATCGCGCCAGAACTCGATCCGGCGCTGCCGACGTCATGGAAAGTGTCGACCGTCGCAGGCGGCACGCCGGGCCAGCTTTGAGGAAGTGAGGGTTTTCTCTTACAATGGCCGCCTGGCTAGTGTGGTGACCGCTAAGTCCTTATACTTTCGTTGTGATCAAAATGGGTCCTGACGAGGCGCGACGACGGAGGATAGCCGCCGCGCTCTCTGACCGAGGAGCAACGAAGCCAGAACCCTTTTTTTGGCGCAACCCTTTGGGCGGCGGTTCTTTCGCGCGCCCGCCGCGTTCCTCGCTCGTTCTCCCGACCTGTCGGGACGGGTCTGCGCCTCGCTCGCGCCTTGCGGGCGCGCAAAAACCCTCGCCGCGAAAGTGCAAGGACTTAGCGGTCACCACACTAGCGCGAAGCGAATCCATGCGTGGTGGCACGGCCGAGCGCGCTCACATTCTCCGACGAATCTGCACAAATCCAGTCAGCAGTTTCAAAGTCAGAAGCGCGTTTACGATCCAGAGCAACATGTCCAAGCTTCCTCGCCAGCAGAACATGTTCACGGGAATCCAGGCGTAAATGAGGAACCGCGGTCGTACAAGCCAGGAGTAGGGGATGGCAAGCGCATTGCGCACCATCGCGAATATTACCACGACGCTGTAAGAAAACAGATAGAGCGCCCCCGACCAGATGCCAGCGTGACCGGCATGAATCAGGGCCACGGTCGTAAACGTGACCACCACCTGATCCGCCATCGTGTCGGTAAACGAGCCTCGGCTCGAGGCGCATCCTATGTGGCGGGCGAGGGGACCATCCAGCCCGTCCAGGAGCACATGAGCTAGTAAACAACCGAAGGCCCACACCGGATACCCCCAGAGGAACAAAGGTGCAAAGGCAACCCCGGCCAATAAAGAGAGGAGAGTCAACTGATTTGGCACAACCTGAAGCTGCACCAAGAGACGCAGAAGCGGCCTCAACGATTTCCCGCGGATCTCCTGGGAACGTTGCATCCAGGCTTGCTCATCTTTCGAGTAGCACGTGACGGAGGGCTTGTCCTGGCTGGGCATGGTAAGAAGCAAATTAGACAACTTGAGCTAGGTCGAATCTCAGAGGGTTAAAGCGCATGCCACGAATTCCCGATCCGGTGTTGTGGAAACGGATTCCGTTCCAGGTGTAGGCGGCAAAAGGCAAGTGGGTGTGCCCAAAATAGCAGTCCAGGATCTGGCTGCGCCAGCCTGGATGGCAGTCGTCTAAATAGTGACAAACACGCGCCACTGTTTGCTCTCGCGGAAAGTGCCAACGGTGCACCAGGCGCGTCAACCCCATCCGGTCGGAGCAGCGGTATGCCGTCGTCGCCACGCGCCCGCGGCGGGAGGGACGACGCCAGGACTGCCGGTATCGGTCGAGCCCGGTGGCATCCATGACACGCTGGGAGCAATCGCCATGAAGAAAAAGCGATGTGCCAATTTGCAGGCAATACTCGTGCCAGTGAAATCGACCGTGGTCCTTTGCCAAACGTTTCAAACTCTCCACGAAGCCTGGCAGGCAATCATGATTTCCTAGAACAAAGTGGACCTCGGTCTGCGGGTAAGCGACGAGCAGTCGACGCAACCAGCCGAGTGCTTCGGCTTCTGTCTCGGTGTCGTTCGCGAGCGTGCTCCAGCGAAAGTCGAAAGTGTCGCCGTTCAGCACCAAAACTGGCGCCGAGCTTAGCGCCGTGTCGAGTGACTCCAGACAGGAAATTCCGTGCGAACGCTTCGCAAAGAAATGCAGGTCCGAGACGACCAGGCCCTGTCCGTGACCGAGAGTCATACGCGGACTTTAACAGGGTGGGGAAGTGTCGGCTAGAGCAACCAGACCTTTCGCCAGCCGAATCTAAGAGCGCTTTGAGCAGTCAAAGCTCGCGCTGTGTCGCTCGGAATTCGGGGTCGGACGCAGAGGGGAGCAAGTGCCGTTCCTGTCGGGAAAGCAGGTCGTCCAAGGCGGCGCCGTTAACCTCCCGCAGCGCGTTGCGGTAAGCTGCCAGGCTAGGTGGTGACAAATAGTCACCTGAAGAGATCGCGGGCCCCTCAGTGGCCGTTTCCGGGGCGATCGTCTGGAGCCGCGGCGGCTTTTGACGGAATAAAAGAAGCATGGCCACGACCATTGCGACCGCGGCGGAGGCCCCCCACCGGATTGAAAGAGAAAACGCGCTTGGATCAGGTGGTGGCGTCGGAGGATGGGTTGCGGAGCGTGCGTGGCAGGGGATCGGCAGCGCTTCGACCTGACGAGCCACCCGGAATTGGGCCCGTGCGATGCTTTCGAATTCGGCCAGCCGTGCCGCGCACGTCGAACAAGAGCGGCAGTGTGTCTGGACCGAGACGAGCTCAACGGAGTCGAGGCAGCCGGAGGCGGCAAGGGCGAGGTCCTGTTCGAGTTCGCGGCAGTTCATTTAAGGTCCTTCCTAATATGATTCATCCGCCGTAGAGATTCCAGTCCGTGAAAGAGGCGTGACTTGACGGTTCCCAAGGAGCACTGGAGCGCGGCAGCAATTTCGGCTAACGATTCGTCGGCATAAAATCGGAGAAAGAGAACGTTCCGTTGCCGAGCGGGAAGCCGGTCTAGCGATTGCAGGACGAGCTTGCTCTGTTCTGAGAGTTGCATGGCCTCGTCCGGGCGCGGAGCTGTATCGTCCACACGAACCAAAGCGGCCGAATGGTTCGGCGAGAAGGGAAGAAAGGTCCACCATCGGGCACGTCGTAACGCGGTTTGGTGACGGTGCAAGAGAATGCTGCAAAGCCAGGTCGAAAGCTGGCATTGAGCGTTATATCGATGGAGTGATTTCCAAGCTTCCAAGAGTGTTTCTTGCGTCAGATCCTGAGCTTGGGCTTCGTTCCGGCTGAGCGCGAGCGCCTGGCGCAGCAGGCGATCACGCAGCGGCGCGCACAAACGGTCGAACGACTCGCCGTCGCCCGCCTGCGCGCGGGCCAGAAGTTCTGGCGAATCGCTAAGTTCGCTCGGCGCGATGGGATTGAGGGAGGCTTCTTTCAATGGATCTTCTGGCCTGCAGGCGGGCCGTCGATGTAGAAAGCCGGACCCGGTGTCTCGGCGAAGATCAGCACTTCGTTGAAGTCTGGAACACGTAGCTCCGACTGAAGTTTGAACCCGCGGTCCACCCCCTCGAGCTTGAAACGAGAATACTCAAAGGGCCCAGAGCCGAACGGATCGGTCACTCGTGCCAGTCCGCCGACCGGATCCAGGCGCCGTTGGTAGGCGGCGCGCAGGAGCGCGAATCGGGCTATAACTCGAAATTCCTTCAGCCGGACTTTCAACACGGCGGGAAAGAATTCGTGGAGTATAAGGTTGGGATGGGCCGCGACGCGAGAGTTGACGTTGTCGAGGGCGGGTTGAAATTCCGCGTAAGGAAGTGCCATGACTTTTTCCAGCTCGTCGTAAAACGGCGCCAATTCCTGCACGGACGCCACCAATCTCGCGACGGAATGGCCAGTTGCTTCCAGCACGTCTGCGCCTAACGTTGACCGCTTCTGACTGTCCTCCGAGGCAATGTCGGAGAGCATCGACGCGATCACGGTCAGAGCGGCTTGCTCGTTGGTTGGATACTCGGCGCGGATGGATTCCACCTTATGCAGCAGCCATTCATAGAGCGCTGCTTTCTCAGTGCGCATGCACTCAGCCATCGTTCTCCGCGCTGGCGCATGGTCGAAATCGTTCAAGAGGGCGCCTATCGTTTCGGTCCGAAGAACCGCCCACTGCTGCGTCACATGACCTGTAAGAATGCTTTCGATTGCGATCTGAACCAAAGCAGAAATCAGCACTTGATCGCGGGCTAGATTCCGTCCCATGACAAAGGCGGCGGCCAAGTCTTCGCGAGCTGCTTCCTGACGGTTGTTTTGGACAGCCCAGCGACCGCGAAGTGTTGCTGCTTGCGCGCAACGTTTGGCCTTAGCGAGGTGCGGGAGCAGGGCATAAGGCCCTTGCGTCATATCGATTCCCCAGTCGCACGGCACCTTCGCGACGACGGCTTGCCGGAGCAGTCGAAAGGTCGAGTCATACTTGGCCGCCAGTTGACCAGCACGCTCGTCCATCGGGCGAGTCCGCCAATCTGTTTCAAAAAGGTACTTTTGATCGGGGTCCGGCAGGTCTGGCATGACGGCAAACGCCTGCCAATAGAGCAGGGCCGGGTTGATATCTGTTCGGCACTCTTGGGCCAGCGTGAGGGGTATTGTCACGCAGAGGCAGGCGAAAGCCCACCCGCGATAAGCATTTCGTTTCATAGAAGGGATCGCAACTGTTCATCCGTTTCGCTGCAGCTTGTGGGTTAATCGCAGCGAACCCCTAAAAGGTTCAAACTATTTGCGAATCTCGGCGCGGGAGACTGGAGCGCAGTTCGGCTGGGCGGGGAAATTGACACGAACACCCAGCTCGGGCCGACCTTCGCGACGGTTGTTCCGTGGTGGCGCGGTTGCGAGCGACGAGCGATACTCGCGCTTGGAACCCGCGGGAACGTCCTCAGTTCCGCATGTGAAACAGCGCTTTCACGCGATCGGCGTCTTTTTGGGCGCGAGCCATTAAACCGGGAAACGATTCCGTTTTCAGCTGGAGGACCTGAATGGCAAATGCCCCGATCGGGTTGGCAGACGCCTCGTTAGGGCGGCCAGTGGCGAGCCCGTAGGCCATGCAGTCTGCCAATTGCACCATCGCTGCGAGCCGACCGAAGCCCATCGCTTCCACCGGGGAATGGTGATATTGGACCGGAGTGATAATCTTAATGGGAAATCCCCACCGCGCCAATAAGCGTCCGCCTATTTCGCAATGGTCGAATCCAAACAACTTCCGCTCGGACGGGCTCAATGGCGCTTGCACATGGGAGTGATCGACAAGTTGGGCGTAGCGCTTGCCTTCGGCGCAGGCGAGCACCACTTTTCCGATATCGTGTAAGAGACCAGCGGTGAAGGCCAACCCTTCGCTTTCTTCGATTTCCCGAGCTAGCACCGCAGCCGAGACCGCTGCCAGGGCTGAGTGTTCCCAGACCGTCTCGATCTGCAGGCCGTCCGATACCCCGGCGCAGCCCATGGCTTGGGCCGCGAAGAGCGCGGTCGCGACCCGATACACCTCATAAAATCCCATACGGAATGTGGCTTCGAAGATGTCGCTGGCAGGCCGGTCCACTCCGAAGAAGGCGCTGTTACATCGCCGCAAAACTTCTGCGGTGAGCGAAAGATCGTTGCTCATTAGATCGACCAATTGATCAAGATCTCGGTCCGGTTTTTCCAGGAGTTTGATCAATTCGATCATGACGCTCGGGGAAGGAGGAAGGTCCTTCACGCCGTCGATATACTGGTCCAGTTTATCTTTCATCTCTCTTTTTCAGTCCGACCTTTGATCGTGGGAATAGACCCGGTCTACTGGGGTCCGACCTGCGATCCGAGTGTGTTCCGCTAGCCAATCCACAAGCTGAGCTTGGGCCGTAAAGCATCCGCGGCTGACGTTCTCGCGTCCGACGCGCCGACAGGAATTCCCGATGCGCGCGCAGGTCCATCATGGATTAAAGGAGGGAGGCTAACCAGCGGCGCCAAGAGGATTCGGTTGTCGGTGTCTCTCCTACAAACACCGCTTGGCGGGCGCGCCCTGACGGTTCCAGGTTTCGAGTCTCGGCTGGCTTTGATTCTTCTCTGGAACAAACGATCTGCTATCGTAAGCGCTTCTTCCAGAGGTGTTCATGAGTTGTGTCCGCAAATTGCGGACAGCGCGTCACGAGGCGGCGTGCCCCAAGCACTAGTCTTTTTTGAATTTCACTGACCATTTCACGGCGCGGCTCTGGGGTGAACGTAGATTCACTCGTATCCAACCCGGTTCGTCGGCCCTTACCGGGGCGACCGTCGCTTCTACCCCAGCCTCGCGATCAACCGCCGACACGGTTGCGGAAAGCAGTTTCCATCGTTCAACCCCAGGAGGCGCGAGCCCGGCGATTCGGAGTTGATACGGGTCCCCCTCCACTACGTCGCTCGTTCCGCTCAACGTTCCCGTTCCACGGTCCCAGGATTCTCCCGTGAGTTCAGTCATGCCCTGGGTGACGTGACGGGAGGTGCTAACCAGGACAGGCCGTCCCTGGTCTGCTCGAACCGCTACCACCCGGCACGATTGCGCTGGTATTTCGCATTCGATTTCATCGGTGAAGGATGGGAGCGGTTGGGCATTCCAGAAATCGAACGCATAGTAACAATGCGCGGACGGTAACCCGGCCCGAGCCGTCTTTACGGCGATCCGCTGATTAGAGCTCTCCCAATTGAAGATCCCTATCACATCTCGACGGCTTTCGCCCGCTGGCGTTTGCGTCACCAGCCAGATGCTGGGCATAACATT
>JBGAIN010000092.1:0-32325 GCA_044225505.1 Limisphaerales bacterium
CCACCACCGCCGCCGCCGCCACGGAAACCTCCGCCATGACCGACACCGACCCCAACTCCTACACCTCCCCGGAATCCGCCGCCGTTCCAACCGCCGGGACGCGAGCCAATGGCGTGCGTATAACCGCCGCCGCCGCGCCATGATCCATTATATCCGGGATGGCCTGGCCGCCCCCACGCATAGCCATGCGAATAGGGGTATCGGTAATAAGGCCCGCGGTTCCATCCGTAGTAGCGATAACCTCCCCAGCCATAGCCTCGATACCAAGGCCAGTAACTGTAGGAATACGAATATGGCACTGACCACCAATAGGAATAGCTCGGGTAGATCGATGGATAAAGATAGGAGTAAGTATACGCCGGATAGGTTGCCGGATATGGGTAAACGACCGCAGGCGGAGTTTCGTCCACTACTTGCGCTGGAGCCGGATTGGCTGTGACCAGATTCGGCGCTGGAGCCGGGGCAGGGGTGGACTGAGCGCGTAACTCGCCACTGCGCTGGATCAAGGCCGTCAGGACCTCCGTATTTGCGCCGACGTCATGCAGATGCAAAATCTGATCGGCCGTTACGTAATACCGCCCCGTCCAATTCTGAATATAGGCCTTCACCACGGCGGCGTCAGCGCCTCCATGAAGCATCTTTTCCACATCGCCAACCAACCCAGCGTTGACGTTCGGGGCTGGGGCTTGGCTCTGAACTGTGACCAGGTTGGGCCGAGCTGGGTTCGTCGCGTTGGACGGCTCCGCGCCCAGGGCGGCGAGGGATAGCGTCAAAGCGAAAGGCAGAGATAACAGTACCACGGAGAAACTCTTCATAACGGTCCGAAGTTGACTACGCATAAGAAGCTTACAACCCCCGGGCCGATCTGTCGAGCCAGGGTGCTCTCCCCAAAGTCCGTAGGCTCTCGTGGGGAGGGGCTTAGCCCGTTCGCTCGGCGCATTCCCGTGGGCGGCACCTCACTCGCCTTGCCCGATGGGCCGCGACCGACGCCGCATCCGCCCTTCGTTCTCGCTGTCCAGCGGACAGGTTTTCAGCCAATCTCGGCCGGATGAGTCTCGCCACATTCGATCGAACCAAGTTTTGGCATTCCGTTCACAGAGTGTGCCGGGCCACCGCCTGGATGTTGGCTGTCTCGGCCAGCTTTTTCACTGACGCAGCCGAACCCGAGTCGCCGACCGCCTCGGACGGCGCGCCTTTGAAATACAGTATCGTCGTCACGGGTGGGGAATTGTTGGAGGGGGTTTATCCGGACGCCCATACCGGCTTTCTGACGCGAGCTTTGCGCCTTCTCGGATGCCAATGCGTCAGCTCAATGATCGTTGATGACAACCGAGAGGAGATTCAGCGCGCCCTGCGCTACGCCGCAGATCGATCCCCATTGGTGATCGTCACGGGTGGACTAGGTCCAACGCCCAACGACATCACTCGTGAGACGCTTTCGGAGTTCACGGGCATCCCTTTGGCGGAGCACCCCGAGGCGCTCGCGGAGATGGCGAGGCGCATGAAGCAAAGCGCGGATCAGCTCCGTGCAAATCTGCGCCGGCAATGCCTGGTCCCCGGCAAGAGCTACCTCCCGAACACGAATGGGACCGCCGTCGGACTTATCTTCGACGCCAAGCCCGCCTTAATCATCGCGCTCCCAGGACCGCCACGCGAGCTGCAACCCATGGTTCAGCAGGCGCTCGTCCCCTATTTGGAACAGCGCTTTGGCGTCCGGCATTTCGGGTCGGCCTGGACTCTGCGCTTTGTTGGCGCTGGACAGTCGCTGATCGACCAAACCATCAAAGACCACGTCAAAGTGGCTCCAGACGTCATTATCACGTCCCTGTTTGAGGGCGGCCGGGTGGATTTTACGTTTTCCCTGCCCGGCAATGCGGTTGCGGACCGGCAACGCCTTCAATCTCTGGCGGACTCGATTCGCGAGCATCTATCCGAGTTCATATATGCCGATGACGGTTCTTCGCTCGAGGAAACCCTTGTCCAGCGGCTGCAAAAGCGTCGTGAGAGCCTCTCGCTGGTGGAGTTAGGGACGGGAGGAGCGGTTCATGCTGCTTTGCAGGCGGCCCCCGGCGGCCCGGACGTCCTCAGCGGCGCTTACGTCGCGTCTACGACGGGTGGACTCGGAAAACTCATGCAACTCTCTAACAACTCGTTGACGGGCAACGAAGAAGAGGAGCTCCAGGCTCTTGGAAACGCCGCTGCCGCACGGACCCTAGGCTCATGGGTATTAGTGACCGGGCCTCTTCAAACCGAACCGGGCGGTGCGTTCGTCCTACCCGTCGCATGCCGTTCGCCAGGCGGAAGCTGGACAATCCAAAAGCTGCCGTGGCGTTCTCCAGGGGAGATTGCCCGAACTTCGCTCGTGACGCCGGTCCTGGATCTATTCCGGAAGCGGCTCCAGTAAGTTCAGAGCTTTGGTCTCGAAGCGCTTATATCGTCCTTCGCAGCACGGCAGGAGCGCTTTAGAGGGCTGAGAAACGTTCTGCGGCGGCCTCGTGAAGGACAAATCCTTTCGAATCAAACATTTGGTTTTAGGCTCCTGATTCGGTTTAAACAGGGAAATAACACGGAAACAACACGGAGATAACAGGGAAATAACACGGGTAGACTCCGTGTTAATGACGAGTTCATACCCTGTGTTTTCCCTGTTATATAGCGATGACGCCGCCGAGAGCTCCGGGCTGTTTAAAAGTGCTTTCCCCGCGGCCATGAGGCGACCCCTGTCGAAAGCCGGTCGCAAAGCGTGTCTGAACGGCTCAAGAGAGACAACTTGACACAGTCCCAGGCCCTGGCTGACCATGAGGTAATGCTCCGCTCGTTCGCGTTTACCACCCAAGGCCGGCTGCATAGCAAGAACATCGAGTTGTTCCTCATGCCCACCTTGCTCGCGGATACCAATCTCTTCCTTTGGGTCGACCTGGAGAAACCGAATCGCGAAGAGACCAAGTTCGTGCTGGAAGACGTCTTTCATTTCCACCAGCTCTCGATTGAGGATTGTGTCATGGTGAGCGCGTCTCCGAAAGTCGAGGAGTATGTTCCCAAAGAGGAGGACCGGTTCGCACCGTACCTGTTTATGGTTATTCACGCGGTGGATTACAGCCGGAAAGACGGCGTGTTTGCGACGAGCGAACTGAACTTCTTTTTAGGCAAGAATTTTCTGGTGACGTATCATGAAACTCCGTTGCGCAGCGTGCATGCGACGGAAGAGCAATGCATGAAGGGAACGGTGCATATCGCGCGGGCGCCCGATCGCGTGGCGCATACGCTCCTGGACTCGATCGTGGAGAATTACAAGCCGGCTTTGGAAGAGCTATCGTTGGAAATTGCGGAATTGGAGACGCGAGCGTTGGAGCACTCGGACCGGAGCACGCTCAATCGGATTCTGCAAATTAAAAAGGAAGTGTTGCATTTGCGACAAATTATCGGGCCGCAGCGCGAGGTGCTCGCTCGGTTTGCCCGCGGGGAGTTCAAGTTAATCCGGGCTCACCTGGTCCCGTACTACCGGGATGTGTACGATCGGCTGTTCCAGATATCGGATCTGGCGCAAGGATACATGGACTCTTTGACCGGGCTGTTGCAGGTCTACTTGAACATGTCGTCCAATCAGACCGGGGAAGTGGTGAAGTTGCTGACCATGATCACGGTCATCACGACCCCGCTGATGATGGTGGGCACGTGGTACGGGATGAACTTTAAACATATGCCGGAATTGGAATGGGAACATGGCTATTGGTTGGCTGGGCTGATCACGCTCTGTTCAACCGTGGCGACCTATTTCTACTTCAAGAAACGAGGCTGGCTTTAATTCCGGAAGGCTATGGCTCCCAAATCCAGTTTTCTCGATCGTGTCCTGGGCCGGATTGAACGCCTGGACACCCACGGCCTGCAAACCGTGGTGCAACGCCTCGCCCACGAACGCAATTTCCTCGAAACCCTGTTCAATACGATTGAAGACGGGGTGCTCGTGGTGGATGAACACGGCCGCATTATTTACCTCAACCAGGCGGTCAGCTTGCTCTTGGGCCGCCCCTCGGAACAGATCGATGGCGAACCGTTGTCGCGCTATTTCCCGGAGCTCGATTGGGCAAAATTCTCGGCCATCGACCAGTCCGGCGGCCAGCGCGTCATCCGTCACGAATTCGAAATCTCTTTCCCGCGCCAGCGCTTCTTGCGCTTGTATGCAGCGCCGCTCGATGGAGAAACGCCCGGCGGTTCGGGGATGGCCCTCATCCTCCACGACGCAACCGAAGCCAGGGAAAAGACCTTTGAGGCCATCGAAAGCGAACGCATCCAAGCGCTGACCCTGCTCGCTGCGAGTGTCGCCCACGAAATTGGAAATCCGTTGAACGCTCTTCATATTCACCTGCAACTCATGGAGCGGGAATTGAAGAAGCTAAACAAGCTCACGGATAGTTTGGGCGGGCGAAAATCGCGTGGGTTGCGGCGCGAACCGGTGGCCAATCTGGCGCCGGCCGAAGTGATGGAAATCGGCGGCAAACTGAAAAACTATCTGGACGTGGCGCGAGGGGAAATCACTCGCCTGGATTATATCGTCACGCAGTTCCTGCAGGCGATTCGGCCGACGCCGCCGCAAATGCGGCAAGGTTCCCTAAATGAGGTCGTCATTGAGACCATAGAACTGCTCCGGCCGGAATTGGAAAGCCGCGGGCAAAACATTGACACCGAGTTGGCCGAAGGCTTGCCGCAAGCGCCCTTGGACCCCGCGCAAATGAAGCAGGTCCTGGTCAATCTGATTCGAAACGCCATGCAGGCCATGACGCGGGGCGGACAGTTGACGATCATCACCGGCACGACGAGCGACGAGGTATGGGTGAGCATTGCGGACACGGGCGGGGGCATTCCGCACGAACAGATCAACCGGATCTTTGAGCCCTTTTACACCACGAAAAAGAAAGGCTCCGGTCTGGGACTGATGATTGTGCAACGAATCGTTCGCGCGCATGGGGGCCACATCGAACTGGAAAGCCGGGTCGGCCAAGGCACGACCTTCAAGGTCTGGCTGCCGATGCGCGAGCGTCAAACCCGTTTGCTGGAGGCACGATTGGGATGATAAAACCAACCTTGTTGATCGTGGACGACGAAAAGGCGACCCGGGAAGGGCTGCGGGCCGCCCTGGAGGAACGCTACGACGTCTACGTTGCGGACGCGGCCGCGGCGGCCATCGAGTTGCTCGAGAAAGAACGGTTCGATGTGCTGCTGACCGATCTCCGCTTGCCTCACGAAGATGGGATGAAGTTGATTGCGCGCGCGAAGTCACTCTCCAAGCCCCCGGTCTGCATTCTGATGACGGCGTATGGATCGGAAGAGGTCGCGGTCGATGCGATGAAACGCGGCGCCGACGATTACATCTCCAAAGGCCGCTTGCAGATTGATGAACTGGAAATGCGCATCGCCCGGGCGCTTCGGCACCAATCCCTGGAAACAGAGAATGTCTCCCTCAAACAACAACTCGACCACAAGTTCGGCCTGGAAAACGTCGTAGGCCAGTCCGAAGCGATGCAGCGAGTCTTTCAGGTCGTGCGCCAGGTCGCTCCGACGCGCGTGACGGTCCTCGTGACCGGAGAAAGCGGCACGGGCAAAGAATTGATCGTGCGAGCGATTCACCAGCTCAGTCCGCGGGCCCGAGAACCGTTCGTCTCCGTGCACTTGGCCGGCTTGCCCCCGACGCTGGTCGAGAGCGAATTGTTCGGCCATGAGAAAGGCGCGTTTACTGGCGCCCATGAACGGCGGATCGGCCGCGTCGAACAAGCCCAGGGAGGCACATTGTTCCTGGACGAGATCGGCGAGATTGACGCCACGTTGCAGGTCAAGTTGCTTCGCTTGCTGGGCGAGCGCGAGTATGAACGGGTCGGTTCGAACAAAAAACATACGGCGGACGTTCGTCTGCTCGCTGCGACCAACAAGAACCTGGCCGATTTGGTGAAGTCGGGCGTCTTCCGGGAAGACCTCTATTATCGGTTGCGCGTGCTCGAAATCTGGCTACCGCCGCTGCGCGAACGGGGATCCGATGTTCCGCTGCTCGCCCAGGCGTTCCTGAAAGAATTTGCCAAGGAACACGGGAAAACAGTGAACGATTTCCAACCGGAAGCGCTCCAAGCTCTGATGAACTATCACTGGCCAGGCAACGTTCGGGAGCTGCGCAGCGAGGTGGAGCGCGCGGTTGTCCTCTGCCAGAAAGATAGGATTGAATTAAGCGATTTATCGCCCACACTGCGGAGCGGCGGCAGTCTGACGGTCGAGAACGAGTTTCGGCCGGTGCTGGCTCAAGAAGGCTTAACGATGCAGGAAGCGGAGAAGCAAATCATCCTTCGCGCACTGAAGGAAGCCAATGGCAACCGCACGTTAGCCGCCAAGAAAATCGGAATGAGCCGGCGCACGCTGCACCGGAAATTACACGCGTACCATTTAGAAGATTACTGAGCTATGCCGATGCCCGCCCTGCAGGATGTCATTCACAAAATTGAAGTCGGGGAATGGACCCGGCATGTCAAGATCGGCGTGGCGCTGCTCGGTTTCGTCGTGTTTGCGGTTGTCTATGACATCCGGCAATTCAAAAACTTCTCCACTCAAGAAGCGATGGATAGTGCCCAGGTTGCTCGCAACGTGGCGCGCGGAAAGGGTTTTGCGACGGACTTTGTCCGTCCCCTCAGCCTGTATCTCCTGCAAAAACAACAGTTTGATAATAAGCCTGGGAGCGGGGCTGTTTTTCTCAAGGGCAATCACCCAGACCTGGCCAATCCTCCGGTCTACCCGGCGCTCTTGGCCAGCTGGATGAAGATTCTCCCATTTCACTTCGAAATCGCCAAGGGCGCGGTCTTTTTCCGGTATCAGCCCGAAACCTTGATCGCGTGTCTGAACCAGCTCTTCTTCTTCGCAAGCATCTTGCTGCTCTTCCGCTTGGCTCTGAAACTCTTTGATCCTGCAGTCGCTTGGATGGCAGCCACGTTGTTTGCGGGAACGGAAATATTCTGGCGATTCACCACGTCAGGGCTGTCGACGAGTTTGCTGGTGCTCCTGTTCCTGCTCCTGGTGTGGTGCCTGACCTCCCTGGAGGAAAGCACCCGCGAAGTAGCCGGAGAAAAGCCCAAACGGCCGCTGGTGTTAGCGGTGGCGATTGGCGCAATTCTTGGAATCGGCGCGCTCACCCGCTACTCGTTTGGCTGGCTCCTTGTCCCGGTCGTGACGTTCTTCCTCCTGTTCCTGGGCCAAAAGAGAACCACGCTCTCGCTCGCCACCGTCGGAGTCTGCTTGGCCATCGTGACCCCGTGGCTTGTCCGGAATTACAATTTGAGCGGAGTTCCATTTGGAACGGCGACGTATGCGATCTTTGAGGGCACAACGCCGCAGCTGGACGGAAACAAACTCGAACGCTATTTGAATCGGGACTTTGAATCGGCCCTCGGGAAAGTGGAAACGGACAAGCTCATGAAGAAGTTCATGCTCAACGCGGCCGAGATCATTCGGCGCGATGTCCTGACGATGGGGAACAACTGGGCCGCTGCTTTGTTTTTGGTTGGATTGCTCGTGCCATTTCTAAACCCAGGCCTCAACCGGATCCGTAACTTCCTGCTCCTGGCGCTGGGAATGCTCGTGATCGTTCAGGCGCTCGGGCGGGGTCATCTCACGACCGATTCCCCGGAGATCAATTCGGAAAACCTCGTTGTAATCCTCGCACCCTTGGCAATTTTGTTCGGCGTCGCGATGTTCTTCCTCCTTTTGGACCAGCTCAACTTTCCCTTACCCTCGACGCGGACTTTGGTGACGGGGGTCTTTGGCGTGGTGGCATGCGCACCGCTGATCTTTGCGATGCTGCCGCCGCGAAGCTTGCCCATAGCCTATCCGCCCTACTGGCCCCCGATGGTTCAGGACGTCTCCGGCTGGATGAAGCAGGATGAACTAATGATGAGTGACATGCCCTGGGCGGTCGCATGGTATGGAGATCGGAAATGCCTTTGGGCGACGCTGGATGCTCCCAGCGACCTGCGCGCGGCCAAGCAGAGCGACTTTTTTGAGGTGCACGATTACCAAAAGCCGATTCAGGGAATCTTATTGACGCGGCTGACGACAGACGCCAAATGGTTTTCTCAAATGATCCAAGGCCAAGATTATGCTTGGGGCAAATTCATGCTGGAATGCTTGTTGCGAACCAATGTCCCGACAGGATTCCCACTGAAATACTCTCCGCCAGGGTTCCTCCAGGAAGGGTTGTTATTCCTTTCTGACAAAAATCGATGGGAGTCCGGACCCTCCCAAAGGCGGAGGCAGCCACCGCATTAAACAGAACAGGAAGATAACTTTAACCAAGATTTTCAATTGACAACCCGAGTGCGCATCCGTAAAAAGGTAACACTTTTCGACAGATTGGTTCTTGGGCGAAACGTTTATACAGGAACAAAACACGATATGAAAAAACTGATCACGTCTGCCGGTATGGCTGTCCTGGGTGCTGCCAGCTTGAATGCCCAGCAGATTTACGCACCTGCTCCAGGACTTACTACCACGCAGCTTTCCAAACCGTGGAGTGTTTCGGCAGCCATTCGTGGCTTCTATGATGACAACTATGCGCTAACGCCACGAGCGGGTTACGTCGATCCTGTAACCGGTGCAAAAACGAAGCCGCGCGATAGCTTCGGCTTCGAAGTGAGTCCCTCCGCTGGACTGAACTGGTCCATGGAGCAGACCTACATCGGGCTAGGCTACGTTTATAGCCTTAAATGGTTCGAAGATCGTCCTGAACACAAGATCGATCAGAGCCATCAAGCCAACGTCAAACTGAGCCACGCGTTCACCGACCGTTACAAGTTGGACCTGGCGGATTCGTTTGTTCTAACTCGCGAGCCTGACCTGATCGCCCCAGCGAATGCTCCGAATACGACCATCCGCTCCCGTCTGGATGTCCTGCGCAATTACGGAACGGCTAACTTCACGGCCGGACTCACCGATCAGTTGAGCACCGTGCTGGGTTACTCGAACACCCTTTACGATTACCGTGACAACGGAGCAGGAAGCTTATCGGCTCTCCTGGACCGCATGGAACACCTCGGTACGGTCAACCTTCGCTGGCAGGTGTTGCCTAGCACGGTTGCCTTGGTCGGATACCAGTTCGGCGTAACCGACTTCACCGCGGATGAAAGCACCGGGATCCTGAATCCCAACTTCCCAGCGACTGGTCGTGCGACCCTGTGGAGCGACGAGCGTAACAACATCTCTCACTACGCTTACTTGGGAGCCGATCACAGCTTCAATCCTCAACTCGATGCTTCGATTCGAGTAGGCGCTCAGTTCACCGAATATAATAATCTTCCCGGCAAGAACGAAGACAACGTCAGTCCTTATGCCGACGCGAATGTCACTTATAAGATGACTCCGGACAGCGCTCTGCAAGTAGGCGTGCGCCACTCGCGAATCGCGACGGATGCCGCGGCGTTGGACCAAGAGAACACGACAGCCTACGGTTCGTTCAGCTATCGGGTTCTGCCTCCGTTGACCGCCAGCTTGCTCGGTCAATACCAGTTTAACACGTTCGAAAATGGACAACCGACGGCCGCGGGTTCCTCGATTACCTTCAAGGATAAATCGGAAAACTTCTGGCTGGTGGGGTTGAACTTGACTTACGAGATCAACCGATTCCTGGCTGCGGAAGCAGGTTATAGCTATGACCGGCTTGATTCTGACTTGGGATTCCGTAGCTTCTCACGTAACCGCGTTTACGTCGGGCTCCGTGCCTCTTACTAGAATAACAATTTAATTGCAGACGGGAGGCTGGAACATAAACTCTAGCCTCCTTTTATTTTTGTCATGGAAACTCCGAAACCTACTGGCGCTCCCGATACAAAGCTCCATTTCCTCGATTACTGGCGTATCATTCGTATTCGTAAGACGGTAATCTTGGCCGTCTTCCTTCTGGTGGTCCTGACCACGACGGCGGTGACGTTCATATTGCCGGAGTCCTTCAAGAGCACCGTCCGCATCGAAGTAGGCAAGGACAATCCTGATATCGCACCGCTGTTGTTCGGCGCTCAAAATCAAACCGCGTTTGATCCTTATTTCATCCAGACAGAGTTCGAGAAGATAAAGTCTAAGAGCGTCCTCAACGACGTCATCAACGAACTCAACCTGCAGGAGGAATGGTCCAAACGATACGGCGCGGAAGGAAAGCTCAAGACCTCTGAAATTTTCCAGATTCTCGCCAAGCAAATCGACGTGCGCCAATCGCGCAACACCAGCTTGATTGAGATCAGCGTCTATGACGAAAACCGAAACAAAGCGGCGGAAATCGCCAACAAGATAGCGGAAGTTTACACGCGTGTGCGTTTACACGCCAGATTGAAGGCCTCGTCCAACGCCATTGAAGTGCTTAAAGGCAAATCGCTGCAACAGGAAATCGAAGTCAGCGCCGCCCAGGCGAACGTCGATAAGCTCCGCCGGGACTTGGGTGGTATCTCCGATATCGGTCCTGAAGGATACACATCGACCCTCGAACCTGAAACAGTTCGCCTAATCGAACGCGAACGTATCTCTCTGGAATCCCAAGCCGCCCGATACCAGACGCTCTACAACGAACTTAAATCAAAAACCTCGCTCCAGCTCGCTCAAGCCATTCCCACAGCAATTCCGGACACCGAGTTGACCCAGCTCCTGCGTGATCTCAATACCGCAGAGTCAACCTACTCGAAGCTCATCGTCGAAAGCGGTCCGCAAAACTCTGAAGTCCGCCAGATGTCTTCAATCATTTCGACGGTTAGGACTCAGATCCAAGCGCGTGTCCAGGGCGTCCTAAACGGCTTGGCCGCTCAGGTCGCCGCGCAAATCGCCAGCGCGACGGAGCTCTCGAATCAGGTGCAAAAGGCGAAAGCGAAGGATGCGGAGATGACAGAGAAATATCGCCCATACTTCCTTGCGAAGAAAGACCTCGAGACGAAGCAGCGCATTCGCGAAACGATCATGCTGCGCATTTTGCAGGAAAGCGTTGATGCCGCCCTGCCCAAGACGACCGTCGTGACCGTGACGGACCTTGCGGAAGCGAGCCCACGTCCGGTGCGACCCAACATCCCGTTGAACATCGCTCTTGGAGTCCTGGTCGGATTGCTCATGGGCTTCGGTCTCGCATTCTTCATTGAGTATCTTGACACGAGCGTCAAGACGATCGACGATGTGGAAAAGGCTCTCCAAGCCCCGGTCTTGGGAGTTATTCCGCAAAACGTCGGGGCTCTCATCGAGGAAGGACCGGAAAGCCCGCATGCTGAAGCCTACCGCGTGCTGCGGACCAACGTCCTGTTTTCGAGAAAAGATCCACTCTTGAACACGCTGACGGTAGTCAGCGGTGGTGCCGGCGAAGGAAAGTCGACGACCATCTTCAACCTTGCGACCGTGTTTGCGCAAAATGGTCAACGCGTTCTGATCGTTGACTCTGACTTGCGCCGCCCGAGTTTGCACAAGCTGTTGAACGTCTCCAACTCAATCGGTCTGACGAATTACCTCCTCCGGCAGAACACGCTCGAAGAAGTGATCCAAACGACCAAGCTTCCGACGATGCACTTCCTGCCTAGCGGCAAGCTGCCCAGCAGCTCTCTCGGCATTCTGAACTCGCCCCAGATGAAGGAGTTCATCAAGACCGCCAAGGAACGCTACGACTTCGTCTTCTTTGACTCGCCGCCCATCATGGGTGTCAGTGACGCTTCGATCCTCGCGAGTGAGGTCGATATGTCGATCCTGGTAATCCAATACCGGAAATACCCCCAAGCGATGACGTTACGCGCGAAACAGATGGTTGAGAAGGTTGGTGGCCGTATGCTGGGCGTCGTGCTGAACAACATCAACATCTCGCAGGATTCTTACTACTACTACTACAGCGGCTACTACTACGATTACTATTCGAAGTACGAAAGCAGCGATGAGTCGAAAGCCAACGGCCGCTCGACCAAGCCGGCCGGCGAACGTTCCGGATTAGAGATCAAGCAAAAATATTGATTGTATCGCGCAGTTCCAAAGGCTAACTATTCACGCGCAATGATGAAGCACCTGATCCGCAATCCGCTGCGTCTTTTCACGTCGAGCATCGCTTGTCTAGCGTTCCTGGCGTTGTTGTCCGGTTGTGCGACCGAAGGCAATTCTTCCGCAGGAGCAGCGGTTGCTGGTCCAGGATCCACCTCGGTCAGTGAACGCAACGCTGTGATGCAGAGCGTCGACACTCTGCGAGTTGGCGAACTGCTCCTAGTCGAATTCTCCGGCGTCACCGTTCCTCCACCGCGTCACGAAGAGCGGATTAAAGCTGACGGTCACATCACCCTTCCCAGTGTCGGTCCGATCGAGGCGGCGGGTAAGACACGGGGCGAGTTGGAGCAAGCCATTCATGACGCCTACGTCCCGAACTACTATCGAGCACTCACCGTCACGATAAGAAACGAAGGCCGGTTCTTCTACGTCAAAGGTCAGGTCAAGAACCCCAATCAATTTCAGTATTTGAAGGAGATGACGGTTCTTAAGGCAATTGCCGCTGCCGGCGACTTCACGGACTTTGCCAAGAAAAAAGAGGTCCTCCTGACCCGAGCAAACGGACAGAAACTTACCGTCAACTGCATCAAAGCAATGCACGACCAAAAACTCGATCTGCCGGTCTACCCGGATGACACGATCGAAGTACCTCGTCGATACTTTTGATGGTTCAGCTCAAAATCCTTTCGGAGGGAGAAAGCCCCGTTCGGACGATTTCGCGCTTCCCGTATGTCGTCGGCCGAAGTCCGACTGCAGACCTTCAATTGGAAGAAGCAGGAGTCTGGGATCGTCACCTTCAACTCGAACTCGACCGCCAAACGGGCCTTTTTTTAACCTTGCTCCCAGGGGCGCTGGCTAGTGTCAATGGTTTGCCGGTTGACGAGCGTGCCGCCCTTCGCAACGGAGATGTTATTGAGGCCGGGGCTGCAAGGTTCCAGTTTTGGCTGGGGCCAACTCGGCAGCGCAGCTTTGCCTTCCGCGAAGCGGTGACCTGGGTAGCCCTCGCAATCCTCTGCTTGGTCGAGATTGCCGTCATCTACGCGTTATTGCATTAAGCTGTCGCGGTGAACGTCAGTTCCAAGGTTAAGTCCCGGACAGTCCCGACCGCTTAAGGGCCGGACACACTCGGTGCCCTGGCCCGATTGAGCGCTTCTGTCGCCTTCTGCCGAACATATAGGTTGCCGTCACGGAGCCTCTCTTCCAACGCTGACAGCACTGCGGGTTCCGAAGCCGCAAGTTTCCCCAGAATATCAACTACCGAAGCGCGGACGTCTGGACTTGGGTCGTCAAGGGCTCCAATTAACGCGAAAGGGATTCTACGCGCCGCCTCCGGCGCCCGACTCAGAGCTTGAATTGCCTTTCCGCGTACTTCTCGATCCACATCGCGGAGTGCGTTGGTGACCGCGGAGAGCACGAGCGCCGCCGTCGGACGAATTTGGAGGAGCGCTTCTACCGCGGCGGCTTTAGCCGCAGCTTCATCAAGGTCGGCTTTTTCCCTGAGCTTAGGCAGCGCACCGCGGGCGATCGGCCCCATCACCGCTAGCCCCCGAATAGCGACTAAGCGCACCGCAAGATTCGTATGTTCCAACGCGTGAGTGAGAACCGGCACCGCGAGAGGCCCTACGTTGCTCAAGGCCAAACCCGCTTGTTCTGAGACATCCGATCGTCCCGTCTCGAGGAGCTTCGCCAGCAGTGGGACGGCGTTTGATGCCGTAACACCCTGGGTGCTGAGGGCGTAACAGACGAACCCACACTGATCGGGAGCCGTGTTGGTGAGTGACTGAACAAGCGCTTGGACGCCAGGGTTTCCACGCTTGGCCAGCGCCAGGGCGGAATACCAGGCCACCGTCTTTTCGTCATGCAAGGCTTTCGTGAGGGCCGGCACCGCGGCTTGAGCCGACGGTCCCATCAGTCCTATGGCATGAGCAGCCGCAGCGCGCATGGCTGGTGCCCTGAACGGGTTCACCAGCCGAAACAAGAACGTTGATGCTGTCCTGGGGAGCCTGGTTCCGACAGCGCGAATAGGACGGCCGAAGATCGGGTTGGGCGTTTGGAGCATTCTGACAAGCGAGGGGACGGCATCATCGCCGAATGCCTGAATATTCAACTTAGCCGCATCGCGTGTCGGCTCCGAAGGGCTGTTGAGATCTAGCGCCCAGGACGAGACCGATTTCCCACAATAGACGGGTTCTGCCGGAGTTGGACGCTCGTAAAAGACGGAAAAGCCACCTATCCCCAAGAACGCCAGGAGAATTAGCCACCGCCATTTCATAACGGGTGAGGCTGGCTCACAATGAAACGAATCGCATGGGTTCCCCGCATTGTCGAGCAGCACGGCAGAAGCGATGGACTACTTAATCCCTTGAAGCCGGTCCCTCCACAATTGGTAAAGCCGCACTGTAGCTTGGACGTCGCGCAGACAGTATTCCGCAATTTCACGATAACGTCCTGCAGCAACCATCTGACTGACGTCCATACCGGTAACTCCGTGGCTTTTAGGTGAGTCGATGCCGAAGGCTTTGCAGTAAAAGTCGAGATTGAAACGGCGGGCCGCTCCTTCACGTCCGCTCACGCCATAAAAAGTGAGCTGCTCCGCCAGGTCGCAGTGAGGTTCTGTTTGATACCGGTAGCCGAGCCAGTCTTTCCGAGTGATCGGTACATTAAGCAGCGCTGACCGGAGGTAGATGAAAGGCACGTCGAAACCGCGTCCGTTGAACGTAATAATCGCTTCGTAATGCTTCGCGACGTCCCAAAACGCGGTGAGAAGTTCGAGCTCGTCAACGCAAGGGACGAACTCCACAGCGCCAGCGTCGTCTCCGTCCGTTTCGAAATCGTCCGCGATGAATAGGACTTGGCCGCGGCAACTGTCCAGATTGAGCATGGCGATGCAAACGACCCGAGCCGTCAGCGGCCATAAGCTCATTTGTTGGGCAATCTCGGCCTGCCGAGTCTTGCGGGCGACTTCATCAGCGATCTTGCCGGCGTCTCGAAAGAGGTATTCTTGCTGTGAGTCATCGAAGAGCTCAAGTGGAAGAGCAGAGGTCTCGATGTCGAAGACTAGTCTGGCCATGAGGGCAAAAGGGCTAACTCACCGGGATGGCACTCCTCTGCTCGGCCGGAGGATGTGCCATCCTCAAGTTCGACTTAACGAACTACTTTTTTTTAGCGGCTGGCTTCTTAGCGGTTTTTTTGGCTGGTGCTTTGGCTGCTGGTTTCTTTTTTTCTGGCACGGATACTCACCTCCGTTCCATTTGGGGTTTGTTCTTCGCACCCAATTCTAGAGACTTTCTGCGTGACTGACCAGAAATATAATTTTCTTTTCGACCGAGCCTGCTTTCGTCCGTAACTTGCGACCCATGGCTGGCGACGCCGAACTCACTCCCATGATGGCTCAGTACCGGCGCATCAAGAGCGAGCTGCCCAAAGATGCGATCTTGCTGTTTCGCTTGGGAGACTTTTACGAGATGTTCTTCGAGGACGCGCAAACGAGCGCCCAGCTTTTGAATGTTGCCCTCACGAAGCGCGGAATCGTGCCGATGTGTGGAATCCCATACCACGCGGCCTCCGGCTATATCTCTCGCCTCCTCAAAGCGGGCAAGAAGGTGGCCGTATGCGATCAGATCGAAGAGGCGCGTCCCGGACAGCTCGTGAAGCGAGGGGTGACACAGATTTTGAGCCCTGGGACCCATTTCGACGACCGAATCCTTGCGGCCGAATCACCGAATTATCTCGCCGGGGTTTATGGATCTGCCGAACGAATCGGATTGGCAGCAGTGGATTTGACGACGGGAGAGTTTAGGGCCACGGAGCTGAGCGGGCAGGCTGCTTTGCTCTCGGAACTGCAGAGACTGAGGCCGGCGGAAATCATCTTGCCGAGTGAAGCCACCGCACTCCGAGCCTTGCTGCAAGGGCCATTCCCGGTATTGAGCGCCTACGAGGATTGGGTTTTCGCTCCGGAAACTTCTCAGTTCACTTTGCGCGATCACTTTAAGGTTGCGTCGCTCGACGGATTTGGTTTTCGGAATCGACCTGCGGCCATCGGGGCGTCCGGAGCAGTGCTGCATTATTTAACCCAACATTTACGACGAGATGTCAGCCACATCGTGCGAATCTGCTGCTACGAATGCGCCGACTATCTCGTTCTCGACGCTTTGACTCTTCGCAACTTGGAAGTTCTGGAACCGCTTCATCCGGACGCTCCGCGTGCGGCCTCGCTCTACGGTGCTCTAAACCGGACGCAAACACCCATGGGCGCGCGCCGGCTTCGCGAATGGATGAGTCAGCCGCTCCGCTCCGTGGCGGGGATTTTCCGTCGACAGGAGGCGGTGGCCGAATGGTTGGCCCACGCCGAGCTGCTTGAGCGCTTTCGCCTGGCTCTTGGCAACATCCGAGATTTAGAACGAACGGTCAGTCGACTGAGTATGGGGAGTGGTAGTGCTCGCGACTTAAGCACCACGCGTCTGGCACTAGAGCAAATCCCGGCGGTGAAACAGCTCCTCGGCAAACTCAGTGAACCGACATCGAGAAACGGTGCGGCGCTCAAAGATGAGATGTTTGGTGACGCTCAGCCATCAGCCAAGGTCTCCGGCCTTTTGTCGGAATTGGCAGAACGACTGTCACCTCTGCCCGCCCTCACCGATCTGTTGCGACGTGCGGTTGTCGAAGAACCACCGCCGGGAGTCAAAGAAGGTGGCATGATCCGCGATGGCTTTGACGCGCATTTGGACGAACTGCGTTGTGCTGGTCGCGAGGGGAAGGATTGGATTGCACAGCTGCAGCAGCAGGAGATCGAACGAACGGGGATTGCGTCTCTCAAAGTTCGATTCAACTCGGTATTCGGCTATTACATCGAAGTTACGAAATCGAATTTAGACAAAGTCCCACCGGAATATATTCGGAAGCAAACGGTCGCTAACGGTGAGCGCTTTTTCACTCCGGCACTGAAAGAGATGGAAGGTAAAATCCTGGGAGCGGAAGAGCGCGGCCTGAAACTGGAGTATGACCTCTTTTTGCGGCTTCGTGAGGCTGTGGTGGAATGTTTGAGCACAATCCAGCAAACGGCCCAGGCGCTTTCAGAGCTCGATGTATTGGCAAGTTTCGCGGAAAGCGCCCGTCTCTACGGGTATTGCCGGCCCCGCGTCGAGGCGGAAGGTATCCTGGAAATTCGGGATGGTCGGCATCCCGTTCTAGATCAGGCATTGGCGGAAGAGCGGTTTGTGGCGAACGACGTCGAGCTTGACTTAACGACTCGCCAGATTGCCCTAATTACCGGCCCCAATATGGCTGGCAAAAGCACCTACATTCGCCAGGTCGCGCTGTTAACTTTGTTGGCGCACACCGGATCTTTTCTGCCAGCTTCGGCCGCGCGAGTGGACTTGGTCGATCGAATCTACACTCGAATTGGAGCAAGCGACGACTTGGCTCGAGGGCAATCGACGTTTATGGTGGAGATGACCGAAACGGCCAACATCCTGAATAGTGCCACGCGCGACAGTCTAATCATCCTGGACGAAATTGGTCGCGGAACGAGCACGTTCGACGGCCTGAGTTTGGCCTGGTCGATCGTTGAGTTCCTCCATAATCAAGTTGGGGCCAAAGCCCTATTTGCGACCCACTATCACGAGCTGACCGAGCTGGCTGGACGTCTGACTCGACTGCAGAACTTCAACGTCGCCGTGCGTGAATGGAATGACCAGATCGTCTTCCTCCGCAAGATTCTTTCTGGCGGCACGGATAAGAGTTATGGGCTACAGGTTGCACGCCTGGCCGGTGTGCCGAGCGCCGTGCTGTCTCGAGCCAAAGAGATCCTATCGAACCTTGAAGAGTCTGAGCTAACGCCAGAAGGCAAGGTCCGCCACTCGGTTCGGCACAAAGCCGAACGCGAGAAACTGCAGAAGCTTGCACCTCCCGCTCAGCTTGACCTGTTTTCAGGAGCCAGTGGCGATCGAGCGCGATAGTTCAAGTCGCGAGCTGGTTGACCTTGGCGGCGAGGTCAAAATCCTTCGTGGTCAAACCGCCGGCGTCGTGAGTCGTGAGCGTCAGCGTGACTTGGCGATAGCGAATTTCGAAATCCGGATGGTGATTCGCGCGTTCCGCTAATTTGGCAACGGCGGTGACAAACCTGATAGCTCGCGGGAAGTCGTCCAACTCAATTGTCCGCACCAACTTTGCCCCACGCCTTTGCCAGCCAGGAATCTTGAGCAACGCGGCCTTAACCTCGGCAGCTTTCAACTTGGTCATAGGATACTCATCTCATTGAATAAACGATTTGACCAATGGGAAACGTGCGTGAAAGCGAATGCTCTCGATCGTTCTGCGGCCTAGAGTCGGCATACCTGGACCAGTCGCCTCCGATGACACCGCCAAGACGTCACCGCGGAAGGGACCAAATGACGTAAACCCAGTTGGCGACGGACGCGGCGGCAAGTAGAGCGAGACTTTTCTGGCGTTGGAGATTCCTCCCGAGCCATGCCGTCGAGTATTGCGCTAAACGGGGATTCAAGAAACCAACCAGCATCCAGAGCCCCATCGCGAGCCACGTCGACGCGGTCAGCGGGTTGAGCCGAATGGCCCCGGTCAGATCGAGATGAGACCAGGCAATCAGACTGCGCGTGCTGCCACAAAGCGGACAAGGATCCCGGTGCGCCCGGCTACACGGCACACGGCAAGGTCACGGACCACTGCTCGATAACCCTTGCCGCCAGCAAAGTGGCGACCCAGACGACTAGAGCGTCCAAGGGGACAGCATCGAAGGCGCAGCGGTCGAAGGGGAACTGTCCGAGCCGTCGATACGGGAGGAGGATTCATGGCTTACGGAACAGAGCGAGACCCCGTGGCCAGCGACCAACCCTATGCCGCCAGGAAACCACAATCCCCAGCACGACCAGAAGGTAAGGCGCTCGGTCAGCCGGAAACTCGAAGGTGTGCGCCCAGGCCAAGGCGATCTGAACTAGGCCTATCAGCGTCAAGCAGAAGCCTCCAAGACCCAGCGGAATCTGAATGTAACCGACCTTTCGTTTGGCCATCAACGAGCCCAAGCCAGGCAGGACCAGCAGATTCGTGATCAAGTAGGACCACGCTTTGGAGCGGTCAATAGGAGGTTGATCCTGGTCCGCCGAAAATGTCTTCATACGCGTAAAGAAGCACTCCGAAGGCGATCGGCAAGGAAGCGGCCAACCCAATGCAACAGGCCAGAAATCCGGCTAAGCTGATCAGTGCCACCACAATGAGCAGGCAAAACACCATCCACCATTGCTTCGTGACAGTCTTTCGGCTCAACTCCATGGCGGCCCAGAAACCCAAGCCTCGATCGGCGATGAGAGGCACCGTGAAAATCCAGGCCACCGACAGATAAATGCCAGGAACAACGCACGCCAGAAGACCAAGGACCGTGAGCAGCTGAACAACCACTCCGGCCAATGCCAGCTGCGGAAGAGACGTTGTAAACCCGCTGAACACATCGCCGATTCCAGCGGGTCGGCCGCGCATTAAATTGAGCATGAGCTGATAGAGCCCTCCTGATAAAATCGCCGTCAAAGCCATCTCGGGAATGTTCCAGAGCATTATGAGCAGAATAGGAGCTAGGCTGACATTTCCTGCCATCAATGACTCTACCATCGAACGAGTGTACATGGCGATGAGCTGGTTCAAGCCCCCAATCACCACCAGGAAAATGAGCGTTCCGGCAATCAGGACGCCAAAATTCACTTGGAACAGTTTCCAACTGCGAACCACGCAATTCGCGATGTCCAAGCTCTGGCCCATCGCGGGGCGGGCAAGTGGATCGAGAGCTTGAGCTGGGGGCGTCGTCCCAGCGGTTGCCGCCCCTGGAAACGCGGCTGCTTGAGCGCGTAGTGCGTCCGCGAAGTCCGCGAAATTAGAGAGCGCTTGCCAGCCAGACTCGCCCTCCGGTTGAACCAAAGTAGCGCCGTTGGCTCGGCCTTCGATGATCCATTGCCGAATTTGATCCGCATTGACCGGTCCGTACTCCCGTTGGTCTGCTCCGATGATTTTATACATGCGAGTTCGCGATTGAATTCACCAGCTTGTCACCGCTCTAAAAGTGACCTTGAAAATGCCGAAGACCTTGCCGCAACAAACCACTGAACACCAAAATGGCAAACAGAATATAGCCCAAGATGGCAATCGCAATTCCCGCCAAAGCCACCCCTTTTCCAGTATATCGGGTGGGGGCATCGTTGATTTGCGACAAACTGATCGCCGATAAGATCAATCCCAGGGTAGAAAAAATTGGTCCGCAGCAAAACAGTCCCAGGATGCTACAACAGAGCCCCCCGATCGCGAGCCCATTCGTATTGGGTGGAAGGTTGCTCCCACCACTCGACAAAGGAAGAGGGGGAGGGGATCCAACAGGAGGCGGGCTCGAGCCCAGCATCGAAGCAAACTGGGGAAACGTTGACAGAGGCTTCCATGGACCGTCTTCGAAACGCGCGATAGTCTGCCCGTTAGCTCGACCTTCGGTGATCCATTGCCTGAGCTGTTCCTCCGTTATCGGACCATACTCCTTCTGGTCAGCTCCGACGATCTTGTACATATTGCGGAGTCTCGAGAAAACCCTATGCCACGTCAAGTGTGCCTGTCGGACATGCTACCGCCCGTTTTAGCTCAGCTCCTTTTCCATTGAGTGCGGACATAGTCGCTTTAATGTGGGGTGTCATGCACATGAGGAATTGGATGACCAAATCGGCTTTGCCTGAGCTCTTGGTGCTTTATCTGGTCCTTGGAGGATGTTGTGCCGGCTGTCGAACCCAACCAACTCGACGCCCAAACTATCCCGTAGCGCCGATGTCAGCCGACGTGGCCGCCGAGGTGACGACAGAGTTCCAACAGTCGGTGGCCTACTGGAACGCCGGTAATCTGGACGGTTTTTTGGAAATCTATGCGGAAAGCGCGACGTTCGCTCTGCCCGAGTCTCTCCTCGTCGGGCGGCGAGCGATTCGGGAATTCTATGCACCTAACTTCGCCCCGCGTGCTTCACGGCTGGAGCTGAGCTTTGAGCAGATCGACGTCGCTGTGCTCGCTCCGGACGCAGTGCTGGTGCGCGGTATCTACCGCAACCGTGACAACGGCCAGGTAGTGAGACGTGGGACAACGACCTTGATCATGCGCCGGGTTGGGGGGCCGTGGAGGATCATTCACGATCATTCCAGTTAACCGAACGCGTTCGCGGTCCGGCGCGACAGCGGTGAACGGACGGGCTTAAACGGCCGTATGGGCCAACGAAGCTCCTTGCCACTGGCGGACTTTTCTGAAATAACCAGGTCATAGCGTTGCTCGTCGAATTTGCCTTAGCCCCAGCTCTTTGGACGCAGCGGCGTCTATTGTCGTTGTGAAAACTTCACCTCGTGTTGCGATTCGGCATTGTCCTGGAACGTCTATCCTTTCCTCCTGTCTGCGCAGAGTGTTCCTTGGGTTCCTCTTACTCTTCCAACTTTCGTGGTTGGGATTTTCAACCGCGGCCGGACCGGCGCCAAGCGCCAGTTTGCTGACCTCATTCCGCGACGGACCGATGGCAAACGTGCAAACGGTGGCTTTTGCCGCACGCAAAATGAATGAAACGGATGGGCATTGGTATGCCAATCTCGGCTACTATGCTCATGACCCGGCTCGCAAGGCCTGGCGGGAGGGGGCCAAGTTATACGCCTGGAACGTGGTCACGAGCAACTTGACGGAACTGCTGAATGACCCGTTGGGTGGAATCCGTGATCCGCAGGTCTCTTATGACGGGCGGAAAGTGCTGTTTTCCTATCGCAAAGGCGGGACCGAAAACTACTTGCTCTACGAGCTCAATGCGGATGGAACCGGCCTGCGGCAGTTGACGACCGGGGCTTTCGACGATATCGAGCCTACCTACCTCCCAGACGGTGACATTGTGTTTGTTTCGACACGCTGCAAGCGTTGGGTTAACTGTTGGTTGACCCAGGTCGCAGTCCTCCATCGATGCGATGCGAATGGCCAAGGCGTGCGGCCAATCTCCAGCAACAACGAACAGGACAATACTCCCTGGCCGCTGCCAGACGGGCGAATTCTCTACACTCGTTGGGAATACGTCGATCGCAGCCAGGTAGACTATCACCACCTCTGGGCCGCTAATCCGGACGGATCAGCCCAGATGGTCTGGTTCGGCAATCTCCAACCGGGCATCGTTATGATCGACGCCAAACCGATCCCCAACTCCGACCAAGTGCTGGCCATTTTTTCACCTGGACACGGGCAGCGTGAGCACGCTGGCACCGTTACGATCGTCGATCCGCGCGCCGGACCGGACGCGGCTGGATTTGCCCGGCCTGTCAGTCGTGGCAACCAGTTTCGAGATCCGTGGGCGTTTTCCGAACACTGCTTTATGGCAGCCCGAAATGCTTCCTTGGTCCTTCTGGATGACCACGGCAAGGAAGAGACGGTCTTTTCTTTGCCAACGGACGATGTCCGCGCCGGGATGCATCTTCACGAGCCCCGCCCGCTAGTGGAAAGATCCAGGGAAGTTGTCGTGGCAGACCGGGTTAACCTTCATCAGGCGACCGGACGGTTGATTTTGGGCGACATCTATGAAGGACGCAACATGACCGGTATCCCGCGCGGCGAGATCAAGCGTCTGCTCGTCCTCGAAACCCTACCCATGCCTATTCATTACACCGGTGGAATGGACCCGATCAGTTATGGGGGCACATTTACATTGGAACGGATCGTCGGCACGGTGCCCGTCGAGCCGGACGGTTCGGCATATCTTGAACTACCTGCGTTGCGGAGCTTCTTTTTTGTCGCCCTGGATAAGGACGAGCGATCCGTCAAACGGATGCAGAGTTTCTTGACCGTGCAACCGGGCGAAACGACGAGCTGTGTTGGCTGTCACGAGCAGCGTACCCAAACCCCGGCGATGATCGCATCGCGCCTCGTCCCAATGGCCACCCGCCGGCCGCCGAGTGTGATCGAACCGATTCCGGACATTCCCGAGGTCATTGATTTTCCGCGTGACGTGCAACCGATCCTCAATTCCCTATGTGTCGACTGTCACGGTTACGAAAAGACGGCCAAAGGAGGGCCACGGGCAGGTCGACTGATTCTCGCGGGCGATCGTGGCCCGATGTTCAGTCATAGTTATTACATGCTGACCATTGCTCGCTTGTTTTCCGACGGACGCAATCAGCCCCGCAGCAACTATGCGCCGCGCGAACTCGGCTCTTCGGCAAGTCGCTTGCTGCGGTTGGTAGACGGCTCGCATTATGGAGCCAAAGCACGCCCACGCGAACTTAAGATGCTTCGCCTATGGATCGAATCCGGAGCTGCCTACCCGGGAACTTATGCCGCCCTGGGAACGGGAATGATCGGAGCCTACGCGGAGAACCAACTGGTGGAGACCGATACTCACTGGCCAACGACTCAGGCTGGAGCGGAGGTGATTTCTCGACGTTGCGCCCATTGCCACGAAGCGCCCGAACGACTTTTGCCCAAGACTCTCTCCGACGAGCGAGGCGTGTCGTTCTGGCAACCCAGCATGGGTGATCCTCGGCTGAACACCAGCCGCCACATTGTCTTTAATCTGTCTCGACCCGAAAAATCGTTGCTTCTCCTTGCTCCGCTCAGCAACCAGGCAGGCGGATGGGGCCTCTGCCGCGCGACCAACGCAACGACATCCGCTGCGGTGTTTTCCGACACCGGGGATCCGGATTATCAAATCCTCCTCGGGATGTGCAAGGCCGGGCAAGGTCAGCTTGACCGAATCACCCGCTTCGACGTCCCTTCCTTTCAACCTCGCTCAGATTGGGTGCGGGAGATGAAGCGCTACGGAATTCTGAAGGCCGACTCGCCGCCCGTGCAGGGAGCGGATGTCTACGATATCGAGCGAAGATACTGGGAGTCGCTTTGGTTCCGGCCCAAACAGGGTGGCTAGTTCCGTGTGCATGGTTGCCTAAAAGGGCGCCCTCCACGCCGTCCCGACTGCGAAGGTCAAGGCGCTTTCCAAAGGTCTTTCAAGTCGGGATCATGCGCCGCCAACTGCATCACTTCGGCCTCGCTCCCTAACGCGGAGGCCAGCTGCAGAAACTGGCGCGCCTGGGGCAATCGCCCGGTCAAACAGGCGTAACATGCAGCGTCGTAGTAAAGCGGCCAGTGCTTGGGAAAACGGGTTATTTTGGAGATAGCCAGGTCGTATGCCTCCTGAATCCGAGACGTGTAATAAAAAGTCTGAGCCAGAGCGGTCCAGGCTCGGGGATCGTCCGGAGCATGTTCCGTGAGTTCCCGTGCAAGGTCGTAGCAAGCCGTCCACTCTTTGGTCTTGCGATGAATCTGCCATCTCAAGTGGAGAACATCAGGATGCCGATGGGAATCGGATCTGATTTGCCCTAGCTCCGCCTGCGCTTCGGTTGGATTTCCCAACTCGAGCCAACCTTCGGCGGCGCGAAGACAGTGCTGGTCGGCCGGAGGCAACGAATCCATTAGCAGCAGCATAACCTCCTTGCTTTGAACAGCAAGTAAAACGGAATCTCCCAACGTGAGTCCTTGGAGTCCCGAGCTGTCGCCCCCGCTGAAAGCGCCGCACTCCGTTTGGTTTGTCAAAGCTCTCAAGGTCGGCTATGGCGTAGTCCCATGCCGAAACTCATCCCGACCCCGACACGCATCACGGCCGCAGGCACACCGCCGAAACTCATCGAGGAGTTCGTCGGCCGAGTCAACAACGGCGAAACCCGGCTCAGCATCGCGCGCATGACAAGTCCAAGTGGGTGGATTGAACCGGGACAGACGCCGGAGTTCGACGAGTTCACGGTGGTGCTGAAAGGCGGGCTTCAAGTCCGGCACGCAAGTGGGATAATCGAAGTGTCCGCAGGGCAAGCGGTCCTAACGCGCGCCGGGGAGTGGGTTCAGTACAGCACCCCTCATCCCGAGGGAGCGGAATACCTGGCGATTTGCCTTCCGGCTTTCGCTCCGCAGACGGTCCATCGCGACGCGGAAAAGGGGTGAGGCACACGGTGTGCTCACGGACTAGGGCGAGCTGAGCCGGAGGTTTCCAAGTCGTTCGCCGGCCTCGGGCAACCGGTTTGCTTTCACCAGAGTTCGAGCACCTGGCTCGACCCCATCCTCGTCATTGGAGTGATCCTCCAGTGATCCTCCAGTGAGTCGAGCAGGTTCTCACTTGGATCTAGGCAAGATTGGACCAAGCATTCCCAATAGCTCCCTGGAAGTCGGCGGGTGTCGGACGGAGATCGTCTGACCAATCATACCTACGGAGTCATCGTCACCGCGGTCGTGTTCCCTTGCAGCTGGTTTGGCTGCCGACACTGGACCAAAACCGGTGTCCGACACAGTTTGCTGATGTTGCGTGCTCCGTCGGCGGGCGACAAGCGGGGCGTTTTTCGTAAGGGTCACTGGACGGGATCGCGAGAGCGTTGAAAGGCTTAACCAATACGACCGTGGTGAGGAGGTCTTCGTGCGGAGTGCGCTGACGGTCTGAAACTGGCGCAGGCGCTATTGCGGAACTCCGCCAAAGACCTCAGCGCCTCCGTATTCGGGGGAATATTTGGAGTACGCCGGCGGGGTTCGGAGATACCAGACGAACAGAGTCAGAACGATGCCCGCGGCGACCGTCAACCCCATGCGTCGTATTCCCAAGACCATCAGAATCTCAACCCACCAGCACTTGTTGCCTTTCCGAAGTTCTGGTTCAGATCGAGCAGACAAAGCTTGTTCGGCTGAATTCCAGACAGACGACCAATCGACACCTTCGCTCGGCCGCACAACTATTTCGACATAGTAGGACTGGCATCCTCGGCGGGCGCAATAGCCCAAAGAGAGGCGGTTGACTTTACCGCTTTCGAAGTCACTGGATGGATCCGTCAACGCCGCCAGGGCCAACTCCTTGCCAGAGATGGGAATGCCGCATTCCCAGCAGTCCAGTTGAATGTCTGTCTCGAGCCGTTCCTGAATCTGCGCCGTCGGCAACCCTGCCTGGATCAAAGCTATCCCCAGCTGCCGATATAAGGCCGGTAATTGTTCGATTCGGATTCGGTACTCCAAATGTGTCGCGATGGCCATTGGAATGAGGAAGTCAGTCCCGTCGCTTGGGCTTGTACCACATCCAGTCTTTGGTTTCCTCGTAAGGAAATCCGGGATCCTCTTGCAGCGATCGCGAGAAATTGTTCATCTGCGCGTGGCCGTCCACGTAAAGCGTCGGAGAGTAGAAGAATGACGGCGCTTTCTTAACGTCACCAATGTCCGAGACCTTTCCCCTCCGGTGCCATTGGTACCATTCCAGGATTTCCTTATATCCGTAGGGCCGCGCTGGTGGTTCGTATAACAGGATGAACTTGGTCGGGTTTGGCACCCAACCGTCGGAGTTGTTTTCCAGACCTCCATCTGCGTCGAGTTTGAAGCGACCCGGTGGTTTTGGAAGGACAGTTCCCTGGATACAGTTGTATTGATAACTGCAGCCAACCGTTTCCCAGAGCGATGGTTTGAGCGACGCTCGGGTTGATCCCCAAGGTAGAAGCCGCTGCCCGGCATCGCGTGGGCAATGGAACAGCTCCGACGGCTTTAGATATGGGTAAAGCGCCCGGTGGGACGCTGATGGAAAGAGATTGGCGAATACCGCTTTCGGGTCGCGGCCGCCGAGAGCGTAGGGGGCAAACTCCGATTCGTCTGGAAGCGGGTATGGTTTCCAACGGTCCCCGTCCAACTTCATACCGCTTGGGAAACGCATGTTGCGATCGTCCTGCCGGTAGAGCTCGATGGAGAAACCGATCTGCCGGAAGTTGTTGATGCATAAAGTGCCCTTGGTTCGTTCCTTGGCGCTGGCTAATCCGGGAAGGAGTAGGCCAGCTAGAATCCCGGTAACCCCAATCACTACCAATAGTTCAATAAGTGTAAAACCTTGTGTTTTCATAAGCTCGAAAGTCGTGGATCCGAGCATTACTCCGTTGAAAGACCTAGAGTGTCTCGCCTTCTGAACCTTTGACAGGCGGAGACTCGTTCCGTTCCACGCAGTCTCGACCGGACAGGCCGTGGCAGCGTGAGTGTCGAGGGGGTGTGGTGGTCCCAGAGGAACACCGGGCTTCAAGGTTGCCTCCCGCCGAGTCCAAGGCTTGGTTTGTTTGATCAAGATTACGTTTGGCCTAAACTCTCCGCCTGCCATTGCACTTGTTGACTGGGCCTTCCGTCAGTACCCTGGCTCTATCACATTGAAACCGGACCCGACATTCCCATCCGCAGCACCGCCCAGCGGGGCCAAGATCAGTCCGCGTCGACTTTGGCTGTTTCGCTTGCTTGCGCTCACTCTTGGGCCGGTGCTCCTCCTGCTTTTGCTAGAGGGCGGATTGCGCTTGGCGGGCTATGGCTACGCAACAGGTTTTTTCCAAACGGTTCAGGTGGCCGGAAAGGAGCGCGTCATTGAGAACGAGCAGTTTAGCAGGCGGTTTTTTCCGAAGCGCCTAGCGCGACGCCCTTTGCCGATCAGTTTTCCGGCAACCAAGGAGCCGGGGGTGTACCGGGTGTTCGTCATGGGCGAATCCGCCGCCATGGGGGATCCCGAGCCGTCCTTTGCGTTTAGTCGAGTCCTGGAAGTGCTGTTGCGCGAACGCTTCCCGCAGACCCGGTTTGAGATCATCAACGTTGCCTTCACCGCGATCAACTCGCACGTCATTTTGCCGTTGGCTCGAGAGTGCGCTCAGCACCACGGAGATTTGTGGGTTGTCTATATGGGGCACAATGAAGTTCCGGGGCCATTGGGACCCGGAACGATCTTTGGCGGTCAAGGTTCGAAGCTTTGGCTAAAGCGGGCGTCCCTTGTTCTGCGGACCACTCGCGTGGGCCAACTTCTGGATGCGTTGAGAACACGCCTGACAGCGTCGGGCGCCGCGCCCCAGACATGGCGTGGGTTGGAGATGTTTCTGGAACGTCAATTCCGCCAGGACGATCCACAAATGGCCGAGGTCTACGAGGAGTTTAGCCAGAACCTCAACGATATGGTTCGCGCCGCCCACCGAGCGGGAACGGAGGTGATCCTCTGCACAACCGCCAGCAACCTAAAGGACAGCGCTCCCTTTGGTTCGCTGCACCCGTCCGGGTGGACCTCGGACCAGCAAGTGGCCTGGCAGAAGTCTTACGAACCAGCAATGGCGGCTGCGGCTGGCGGCCGGTTCCAGGAGGCTGTTCCACTCCTTCGATCCTGCCTGGCGCAGGATCCGCGCTTTGCCGAAGCCCATTTCTTGCTTGGCCACGTTTCCATGGGACTGGATCAGCGCCAGGAAGCGCTGCCAAGCTTTGAGGCGGCCCGTGATTTGGACACACTCCGTTTTCGAGCGGATTCTAAACTCAACGGGATTGTCGAGCAAACCTCCCAAGCCTGGCGTGACCGCGGAGTCTATTTGTGCGACACGGTTAAAGAACTAAGCTCGGGTCTTCCCTACGGGATTCCAGGCGAAGAGATCTTCTTTGATCACGTCCATTTCAAGTTCGACGGGAATTATCTTGTGGCTCGATCCATTGCTGACCAGGTGCTGCTTCGGCTTCCCGCATCGCTCCGAAAGGGCGATACCGGGGTTTGGGCCAGCGCTGAAACGTGCGCGAACCACCTCGGTTTGAGTGATTGGTTTGAATACCAGATGTACGAGAGCTTGCAGCGGCGATTATTAGAGGCGCCATTTACAAATCAGTTGTTCCAGCAAGCCCGCCAGGACCGATACCGTCAGCGGCTCACGGAGCTCCGTCCCGCGTTGCGTCCGGATGGGATGGAAAGCGCTGCCCAAATCTGCCGCGATGCCGTGGCTTTTTCCCCTGGCGATCCGCGCTTGCATGAGAATCTCGGTCGTGTGCTGGCGGCTAAAGGGGATCGTTCCGGGGCGCTGAACGAGTTTAAGCAGGTGGTTGCTGCTTGGCCTCACCATGCGGCCGCCTACAACAACATGGGGCTGTTGTTGCAGCAGTTGGGCCGGGACCAAGAAGCGGAGGAAGCCTTTCAACAGGCGCTGGCGCGGCGTCCGCAATTTGCGGACGCCCACCATGGTTTGGGGTTGATCGAAGCAAACCGAGGCCATTGGGATTTAGCGATCGCACTATCAACAAGCGCTGGCAGAAGAATCCGGAATTGTCGATGCCATGCTGCATCTGAGCCAAGCGTTGTTCCATCAAGGTAAACCGTCGGATGCCCAGACGTTGTTGTTGGAGGCGGTGCGCCTTCGTCCCCGCTATGACCCAGCTCGGCTCGCCTTGGCGGACCTATTCTTGCGGCAAGGGCGAACCTTTGATGCCCTCCCCTTTTTGGCCGAGGCAGCGAAAGTCCAGCCGGAGGTCACATTGGCTTCCGCGCGGGGTGGGGTCCAGGCCAGGCCGGGTGATGCGATCGAACACTTTAAGCTGGCCAACGCGTTGGCTTCGTTGAACCAGTCGACCCATGCGCTTCTCAGTTTGCAGACGGCGATTGATCTAAACACCAACTTTTGGGAGGCCCGCTACCTCTTGGGAATTGAATTGGCAGCCCAAAACCGACTGGCAGAAGCCCAACAACAATTCGCCGTGGTCGTTCGGCAGCGCCCGGACTATGCTCGCGCCCACCTCAACTTCGGCGTGGCTCTGGCGAAGCAACGCCGATTCACGGAGGCTGCCCAGGAATTTCAGGAAGTGCTCCGCTTGGAATCGACGAATCAGACTGCCCGCCAGTATCTCCAAACACTGGCGAATCTCACAAATTCGCCGCCGTCCGCGATGGAAACGGGTCCTCGGGCTCAATGAAGGGCGTGGAGGGAGGTCGGGAGTAACCTTGACTGGAGCTCGAACCGGGGTAGTGTCCTGCTCATAAACTGCTCTTCCTAGCGGCGAGAACAACTTTTGTTGCAGGGGGACTTAACGAAAATAATTAATAATGAAACTGTATGTAGCACTTGCTGCGATGGCGGTGAGTGCGGCGGCAATGCGGGCCACGGCGGCGGACCCAACCCCTGTTTTGAAGGATCAAAAAGACCGGATTAGCTACAGTATTGGCGTGCAGATCGGGTCCAACGTCAAACCGCAGATTCAGCAACAAGGATTTGAAGTAAATCCCGACATGCTTGCGGCTGGGCTCAAAGACGCATTCGCTGGCAAGACGCTTCTGACAGAACAGGAAGTGCGCGACACGTTGATGGCGATACAGCGGGACGCCATGGGGAAACAAGCCGAGTTAGGAGAAAAGAATAAGAAAGAGGGAGAAGTTTTTCTCGCTGAAAACAAGAAGAAGACCGGCGTGAAGACGCTCCCGAGTGGTGTACAATATCAAGTCCTCAAGGAAGGTAAGGGTCAGAAACCCCAGGCCACAGACAGCGTTAAAGCCAACTACAAGGGCACCTTGATCAACGGTACCGAATTTGACAGTTCCGAAAAACATGGCGGCCCTGCCACATTCAACTTAAACGGCGTCATCCCAGGCTGGACCGAGGCACTTCAGTTAATGCCAGTGGGATCCAAATGGAGGCTCTTTATCCCTGGTGACCGGGCTTACGGCGAACAAGGAGCCGGTAGCATCATCGGGCCCAATTCGACGCTAATCTTCGATGTCGAGTTGCTCGGAATCGAGGCCGACAGCAAAGGCTCGAAGTAGATCCGCTGTCCTGCGGTTTCACCAATTGGCAAGACGGCCTTCCAGGCAGTTCAAGTCTGGATCGTATCAAGATTGACACTTGGAAGGTCGCTGGTATCCTCCCGCCTCCCGTGGAGAACGGGTAGCACCGCCGTCGAGAGGTAGCTTCGTCAACTGGACGGAGTGCACTGACCGATGGAATAGAACGAGTTACGCATGAAACGTCAATATCAACCGTCCAAGATTCGGCGCAAGCGCCAGCACGGTTTTCTGAATCGCAACGATAGTAAGAGCGGGACGCTACGCTCCACCGCCGCTGCGCGCGTGGGACGAAAACGCCTGACACCAGTTTGATCTAGCCGGGTGCCCATGAGCAATGGCGCGTCAAGCCGGTTACGATTTAGCCGAAGCATGCGCCTGCATCATAAAGGCGAGTTTTCCCGAATTCGGGAACAGGGGCGGCGTCTGAGCAAAGGCTGTTTGATCGCAAATTGGATGACTTTTCAGCGGTGAATCTGTTTCGCGACTGGGCGTGGTCACCTTGAAGAAGCTTGGCAAGGCCAACGTGCGGTCGCGAGCTCGTCGTCTTTTGCGTATTTTCGCCCATCGTCAAAATGCACCGCGTGAACTCGCAGCCCCCGTCCTTCATCGCCCGAAACTCGATTGTCGGCCGCGGACTCGCGGAAGTGGAGAGAGATTATTTGGCTTATAAATCAGGCCGCTTCCTCAAACTCCATCGAGTGAACCTGGAAATGCAACCATTCTTGCCGTAAAGGTTTCACCCGCGAAAACAGTGCTTTTTGGCACACTTGGACAATGCCGGTTTCATCCGAGTTGTTCAGCTCACGCGCTCGTTCGATCTTCGGCGAGTTACCCGCGCTCAAGCGCCTCGGGCGATGCCATCCGTGGGGAGACTGCGGCAATGACCCAGTGCCGTCACACACTCATCGTTGTTGGGCTCAGTCGGATCCGCCTCCCATTTCAGGGACGGCGGCGCAACCGAATCGCTAGTCTGTCATGGACCGTAAATCGCTGATTATTCTTTTTGCGTCGTTTGGTTTGTTGATGTTGTGGTATCCACTCACCAACAAATTGTTCCCGCCCACGGTGCTGCCGCAGAACACCAATGTCGTCACGACAAACATCGATTTGGGGGTGGCCTCTTCCCCGGCGACGAATCCGGTCGAAGCTAGCGTTCCTGCAGATCTCGCAGGGGTTTCGGAAAGAGTCCCTCTCGCGACTTCGGCGGTGGAGCAGACCGTAACGATTGAAAACCAGGATGCGCGCTATACCTTCACGTCGCATGGCGGCGGCTTGAAGTTCGTCGAATTAAAGGAGTATCGGGCCAATGTCGACTGCCGGAAAAGCGCGCGTGAGCAATCGACGCAACTCGCAACCTTAAACGCCACGGCTCCGACGCCAATCCTGGCGATTTTGGGAGGTCCAGCCCTGCAGGGTGACGGCGTTTTCACGCTCACCAAGACCCCGACCGGCGTGCGCGCCGAGAAAATCCTCACCAACGGCTTGCACGTTGTGAAGGATTTTTCGCCCAGCACGAATTACTTGCTGCGGGCCGCGGTGCGGTTTGAAAATCGGTCTGGACAACCTTTGGCGGTCCCGGCTCAGGAGTGGGTCGTGGGAACGTCCACACCCATGGGTTTGCGAGACGAGAGTCTGATGTTGGGGCTTGAGTGGTATAACGGTTCGGATGCTCAACGAGTTGACGATACATGGTTTGCGAATCGGACGCT